>NZIP01000035.1 GCA_002691645.1 Flavobacteriaceae bacterium
CAAGTAATGAGACTACTACAAGTGCAGACATTACATGGACTGCATCTACGGATAATGTAGGCGTAACAGGATACAATGTTTATGTAGGCGGTACATTAGATGGAACGACTACGGCAACTTCATACAGTCTAACAGGACTTGATCCTGCGACTACCTATAGTGTTGCAGTTGAGGCCACTGATGCCGCTGAAAATACCTCTACCCAGGCAAGTATAGATGTGACAACATTGTCACCGCCAGACGAAGAAGACCCATCTGCTCCGGCAGATGTATCTGCGTCAAATGTTACAGACTCAAGTGCAGACATTACATGGACTGCATCTACAGATAATGTAGGCGTAACAGGATACGATGTTTATGTAGACGGCACAATAGACGGCACAACAACAAGCACGTCATATAGTTTATCGGGTCTAAGCCCAGAGACTTCATACAGTGTTGCTGTAAGAGCTAAGGATGCAGCAGGCAATGAATCAGTTGAAGGCTCCACGAGCTTTACAACGGGAGCTTTTGTAGATTCAGAAGCACCAACGCAGCCGACAAATCTTAGTTCAAGTAATGAGACTACTACAAGTGCAGACATTACATGGACTGCATCTACGGATAATGTAGGCGTAACAGGATACAATGTTTATGTAGGCGGCACATTAGATGGAACGACAGCGTCAACTTCATACAGTCTAACAGGTCTAGATGCAGCAACTACTTATAGTGTTGCCGTTGAGGCCACTGATGCCGCTGGAAATGCCTCTACTCAGGCAAGTATAGATGTAACGACATCGACTCCGCCAGACGAAGAAGACCCATCTGCACCGACAGATGTAGCTGCGTCAAATGTTACAGACTCAAGTGCAGACATTACATGGACTGCATCTACAGATAACGTAGGCGTAACAGGATACGATGTTTATGTAGACGGCACAATAGACGGCTCAACAACAAGCACGTCATATAGTTTATCGGGTCTAAGCCCAGAGACTTCATACAGTGTTGGTGTAAGAGCGAAAGATGCTGCTGGTAACGAATCAGTTGAGGGCTCCACGAGCTTTACAACTAATCAAACTCAGAACTGCCAAGAACAACTTATCGATTCAGAAGACTTTGAATCTGGATGGGGTATTTGGAATGACGGCGGATCTGATGCACGAAGAAGCCGCAGAGATAGTCAGTATGCCAACTCAGGAGTATTTAGCGTGCGTTTAAGAGACAATACCTCTACTTCAGTCATGTTCACTGATAACTTAGATTTAAGTGGATTTGAAGAATTACAGGTTTCATTTACGTATGTTGCTAGAAGTATGGATAATCCAAATGAGGACTTCTTCTTAGAAATTTCAACTGACGGAGGTACTAGTTATAGCATTGTCGAAGAATGGAATCAAGGAGACGAATTTGTGAACGGACCAAGGTATTTTGAGCAAGTTTCATTCGCTGGAACGTTCACGTCCAATACACGCTTAAGATTCAGATGTGACGCTTCTGGAAATTCAGATTGGATTTACATTGATGATGTAGAAATCAGCGGATGTGGACCTTCTACAGCAGCTCCAATTCAAAATTCAAGTAGTGACTTTAATTTCTCAAGTATATTTGAAGACGAAGATAAAGACGAGGAGATTATTTTATATCCTAACCCTGTTATAGAGACATTGAATATCAGTAATCTGCCAGCAGATGCAAGAGTTCAAATCTTCAATTTCGGTGGACAACTAATTATGGATAAGAAATCTAAAGATCAAATCGACTTAGGTGGATTACAAGAAGGCTTGTACTTCGTGAGAATTATACACGATGGAGAAGTTAGTTCTTATACCATTTCTAAGAAATAATTGATAATATACTTAGTGAAAAGCCTCCCAACCGGGAGGCTTTTTTTTTTGAATAGACNACATTTNATAAGCTTTGTNNTAACTTTANTAAAAANTGCAGAAAATGAAGAANATTNAGTTNATTACACTAGNNTGTATCNNTGTCTTTGGANCNCTCTCATAGTTCCAATGCGCANCAAAAAAAATATCAGGTTGANATTNTTCGTGATCAGTGGGGTGTTCCCCATATTTTNGGAAAGACTGATGCTGATGTCGCTTATGGTTTAGCNTGGGCTCATGCAGAGGATGATTTTAANACCATACAAGAAGCTTACTTAGCCGGAAACGCCTTGCTCAGTCGAAAAAGAGGCTTAAAGGGGGCCGTAGCTGATTATGTCGCCCAACTTATAGGTTCAGAAGAAATCGTAAATGAAAAATACGAATCAGACATAAGCCCTGCCTACAAAAGCTTAACTCAAGCATATGCAGAAGGCTTGAATAGGTATGCTCATAAAAACCCAAAAGAGGTCATAGACCAAAAGCTTTTTCCCCTTACCCCAAAAAAAATGCTACGTTATCAGCAATTACAACTTTTCTTCTTTTCTAGAGGAGACTATTGGGCGTCAAGGATTTTGAGTAATCAATTAAATGACCCAGAGGAGCTTGAAGAAATGAGAGGCTCTAATACATTTGCTTTTAATAGTGTTAAAACTAAAGATACGGCTACGTATTTAGCCATTAATACGCATCAGCCATTAGATGGGCCAGCATCTTGGTATGAGGCACATTTGGTAAGTGAAGAGGGTACAAATATACTNGGAGCTTTATTTGCTGGATCTCCTAATATTTTAACTGGAGCCAATGAACATTTGGCTTGGTCTCATACTGTGAATTATCCAGATAAATTTGATGTTTTCAAATTAAAAATGGATNCAAANAAAAAGCATACNTANTGGGTAGATGGTAAGGCTTACCCTCTNGANGTTCATAAAGCAAAGGTGTANATAAGAATTTTAGGNATCCCTATTAAGGTTTCAAGAAAGTACTACAAGAGTATGTTCGGTCCAACTCTTAAGAATGACAATGGGTATTATGCGATGCGCACTCCGTCCTTGTACAACATTCAGGCACTTCAGCAGTGGTGGAAAATGAATAAAGCTCAAAATTTTACAGAATTTTACGAGGCTTTAAAAATGAAATCCATTCCGGGATTTAATATCGGATATGCAGATAAAAATGATACCATTTTCTACATTTCTAACGGACTCATTCCCAAGAGAGCTCCTGGTTATAATTGGAAAGAAGTGGTTCCAGGAGATACAAAAAAAACCCTTTGGACAGAGACCTACGATATTGAAGAATTACCGCAGGTCTTGCAACCCAAAAGCGGATACATATACAACGCAAATCACAGTCCATTTTACGCGTCATCGGAGAGTGACAATCCATCTGCCGAAAGCTTTAGTAAAGACATGAACTTTGAAACCTATCACAACAATCGCTCAACGCGACTATATGAGTTAATCAATGGATACTTGACTATTGGAGATAAGGAATTTAAAAAAATAAAATACGACAGGCAGTTTCCGAAGCCATTTCAATTTAATTATGTTGACATTAATGCAATAGACTCCATTTCAGCAGCTAATTATCCTGAGTTGTCTGTACTGATCAATGAAATTCAAAACTGGGATAGAAAGGCAGATATCGATAGTTATGGAGCAGGAGCCTTTGCTTCTTTATATTTTGAATTGCAGAAAATCTATCCAAACTTACCAGAGGACAAAAAAGTAACCAAAGATCAACTTATTACAGCACTTAAAAACGTTAAAGAAGATCTTCAAACTTATTTCGGTGCGGAGCGCATTCAGTTAGGAGAGATGCATCGTTTAATTAGAGGTGAAAAAGATATTCCTATATGGGGTATGCCAGATGTCATTACCGCAATGGGCTCTATAAAGCTCCAAGACGGCCGTAGAAAGGTTGTCAGTGGAGAATCCTATATAGAATTGGTCAAGTTTACTTCGGAGGGTGTAGAAATTGAATCTGTAATTTCCTATGGTTCAAGCGATCATTCTAATTCTCCGCACTACAACGATCAAATGGAATTGTACCGCGATTTTAAGACCAAGAAAATGACTTTAAATAAGGCAGAGGTTTATCGTAATGCAAAAAAAATATACAGTCCAGACTAGGCTTAGTTCAGGGTGCGAAATCCGTAAATAGGAGAAAAAGAAGAACTGTTACCGTCAAATGTGCGCACTTGCCAATAATAAATCGAATTGGGTTCGACATTAACACCAGCTCGATTTTCAGGCACACTGCCATAACCACTCACTACATTGAGATCTTCCTTGGCTGGTCCAAAGTAAAGGGTGTACAATAAGTCGTCATCATCTAAGTCAGTGGACTGCCATTCCAATTGAACCTGACCGTTAATCACGTCTATTGCAGCGCCGTTTAAAGGCTCAATAGCAACCGCTGGAAACGGAACATGGTTTTCGCGCCCATCGCCCTCCAGATAAAAAGAAAACGTCTCTGAGGCTTTTACTAATCCATCTGCCGAAGAAACGGTTTCGACATACCACGAATAAAGAATATCATGGACTAAATCGACCTCGGTTTGTGTGGCATTTATTCCATATATACTTTTAGTCTCCTGCTGTTCTTCATTGGTAATAATTAAATTGTAAATACCCACAGAGCCATTGGAATCCCATTCAAATCGTAGTCTACTGTTGAGTTCATTTATGGCTTCTCCCTCTTGACAAGAGGTTTGATTTTCAGGAAAAACAAGGCTCACTTCTTGAGGCAAGGCTCCAAAGTTTGCAGTGATTTCGTAGTCTCTAAACATTACAATGTTAATCGTTTCGCTTTGAGAGGAGAATCCATCCCAACTCACAAATCCATAGTTAGAATTTGGAGTAGCAGTCACTTCAACCTGGGTTCCTTTTTCNTANGTTCCTCCAGANGTCGAAACAGTCCCTCCAGTCGAAGCATTAACGACCAGTTTGAATGTCTCTGTATCAGAAGAACCTCCACCACCTTCAGAGCTGCAGCTTAGAATTAGGCCAAAGAAAAACAAAACAGTAAATAATCTTAATGATGTTTTCATGACTTCACAACTTTAATTGTTTTATTGACCTCTTGGCTTTTGAGTTGTATGTAATACAAACCACGACTTTGATTAGACATTAAAAGTTTACAGGTTCTATTGTAAGGGATTTCTAAAAATCCTTCTTCCACAAAACCTATTCCTGTAGAGTTGATAATTTTATAGGATAGCTGACTGTCTTCTCCTGGAATGTAAAGAAAAAGTTCTTGACCTACAGGGTTTGGATAGTATCGAACTTCTGCAGAGACAAATACGCTTTCTTCATAGATGCCTTGACAATCTTGTGGAGTGTATATACGGATGTTATTCATTCCTGTTTCTAGAGGAAGTTCTATTTTTTGTTCCTTCGTCGTAAACTGATTTCCGTTGACTTCTACATAATAGAGGCTTGCCCCTGAGAGGTTAGCAGTGAATAATCGATCGCTCATTGAAACCGAAGAACGGGTTGTAAATACCGGGGGTTCATCAATATTCAACTCAAACTTTTGACTGTAGTCGTCTTCTCCTTCTACCGTGAAGGATAGCGTGTAAGTTCCAACACCTAGTTGACTAATGGCGAGTTGATGATCATTATCCGCATTTAAGCTATACTTCTGTGCTGTTTCTGCAATGCTTAGATTGTAATTAAGATCTTTTCGAATCACAGCGATATTGATTTGACCATTTTGTTTTCCAGTACAACTATTACTCACCGTTTCAATGATATAATTGTCAACGGCGAGGCCAAATATTTCACAGCCATCGATATTTACGACTGCTCCGATTGGCGTATCTGGGCAAAGATCAAATTCATCTGGAACCCCGTCTTGATCGCTGTCAGGAAGTTCAGTTTTGATGATAGGCACCTCATCAAAATCTCTTTTTAAAACGGATTGTTCAGTGCCATCGTCTTCGTGAAGCCATTGATTTATGACCGATTTATAGATTTGCCTAAAATCAAATTCTGCAGGGAGGTTATCTTGATAGGTGAAATTTGGATCGATTTGTGGGTTACTACCCAAAATATTTGAATTTACCTTATTACCGACAACAAAGAGTGGGGCGGCAGTTCCATGGTCGGTTCCATTGGCACCATTGGCAATAATGGTTCTTCCAAATTCAGAATAGGTCATTAAAAGCACATCATCGCTACGGTTGCTGTAGTCCATATTACGCATGAATGTGTGAACCGCCTTGTCAATTTCACCGAGCAAATAAGAGTGCTGTCCTTGGGTAGTGTCATTGACATCAACCTGATTGTCATGAGTGTCGAAGCCACCAAAGCTTACCAAATATACTCGGGTATTGAGTCCGCCGTCAATCAGCTTTGTGATAATGTCAAATTGCCTTCCCAAGTAATTATTATTGTAAGGATATTTAGTATATCCTCCTCGATGCGCATTCTTGACGACATCACCATAATCATTGGTTTGTCGAGTGATTAAATCGATATAGTTCAATTTATCACCTGTATGGGTCTCGGGATAGTTGTCTTGAAAATCTTCTAAAAGTCGTTGAAAATCGTCGGGATTTTGGCTAATATAACTCGTAAAAGAGTTGTCTCCTGTAAATAATAAAGAGTTACTTCCGCTGAGCTCTATTGAGAGTGGGTGTGGATATTGATCGTTGGGGTACTGTTCAGGATATTGAGGGTAGCGTTCCTCCAAAAACCTTGCCATCCAACCCGAGGTAAAGTATTCGTCAGAATTTGATGCAGATTCCCAAATATCCATTGATCTAAAATGAGAAAAGTCAGGGCTAGGATAACCAACATTTTGAACGATCTTCAATCTGCGCTCATCAAAGAGATCTTTAAACCCTGTCATTGCAGTGTGCAGACCTAAATCGTGATTCTGCAAATCGATCACCTTGCTTTCAGGTAAATAAATATTAGAACGAACCGAAGTAATTCCATCCATTTGGTCCAGTGGAATAACAGTATTTAGACCGTCGTTTCCTCCATTCATTTTCAACAATATTAAAATTCGACCCTCATTTGAGGTGTCTGACAGCCAACTGTCAAGAGCCCCAAAAGGTTGAGAGTCTCTCAAAAAAGAAGGCAGAAAGGCCGGCATTGCCATAGCATGACTTAACTGATGTAAAAAGTTCCTTCTATCCATAGTTGACCTAATAGAGTTGATATTCAGAGAGTTCGAACAGTTGAGACAACAATCGGTTAATCGGTTGTCTAATGGCATTTTCATTTGAAATGCTTGGGTCTTGTAAAAAAGCTTCGATGTATTCTTGCCAGTGTTCAGGACTTGCACCTTCCAAAGTGTAATCGATGATGCGCTGCCTTGTACTCATTTCAATACCTGTAGTGAAGTTCCGCCCCAGAAATTCATCAACTAAAGCATTGATATCCGTTGGGTTTTCAAAGGTATTTAGATAGTAATTTAAATTAGTTCTGATATTTACACCATCAGTCAAATAGTGCCCCCATTGCGAACTACCTTCAGTGTATTGTTTTCGACTGATGACTGACGAGGTATTGATCCAAAATCGGTCATAGACTGGAGTTTGATAAAACGCAGGCCAACCTGAAACACTAGGTGGATCATTAATTCGCATCCCTTGGTTACCAGTAACCCAACCTAGATATTGAAAGTGATAGTAAGACCGAGAAAGTTGTGTTTGCAATTTTGCAAATGAAGGGTGGGAGGGGTTTTCAGAGAAATGAGTTTCTGTAGAACCGTCCCAATACACCATATCTCCATAGAAAAGGTTGAGTTCTTTTTGCATTCCCATCACATAATCTAAAGGAGGCTTAATCATAGAAGCCCTAAATACCTCATCAAAAAAGTGTTCACTCCTCAGCAGTACCTTAAGTGGCTCTACAATGGAATAATTATTATCCCTCATGATTTGAGCCAATGGTCTAATAATTTGTTCTTCAATGGCCTCGGTAGTTTGAGGGTACACAAAATATTGATACAGCCGGCGACAGAGATATATCGCCGCTTCCTCTGTATTAAAAAGCATATCAATAGCCTCGCTTAATTCTTCTTTTCCAAACTGCCCATTTCTACCCTGAATGAGCGTATTGTTGTAAAACTCAGAAAACTGTTTATCGCCTAAATCGTGATTTCCAGCGTTAAAATAAACCACAGGGTCTGCACCTGGTTCAAACACCATCGCATTGTAATCACAATACCAGCCCACTAACAGTCGCGCCATAGACCTCACATCTTCTTCGGTATATTGTGCAAAAGGTCTTTTTCCAACTGTAAAAAGTTCTTGAACCTCCCTTGCATAATTTTCATCGGGGGTGTATTTATCGCTGTACTGTAAATTCAAGTAGAACAGCATGGCAGGTTCGAGTGTCATGTCGTAGATGAACTGTTTGTAGCTGCCAAAACAGGATTCAAAAATGAGCTTGGTATACGAATAGGTTCCTTTATGACCTAAGGGATCTCCGGGTAATGTTGGAACGAGTTGATGAAGAAAGAACCAAAGCTTCCAATGTATGCTTGTATTTTGCGAATAAAGATGGCCGTAAAACCAAGATTCGATCGCATTGTTGCGTTCACCTCCAAATTGTTCTCCATTTGAAGGACTATAGGCTCTTTCGATAAAAGGTTCGCCTGGAGCCACGTCTTCACTTTCAAAGTAATTGTTGTAATCGGACTGACTTATTTCGTGAAAATAGTTGTTGACCGGCTGCGACCAAGATTCAGGAGAAAACAATAGGTCAATTATCTCAGAGAGACTTTTATTTTTTACCTCATCGATGTGTTGATGCGAAATTCCTACAAGTATTCTATTGAGCAAATGATTTTTAGCCGCGTCATCAAACTCTCCTGTAAAAGGCGCTAAACTAAAATTTTGAAGATCGTTGATTCGGTCTCTTCCTATTCTTGTAGCATCAAGTGGAAGCTTCTTTTGGTCCTCTGCGTATGCCTTTTCAACATCGAGAATCTCTTCTGTATAACCTTTTGATCTAAATGGAGTTTTCATTTTATTCTGACGACTTATAAACTGCATGGGGTACAGACGGCTCGTTTTCTATTAAACACTTGAAGATAATAAATCCCCATCAAAAGCCTCTTGTTATTGTTGTGTTTGACCTCTTGCAAGTGATTGATTTTAAGGTTTTGGGAGTTCAACAACGAATCTTGCCCCTTCTTGATACTTATTGTCGATCCAAATTTTTCCTTGATATAAGTCAACTATTTTTTTACAAATTGCTAAGCCTACTCCAGTTGAGTCATGTTCTTGTCTTAGGGTTTGAAATATTTCAAAAATCTTTTTTTGATATTTCTCATTTATTCCATCGCCATTGTCTTCTATACTAATCAGTACCTTATTCCCTTTGGCAACCCCTTTTATTTTCACTATTCCTTTTTTGGGATCTGCGTATTTAAAGGCGTTTGACAATAAGTTTTGAATTAATTGCTCAAAATGTGTCCTGTTTCCAACCAACTCCAAATCAGATTCTATGGCCAATTCTAATGTTATATGTTCAGGTGTTCTGTTGCTTAAAACCACCTTGTCTATGGTTGATTGAAGAGTAAATTTATCGAAGGAAACAAAATTGATATCAATACTAGAGTAACTTAAAATATTAGAAATCATATTTTCCATATACTCAATGCTGTTCTCAATAAGTGCAATGTGATTGGCTGTCTCTTCATTAACAAAACCTTTGGTGTCTTCTTTTATCCAATGAAACAAAGCTGACATAGAACGCAGAGGAGATTTTAAATCGTGTGAGACCACATGAGCATATTGTTCAAGTTCTTTGTTTCGCTGCACCAATTTTTCATAAAGTTCATGCATTTGTTGCTCTGCTGAGGTCAATTTTCTCAAATAAATAGCGTTGTCAAGTTGCGCGGCTATAAGTTGCGCGATATTGTTTAGTGTTTCAAGCTGTTCAAGATTAAAATAACTTTTTGGAGGAGCTTCTGAATCAATTATTCCAATAATTCTGCCCTCTACAATTACAGGCACAGTTATTTCTGAATTATTGCGATTAATATCTAATATATATCGCTCATCTTGAGAAGTGTCGTGAATGAGTTCAGGTTTACCTGTTTTAGCCACAGTACCTACAATACCGTCTCCTATGGGAATGGTCAATAGGTTCACAATCTCTCCATCGTACATCTTCTCTCCAAAAGCGGCAATTTGAGTAAGCACCCCTTGTTCGGTATCGACTAAATAAAAAATACAGTCATCGCATTTTAAATAATTGGCAATGCTATTGAGAACATTCCAAGCAATTTCTTCGTATTTGGTTACTCCTAGAATTTTACTCGCAATATCATTGTAAATATTGTGACCACTCTGATTACCTGCATTTTTTTTCAGTACAGATAGCTCGAATTCAATTCGCTTTCTCTTGAGGATTTCGTTGTTTAATTCCTCTTGAAGGGTAACAATAGAAGGCGTTTCACTCATCAAAGTTGGAGTTCGGCAGACAAGTAAATGAATCGTAAAAAGAGATAAAGTACTTGTTTAGGTATTAGTCGGTTTGTAATATTACGCAATTTACAAAAACTTAAAGCTGCCGTTAGTCGAATAAACTTTTGATTATCTTGCCGTCAAAACAATGAGTATGAAGAATTATTTAATCTTACTGCTGCTTATTTGTGGCCTAATGACCTCAAATGCACAAGAGCTCATAGATAAAGAGTATAGGTTAAATGTGTTTGAATTAATTTCGGGCCCAGCCTTAGGATTGAGTTATGAAAAATATTGGAATTCGCAGTCCAGTTACGGGGTTTATACTTTTATCAACCTGAATGAAGATAGTGTAAGGGATGAGAATTTTGAAGTTGCCCCATATGTTCGATTTTATTTTAAAGAAACAGAATACCTCTACGGGAAGAGTTTATTTTTAGAGCTTTTCACTTCTTTTGTCTCGGGTGAGACTTATGATTATTACCACTATGACGATTATAGCTACCCAACCGTCTACGAAGACAATAAATTCAACAGATTAGCCCTAGGAGCTATGGTAGGTAAGAAATGGGTTAATAAGAGTAATATGACCTTTGAAACCGGCATTGGTGTTGGACGCTATCTTTCAGGAGATTCTGCCTATGCAAGACTTCACTTGAGTATTGGAAAACAATTTTGATTCAAGCTTATCCTAGTTCTAATACTAAATTTCGCTTCGAATTATCTAATGATATAGGGGCTGAAGAAGTTATTTACTTTATAGGTTTGAACCCGAGTACAGCAGATTCGAATTCGTTTGATCCTACATCTCGAAGTTGTCACAAATTGACTAGTTTATGGGGAATAGACGCTTGGGCTATCCTAAATTTATATCCACAAAGAGCAGTGTTTCCAAAAGCCCTAAACAGAAGAGTGAACAGAAAACTCTTTGATGAGAACACAGCATTTGTTCGACAAAAGTTAGTTAAAAAAAACCTCAAAAATAAGGTGGTTTTGAGTTGGGGCAATGCGGTGTTTACAAGAGCATATTTGAAAAGAGCAGCTGTTTTATTTATCGACGAACTTGTTGAAAATCAAATTGACTGCTTCCATATGGGCCTTACCGCTAATAACCAACCTATTCATCCTTCGCCTCAGGCGATTTTAAAAAAGTACCGTAGCTATTCAAATGTGGTATTTAAGTCTTTTCAGAAAGAAGACTTAATACAGTTAAAAGCTTCATTGCTCGTTTGAGTTGAACCACTCCTGAGTTCGTTCTAAAGCGTTAAGGCTGATGTCTTTCCAAAATAGATTGACATCAGCGAAGTGATAATTACTAATTAGGGAAATCAAAAAACGATTAGGGATTTTTGGCACAGTAACCCACAACATGCCGTCAATTTTCTGTAGTGACAAACTTTTTGGATACAGTTCAAGGTCTTTGTATAATAAGCCTTGGTGTTCTGTAATCTTAGTTTGTTTTTGATGATTCCAGGTTATAGGGTTTGTCGTTATGCCTCCTTTGTAACTTTTTTCGTAATAACTGGGGCGTTTGTTTTTCTTGTAGGAGTTCCAACTCATGACACCTCCAATTTGATTTGATGAGGTTGCCTCAGGAATTTTACTAAAAAAATCAGGTTCTACTTTTGTACCAACCAAGTAAGCTCCAATGAGACGAGATTGAAGTTGAGTACCATCAAAATACTCTTTGACTAATCTTTTGAGATGCATTGATCCTTGACTGTGAGAAGCAACAATAATAGGCTTGTTCTCATTGTAATTTTTGAGGTAATATTCAAATGCATTTTTGACGTCCTGATAGGCGAGTTCCCATGCTTCTTCTCCTTGACTTGTGAATGGTTCTACAAAGATTCTGTAATGCGCTTGTCGATAATAAGGAGCGTAGATATTTGCCGCTGCACCCCAGGCCGAAGCTTGATATAAAATCGATTGATTCACAACTTGGTCTCTGTGAGAGGATGAGAATACATCGGCATTCCATGCAGGGTCTTTCTTATCTGTAAATAGTGTTGGATAAACAAAAAAGACATCTGCCTTTTTTTCAGTTGTTTCACCCAGCAGTTCACTAAGCACTTCGGGATAATTATTAGGAAGTACCGCCCAACTATTTGAATCGGCATAATTCGGAGCTGTTGGATTATTTGCAGAATTGTAGGCAGCGTTTTTGTATGTTCCACAAGAGTGTAAGAAGAACACTCCTGTCAAAAAGAACAAGAACTTTTTCATTTTTTCTTTTAAAGATATAAAAACTTGACTAGTGAAATACCACAGTTCGATTGGCATAGCTTAACACCTTTCGAGCTACGTGCTTTTTAACTGCTCTAGACAGCACCACTTTTTCGAGTTCTTTACCAGAAGAGATCAAATCTTTTACACTGTGCAAGTGACTTACCTGAGTGACATCTTGAGCGATAATCGGTCCTGCATCTAAATCCTCTGTTACATAATGAGAGGTGGCACCAATAAGTTTAACACCTCGTTCATAGGCCGAATGATAAGGTTTTGCTCCAGGAAAAGCAGGTAAAAAAGAATGGTGAATATTGATAATTTTATTGGGATAGACCTCAATAAGATTAGAAGATACGATTTGCATATAACGAGCGAGGACAATGAAATCGACCTGGTGTTTTTTTAGCAATTCTAACTGCTCAGCTTCAGCTTGTTGTCGAATATCCTTGGTGAATGGAACGTGATAAAGAGGAATTCCAAAACGCTCAGTGGCTCCTTTTAAATCCGAATGATTACTGAGTACAAAGGGGATATCAACCTTTAATTCTCCAGATTTATATTGACTGAGCAGGTCGTATAAACAATGATCGTATTTTGAAACAAAAATTGCCATTCTTGGCGTCCGGTTTGTCTCGAAGATTTCATAATTCATTTCAAAATTCTTCGAAATACTAGATTTAAATTGTTTGTTAAACGAGTCTGATAACTTATCAAATGAGGCTTCAAGTCTCATGAAAAACAATTCGTTTTCGCGATCTACATACTGATCGATATATACGATGTTTCCACCTTTTTCTTTTATAAAATGAGTTACTCCTGCTATAATACCAGTTTGATCTGGACATTTGATTACAAAAGTGAGTTTGGCCATCAATTAAATTTACTTCGTATAGGGTCTAACATTGTTCTCGTAACATTGAAAATAGGTTTCAAGAAGATTTACAAAAGCCTTGAGAAAATCTTTTGACTCAACCAAAATTGAGAAATACAAGGTGGAGTTCTTTGGACTGATCTCATCAGTTCTAATTCGCTTAACTTGAGCGTCAATTTTTTCATTAATAAAGTCGAATAACTCTTCAGTAGTTTCTAGAATTCCAGCAATTTCATCAAATTTTTGGTCTAGAAATAGTGACCTTGTAGGATTGAATAGGCCTTTCTCAAATTTTTCATTGATTTCCTTGAGCTCTTTGAGTTGGTTGTATCTCAGCTTTAAATGATTGTTATTGACATGATCAAAACAAATTTGAGCTGTGTAGGTCAAACTTTGAGCGATGTTGTTCAAGTCGTTCACCATTGAGATGTAAAAATTACTGACGTTTACACTCGATTCTTCAAGATTCTTTATGAAATAGTAAATATCGTTGCGCAGCTCATCAACTTCTTTAGAAATTCTCTGCACCTGCTTCTTATTTGCTTTTAGACTATCTAAATCATTTTTAGACAAACCGCTAATACTATTGCTGTAAATAATTTTACCTCTTTTTACCACGTATGCAATATTTGAAGCACTCTCCTCGATTACACCTAAAAAGGTTGTGCTTTCAGCCTTTTTAATTTTCTCTTCAAGGGCTTCTGCTTTAGCTCGTTTGTGGTAAGCCAAGTAATTTCGAATGATTACAATACTTGCGAAAAGTAATAATACTGCTATAGCGATTTCTTCACCCATAAAAATGAGCGAGAGAACAAGCCCCGAAAAAGTAAATGCAATCAAAGCCGTACCAAACCATCCTGCGATGACATTTAAAACTCCTGCAACCCTGTACACTGCAGTTTCTGAACCCCAAGCGCGATCAGCAAGAGAGGTTCCCATTGCCACCATAAAAGTTACATAAGTGGTTGAGAGGGGTAATTTCAGCGAGGTTGCAATTGAAATTAAAATTCCTGCAACTGCCAAATTTACAGAGGCCCTTACGTAGTCAAATGCAGCAGGTAGTTTGCCGTCTTTAATTTTTTTGACTTCAGTTCGGGTAAACTGTGAACTTATTTTTTTCTTCAATTCTTTTGGAAGTATAGCAGTAAAATAAGTGTTACAGGTAATACCAAATCTGACTATAAATCTAGAGAGGTTATTAGGTTTAAACCGCTCTTTAGACTCCCCTTCACGAGCTAGATTGATACCCGTATCTAAGACATAACGAGCCTTTTTTGAAAAAACCATTGTAATAATCATGATTACTCCTGAGGCAAACAAAAACTGTGTGGGTGCAGCTACTTTAGAAGCCAAAACATCCATGCTAAATTCAGAAGCAGCTATACCAGAAACACTCCATGCTTCGTACGATTGATAAGCCGCTATGGGAACTCCAATAAAGTTGACCAAGTCGTTTCCAGCGAAGGCCAAGGCTAGAGAAAATGTTCCAACACCAATGATTAATTTATAAATATCGGCCTTGAGAAGTACTATAAGGAGAAGGCAGCTTAAATACCAAAAAACAGATAAGCAAATAATTGCAACTAAAAGGTTACTGTCAATAAAATCGACAATAGTCGTATTGTTGAGAAATTCAAATTTTTTATCAATTAAAGAGGTTCCTTTAATTCCTTTAATCACAATAAAATAGGTAATCGAAGAAAGGGAAATAGCACCAAAAAAGCTATTCATTTGAGCAGTTTTCTCCTTGAAATCAAAAGACAACCAAAATCGCGTGAACCACTGTATCAGAGCACCTATGGTGAAGGCAATGAACACCGAGAGCAGTATGCCCATGATGATTTGGCTCGCCTTTTCGGTATTGATATAATCAAACAGGGCGATTAAACTTTGGTCATCGTTATAGATCTTGATCAAAGACATTGCTACAGCGGCCCCGAGTAATTCAAAAACGATTGAAACCGTGGTAGAAGTTGGAATACCTATCGTATTAAAAAAATCAAGTAATAGAATGTCGGTAATCATAACCGCCATAAAAATGAACATGATTTCGTCGAAGTAAAACAGTGAAGGATTAAAAATTCCCTTTCGCGCAACTTCCATCATTCCGCTAGAAAATATAGCCCCGCATGCTATACCAATTGAAGCCACAATGAGAATAGTCTTGAGGCTAAGCGCCTTTGAACCTACTGCCGAATTTAAAAAGTTAACCGCATCATTACTTACCCCCACAACCAAATCGGCCATGGCTAGAATGGCTAAAGCAATGAGCATTACATAAAAGATATTCTCCATNTCGTATAAATANCACGNAAACATAGAACCTTTACGTTTGGTTGAGGTTTATTTTATGTTAAAAATAAGACACCTTTAGTTTTCGTCTTAACTTTCAACTTCTAAATTGCACAAACGTTAACAGTTCCAATTTGAATTCTAGTAGTATCTCATATCATTTGGCAAGTGTAAGCGACTTAAAAGACATTAGACTACTTCAAGAACAAAATCTAAAAGTAAACCTTACACCCATTGAGCTCAAGGAAGGTTTTGTCACCGCTAAATACACCTTAGATGAGTTGACTCAAATGCATAAATTAACACCAGCTATTATCGCCAAGCACGAAAAGCTGTTAGTGGGCTATGCACTTGCCGTTTCTCCAAAATTCAGAGGGAATCACCCACTTATAGACGACCTGTTCACACATATCGATAAAATCAGTTACGGCGACCAACCTTTGAAAGGAAGTAATTACATCATGGTAGGCCAATTGTGTGTGCGCAAGAACTACAGAAAAATGGGGGTTTCTTCTGGGCTATATCAGGCCTACAAAATGTGGTATGCTTCTTCGTTTGATTATCTGATCACCGAAGTTGTTTTAGAAAATCAACCTTCACTGAAAGCACATCAAAAAGCGGGGTTTGAAATCGTAAGTGAGTTGAATTACGCGGGATCCCATTGGGCAGTTGTTCTTTGGAATTGGAAATGATACTGCAGATTAGGTTCATCAAATAAAAATCTTGTACATTAGTTTTTAGCATTAATTAGACGACACCAATGAAAACTCTTGAAAAAAACAAAGCATATTGGAAACAGAACCTTCGTTATTTGGCAATTTTATTATCCATTTGGTTTTTAGTTTCATTTGGAGCTGGGATTCTTTTCAAAGAGACTCTTGATCACATTCATCTCTTCGGGTTTCCACTTGGATTTTGGTTTGCACAACAAGGAGCGATTGTCGTTTTTGTACTGTTGATATTTATTTACGTTCGATTGATGAACAAACTCGACAAGGAGTACGAATTTGATGAAGACTAAACAACTAACTAAATCAAACAATTATGAGTGTACAACTTTGGACCTATACCTTTGTAGGACTAACATTTGCGCTATATATCGGAATTGCCATATGGTCTAGAGCAGGTTCGACAAAAGAATTTTATGTAGCAGGATCTGGAGTTTCTCCATTAGCAAACGGAATGGCAACTGCCGCAGATTGGATGTCTGCCGCTTCATTTATTTCAATGGCTGGGCTCATCTCGTTTATGGGTTATGACGGTGCTGTATATCTCATGGGCTGGACAGGAGGTTACGTTCTACTCGCACTCTTATTAGCTCCATATTTGCGTAAGTTTGGAAAATTCACAGTCCCTGACTTTATCGGAGAACGCTATTATTCCAAATCAGCAAGGTTAGTTGCAGTTTTTGCAGCACTATTGGTTTCATTCACCTATGTAGCAGGCCAAATGCGAGGAGTAGGAGTCGTATTTTCCAGATTTTTAGAAGTTGATATCAATACCGGAGTAATCATTGGGATGCTCATTGTACTATTTTATGCGGTTTTAGGGGGTATGAAAGGAATAACCTACACCCAAGTAGCACAGTATTGCGTGCTCATCTTTGCCTTTATGGTTCCTGCCATATTTATATCCTTTCAAATGACAGGCAATGTAATTCCACAACTTGGGATGGGATCAAAAATCAACGACGGTTCTGGACTCTATTTACTTGAAAAGTTGAATAATTTATCGGTAGAACTTGGATTTGCTGAGTACACAAAAGGAAGTAAATCAACCATAGATATTTTTGCAATAACAGCCGCCCTTATGGTTGGAACAGCAGGACTTCCTCATGTCATAGTTCGGTTTTTTACAGTTAAAAAGGTGAGAGATGCGAGAAAGTCTGCCGGTTTAGCCCTATTACTCATCGCTATTCTATATACAGCTGCACCCGCTGTAGCCGTTTTTGCCAGAACCAATTTGATCAATACAGTTAGCAATCAGCCCTACGCCAATATGCCTGAATGGTTTACCAATTGGGAAAAAACAGGCCTTTTAGGTTTTGATGATAAAAATGGAGATGGACTCATTCAATACACGGCTAATGCACAGCTTAACGAACTTACCGTCGACCGAGATATCATGGTTTTGGCGAATCCTGAAATTGCGAATTTACCTGCATGGGTTATTGCACTTGTGGCCGCAGGAGGTTTAGCTGCTGCACTCTCAACAGCTGCTGGTCTGCTTTTGGTTATTTCCTCTTCGATCTCACATGATGTGATAAAAAGTGTAATCAATCCTAGAATTACCGAAAAACAAGAGTTAATCGCTGCTAGGTTATCTGCAGTAGTTGCAGTTGTAATTGCAGGATATTTCGGAATTAATCCTCCAGGATTTGTAGCTGCAGTTGTCGCTCTTGCCTTTGGATTAGCCGCTGCCTCAATTTTCCCTGCTATAGTTTTGGGGATTTTCTACAAAAAAATGAATAAAGAAGGTGCTGTTAGTGGAATGGTGGTTGGACTACTTTTAATGTTGTTCTACATGTTGAAATTCAAATTTGGAATTTTTGACGGAGGTAAATCAGCAGTTGCGGGATTGCAATCAGATTGGTGGTTTGGCATTTCGCCTGAAGGATTCGGAAGTATCGCAATGTTAGTTAATTTCGCGGTAGCTTATATCGTATGTAGGTTTACAGCCCCTCCTCCAAACCAGGTGCAAGAAATAGTTGAAAATATTAGAATTCCATCAGGAGCTGGTGACGCTCATCAAGCACATTAAAATTCAAAACATCATTTATGAATCACTATCAAATTCAAGATTTAGAGTCTTATTTTAAAGCATATAGAGCATCTGTAGATCATCCCGAAGTATTTTGGGAATCAATAGCCAAAGAGAATTTTTTGTGGAAAAAGCCATGGAATAATGTGCTTTCCTGGGATTTTGAAAAGCCTGAGATTCGTTGGTTTGACGGTGCTGAATTGAACATTACAGAAAATTGTATCGACCGACATTTAAGTACTAAGTCAGAACAAACAGCAATCCTTTTTGAACCTAATAATCCTGCTGAGCCTGCTCAACATATTACCTATGCTCAGCTAAGCGAAGAAGTCAATAAAATGGCTAATGTATTGAAATCACAAGGGGTGAATAAAGGCGACCGCGTTTGTATTTATCTTCCAATGATTCCAGAATTGGCTTATACCGTTCTTGCTTGTGCCCGTATTGGAGCGATACACTCTGTTGTGTTTGCTGGGTTCTCCGCCTCTGCATTATCTTCTAGAATTAACGATTGCGATGCTAAAATCGTTGTTACTGCGGACGGTTCTTTTAGAGGAGCAAAAACCATTGATTTAAAGGCAATTGTAGATAAAGCACTTAAAGAAAGTCCTCAGGTCGAAACCGTTCTAGTCGCAGAGCGCATACACAATGGAACACCTCTAAAAGAGGGACGAGATCACTATTTAAAACCACTAACTGATGAGGCTTCATCACATTGTGAGGCTGAAAGTATGCAAGCAGAAGATCCTTTATTTATTCTGTATACCTCGGGATCTACCGGTAAGCCAAAAGGGATGGTGCATTCCTGCGGAGGTTATATGGTGTATACCGCTTATACCTTTAAAAATATTTTTCAATATCAGCAAGGAGATGTGTATTGGTGTACTGCAGATATAGGGTGGATTACAGGTCATTCCTATATTTTGTATGGACCTTTAGCTAATGGAGCGACTACATTAATGTTTGAAGGCGTTCCGTCTTATCCAGATTTTGGAAGGTTTTGGCAAATTGTAGAAAAACACAAAGTGAATCAGTTTTATACAGCACCAACAGCGATAAGAGCTTTGGCTAAGGAATCAACAGATCATGTAAACGCTTCAGATTTAAGTAGTTTAAAAGTTTTGGGTTCTGTAGGAGAACCTATTAATGAAGAGGCTTGGCATTGGTATAATGAACAAGTAGGAAAAAAGAAAAGTCCTATAGTTGACACCTGGTGGCAGACAGAAACAGGTGGAATCTTGATTTCTCCAATTCCTTACGTGACGCCTACTACCCCTACCTATGCCACACTTCCTTTTTTAGGCGTTCAACCTGCACTTATGGATGCTGACTCTAATGAAATTTCAGGAAATAGCGTAGAAGGAAGTCTTTGTATTAAATTCCCTTGGCCATCAATAGCAAGAACCATTTGGGGAGATCATAAGCGCTACAAGGAAACCTATTTTACTGCCTTTCCAGGATGTTATTTCACTGGGGATGGAGCTTCGCGAAATGAGGTTGGGTACTATCGAATTACAGGTAGAGTAGATGACGTGATTATTGTCTCTGGACATAATCTGGGAACCGCACCTATAGAAGATGCTATTAATGAGCACGACGAGGTGGCGGAATCAGCAATCGTTGGGGTTCCTCACTCCATAAAAGGAAATGCCTTATTTGGCTATGTAATTCTCAAAAATCAAGAGGATAATACTGATCTTGATTTTCTTCAAAAAGACATCAATAGGCTGATTACAGAAAAAATAGGACCCATTGCTAAATTAGATATTGTTGTCTTTGTTCCTGGTCTTCCCAAAACTAGATCGGGTAAAATCATGCGTCGTATTTTGAGAAAGATCGCCACAAAAGACGTTTCAAATTTAGGAGATACTTCAACGCTCCTAAATCCTGAAATCGTAGCTCAAATTAGAACAATTGTAGGAGTTTAATCCTTCGCCGTCCCCAGAGGTGCGGCACTAATATAGGCCTCGTGCATAAAGGAATCTGGAATGATTTGACTTCCAGTTGTAAGGGTCAAAGGGTTTTCACCTTTAAAACGCACCTCTACAAAGGCAGCAGTGAATCCTTCTTTAGGCTCTTCCAATGAAATCGAGTAGATGTGATTATCGTTTGGTTCTAAGGGTGTTTCTTTCCAATTCTTCCCGTTCTTAAAATTTCTAAAATCTCGCTCGTGGGGATTGTTATTGGTGTATAATGAAATTTCATAATCTTCTCCCTCTGTAATATCCACTTGAAAGCCGGATTCGTTGACAGACCACGACCATTCTGGCCTTTCCTGTTCAGTATTAAGACGATTGAAAAAAGACAAAATATTTTCTTGAATGTAGGTTCCTGTGAGCCCGTGGTTTCCGTTGGGAACATATTGTAAGTGCTTTTCACCTACTAGGTCGTCATAATAAAACTGCCATGAATCGACTGCAAAGAATTCATCGATACTTCCGTTGATGATCAGTTTAGGCATTTGTAAGATTTCTTTGTATGAGTAGGGCTCAACTTTAGCCAGCAGACGATCAAATTCTTGAGAATTCATGTAATCCATGATTTCATAGTCCACATAATCTTTAACTGCAATTGACCATTCACCATAACTTTTATAGTGATGTTCAAAGGAAGGGACGATGTTCAACAAATCAATTACAAGGGGTGCAATAGCAGAGACTCTTTGGTCTGTAGCGGCTATCGTCCAAGTTGTCCATCCCCTTTTTGATGCTCCAGAAATAAGAAAATCATTCACCTCAAATCCTTGTTTGTCATCTGCAATTTCTTCGACAACATCCATAGCCCTAGCAACTGCACGAGTCATAGGATATCGAGCCAACCAATGACTGTCTTCGTCTTTAGCTCCTCTGTCTAAGAAGTATTTCCATCCTCGGGCAATTAAGGCATCTTCATAAAAATCAACCTCTTCTTCATCTTCGATAAATTTCAATGGTTGAAATGGAATATTCGTGACTTGAGCCAGCACAGCTTTAGAAGCTATTGCTTTGTCAAAAACCGCTTCGGGTAACTGAAAACCAGTATCATTATTTGTTCCTCCTCCGATGAAGAGAAGTGCGCTGTCAAAGGCCACATCTTCAGGAATGATGATGTCTACATAATGCCACCATTCTGGCTGATTTACGGTTTGAGCATCGAGCCAAGTGCCTGAAATCATTTTGGTGTGGTAGCCACGTGCACCGTCTACAATAATGGAATCTAAAATTTCAAAGGAATATCCGCTGTCATCTTGAACATAAGTTTTTAGGTCGTAAGCTGAAGATTTATCAGTAGATTCTGTTGCAGATTTTGGCCCACAAGCAATGAACATAAGCCCCATAAGGATTAAACAATGCTTAGCAAGCGTCTCAAAGCGTAAATTTTTCATAGTCATATTGTGAATTAATGCGCCCTAAAACCTTAGAGAGCAATTGATTTTTTGTAATTTAAGCGCACTAAAACTAACAATATTTAAACAGATAGAACGAAGACCTTCCGATTTCTCAAGTTTTGCCGAAGAAATTTAAGATGTCCTTATCTGATAAGAATTAAAACAAAAACAGATGAAAAAAAATGTTTTATGGGTTTGTGTTATGCTTCTTGCAATCAATGCCTATGGTCAAAAATCATTATTTAATGGAGAAAACCTTGAAGGTTGGACCATNAANGGTACTGAAAAATGGTATGTCGAAGATGGATTATTGATTTGCGAAAGTGGTCCCGATCAGGAATATGGGTACCTAAGCACAGATGAATTTTACAAAGACTTTGTATTGACTCTTGAATTTAAACAAGAAGCCGATGGTAATAGTGGAGTTTTCTTTAGATCAACTGTCGACGGAACAATTGTCAGTGGATGGCAGGTTGAGGTTGCTCCTCCAAATTTACACACAGGTGGTGTCTACGAATCTTACGGCAGGGGATGGCTCATTAAACCTGACCCTAAAAAAGACAAGCACCTCAAAATGGGTGATTGGAACAGTATGAAAATCAAGGTAAAAGGAAATAAAGTGACCACTTACCTCAATGGACATAAAATGATTCACCTGAACGATGAAAAAATCGGTAAGGGAGAGGGAGGAATAGCTCTTCAAATACATTCCGGAGGTGGAATTAAAGTAAAATGGAGAAATATAGAACTCAAAGAATTATAGGCATGAAATCACGTATAACTTTTGGCTTGGCTTTGATTTTTCTAGCCACCTCTTGTAATGAAGTTAAAGAACAAAAAGCCGACCCTGCTGAAAAAGCCTCAGAATGGATGACCTTATTTGACGGATCAAGTATGGAAGGTTGGAGAGCGTATAACGGAGAATCTCTTCCTCCTGGATGGGCAATCGTAGATAGCGTAATGACCTTCAGTACAGAAATGATTTTGGAACAAGATTACGATTACAAAGGCAGTCGAGATATCATTTACGGTGCAAAAGAATTCGAAAACTTCGAATTATACATTGAGTGGAAAATTCCTGCAGGTGGAAATAGCGGTATTTTTTACCACATTGCTGAGGGTTATGGTGGAATACCTGAGGTTGCTCCAGAATACCAGCTCATTGACGATCTCGGTTATACTGATTTTCACGACATTACCGAATACAACAAGAGTATTGGAATCGAGGTTAATCCGCAAGATTTACAACCTTTACAGTCAACGGCAGCAGATTATGCCATGCATGTTCCAGACGCATCAAAAAAACAACTTAACCCTGCAGGAGAATGGAATTCTTCAACCATTGTTTTTACTCCAGAAAAAGTGGAGCATTACTTGAACGGTGTATTGCTTTTAGATTTTGTACCCTGGTCTGAGGAGTGGCAGGCTAAAAGAAATAACGGTAAATGGAAGTTAGCACCTGATTACGGCAAGTTTAAAAAGGGTTTTATCGGACTTCAAGACCACGGGAGCTCCCTTTGGTTTAGAAACATTAAAATAAAAGAACTATAAAATGAACAAAAGAGAATTTTTAAAAAAGACCTCATTAGCAATAGGAGCAACGATTTTGCCTTTACCTAACTTGTCTTGTGAGTCTTCAACAGAAGGAATTATTAGAACAGCACATATCGGAGTTGGAAATATGGGGCTTGAAGATTTAAAAGCCATTGCCTCACACCCCAACGTCATCGTTACTGCACTTTGCGATGTAGACGAAAATAATTTAAAGGCAGCGCATGAACTTTTTCCAGATGCAGAAATTTTTCAAGATTATAGAGTTTTGTTCAACTCGTTTTCTGATCAAATTGACGCTGTTGTTGTTTCTACACCAGATCATACGCATGCGCCTGCGTCCTTAATGGCGATGGAAAACAATAAAAACGTCTATTGTCAAAAGCCGCTTACACACTATGTTTCTGAGTCAAGAGAAATGCGTAGAGTAGCCAACGAAAAAGGACTTGTTACCCAAATGGGAATCCAGGTTCATTCTTTTTACGATTACAAGCTTGCGACTTATCTCATCAGAGGAGGGATTATTGGTAAAGTGAGTAAAGTCATCGCTTGGTCCAATAAAAACTGGGGTTATGATGGGGAAGTTCCTCAGGGAGCTGATGCTGTACCTGCTCATTTAGATTGGAATTTGTGGCTTGGAACTTCAGCAGAACGAGAGTATAAAGAAGGGTATTACCATCCAGGAAATTGGAGAAAATTAATGGATTATGGTTGTGCCACATTAGGTGATATGGGAGTTCATATTTTTGACACTCCATACAACGCCTTAGAACTCGACGTACCCAACACCATCACCAATGATTGCAGACCTTCCAACGGATACGCCTATCCCGAGCGCAACATTGTTCGATATACTTTTGACGGTACCGCTTATACAACAGATGCTTTTGAATGGCTTTGGTACGACGGAGTAGAGGGTCCTGAACTCTCAGAAGAACTCATTTTACCAAATGAGGACGAATTGCCAGGACAAGGAGCAATGTTCATTGGAGAAGACGGTCGCAGATTGTTACTGCCACACTTTATGGAACTGCCTCGATTAATAGAAAATGGAGCCTACAGTGACTATGATATAGCTGAGTATGACAAAGAGAATGCCTTAGGGGAGCCTGTTCGTGATTATGCAGGAGAATCTCCAAAGCACTATCACGAATTTATAGATACTTGTTTGGGGACATCCACTTGTTCTGCTCCTTTTGAATATGCATCAAGACTAACAGAGACGATATTGCTTGGGGTAATTGCTGGAAGATTTCCAGGGCAAACCTTGAATTACGACAAAAAGAACTCTGCTTTTGTAGAAGAAGAGGCCAATCAATATTTAACAGGCGACTACAGATCGTTTTAAAAGAATATGAGCTTCAAGTCGAAAAGACGAGAAGCTCATATTTTAGGCGTCATTTAGACCTAAAGCTGCGTTTAATTTGAAGACATCCTCTGGATTAAAACTCGGTACTTGAACAATTTCGAGTTGTTTGTTGAGTAGCTGTACTTTCTTTTCAAACCCGCTCTTCCATTCGTTCTTCTCAAATCCATTTGCGCCGTCTTCAGTCAATTGGTCTACCGTGGTCATTGCAGCTAAGACTGCCTTGATTTGATTCGGAATCCATGAGGTGATCGGTGTGCCGCCAGTTGCCTTTGGATAAGCGGTATTCGACATGATGTATTTTTGAACAAATTGCCAGTGGCCATTTCGGAATAAATATATCTCTTCTAGGATCTTTAAGAGCAGCTGCAAGCCTTCTTGATTATTGCTTGCCTTTAGTCTTGCTATAGTGCCAGCCGAACCTGAAGAATATTGCTTTAAATCTTTGAGAAAATTTTGCACACATACCGGTCGGTATTGTCTCAAATCCATCAGGTATTGGGTCAATTGATTTTCTGGATAAAAATCAACCACACCACTTATGATATCTGCTGTAGGAATAATATTGTCTTGAGCGCCAGTTTGACCTCTAAAAGCTTTGGGTTCGTCCCAAACACCTTTATAAATTAAGCCGTCGTCAAAAATATCTGTATTTCCTTTCACGCCCATTATGAATACTCTGAAGTCGTTGTAGTGTTTCCAGCGAGAGGCTTCCCACATTAATTTTCTTCTTTCGTTCATGTGCTTAAGGGCGGTGCCTACCAGCTCGAGATGGTGATTCATTTCTTCATCGCTTTGGGCGTTAACAATTCCCATACTGCCTTCAATGAGCTGAGGTGAATATTGATTTATATCGACATGAAGCATGATAAATCCGCGTTCATCTGACATACCCGAAAATTTGGCTGCCATTCCGAGATTTTCCCAATTGAATCCACCTTTGGGATTAATTTTGTAATAATTACCCAAGGAGTAGCTGTAATGGTAGTCTATGAAGGGAAACTGTCCCAGTTGATTGGCGACTTCTGCGAAGGGTTGCGCGATATTCTTCGGAACTGTTCGATGTGCTTTACCATAAGACCCTTTAGCGATGAAATGGTGGTGAGCAGGTGCTAGGGTATAGGCAGAGCAGACAAAACTATATGCTCTAAAAAGTGCTGCCCTGACAAAAGG
>NZIP01000036.1 GCA_002691645.1 Flavobacteriaceae bacterium
AGGTACAGAAATTACTTCAACAGCTGCAGAACTCAATCTATTAAGCGGAGCAACAAGTTTGGGAACAGGTATTTTAGAACCTGTAACAGAAGGCGGAAACACAGGTGTTCGTCTGTCTTCATCGGATGCTGCGAATCACGGTGATATAGGTAGCAGAGCAGTAGACTTGAGTTATTCCGACCCCTCAAGTACTACAAGAGGTGCTACAGGTGATGATTCTGTTGCAATGGGATGGGATAATACAGCAAGTGGAGACCGTTCAACAGCAATGGGATGGAGTAATACAGCAAGTGGTTCAGCGTCAACCGCAATGGGAAATGGAACAACAGCCAGTGGTAATATTTCAACAGCAATGGGATGGAGTAATACAGCAAGTGGCGTAGGTTCGTTTGCAATTGGATATGATTCAAATGCAAGTGCACAGGTTTCAACTGCAATGGGATTTGGAACAATTTCTAGCGGAAATGTTTCAACCGCAATGGGATGGTATACAACGGCAAGTGGAGCTACTTCAACAGCAACGGGAAGGTATACAACAGCAAGTGACTATGCCTCTGTTGTAATCGGTCAGTACAACTCTTCAGGTTCTACAGTCACAAGTGCAGATTCATTCTCTACATCTGCTCCTGCTTTTGTTATCGGTAATGGTGCAGATGATTCTAATCGTTCTGATGCGTTTAAAGTGATGTTTAACGGAGATGCTACAGTAAGCAATGATTTAACTGTTAATGGAGATGTAACAGTATCTTCTGACGCAAGACTTAAAGCGAATATTGTATCACTTGGTGCTACACTGTCTAAACTTTTAAACATAGACGGTAAGACCTACACGGTAAAGAAAAACGGAGCACAAAAGATAGGGGTACTTGCCCAAGACATACAAGAGGTATTTCCTGAACTTGTAAGTGAAGACAAAGAAGGTATGCTTTCAGTGAACTATCAAGGTCTTATACCTGTGCTTATCAATGCCTTAAAGGAACAGCAAAAAGAGATAACTCGTTTACAGGCTCAAGAAAAAAGAATAGAGTCGCAAGAAGAACGACTGAAGGCTTTGGAGCGAATCTTATCTAAAGAATAGTTTAACAGAACATTCAATCGACCAACTTCTATCTTCTTGGAAAACGGAAAGAGTAAGTGATTGTGCTTCATTTTCAAATGGAGCACCATCTTGGACACTACCTAAACCTAATTTTACGAACTGTAATCCGGATTAATTAACTCTTGAATTGAGTTTTTATATAATGCCTCTGGATAATTCTAGGGGCTTATTTGATGATGAATTACTAATTCATTTTAACCCTAAGTGTTTGATTTAGTATAGTTAAATTTAATATATTGTTAATTAAAATAAACACTAAATTCTAATACAATGAATGAATTCGAAATTTACCAAATTGCCCAATTTAATTTTATTAATAATGCTATCTACACGGTGGCGGTCATTTTGATGACTGGTATATCTTTCTATTTAATTAGAAGAGCAAGAGAAATTAATTTTCCCTTTTATGGAAAGATTATATTAAGTTCTTTTTGCTTGTGTACTGTATTTTTTGGTCTACAAGTATCATCTTATTTAGTACTAAATCAGAAGAATATGTCTTTTCAACTTTCAGAAATTAAAGCCAATGGTGGAGAAATTTCGGCAGTTGGCGAATCCTTTATTTCACTTTGGGGTCAAACCGTCGCTGATGGTCCGGCTTCATTAGCTCCAGATATTCCATCTACGGTTTTATGGGCTACAATATTTCTTATGTTCGTTTTCGGAATTTGGGGAAAAGCTCCTAAAGGAGCATATGAAAAGTAATTATGTTAAAACCCTTCTTATAAGAGGATTTTTAATCTACCTAGTTTTTATTATTAAGCCGTTTATGACATAAATATAAAACGATTGAGTAGGTTGCCAGTTTACCATTTTAAAGTTGAGCTGGATGGTACTTGTAAGCGGTCTATTGACTTCGATTCAACTCTTCACAATTATAATTTAAGAATCGAATAGGGTTTTTACTTCTGTAATAATTCGTTTAAGCCCTCAGTTAATTCTGGGGGTTTTTTGTTAAATTTATTTAATAGATTAGAAGTTAATCGGGTAAAGAATATGCCCAACTATTTAGAGAAATAACGCTTGAGAGTTGTGCTGACGGGCATTGGCAAGAAATGTAAATTTCATTATGATTTAATTTAAAATGCTTCTGCTTTCAAAATGTATACATTTTGCATGGGCCAATCACCTGTATCAACCTCAACGCTGTTGATACGATCGACCACCTCCATTCCATCAATTACCTTGCCAAAAGCAGTATAATCTCCATCTAAATGATAGGATCCTGGTTTGGTGACTACTATAAAAAACTCATAGGGCGAGGCCAGTTTGTGTGGATTATCACGATCACTGCTTGGCATGGATATCACTCCTCGATGATGTCGATGTCCTTTTTTGGTATCAGGCGGTAATAAGTATCGACCTATTTCACTTCTTTTTTTTGCGGTTTGCTGATTATCTGCGTTACCTCCTTGAATGATAAAATTCTTAACTACTCGGTGGAACATTGTATTATCGAAATACCCCTTTTTGGCTAAAAAAATAAAATTAGCTCTGTGATAGGGTACATTCTCGAAAAGTTCAATGGTAAAGCTACCCATCGAAGTGGTGAGTTTTACTTTATTTTCGTTTAATGTTTTCTCGTAGTCGTAAAAAAAAGAAATTGCGTTTTCTTCGCTAAGTTTAAATAGCTCCTGTTCTTTTAACTCCTCAGTTTCAATACTTTTTTCAACGCTTTCAGTTTGTTTAGGTTGCTCAACAGTGATTTCTTTTTGATTTGAAGACTTAGTATCTTGGCAAGAAAGGGTTAGAAGAAATCCAAAAAAGTAAAACGCTAGACGAAAAAGAGGATTTTTCATGCAGTTTGATTTATTTATTAAAGTTACTAAGAAAGTAAGAGATATGGCACTTCCGGGCAAGAAAGCTCAAGTTCTGATGTCACCTCCTGGTCGCAAGCAATTAGCTCTTCTAGCGCGCAAAAAAAAACAAAGTGCAAAGCAGGCTGCCGTTTTTGCGTTATTTTACCCAGGCCCCACAAATGAAACGCTCTTGCTATTGATAAAAAGAAAGCCCTACAAAGGAGTGCATTCTTCGCAAATTTCTTTTCCTGGAGGTAAGTTCGCCGAAACAGACAATACTCTTTTACAGACTGCTTATCGAGAGACTTTCGAAGAAGTTGGAATACAACATGAGTTTATAGAAGAAGTGTTTCCTATGAGCAGTATTTATATTCCTCCTAGTAATTTTAGGGTTCAACCTTATGTAGGATTAGTCAAAGAACAACCTGCTTTTCAAACGTGTTCGCGAGAAGTGGAAAACGTTATTTCTATTCCTTTCGAATTATTGTATAATGAGTCCATAGTAACAAGACATAGGGTTAGCATATCCTATGGAATAGAAGTAGAAGTACCTTGTTATAAGTTCGAAAATGAAATCATATGGGGAGCAACTGCAATGATGATTTCAGAAATTTTAAGTCTTTTTAGAAAGACAACTAGAGGAGACTTTGTAATTTAGTACTGTTTTAAATAAACATTTTTGAAGAAAAATCCTTTTGGACATTATTTAGTTTTAAAAAGAATTCTTATTTGGATGGCAGGTGCCGTAACGCATTCTAGGTATCGCAAATTCAATGAGTTAAGTATTGAAGGTTCGGAAATTTTAAGAATGCTTCCAGACAAGAAGGTGCTTTTTGTCAGTAATCATCAAACTTATTTTGCGGATGTAATTGCTATGTATCACGTATTTAATGCAGCACTTACGGGACGAAACGATTCCATTAAAAACGTCTTGTATCTCTATCAACCAAAACTTAATATTTATTACATCGCAGCCAAGGAGACGATGAAGAAAAGTTTGCTAACCAAATTGTTCGCATATGCCGGATCAATTAGTGTCGAGAGAACGTGGAGAGACTCTGGTCAAGAAGTTAATAGACAAGTAAAAATGAGTGATATTTCTAATATTGGAATAGCTATCAATGACGGTTGGGTAATTACTTTTCCTCAGGGAACTACAAGGGCGTGGGCACCTTTGCGAAAAGGAACAGCACACATTATCAAAAAGTATAAACCAATTGTTGTTCCTGTGGTTATTGATGGTTTTAGAAGATCCTTTGATAAAAAGGGATTGTATATAAAAAAGAAAGAGGTACTTCAGACTATGAAAGTCAAAGCACCTCTAATATTAGATTCCGACACTATGGATGTAGATGAGATCATGAACGAATTGGCCTTTGCCATAGAACAACATCCATCATTGATAAAAGTTAAGCCACAAGATTAATTTCTATAATCTAAAGCTGGGGGACGATTTCCAAGTAGGGGTGCATACTTAAAATCTACTCCTCTTCTCTTTTCAAATTCATTTTGAGCATCTCTTAAGTATTCAGGCTGATCGAGTAAATCAATAATGGTTGAGGCCATAGTCCGAGCAGCTACCATCATTCCTTTAAACCCAATGGATGTTCCTCCAGCAGCAACCGCTTGCCATGAATGCGCTGGAGTACCTGGAACCCAGGTCGCTGTTCTCAAACCTACGGTTGGGACCACAAAACTGACATCACCAACATCGGTTGAGCCAAAGGCACGCCCGNCTGATTTATAGGGTTGTACATTCAAGGCTACCTTTTCATCTGCTTCTGACATTCCCATTGATTGTGCTATTTGATCGGCAAAGGTTTTTTCTGAAGGGGTATATACAAAACCACCAATAGCCTCCAAATTTTTGTGCATTACCCGCTGTAGAACGGTATTTGGGAGTATCTCGTGCACTCCATTTACAATTTCGTAGCTCATTTCAGTCTCTGTTCCTTTGGCTGCTCCTTCGGCCGCCAGAACAATTCGATTAAATACATCTCTCACCACATCGCGACTGTTGTGTCTCGAATAGTAATAAACCTCAGCAAAATCAGGAATTACATTTGGAGCCTTTCCGCCGTCTGTGATGACATAGTGAATACGCGTTTCTTGAGGAACGTGTTCACGCATCATGTTGACCATATAATTCATTGCTTCAACACCATCTAATGCCGATCGACCTTTTTCTGGAGCCGCAGCAGCATGTGAAGAGATTCCAGAAAATCTAAATTTGGCCGAAATATTGGCAAGAGCCGCTCCTTCGCTGGCATCATTTGAAGCTCCTGGATGCCAGTGAATCACGGCATCAACATCGTCAAATAAACCGGCTCTAGCCATATATACTTTTGCTCCACCACCTTCTTCGGCAGGAGTTCCATAAAAACGAATAGTAGCGTCAATTTTATTGGATTTAATATAGTTTTTAACGGCTATAGCTGCTGCAGATGAAGCTGTACCGAATAAGTGATGCCCACAGGCATGGCCTCCAATACCCCCGGCACTTTCTTTAGAAGGCTGTGCTTTTTGTGATAAGCCTGGTAAGGCATCAAATTCTCCTAAGATTGCGATTACAGGACCACCTGAACCATACTCAGCAACAAATGCCGTTGGAATGTCGGCAACACCTTTTTGAATATTGAATTTTTCTTCACTTAAAAGATCTATTAAGGTGGCACTGCTTTTATATTCTTGATAGCCCATCTCTGCNTATTCCCAAATTTGTTGAGCGACTGAGGCGTATTTGTCGTAGCCTTTATCTATGCCTTTGATGATCTCTGCCTTTGATTTTTGGGCAGTTAGTGTAAAACTGCAAAGTAAAAGCGGAAGAAGGACGATTTGTTTTAAACTTTTCATAGTGTTTTTATTAGATGAAGTAGAAAGATACTTCAAAAAATAGATTTTAGGAGGATCCCAAATCTAGTCTCGGATGAATTTCATCTAACATATTCTTGAGGTAATCTCTTGTGGTATGAACATAAACTTCAGTAGTCGTTATGCTTTCATGACCTAGCATAAGTTGAATTGCCCTCAAGTCGGCACCTCTTTCGAGTAGGTGAGTGGCAAAGGAATGTCTAAAGGTGTGTGGAGAAATATTTTTTTGAATTCCACAGTGCTGAGCTTGTCTTTTAACCAAAGTAAAAATCATAGCTCGTGTGAGTTGTTTACCTCGTCTATTAACAAAAACAAAGTCTTGATGCCCCTCGACAGAAGGCACTTTTTTGCGACTGTTTTCAAAATAGGCGAGAACGCATTTTTGTGTCACCTCATGAATTGGAACGAGTCTGNTTTTATTTCCCTTTCCTTTTACTTGAATAAAATCCTCATTAAAAAACAGATTGCTTTTTTTTAAATCTACTAGCTCTGATACCCTTAAACCACATCCGTATAGGACTTCGAAAATAGCTTTGTTTCGCTCGCCTTCTGCAGCACTCAAATCGACTTGATCAAGCAGCGTATTCATTTCATTAATACTCAAAAAAACAGGCAATTTTCGACCTATTTTGGGAAGCTCTAAACTGCTACAAGGATTTTCATCAATGATATTTTCAAAGCTTAGGTACGAAAAAAAACTTTTTAGACCTGATAAGAGTCGAGCTCGGCTTCTGGGGGTAAGTTCCTTAGAAACCTCAGTTAAGAAAAGCTCTAAATCTTCTAGTTGAACCTGTTGAGGATGTGTTAAATGTGCTTGTCCNTGGCAGAATGAAACAAAGCGTTTTACGTCNAAATGATAATTTTCAACGGAATTCTGGCTTAAACCGCGCTCCATTTTTAGATAAAATATGTAATCTTGCAAGTAATCGTGCCAGGACATAACTAAAGTATTACATGAAAATAGCAATAATTAACGGACCTAATTTAAATATGCTCGGAAAGCGAGAGCCTGAAATTTATGGTTCAATTTCTTTAGAAGAAGCCATGCAGGGCTTAATAAATCGATTTCCAGGGGTTGAATTTACTTTTCTTCAGTCCAATATTGAGGGCGAATTAATTGATTATATCCAGCAAGTCGGTTTTGATCATGACGGAATAATACTGAATGCAGGGGCATATACCCATACCTCTGTCGGAATTGGAGATGCAGTATCAGCAGTAAGTACTGATGTCATTGAAGTTCATATCTCCAACACATACGCAAGAGAGGAATTCAGGCATCATTCTTACATATCACCAAATGCTAAAGGCGTGATTTTAGGCTTTGGAATACAAAGTTATATTCTAGCCGTATCTTCTTTCTTACTTAGAGGTGAATAACCTCGTCGTAAGCTGCTGCAACGGCTTCCATGACTGCTTCACTCATTGTTGGATGAGGGTGAACTGCCTTTAAAATTTCATGTCCTGTAGTTTCAAGTTTTCTTGCAACCACAGCTTCGGCAATCATATCAGTTACTCCCGCACCAATCATATGACATCCAAGCCATTCACCGTATTTGGCATCAAAAATGACTTTTACAAATCCATCGGCGTGACCTGAGGCTTGAGCCTTTCCGCTTGCTGAGAATGGAAATTTACCAACCTTGATCTCGTATCCTTCTTCTATTGCTTTTTTTTCTGTAAGTCCAACAGAAGCTACTTCAGGAGCGCAATATGTACATCCAGGGATATTACCATAGTCGATAGGTTCAACATGCATACCAGCTATTTTTTCAACGCACAAGATTCCCTCTGCAGAGGCGACGTGAGCCAGAGCTTGACCTGGAGTGACATCACCAATAGCGTAATAACCTGGAATATTAGTTTTGTAATAAGCATCTACTTGGATTTTGTCTCTATCGGTAATGATTCCGACATCTTCTAATCCGATATTTTCAATGTTTGATTTGATACCGACTGCTGACAAGACTATATCAGCCTGGATTTGCTCTTCGCCTTTGGCGGTTTTGATGTGTGCGATTACTCGGTCACCTGAGGTGTCAACAGAGGTGACTTCAGCATTAGTTTTTATTTTGACTCCGGCTTTTTTAAAGCTTTTTTCGAGTTGTTTTGATATTTCTTCATCTTCTACAGGAACAATTCTTGGCATGTATTCGACCACAACTACTTCTGTACCCATTGCGTTGTAGAAGTAGGCAAATTCAATTCCGATTGCACCACTACCAACAATAATCATTTTTTTCGGCTGCTTCTTTAAAGTCATTGCCTTACGATAACCGATTACTTTTTTTCCGTCTTGTGGTAGACTTGGAAGTTCCCTTGAGCGGGCTCCTGTGGCTATAATAATATGATTGGCGGAAATAATTTGCTTTTTCTCATCTTGAGTGACCTCAACGCGTTTACCTGTGAGGAGTTTTCCATATCCTTCAATGACTTCAATTTTGTTNTTTTTCATCAAAAACTGAACACCTTTGCTCATTCCATCTGCAACACCACGTGAGCGTTTAACCACTTTTCCAAAATCATATGAAACTGATTCAGCTTGAAGCCCGTAATCTTCTGCGTGGTTTAGGTAATTAAAAACTTGGGCAGATTTCAAAAGAGCCTTTGTTGGAATACATCCCCAATTTAAGCATACACCTCCAAGATTCTCTTTTTCTATAATCGCCGTGCGAAGTCCTAATTGCGAGGCTCTTATCGCCGTTACGTATCCACCAGGACCACTACCTAAAACGACAACATCAAATTGACTCATATCAAATGTCTTTTAAATTAATTTCGTGAGGCAAAAGTAATCAATAAAGCGACATTTTTAACTTAGATTTTTTTGTCAAAATCCAAACAAACCGAATTGATGCAATAACGTTTACCAGTGGTTTCTCTTGGACCATCGTCAAATACGTGTCCGAGGTGGCTATTGCAATTCGCACATTTGGTTTCGGTGCGAATCATTCCATAGCTTTTATCTTGTACATAACTAATTGCGCCCTCGACGGCCTGATCAAAAGAAGGCCATCCACAACCTGAATCAAATTTATGATCACTTTCAAAAAGTAGGGCATTACAGGCCTTACAATAATAATGTCCATTGTCGTTATGCCTGTAGTATTTTCCTGTAAAAGGAGATTCAGTGGCACTTTCTCTCAGTACAGCGTAACTAAGCTCATCGAGTTGTTCTCTCCAATCTTCTTCTTGCCTAGACGCAGCATTTTCCAATGGTTGTCTATTTTCCATTGGGAATAAATTTTAAAGCTACACCATTAATACAGTGGCGTTTACCTGTTGTTCTAATAGGTCCATCGTTAAATACGTGACCTAGGTGACTGCCGCAATTAGCGCATTTCTCTTCTATTCGTTGAACGCCGATGTTGTAATCAACATCATATGCGATTGCACCTTTTATTGGACGATCGAAAGAGGGCCAGCCTGAACCTGAATCGTATTTGTATTCTGACTCAAAAAGTGGCGCCTCACAGGCTACACAGTGATAGGTGCCTTCTTCTTTGTTGTCGAGTAATTCACTTGTAAATGCGTATTCTGTTCCCGCTTGTCTAAGCACGCGATATTGACTAGAACTGAGTTCTTTTTTCCACTGCACTTCTGATTTATTGACTTTCGGACTAAAGTTTTCGTCCACAACAATTTCTTCATGCAATTGAGCCGAGAGTAAATTAATACTCCCGGCCAATGCTACCAATAGTAGGATTTTCAATTTCATAACTTTTTTTTGCTAAAATATCAATTCAGAAGGACTCTTGAAACGTCTTTTTCTTCAACATTTAAAATGTGCATGACTTCTTCAAGAGATGAGAGATTCATTTTTCCTGCATTTGCATATTCACCTGGAACAACAGCGATTCTAAAAATTTGATTTTCCAAATCACCAGCACCTAAAAGGCTCAAATCAAAATCAGACTCTAAAAAAAGGCGGACGTCTATAAATGTATGATCGTAATTGTATTGCAACAATCCCTGATCAAGTATTCTTGTTTGTGGCATTAATCTCCAAACATCTATTGAATTCCCTTGATTGTCTGTGGTTTGCTCAAAAAGTAAATACACAAGAATCAAATCAGATTCGAAAACTTGAACACTTTGTGGAAAAGTGTAAAGTTGTTCGTAGCCATTGGTTGCATCAAAAGAGGTTTGAATTTCAATGACCTGACTTAGTGTATTGACCCCATCTGAACCATCACGGCCATCAAGTCCATCAAAACCATCTCTACCAGCTGGACCCATTGGACCTTCACATGCTGAAAATACTAACACTGTCAATAAAGCGAATAAAAAGTAAATCTGTTTCATAATTCATAGTTTTAATGTTACTATTTTATCATAAACAAAAAGCTTGCCAAAATATCTAAATGCCATTTATCATTCCACTCAAAAGTGTGTATTATTGCAGCTTAAATGTTGAAAAAATAAATGAATCAAGTCGTTTCTCATT
>NZIP01000037.1 GCA_002691645.1 Flavobacteriaceae bacterium
TTCCTTCGATGACCAAGGTCTGCGTGGAAGGCTTCACAGTGTGGATCAAAAATTTATTCGGATCCGTATCAACCTGTACCACCACGCACACAGAGTTAAGCTTCTCGGTAGCCTCCTCCATTTCTGTGGGCTCATTGTTGTTTGTCTGGTCTGCCGCAGCTGCTGTGCATATCATCTTGCCCTTCTGTTCCTGATGCATGGTTGCAACCTGCGCAGTGACAATCCAGTAAGCAACGATTGTTTCATTCATAAGATCACTCGAGAAAGCTCTAGCATTGAGTTTCAACCGCAGTCCAGTATGCTGTTGAAGTAATTCTGCCTGAGTTCCATTGAGTTTTCGTAGAGTGGGGATGGCCCAATCCCGCTTGGAATAACGCGGATTTTCGTCTTCCTGCTTCGCCAACAACATGTCTCGAGCCATTGTATATCTGTTGTTAGCTTGCTCAATGCCGATTATTTTGTTTTTCATACGTCTTACCCATTGCTGGGTTACACTCCAGGAACCGACCCTCGTGCGGTTTGACTTCTCCTTCTTCGACTGTGCTACATTGACTGACGAATTCTCGTACGACTCCAAGAGTTGATGAGTCTCGCTTGTCGCAGTCCAAAGTTTCAAAATAGATAGGTGTGTGACGTAATCAATATGATCATCCAGGGTGTGTATCGTTCGACCACCAATCAAGACTTTAGGCGGATTTGTGATAAAAAGTCCATCCTCAATCTCGATGATTTTGTCATAGATCGTGATCTTGCGGTATACCCTATCGGCATTCTGTGATTTTGTATCCAACACATTAATTAATTCATTGGAGGATAGCTTTCCATCATGTGATCCAAATGCCAGTTGGAGGGCTGGCATATATTCATTCGAGGTTATAAGAAAGTTTTCGCAAAAATGTGTAAACATGACTGCATAAGACAATTTCACCTTGTGGACCATGGTAAGCATAAAACAATGTATTGGATTGATATAACAATCCTCAAGTTTAAAAACGGTATTCAATATGTCGCCTAAAACAAAGCCGTCATCTTCAGGATTGATATGTGTGGTATCTGGATTCGTAATATCAAGGAGTAACCGTTTTGCCTGTACGGATCCGATGACCACCGTTGTGTTGCAGGGCTCCTGGAGCTCCTGCCGGGCTAAAAAGCCTTCGTACTTGACCCCGCAAAATAAGTCAGCAGCGGTAGAACTCGCGCGGGTGTCGGAGTTAAAACTTTCTGTCTGCTCGTAATGGCTCAGAGTTTCAAGTTTACTCACCTTAGTACCAATGCCATTGACTTGAAGCTGTATATCTTGTTCCTGTTCAACATGAACTGCCTGAGCAATTGTAAGAATAGTTTGAGACACACGTGATTGGTTATCTTTGAACACCTCCAATAATCGGGCAAACTTTGCTGGTGGTGTACAAATAAAAGTTTCACTATGACCTGCTTCTATGGCATCCTGTCTGAGACATTTGTGCATATCAAAGAGCCGTGTCTGCTGCTGCTCTGCTCTGCTCAGCTCTGGAATTTTGATCTCGTTCCCATGTAGTTGTGAACGGANAGTTGCATGAGAGCCACTNGCCTGATGCAAACTATCATCAANAATCGATNNTNTTGACCGTAATGGCATAANGNTCAGATTACGTTCAAATNCTAAACCAATATTGCACANNAATTNCTCCGCGCTGNTGAANTNTGTAAATCCGGCACCAGCAATCCGGATAAACGTTCGCTGTTCATTCGCCTCTTTGAAAACCGTTGATCCGTACNTTCTGGCCTTCAGAAGGTTTTCGGGAAATCGGCGGTGTCGGTCNTCGAGTGAACGATCAGTCTTTGTACTGTCCTCCCCCCCTTCGGGAGTAGTCGCGGGAATCAAGGATTTTCGGCTTGGTGTGCTCCGNNTGTGCACCAACTGCATCACCATCTTCGAAGGTCCTTGTGACTTGACAGTTTCATCATCATCAGGATCATNGTCACCTGGAACTGATGAACAAGTTAACGTTAAAGCTTTGACAATAGCCTTGGGCTTGTCAATGGATTGTAAAGCTAACGCTTTGACTTCAAGCAAGGGTCCATTGCTGCTTTCAGTCTCCCGACCACCCCCCGTCTCTGGTGTCGGAATCGCCTGAGTTGCCCCTTCCTCATCAGGGAACAAATCGTGTNGAGTATTTCCATATGAACCGATACTCCCAGCTTCATCGAGACCTGATCCAGAANTTTCCTGACGTAGTGTGCTGNAATCATGTTGAAGTGATTCAAACTTCGCCTGTACTTGTTCGTGTTCTCTCTCGACTTGCAGTGTCAAATGATTCATCTTGTCGGCCAAAGCTGGTAGTAGCGTAATCACTGATTGAAAGCTTGCTATCATATTGTCCATTGACTCAGGTGTATTGTCTGACAGTACATGCTCGGTACTATCTGATGATCCACTGGATGATTCCATTGACGCTAGAGCCTTTCCCCGTAGCTCCCCCGGGTTGGTTGACGGTGTACGATCTCGTATCGTCACATTTGCCATATCGGTTGCCGTCAAATCCAAATCTCCTCCATAATTGTTTTTCTCGTCGTTGCTGGTACTTGCTGAAGGATGCATCAAACCAGAATTAGTATGCAGCTTACGAACGGCGTGTCCAGCTCGTTCATATCCAGTTACATAGTAATTACTACAACGACGCCCCTCATAAGGGAACACCGGTAGCTCATGTGAGAATGTTGTAAAATAACATCTCACAGTGTCATGAGGTCCACCATCTACGTGGAGAACCATAACCAATTCCGAAAAATCGACGCGGATGTGTCTATTTGAGCGAAATTCAATAAACGGCCAGTTCAATGTAGGGGCCTAATCTACGTTAGTTCGGCTGTTTGATTTACTGTCACTAAAATCGGGCACGGTCCGCTTCTTTTCTACGAATAGCGCGATCTGGAGTTATGTAGCTTGAGACAAATAGGGAATTTAAGCCGGGGCGGTGAATTTAGCTTGGTATTTGTAACCAGAAATACACCCAGCGGCCGCGCTAGATCCCTGCTTGTAAAAGTAAACACAAAATGCAGCGGGCAGTTAATTTAGAATGCGAATCAACCAAATTAACAGACGGCGGTCTCCTCCATGACACTCCAATGACAATCAGAACCCGAGGTCTGATATTGCGAGCGAGCTCCTTGTGTTCCCTATGTGATTTGCCCCCCCAATGGGGCCCTGTGGAATCTGAAAGTGGGCTTACTTCAAAATTAGCCTCTTCTTCGTTTTCCACCTGAGCAACGATCCGGTTGCTATGATGATCGGGCCTAATTGAACTCAACGGACGGTTATTTGCTGACGGTGACGTGCTAATGGCATTTGGACCAATGAAATTTGTCGTGTCAATATCAACGTCTGTCTTTGCATCATATTACGAAGTCCTTGAGATAATTCCGTTCATCCAAAATAACTAAGTTCAGATTCTGCCTATGTAGTAAGCACAGATCATGAAACTGTCGTTATTGTACTGTACCAAATCTTCTATCTAGCAAGTTTGTACTGTACCAAATCTCCTNTCTAGCAAGTTTCCTATAGTAGGCCAGGACTGTTCCGAGAATGTTCCACAGTGCCACATATAGAAATAGCTAAATGAGATATTACAGAATGAGTGCCATGCACCGCTGTTCTGTATCGTGACGAAATACTTTCCGCTCAATTCTCCTCCACTGAACCAGGTAAATGGNANNCTCCGAGAGTTCTACCAAAGGAACCGTTTTGGGGCCGGCTTCCCCTGTCAGTAAAGCGAAGACTATGCTGGNTATAGTATCGTCGAATCGTGAACCAAAGCTGACGACAACGTGTGGTATTGCTGGTCAGGCAATGCTTTCGTCATAATGTCTGCAAGCATGTCGTTAGTGTGACATTCTGAAAATCGTGTCATTGAACAATCTGCTGCAGATATGATAAGCGTGTCACAAAGTGTCGTGCGTCTTATAATTTCCAAGTTGTGAGCCCATGACGATACAAGTCATGAAGTATACTTTCAAATGAGCTACAACTTTTGCTGCATCAGTAGCAGCGTAGATCTCGGACTCTGCAGTGCTCAAAGCAACTAACTTCTGAAGTCTCGAGAACCACGAAATCGGTTCACCATTCAAAAAAATAAGTTCCCAGAAGAACTCCGTCGTGTAACAATGTCGTCTCCAAACGATACATCCGTAAATACTTTGAATCGTTCGTTTTCGTTTTTGTTCCAATCTAACGGATGACAGCCGGCTTCCCAAACCGATGCCGTGTTCTTCTCTGATGAAAATTCATTACCATCTCTGAAATATGTAACTGCAAGATGTGAAGTATGGTATAAATATTGAACCACACTCTTCACAACCTTCTCATGTGATCGATCGTAATTCACTGTGTCTGGCAAGCGCACTTACCGCGTAGTCGCAATCCGGACGTGTGACATTAACGATGTGAAGTAAAGTCCCTACAATACTAAGGTAGTCAAACTCAAATTTAGGCGGCCTACTTTCTCGATCAGGTTTCAAGCCTGGTGATGAGCTAATCATTGGCGAACGTACTGGATTTGATTTATCCAGTCCTAGCTTCTCTGCAAGTCGTTTGTGTGGATTTGATAGCAATCTCTTGATCTATACTGGTCGTACCCGCGGCCATGTTCCGGCGTACTCTTGCACCCAGAATCCATTCCAGCGGTCCTGTTTCTGATTGTTTTACTGTAAATTTTTTTTCGCAATAAAATCATGAAACCAATTCAGAATCCAATCAGAATTACCAGCGTAGCAGAGATCATCAACATACGACCCGACTATAAGCTCAACTTCGTCGTCGAAGTCCATTGGTTTTGAGGTGGGATCCAAAGCTCCACGTGTAGTTTTTAGTCGAAACATGCAACTATCAGCGTTCGAACGTTTGAAACCAGCTTCGGTCAGATAATTATGTAACAACTTTGCCCAGCAGAATCCACTCTGCTTGAGCCCATAAATGGTTTTACGGCATTCGAGGTAAACAGGACGTCCATTCTCGTCTACTTTACCAAGTGGATGAATTAAATAAATGGGTCTGTCTAATACACCATTTAAATATGCTCCAGTGCAATCCAACTGCCGTAAACCCCAGTTATTAGCTGTTGCCATAGTATTCAAATATAGAAGAACTCAACTCATCTGACTCATAGTTGATTCATTCTTTTGATAAGTTTCCAAGCGCGCAAAGGCAAGATTTCCATTCCGATATACATCCGTCTTTCGAAAGTTTGAGTATGGACAGACTTACATGGTAACGGAAATTCTTCCTTTGGAAGGTAGGATGTCTCCAAACTCCCATCTTCTCGATAGTAAGCTCCTTCTCCATAGAAGCTTTCCAGCGCTCTGCATCAGGTCCACTCAAAGCTTGCTTCATAATTTTGGGTTAAGCATGCCAAGTATTAATTGACCTGATCTAGAAACATATTCACATTCATACATTTTTCAGCAAAGGCTAGGCTATGCCTTTGATCCAGAAAAGCGTACGAACCATCGAGCACGTATCCGTGTAAGATTACTTGTTGAAATAATTCGGTGTCGACTCCGTGTCTTCCAACGTGGCTATGCATACGGCATACATTTCACATTGCTCAAAGGTCTTGTCCGAATAGCATCTCAGAGAAAATTCTCTTGCTAATTCGACAGACTCATAGATATGCCCTGGTAATCTAGACTCATTCCCAGGTAATACAACATATCCTTGTTCAAANTACAATTTGAGATTATCAATCGCGACTCGCTTAGCTTCCCTGCAGGACATGCCTTTCGNTTAATACAGCTAGAAATAGTGNAANCNTTTCCGAACAGTTTCAGCCTCTTNGTAAGCCTGATATCTCAATATGACTTAGATTCAGATTTTTTTCTTCTTGACCTTATCATGTGTCCAGCGCCTCGGGACAGGTTTGAAGAAAAGGTAATCGAATCTGCCTGCGCTCAGCAAATTTCAAGCATGATAGATCGTTTTTACTCAAAGTGTGTAGTGCCTATAGGTGAATTGCGTAACAGTCTAATAAATGACCATCATACAATTTTTCCTCGCACTCTCGAATAAAAGCAAACCCTTCGTCGTCATCTTGAAAACGTTTGGTAAACGTACCTCCTCCAGAACTCTCATCCGCTTCGGAGTTCGTGGCCGGAATAGTTTTGTCAAACTCTTTACGCATCATGACATCGTTAATCGATATCTCGTCCTTCAAGTCCTGTTGATCTACAGAATCTGAAACATTTGGTGAATCAACAGATTTAGATTGTGACTCACTGTTTGAATCATCAGTGTCAACAGCGGCTTCAGGGCTACTAATGTCAGTAGTGACATCAGTATTACTAGACGAACCCTGTTGCGTAGGTTTACCAGCATCAAGCACGGTAAACTCAACGACTTCTCCTCCAGTCGGCCAATTGGATACACCTGCCTGCCTCCTAGCAGTTGGTAGCTGAGCAGTGTTGTCCATGTTGGTCGATATAACCTCCGATGCAGGATCCTGTACTTTCGATTCTGTGAATAGGCGTCTCACAGCGTCTGCATGCAGACCGGCATCTGTGCCGTCAAAAACAAGCTCCTCCACAAAGTCAGGTGCTGATTGCCTAACCTCCTGGTTGCATCATCAGTTCTCAGCGCATTTCATCTCTGTTTAAAGTATTCATCAAACACCACGTTGTAGACTGTTCAAACCGTTCGCGACTCCGGTTCGAATACCAAATATGCTACATCGCATGTCTATGAAAGCCCTAAATATACATCTTCCGCCCCGTGTTGATTCCAGGTGTAAATCCAGGAATCCACTCGTAACAATCACAAAACAGAGTATGTAATTGATCAAAGCGTGTTCTTCTGGCATGCACGAGTCCAAAAAGGACTGTATGACCTCGAGCGTGCTGTGAAGAATCCGATTGTAAATCCAGGTCGCATGTCGGTAAGCGAAGACCCAGAATATTGGAGACATACGGCCTTGGTACAGAAAAGCGTGACCATTTCTGAAACCGTCCGTTGAAATATTTCCTCTACTCCATTTATTTTCGACATACCAGCAGGTGTCTAAGGTGCCCACAAGAACTAATATCCTCGCGTTCACATACCTGCCCAAACTTTGCTCTCACTTTCTTCTCATCATCTCCAAGTGAAGCAACAGTTTCCAAATTAGTAGTACTTCTCGCTACCCAAATCCGTAAAAATACGGCCAATGCGCCATCCAAGGCGACTTAAAAATCCGATATAAACTCCTCCAGTTTCGTCGTAACTTCATTCTTGGTCCACATGAATAAACAGTGCAAACTAGTATATCCGTCGACGAAATTAACAGCATATCGGAAACCTCTTAGACACTCTGTGCTGACAACATTCACGCCAATCGTAACCGTATGAAACGGTGTGTCACACAAAGAGTCAAACCTGCGCGCCGACGACACGTGCCGTCGGCTGGTTCGAGCAATCTGACTGTCTTCGCAAAAACAATAGTGCCAGAACCAAAAAAAAAAAAAAAACGCTCCTGAGTCATAGATTATTCGTATTCGTTGCGGTGTGATATGATGGAGATATTCCCAAATATCGAAGAGAAACTCGCATCCAACGAAGCAAATCCACATGGATCTCGCCCTTCCCGTGTAAAATTGGAAGGCGATGATGTGGGTGTGTCGTCGCAACCATCGCACCTGCTCCAAACGCAAGTAAAACAGAACATTCTTCTCAATCAGATCAATTCGAGTACCCCAATGATATACGAGTTGCCCCTCTGAAAAAGAATAATGCAGTTCTGATTGAACATTCTGGAGAACGATAAAATATGTAAATGACTCGAGCTCAGGTGATTGACCTTGTCAAAAACCATACCAGTCGTCTTTGTCTTTCCGGATTTCTTCCTACTTTTGACCTAAGCTGTGAATTTCCCCCGCTTCTTCGATGGCTGAAATGTGCCATGTACTCTTCCGATGGGAAGATTTTGAACCTTTGTCTCACAAGTAAAATCATCCGTCATTTGACAATTAGACCCTGAATCCAGGAACATATAAATGACCCGGTGTCCCCGATTCATTGACCGCGTGTAATACGCTGTCCAGCTCAGCTCCTCCATTGCAAAATAGATGTGCTGAGAATACTGACGGTAGA
>NZIP01000038.1 GCA_002691645.1 Flavobacteriaceae bacterium
TTGAATTTTGGAGTAAAATAATATATTTGCAAACCTAAAATCGGTCGCGTAGCTCAGCTGGATAGAGCATCTGCCTTCTAAGCAGACGGTCGAAGGTTCGAATCCTTCCGCGATCACACTCATTGAAAGGGATTCGAACTGCCGAGTCCCTTTTTTTATGGGTTGCTTTAAGTAGACCAATTCATTTTTCTCAATATCAATTAAGGTTTAAAAAAATCCATAGAAAACTACATTCATAACTTATTTATCGAATTAGAAAGAAGCACCATGAGTTCATGAATAGGTCAAGTCTATTTTATCTAATACATTGTAAAAAACGCCATGAGGTTTTATATTATTTAAAATAATGGCTATTACTAGGTCCAATTTATAGCACATGAGAAGAATATACGATTTAGTTCAAATTATATTTAGCGCATGGCTTTAATGGAATGCGAAAAAAAAATAGTTAAATTGTTACATCTTTTACACCATAGTCATGAGTTACATACGAAAAACTTCAATAGAAGGAGAGCAAACATTACATCTTTTTAAACAACATTGGTTGGTATACCTAATTCCATTTATTCTATGTTTTGTAGTAGTTGGAATTTTTATGCTTGTACCGTTGTGGTTTGTTGAATACGGTGTAACGAATAAAAGAGTGGTTCATAAAGAAGGTTTTATCGCTACCAGAACAGATGAGATGAAATTAGATCGTGTTGAGACTGTTGAATTGGAGCAGCCGATACTAGGAAGAATTTTGGGATACGGAGATGTTAAAATTACTGGAATGGGGGTAAGCGACGTTATTTTTAGAAAAGTAGCAAAGCCTTTCGAAGTCAAAAAAGCCATAGATTCAGCTTTGGATAAAATGTAAAATACAGGCTTGTATTTATGCCATTGACTTTATAAAAATAGAGCCCATTACAGTTAAGACTTCAATAGATTTTTTATCATAAGGAAAAGCGGACCAAAGAGTTGGTTGCTCTTAGTCTGAATGTTATGAATACATTATTTTATTATAAGTTGAATTTAAATACGCTTCATATATTGTATTTTGAAACAAAATTATATAACATACACAAACCATGAAAAAACTTATTACCCTATTCTTTTTAGTCTCAAACATGTTTTTTTTGAAGGCACAGGAAATTGTAGTGGCCTTACATTACGTTAAGGTCGAAACCAGTCACGAAAATAAACTCATTGAGCTAGAGCAAACCTATTTTAAACAACTACATAAGTATGCCATTGATAACAGTGGTAAAATTGGCTGGGACATGTGGAAATTAGAGAATGATGAAGATGAAAATCATTCAACTTTTGTCTATGCTCATTTATGGCCATCGCTAGATGTTTACGCCAATAATAATGGTTGGAATGGCCAAGATTTATTTTCTGAATCCGAAATGTCAAGGGTGTGGGAACAACTCTCTTCTTTGAACTTAGATGGATCTAAAACACTTATGACTTTATACAAAGGTGGATTCGCACCAGTAAATGAAAAACCAGCTGAGGTATTGCAATTGAGTTTTATGAACGTTGATCCTACCATGTTTTATGAATATGAACAAAAGGAATTAAATGATTTTCAGCCAAATCATAAGAACAATGAACTCGTCGTAGGCTGGGGACTTCATAAAATATTGGATGCTCGCGGAGAAAAAGAGGAGGACTATGTTACTGCAAATTTCTTCGAGAGTATGGTTGATGTATACAAAAACAATAGTATGGTCGGTCCTTCTACAAAAGCTCAAAAATCAAACTATCAATCTATTTTAAAACTAAGGGAAATGACAAGAGTTGAAATGCTCACCTTAGTAGACGGAGTGAGATAATACAACTATTTAAAAATCAGAATTACTAATAATTTAAAATTTAAGAATATGAAAAATACATTAATTGCAATAATAGCGTTGTTAATTGGCTCATGCACAAATGGTAAACATGCAGATTATGAGAAAAATACTGAAGCTGCTAAGGCTTATATAAAACTTCACGAGCAAGAAAATTATGAGGCTATGTTAGATTACATTCACGATGATATTCAGTGGCAAATGCCTGGATATGGAATGGGAATGGTCGATAAAGAAGGCGTAAAGGCCGCAATATTAGGTTATCAAGCCGCATTTGAAAACATGAGTTTTGAAGCTGATTATTGGCTTCCCGGTGTAAATCAAGAAACAGGTTTAGCTGACGGCAGTACTCGTGTTTATGGAACTTGGAACTCAACACATTCACTTACTGGAAAAGAGGTTTCTTTAAATGCCTATCACACGTATGATTTTAAAGATGGTAAAATTATAGGTGGAGGAGATTGGTTCGATTTAGGTGGGATGATGAATATTTTAATGCCTCCATCACTGAATGAAGGTAATTTAATTGGTATTCATACGCTCACAGTCAATTTAAATAAGGGCTCGAATATGGATGACTTCATTAATTACTTTAAAAGTGAATTTGTTCCTAATTACGAAAACGCCTATCCAGGAATGAGTGTTAGATTAGTCGAAGGTATTAGAGGAGCAGAAAAAGGTTCATTAGGTTTGATTTGGACAATAGATTCCGATAAAACTAGAGATATGTACTGGAATAATGACGGAACAGCAACCCAATTAAATCAAGAAATTGGAGTAAAACTAGAAGCAGTAAATGCAGGCTTGGCAGAAATAGGTTCTTGGACTTCAGATTATACTGATTGGAAGGTACATTAAAAATACTTTACAAATAAAAAAGGAGTGCCAATGCACTCCTTTTTTATTTTATTGGGGCGAATTGAAATTAGTTTCTTCTGGTATATTGCCATCCTGAATGGGCTCACCTGGATTATCTTTGAGATAAACGTCCAGAAATTCAAGAATTTTACCATAGGCTTCAATCTGGTTTTCTTTCTTAACAAATCCGTGACCCTCGTCTTCAAAAAGCACATATTCTACTGGTACACCGTTGGAGCGCACCCCAGCAACAATTTCATCTGACTCTACTTGTAGCACTCGTGGATCTTGAGCACCCTGCAAGACAATTAGCGGCTTAGTCACATTTTGGGTGTGAAATAGTGGAGAAATTTGTTTTAACCTTGTCGAATCAGCACTAAATGGGTCACCCAATTCTTGGTAGAGCGCATCCTTAAAAGAGGCACACCATGGTGGAATACTCTTCAAGGTTCTAATCCAATTGGTAACACCAAAAACATTTACACCAACATCAAATTCTTCTGGTGCGAAGGTCAGTGCAGCCATGGTCATATATCCGCCATAAGATCCACCAATAATTCCAATTTTTTCAGAATCGATAACTTCTTGCTTTGCCAACCAATTCTTACCCTCAATACAATCTCTAAGGTCTTTATCTCCGTGATTTAAATCATCCATTTGATAAAAGGTTTTTCCATAACCACTGCTTCCTCTATTGTTTACAGCTAAAAAGGGCATAACCATTGTTGACCAAATATTGAATGATGGGATTGAAATTTTGGCGTGACTGACCTCCAGGACCTCCGTGAACCCATACCAAGGCAGGAACAGGATTGTCTGAGCTTGCTTGATGAGGTAGATAGTAGATTGCTGGAATATCCAGCCCATCAAAAGAAGCAAATCGTATGACTTCTGCTTTGACTAAATCCTGAGGTTGAATTTCAGGATTAAGCACATCGGTCAATTGTTGGCTACGACCTGATTCAATCTCATAGTAAAATAAATTTGAAGGACTGTTCGAGTCACCGACGTAAAAACGCATTACACTATCATCTTTAGAAAAAGCGACAGAGGTTATTCCACCACCATTAAAAGAAGGTAAGTCAATATTCTTCTCTTTCCGTATCAAATACCTCGATTACAGTTTGACCGTCTTTATTGATACTGGTGATTCGATATTTGCCAGATTTGGAAAAATATGAACTGCTAATATCCCATTCTCTCTCCAATGCAACTTCAGATACACCTTGTTCAATATCATATCGCATAAGGGAGGTAAACTCTCCATTTTGATCAGAGGTGTAGTAGAGGTATTTTCCATCTTTAGAAAAATCTTGAGCATTGTTATTGCTCAGCACTGTATTTATTTTTGTCATTTCTTTACTAGGAACCGAGTACAGAAACAGATCGACATCATTGGTATTTACAGGTTTGACAAGGGCCAAATATTCTTCATTGTCAGATATCTCGGCTACGTCTAATCCCTCGTTATTTTCATAAATCAATTCTGACTTTAGGCTTTCGATATTCATCTTGTAGAAATCGGTAGATTGAGGGGTTCTTTGATTAGAGTCGTAATAAAAACTTTGCTCATCTGCACTCCAACCCCTGAAGTTGGCACGAGCACCTGGATTCGGTGTGAGATTTTGAATATCGCCCGATAAGTCTCTCATAAATATTTGATAGATTTCATCGCCATTATTATCCATTCGCAGTAACATTCTATCGTCGTTTGGAAAATAAGAAGTCGTAAAAATCGAGGTGCTGTCAGAACTCGTTAGAGCTTTTAAATTACCATTGGAAATATCAATTTCATACGCATTGAATATTCCTGTTCGATTACTGTGAATGATTAGCCTTGAATGGTCTTATGAAAAACTTCCACCACCAACGGCTTCATTATTCATTATTTGTTCGATGTCATAAGTTTTCATATTGGCCGCGACATTGGAAGCTTTTTGATCGCTACAAGATGCCAAGACAAATAGGGCAAGAATTGAAAATTCTAGTTTATTCATGGATAGTACTGTTTCTTTAAATGTATAAAATTTTAGAATGCCCTTCTATTTATAAACGGATTAGGCCTATTTTATTATTGAGGTAATTAAGACCCACATGTGACCTCATATTCGTCCCAGTTTCTGTCGGTGTCTTCATTGGGAAAATAAAAACATCTGGTGGTGTTATCTGCGAAGGTCAATTTTTTCTCAAATCCAGTAGGGATGTGTACTCCAGTATCTCTGATGATATGATCTTCTTCAAAAACCAAAGTAATTCGAACCTTGACATCGCCTTCAACAGACCATTCTCTAATTTGGCTTTCAAGTTCTACCCACTCACCTTGGTTTAACTGATCCCACTGCATTGCGCAATTGACGTAGGTAAAGGTTGTACGGATATTTTCAAAAGTGTCTGCAAAAGTAGCAGCCGGAGCCATATGACCTCTGTCCCAAGGATTATTTCTATAATCATTATTATCGCTTGTGTATACATTGGGTTCAGAAAAAAAATCTAAATCTCCCCTGGATACATTTTTGGGCCTATTCGATGCTATATACTCCACCCAATTAGGTTGCTGAAATTCTTCATTATAAGAAATCTGAAAAATCCCTTTATCTATAAACACGTCTTTTCTGAGAACAATTTCAATTGGCTCTGGCTCAATGAAATCTTCAGATGAGGAGCCTAATTGTGAGCTGCACGATATAAGAGTTGCAAAAAACAATAAAAAATGATACTTTTTCATTTCAATAGAGTTTTACTTTAAACTAATCCATTATGACCATGCCATTTTACCGGCTTTTTAAAGACCCAAAAGTATTAAAATATTATCTACTTCTTCTATTAATTTTTGGTGTCAGCTGTTCGCCGGTTGCCGATTTTTGCGGAGTATATGTGGATGAAGCAAACAATATAGAATACAATTTAAGTTCAAATTTGAATGGCTGTTACTACTCAAAGAACGGTGATCGAATATTTGTTGATGACGATTTGTGTAATTCTTGTTTAATCGATCCAGATTAGATTTATGCCAAAAAAAGCAATGGTATTTATTACTTAAATATTAATATATTTAAACAACTATACTAATACATCAAACATGGATTTAAATACAACTATTAACGAGCATGATTACGATGCAATCGTAGTTGGTTCTGGAATTAGTGGAGGTTGGGCCGCCAAAGAACTTTGTGAAAAAGGTTTAAAAACCTTGGTTTTAGAACGGGGGCGTATGGTGAAACACCGAGACGATTATCCTACGGCAAATTTAGATCCTTGGGATATGCCACATGGCGGGAAGACCCCAGCAGATATATTGGAAAAAGACTATTTCAAACAAAAAAGGTGGGGAGTAAACGAAGGAAACAGACACTTTTATAACAAAGACTCTGATTACTCTTATGACGAAATAAAGCCTTTTGATTGGATACGAGGTACACAAGTAGGAGGAAGGTCAATTATATGGGGAAAACAAACTTATAGATGGAGTGATTTAGATTTTGAAGCCAACGCAAGAGACGGATATGGCGTAGATTGGCCAGTACGCTACAAAGACATTGCACCCTGGTACAGTTATGTTGAAAAATTTATTGGAGTAAGTGGACAGGCTCTTGGTTTAAGACAACTTCCAGATAGTGAATTTCTGCCACCTATGGACTTGAATTGTCTTGAAAAACATTTTCAACAAAATATTGCTTCAACTTATTCGGATGAGCGTATTTTAACTATTGGACGAGTTGCTCATATTACAGAAGGCACAAAACCAGGAGACGGTAGAACTACTTGTCAGAACAGAAATAGGTGTGACAGAGGTTGTCCTTTTGGAGCCTATTTTAGCTCAAATTCATCAACACTACCTGTTGCACAAGCCACTGGTAATTTGACGATAAGACCACACTCTGTTGCAGCTGAGGTTCTCTTTGACGACAATACCCAAAAAGCGACTGGAATTCGTGTTATAGATTCGGAAACCAAAGAAGAATTGGTTTTTACTGCAAAGCTTATTTTTTTAAATGCCTCTGCAATCGGTACAGCTTCGCTTCTTATAAGATCCACCAGTGAACGCTTTCCAAATGGAATGGGTAATGATTCAGGTGAATTAGGTCATAATATCATGGATCACCAATTAGGAAGTGGTGCAGGAGGTAAGTATGATGGGTTTAAGGATTCTTATTACAAAGGAAGAAGACCAAATGGATTTTATATTCCAAGGTTCAGAAACTTAGATAACAGGTCTGAAAAGGTAGATTTCTTGAGAGGCTATGGTTATCAAGGTGGGGCATCAAGAGGAGATTGGTCTAGAGTAATTGCGGAATATCAGTATGGTGCTAACCTTAAGGAAGCAATTCTCGATGCAGGAGATTGGTCAATAGGAATGGGTGGATTCGGTGAAGTTTTACCTTATCACGAAAACCATATCAAACTGAATTACGACAAATTAGATCAGTATGGCATGCCAACAATTGTCTTCGACGCTGAGTTTAAAGAGAACGAAAGACGTATGAAAGAAGACTGGAAAGTACAAGCTGCCGAAATGTTGGAAAACGCAGGAGTTAAAGACGTCAATATTTACGATTCTAATGCGCCGATTGGAAAAGGTATTCACGAGATGGGAACTGCACGAATGGGTAAAGACCCTAAAACTTCAGTTTTAAATAAATTTAACCAAATGCATGCGGTTAAAAATGTATTTGCTACAGACGGTTCATTTATGACTTCATCAGCGACACAAAACCCTTCTTTGACTTATATGGCCTTTACAGCTAGAGCAGTTAATTATGCTGTAGATGCGCTTAAAAAGGGAGAAATATAATTGTACTTAGAATAGCGATTTTCATTTAGGGTTTTACGGAATACTTTTCACCGTTCGAAAACCTAAGTGCTCCATGGCAGAGTCGAGAGAATTTGCCATTCTCGCACTTATGCGATAACTGGCGCAATAAGTAGCACTGCATAAGAAAGAACCCCCTTTTATTACCTTTTCTTGTGCCAATGGATTAGTTCTGTTAAAAGGTTTTGCGGCTCCTTTTGGGTTATTGCTCAAGCCATTATTGGCTGCTTCAACATAGTAGTTTGTATTGTACCAATCCGAAGTCCATTCCCATACATTTCCGGCCATATCGTATAATCCATAGGCATTAGGAGGAAAGGATTGTACTGGTGCCTTATTGGTATAGCCATCTTCCTCTGAATTTTCAACTGGAAAAAGGCCATCCCAAGTGTTTGCTTGAGAACTGAGAAGTTTATCATCATTTCCCCAAAAGTAAATGTTATTTTCTTGCTCCGCTCTTGCGGCGAATTCCCACTCTGCCTCGGTTGGTAAGCGTTCACCCTTCCATTGACAGTAAGCCAAGGCGTCTTCATAGGCAATATGAACGACAGGAAAATTTTCGAGGCCAGATAAATCACTTCCCGGACCATAAGGCTGCCTCCAATTAGCACCTATTTTCCACTCCCACCATTGGGTGTAATCATAAAGATTTTCTAATTCTTGTTTTGGAGAATAAAATAGAAGAGATCCCGGCTGTAAGATAGAATCGTGGGGTTTAGGAGTGCCAGGAGGAACTTGTTTTTTCAGCTCCTCCCAATCTATGGCTCTTTCTGCAAGAGTCACATAACCAGTAGCTTCTACAAAGGCTGAATATTCAGCATTTGTCACCTCGTGGGTAGACATAAAAAAGGCATCTACCTTAACCGGGTGCGCTGGTTTTTCATGGGCCATAGCCATTTTATCATTGACTACAGCGCCCTGCATAAATCTTCCCCCGGCAATGTAGATCATTCCTGCTGGAGCTTTAAAAGGAGTAACTGTTTTAGTTTCTTTCTTCGAATTGCACTGTATACAGAGAATACAGAGCAAAATCAATCCCGTGTTTTTAAATTGCATTTAATATTCTTTGGCGTGTTTAAAGTCTCCCCATCTTGGACGATCTGTCGGTTTTAGAGGAATGTTCATTCCATCGGATTCTTCTAACCATTTATAGAGTGAATTCAACATGGATTTAATGGTGTCTTGCTTACTAGGGTCGGCAATTAAATTATACATCTCATGTGGGTCATTCTCTAAATCATACAATTCATTTCTGTCCCAGATTCCGTGGTAGCGAATATACTTATACTTATTTGTTCGCATTCCGAAAACAGTAGGTGTCATCGGAAAATCATTTTCCCAATAATACTCATAGAAAATTTCTTTTCTAGCTCCCGCCGGATTCTCACCCGTGAGCACATCAACAAAAGAAACACCAGGCATGTGTTCAGGTTGCTTTAGACCTGCTTCAGCCAGAATTGTCGGGGCAATATCGATATTTTGAACCATTGCAGTGGGAGTAATTCCACCTTCAAATAATTCTGGGCAGCGCACCAGTAATGGTACTTTTACAGATTCCTCGTAAAAGTGTCTTTTGTCGATTAGTCCGTGTTCACCCCAACTAAATCCGTTATCACCCATGTAAATAACAAGCGTCGAATCGTCTATTCCTTCGGATTCTAGGTAAGACATCACCGCGCCTATACTATCATCCACTCCTAGCAGGGTCTCGCAATATGCCTGTACCAATTCGTGTAAATCTTGATTATCGTGATACATATAGTCGACTCCATGCCAAGAAACTCTCTGTTTGGCAATCCATTCGGGCCATTTTAGATCTCTCCATTTTCCTGTTTTCGATTGCTCAAATGTGGGTGGAATAGGTATTTTTTTGTTTTTATAAACACCCAAATGTCTTTTTGCAGGCTTGAAAGCAGCATGAACAGCCTTATGAGAGAGATACATAAAAAAAGGTTTTGAACGATCTCTTTCATCCAGCCATGAAATAGCGTGTTCTGTAAGTAAATCTGTGATATAAGTTGAGTCTTTATATGCGATACGTTCTCCATTGATATTCAATTCAGGATTGTAATAAACACCCTGTCCTTTAAAGCTTTCCCAATGATCAAAACCTGCACGAGGATTGTCTGAACTGTCTCCCATATGCCATTTTCCGAAGAAACTGGTTTGGTACCCTGCCTTTTGTAAGTAGGTTGGAAAATAAGTTAAGTTTCCAGGGTCTGGTGCCTGATTGTCTATTATGGTATGGGTGTGCGAAAATTGTCCTGTTAAAATTGAGGCTCGTGAGGGGGAACAAAGCGAAGTAGTGACAAAACTATTAGGTAAGTAAGCTCCTTCTTTGGCCAATCGGTCCATATTCGGAGTTTTAAGCCAAGGTATTTTACCCGTAAATCCCATGTAATCAAAACGATGATCATCGGTCAATATAAAAATGACATTTCTAGGTTTTTTCTTTTTGGGCTGTGGATTTGCCATTAGAGCAAAACTATGGGATAGTATCACCAAAAAAAGCGCGTTACTTAAAGCAATTCTGAACATGAGGTGTATAGATTTATAAGTTAGTTGTTTAAAGATAATTAAAAATGATGCGTACAAGTTCTAATTGATCCTCAAGCAAAAACATGAAATTAATTTCATGAAAAGATATAGTAAATCGTAAAGTCTAAAATGTTGAGTAAATCAACGACTATGCTTTAGTGTTATTAATTGACGTTAACAACTACTTTAAGGTAAAATTTGTTAGAGTTGCTTGCTATTAACTTTCTTCTGCACAAATAAAATAGGGCATCAGAACAGAGGATATTAAAAATAGAATTAAAAAAATTTGAACAAAAATAAATCCAATTCCATTATAGGGAGGCAAAGCGTATAGCTCAAAATCTGCCATAGTTGCGGCGGCCTTTAGATCAGGAATTATATCAAGCCAAATCTTATTAAATTTTGGAGAGAAATTAAAAATATAAATGGCAATAACTATGGGACTTGCAAAATGAAGAAATTTAGCAACTGGAGACAACTGATTATTGTCTTGAACGATAATTTCTAAAAATTTTTTATTGAAGGATAACAACATAATCAGACCTATGAACATAAAAAAGACATTCCAAGGAGATATTAACCCAAAAGGTTCTTGGGTATAAGCCCAATGCTCAATGCCAAAAAACGGAGCAAGAATCAAGGCGCTATAAATAAGAGGTAAAATAAAAAATAAGAGATAACGCATGTCTACTAAATTATGATTGGAATATCTTAATTACCAGGTGCGTCTAAAAGAAAATAAATAGGATAACCTACAGATATCCTATATTAAGAAATGAAAACAAATTAGTTAAAGTTCTAAAATTTCATTTATATCTTTGATTATCAGATTCTTAACATAAGATTGAAAATACTGCTGCGCTTGTTCAAGATCAATGCTAATTGGAGGAAAAGTATTGAAATGTACTGCCAAAATATTCTTACAATCTAAATAATCTGAAGCTATTTTAGCTTCTTTGTATCCCATAGTAAAAAGATCACCAATAGGCAGAATAGCAAGGTCTAATGCGCCGTGAAGCAATGGAATCAATTTCATATCTGAAAACAGAGAGGTGTCTCCAGCGATATAAACACAATTCTGTTCTGTTTTAAGCACAAATCCGCAGGCTAACCCCCCATATGAACCGTCAGCAAATGAAGAGGAGTGTACTGCCTGAACACAGTGAAGGCTAAAATCGTCAAAATTCATACCTCCGCCAGGATTACAGCCAATACCGTCAATGTTTTTAGCTGCATAATGACTGTACAGTTCGAAATTAGCAATGAGTTTACACCCTGAATTGTTTGCAGCAATACGTTCTGTATCAAGAATATGATCTTGGTGCGCGTGAGTGAGTAAGATGTAGTCAACAGAAAGTTCATCGACATCAATACTTTTCGCTAATGGATTTCCTGAAATGAAAGGATCTACTATAATTTTTGAATTATTTGTTTCGATGAGCAAACAGGAATGTCCCAAATAGGTTATTTTCATGATAAGATTTATTAGTCAGTGCGATTTACAGTTTCTACAATAATTACGTTTCTTTTGGTACACTCAAATCTGTGTGCCCAAGTAAAAATACTAAAAAGAGAATTCGTTCATTCTTCTAAGCAATTGGAGTATATCATTTACGACAATTCAAAGACTGAACCTGTTAAGGATGTTATTCTCTATTTACACGGTGGTGGTCAAAGCGGAGAAGAACCGCAAATTCCAAGCATTTTAAACGAATCTTTCACACACCCCTATTTTTTTATTTTACCACATCTGAGTGAAAAAAGAACATTTTGGAATAAAACCATGGTGATAGAACTGCTAAATTCACTAGTCAAAGAATTTGAATTGAATCAAGCAAAAATACATTTGGCTGGTTTTAGTAGGGGTGGCAGTGCAGCTTGGGAATTGGCCATGGAACATCCTAATGTTTGGAGTTCTTTAACTGTTGTAAGCGCTCGAGCACCTCTTTCTATATACGCACATTGGATTTCAAAACAATTACCTATAAACATATTTCACTCTCAAATTGATGATAAAATGCCCTTTGTTGAGGTAGAAAAATTTGTTCGCACTTTAGAACAAAATAATCCTTATATAACAATTAATACTGAGAGCACTATTGGTCATGAATTAGGTGAGTTTACATTTAACGACGCCTATTTTGATGCAATTGAACAGATAGAGTTTAACGGTTTGAAGGATGATGATTTCATCGATTTAGGTGAAGTCAGTCACCGTTTCGCCTATGATATGCGTTATGCTCAGTCTAAGAATTTTTTAAAACAGAAGGTATATCCTTGTGCGCGTTGTGTACTGAGAGTTAAAACGGCCAAAAAGTTAATAAAGGCAGCTGCACAATTAAAACCTCTTGGATATAAGATTTTGATTTTTGATTGTTACCGACCTCAGTCTATACAGTATGAAATGTGGAAAATACTACCGGACTCAAGATATGTAGCAAATCCCGAAAAGGGATCAATGCACAATAGAGGAGGAGCTGTGGATATTTCCTTAGTTACATTAGACGGAATAGCCTTAGATATGGGCACCGATTTTGACCATTTTGATGAAATGGCTCATAGAAATTACAAATACTTGACTATGGAGCAACAAAAAAATCGTGAGATACTAGATAAGGCCATGTTTGAATCTGGATTTGAAGGTATATCAACTGAGTGGTGGCATTTTAATTTACCTGATGCCAGAACATCACCTTTGGCTAATTTTCAATTTCAATGCGATCAACCCTAATAGCTCGGATGACAATTGGTTCACTTTCTTGTGTAAAAAATAAGTAATCCTTTTTACCTTCTTTAATCTTGAACTGACGACGAATTTCGTGCACCGAAAGTTTGAAGTTTTTGCTGATGACATGAAAATGTCCACCTACTAAGGACTTCATATTGCGTTTAGAAAATGGAAAATGCGAAATAACTTTGAATCGTCGTCCTTCAAATAATGCTCTATCTTCAGAAGCGGTATACAAATGGGTGTTAGGATCTAAGGCAGCGCAATCAAATCGACTTGTAATTTGAGAAGAACATCTAGCTTTCATCATTCCTGGGTGAGGTTCAAATAGAAAATTATTCAAGGGTGATATTGATATTTCGTTTTTTTCGTTTTGAGTCTTATTGAATTTAAATTCTGACCATTGGAGACGATCTTTTCTATAGTGATGTATATTAATTTCAGGATTACTGTTTGACTTAGTTTTAGCATTGAAAAAAAGGATTTCTTTCAGTTCAAAATGCACAGTAACTAAATCTACTCGAAAGCAATGTGGAAGCATTCTTAGCGATTGAGAAATATCAACCATAGGAGAAGCCTTTATTAGAAATAAATCAGAGCTAGAGCTTAATTGATTGTAGTTCAGAATACAGTCTGGTATGCAGTGATTTAACTCAATGAGTTGTTTGTGATGCTCATCCCTTCTACTAGGGTCTATATACAATACATCAAAAGGTTGCTCTAAAAATTCAAAGGCTTTGGAGAGATGAAATGTTCTATTACTCAATTCAAAGCTTTTAGAATTGTGCTTTTGTAATTCCAACAATTCTTTGTTTGGTTCAACACGTACAAATCGTTCAAAAAGGGTGCTCATAAAATGTGCATCAACTCCAAAGCCAGAGGTTAAATCTGCTGCAATATTTGTTGAAATCCCCAGTTTTTTAACAAGCTCCTTCAAAAGATTTGATTTCTTTTGAGCTGTTAATTCTGAAGAACTTTGAGCTAAATTACTCTTGGGTGGATAGAGTATATTCAGTTTTGAATACCAGGAAGGTAATTTGTGTTGAATATGAGCTCTTCTCTCTATTTGAGCTGCGAGTTCTGAATTTGAAATCGCATCAAACAGAGGCTTTCCGAAGTGCAAAGCATCAATATTTTTCGGGTTGAATTCAAATATAAATTGCTGAATTTCTGTATTTGAGAATAAAGGCTGCTGCAATTACTGAGTGATTTTTTGAATCAAAGGGTGATCTGCATACAAATAGGAAAGAATTATTCTTATCGAGGTATATGCTGGCACCGCCACAATCATTCCTACAATTCCTAACAGCAATCCAGAAATTAAAATCACCAAGAAAATTTCGACCGGATGTGCCTTGACACTTTTAGAAAAAATGAAAGGCTGAGAAATAAAATTGTCAACCAATTGCCCGATTACAACTCCAGACATCACATACATCAATTTTTGTGTGATGACCGTATTAAATTCTGGCCCTATATAGTTCGTTAAGGTTAAAATGGCCATAATAATAGCTCCTATGATTGGTCCTAAGTAGGGAATAATATTGAATAAAGAGCACAGAAATGCAATCAACAAAGCATTTTCGATACCTCCTTTGACCAGAGCCAAGGTGTAAATACAAAACAAAATAGAGATTTGAAGTACAATTCCAGAAAAATAACGTGTCAGCATTTTTCTGATTTTGGTTAGAGAAGCAACGATTTGCCCTTCCTTCTCGTTAGGGACAAAACGCAGAATTCCATTTTGCGCTAGATTCTGTTCTTTCAAAAAGAAAAAAGCCAAGAAAAGTACTGAAAACGTACCTATACTAAAGGCTCCTAAAAACTGAAAAACAGAGGAGAGTACATTGGGAATTACATTCAAATCAAAGGTATCTAAAAACCATTTTTCAAAATTAGATTCTTGTAAATATTGAAATAGTTGAGGAATATGACTTTGAGTGTAGTCTAATAATTGAAAATACAAACTATTGAGATCTGACTCTAATTGTCCAATGTCAAGAAGCGAAAGATTCTTGCCTTGAGTAATAAAAACAGGGATAAAAAGGGACAAAAGACCAAAAAATAAAAAACTAAGAATTCCTAAACTTAAAACAGCCGCAAGAGAATTAGGGACGTATTTGATTTTCTTTAAACGTCTCATCAAAGGGTTACCTAAAAGGGCAATGATACTAGCCACTACTATGTACGCTATAATTTGACGAATACTATAGAGAAAATAGGCGACGAGAAAGATTCCGAGTAAAATCAATACTGCTCTTACAATTCCTTTGGATATATCCGTAGAGTCTAAGGGTGTATTTCCCATATTACTATTGCTTTAAATTGGCCAGGTGTACTCTGCTTAATGCACTAATGCCAGCCGTTTCAACCCGCAGTCGCTGTTGACCTAAAGATACCGATTTAATGTTATGTTGCATAAATAAGTTTCGTTCTCTAGTGGAAAAATCACCTTCGGGGCCAATAATAATTAGTGTGGCTTTTTCTGGTACGATGTGATGAAAAAAGTCATTGCGCGTTGAGGCAAGGCAATCACCATAATACCCATGATCGCATGTGGTTTTCTTCAAAAAATCGTCAAGACTTACGGGTTCGTTGATTTGAGGTAAAAATGCTTGCATGGATTGCTTGAAACCACTGAGTATAATTCGATTCATACGTTCCATTTTTAAGTGGCGTCTTTCTGAATGATCACAAATTATGGGGCTTATGCAACCTATCCCTAATTCCACAGCCTTTTCAAGAAACCATTCAAACCGATCAATACTTTTGGTAGGCGCAATAGCGATGTGTACGCTGTAATTCGAGGGATCACGCTGTATACATTCTAAAAGCTGGACACTGCATTTTTTTAATGATACTTCTGTGATTTGAGCTTTAAAAACTAAACCCTGTCCGTTATTAAGAACAATTTCATCTCCTTTTTGATGTCTTAATACCTTTAAAATATGTTTGCTTTCAGAACTATCAAATTCAAAAGTTTTGTCAGTGGCAACTGTATTTGGGGCATAGAATTGTTGTTCCATACGACAAGATTATAGCGATTCGAATTTAAAGCGAGCGTTAGCGCTAACCGCATTAGAAGTAAAGTGTTCTTTTTGGTATTTGAAATAAGCTGCAATTCCGATCATAGCGGCATTATCTGTGCAAAATTCAAATTTGGGTATATGTACACTAATACCGTGTGAGTTTTTAAAATTGAGTACAGCAGATCTTATAGCTGAGTTGGCAGCGACACCACCTCCAATAGCGAGAGCCTTAACGGGATGACGGTCTAAGGCCATCTCAACTTTTTGCATTAAAATAGAAACAATGGTCGATTGCACGCTAGCGCAAATGTTATTCATATGTGCACTTACAAAAGTGTTGTCTCTATTTGTCTCTCTGGTGATAAAATTCAAAATATTTGTCTTTAATCCGCTAAAACTAAAATTTAAACCGTCAACCTTAGGTATCGGAAAGGTAAATCTCGAGGCACTACCTTCCCTTGCATATTTGTCAATTAAAGGACCACCAGGGTAGGTGAGACCCAAAATTTTTGCTGTTTTGTCAAAAGCTTCACCTACTGCATCGTCTAAGGTTTCACCTAATATTTTCATATCAAAATAATCCTCCACTAGAACTAATTGGGTATGACCACCGCTAATTGTAAGGGCCAAAAAAGGAAACTCAGGCAGCTGCATTTGATCATCGTCAATAAAGTGAGCCAAAATGTGGGCTTGCATGTGATTTACTTCAATTAATGGTACCTTTAAACTCATGGATAAGGATTTTGCGAAGGATGTTCCCACTAAAAGTGATCCTAGTAATCCTGGACCTCTAGTAAAAGCAACTGCTGAGAGTTCTTTTTTATCGATATTTGCTTCTTCTAAGGCTACTGAGACTACAGGTATAATATTTTGTTGATGTGCCCTAGAGGCCAACTCAGGAACAACACCACCATATTTTTGGTGTATTTCTTGGGAAGCCACAATATTACTGAGAACTTTGTTTCCGCGTAAAACGGCAGCAGACGTATCGTCGCATGAAGATTCAATCGCTAAAATAAGAGGTTCAACTGGCATACAAAATGAGTTTGGACAAAGATAAAGGCAATAGTAGTATTAAAAAATACATCAGTACAAGCATAAAAATAATGCTTGTCATACTTGTAATACTCATTGTGACTACAGGAATAGCACTTATACCTTCCATCCAAACCGGCATTACTTCATCAATTATTAAAAAAGTCAACAAGAAATACGGAATTGAAGTAGTCTTAGGAAGAACTCAAATTATACCAATTCAGCTAAAAACACAGTTAGGTCAATTGTTGATTTTAGATCATAAAAAAGATACCCTTTTTTATATTGAAGAAGTCTCAACATCTATCGCTGAATTAAGTGCGCTATTAGAGGGAAGAATTAATATGAGCAACTATAAACTTGATGGAGCAGAGGCTAACGTTGTCATTTATCCTCAAGATTCTTCGAGTAATTTAGACATTTGGTTGGCTAAAATTAAAAGACCCACAAAAACAAATGACTTTCGTTTTGAAGCTCAAACTGTTCTGGCAGAAAATTTAAAACTTCGCTACAAGGATTCAGTAACAAACAGAGAGATATTTCTCGAACGTTTGGAACTCAATAATCTGTCAATTGAGAACAAAAACCTTTACGCAGAATACGTCTCCCTTGACAATGGGTTATTTGACGATTTCAACCTTATTTCGTCAACATTTAAGATGGTATTTGAAGAAGACGATTTACTTATTTCGAATTTATATTTGAGAAGTGCCTTATCTGAGATTTCTCTAAATGAGCTGCAATTTCAGAATGTTTCGAATTTTGAAGAGCGAACAAAAATCAATTTTGACATTGCACCTTCTTTTGTCACTTTTGAAGAGTTTGAAAGTTTAATACCCAATTCGAATCTATTGCGCTTACAAAATTCTTTATTCTTTGAAGGTAAAGGACTGTACGATGACGGTCAAATAAACGCTTCAAAAACAAAAATTCAATATTTAGACTCTTATTTCGAAGGTGCTTTGTATGTGGAAGAAATCAATAATAAAAAGAGTGATTTTTTCTTTGTCTCAAAAGACACAAACTTCAATCCTTTAGAATTGAGTGAGTTCATAGAATTGAATGCACAGTGGGGTTCATATTTCAATTCTTTTTCATCTCTTAGATGGGAAGGTTTAATTCAAAGAGAAGAAAATAATTTTGTAGTTGAATCTATTGTTGATACAAATCAAGGCACTTTATTTTCAGATTTAAAATACAATGAAGAATCTGAAACATTTAATGGTCTTCTTTCATCTGATGAATTTAATTTCGGTATTCTTTTTAAAGAATTACCTCAAATTCCTACCTCACTCGACCTGGAATTTACAGGCCAAAGTTTTGAGCTTGATAAATTAAAGGCACAATTAGAAGGTGGAATCTGCACGTTGTCTGTTAGAGAAAAGACTTTTGAGGATATTGAATTTTCAGGCTACTTCAGTGATAAATTATTCAACGGTTTAGTTTACAGCAGTCAGGAAGATTTTTCATTTGACATAAGCGGATCGGTTGATTTTTCCTTACCTGTTTACAATTACAACATCAACTTTTTGCTGAAAAGGTTTCGCCTGTTCAAGTTTGGTATTGGAAATGATGAATTATCAAATCTAAATTTCAATTTAAACCTCAATCTTGACGGTAATTATTTTAGCGAATTAGAAGGAGTGCTACAATTCAACGATGGTCGTTATGCTGATCGAGATAACTATCTTGAATTTAAGGATTTGGTGGTCAACAGCAGTAGAACTGATGATGATTTTAGATTGTTCGAATTTGTGTCAGACGATTTGGTCTCAGGTGTTGTCAAAAGCAATATCGAATGGACATACATCGATGAATATTTCAACCGGGTAAAAAATAGAATTTTAGGCGTAGTTGAGCCCATCAGTTCAGTTGATCAAAACAACGCTCTAATTTTTAATCTGGATTTAAAAAGTAAAATAGCTGCTCTGTTAAATCCAAATTTTAAACTTTCTGAAAACTCAAGCCTTAAAGGAAATTTTAATTTAAGAGATTCATTGACCCAATTATCCATTAATACACCTTTGCTGACCTTTCAAAATTATGAGATTCACAATTTGATAGGAGACTTGAATAACAACAGCGAACAAGTAGGTTTGACCTTTGCCATTGACTCTGTTAAATCTTCACTCATCAATTTAAGAGAATTAACATTTGATGCTTTTGAGCAACAGGATTCAATTCTCTCCACACTAAAGTTTAAAAGTTCTAAATCAAATAGCAATGTTTTTGAACTGAATTTAAGTCAACCTATTAACTCAAGTCAAGAAACCATTGATATCTATATCAAACCTTCTCAATTGGGACTAAAGGGAAAAACTTGGAAGTTAAATTCGGCCAATGCATTAGATCACAAATTGTCTTATAATCCAAAAGAACAACGCTTAAAAATCAATCAAATCGAACTCGCAAATGACGACGGAGATCGCATTCAAATCAATGCTCCGTACATCGCTGCCATTGAAAAGCAAATTGATTTAAATTTCAAAGGTGTACAATTATTCAAGGTAACTCCAGATATTCGCAATCTAGAGTTAGATGGCGTACTCGACGGCTTTATGACCATCAATCAAATCAACGGTCAATACATACCAAGTACCAGTCTGGAAATCGAAGACTTAAGTGTCAATCAAGAAGTTGTTGGAGATGCCCAAATGGTTATTGCCGGAAACAGAGACCTGAGTTCCTTTGAGGTAGCCTCATGGATTGAAGGCGAGCAAAAGACTTTAGTGAATATTCAGGGAAATATTGAACAAGACGAAGATGAAAGGTATATCTATAAATTAAATGCAGAATTAGATGATTTTGGTATTGCTCCATTTTCTCCTCTTGGGAAACAGACATTACACAGATTAAGAGGGGGATTAACAGGGGAAATTGATGTGAGTGGCAGTCTTGAAAAACCAATGTTAAATGGTCTTCTAAGGCTNAANAACGGAGGAATGGCTTTTCANTATCTCAATACNGATTATCGAATANCAGATCAGGCTATNATTCAAATTGAAAATCAAAATTTTGACTTTATAAATTTTGATTTTAGAGATCGTATTTANGATACGTCTGCNAATATNTCAGGGCGNATTTCNCATGAAAATTTCAAAATNTGGAATCTTGANCTTGAGGTAGATACCAATTTTGATCGATTCCTTATTCTCAATACAGATAATCAGCCNAATTCCTTGTATTACGGAACAGGATTTGTTTTGGGNAAAGGATATATTAAAGGCCTTTCTACTCANTTAAANATTGAATTTAACGGNGCCTCTGCACAAGGNACTAGTTTAAAAATNCCTTTGGGTGATGCAGAATCTGAATCTGACTATTCNTTCATCAATTTTGTGGGAGACAAGACAATNGAGCAAATGAAGAATGAGAAGGTTTTAAANACCTATCGNGGNTTAGAACTNAATTTTGATATAGAAGTAACTGATCAAGCAGAGGTCGAAATTGTAATCGACCCCAGAAGNGGNAGTTCATTAAAGGGNAGTGGCGAAGGGCTNTTNCTTATGGAAATCAACACCGATGGTAAATTTAATATGTATGGTGAGTTTGTNGCAGTAGAAGGTTTTTANAATTATAAATTCGGAGGACTCATTGACAAGAGGTTTAAACTTCAGCCNGGNGGAACATTNCTCTGGGANGGAGATCCACTNGCNGCNCAACTCCAGATGGANGCTGTTTATTCATTAAANGCAAATCCTTCACCTATATTAGAAAGCACTTCNTTTTCAGGAAGAATTCCAACAGAGGTNCTCGTGCGTTTAGACGGGGAGTTAGAGGCGCCTAANATCAACTTTGACATNGCNTTTCCNAATACCTCTTCAGTTATTNAATCCGAATTGCAATACCGTTTACAAGANCCNACGATNCGNGAGCGAAACGCATTCTTTTTACTNGCNCAGGGAACTTTCGTNAACGANCAGATNGGAATAAACCAACAGGCACTAACAGGAAATTTATTTCAAACNGCATCTGGCTTATTAGATCAAGTNCTNGGAGAGAGTGAAACNTTTGATTTNGGNTTGTCNTATGAGCAAGGCTTTTTAGANCCNACAGCTGATNTTCAAATTGAAAATCGAATAGGGGTAACGGTGAGNACACAAATCTCTGACCGAATTTTAATAAANGGTAAGGTTGGAGTTCCAGTNGGTGGAGTTTCAGAAACAGTCATCGCAGGNGATCTTGAAATTCAGATTATACTCAATGATGAAGGAACNCTTAGTGCNAAAATATTCAATCGNGAGAATGAAATTAGACAATTTTTAGCCGANCAACAGGGGTANACTCAAGGAGTCGGTTTNTCATATCAGGTAGATTTTGATAATTTTAAAAGCCTTTTAATGAAAATCATTCAAAAAGAGTAGGNTGATTTTAAAGAAATAGTTATTTCTNCGCTCTTTTTTCTGAAATACNTAAATCAAGAGNGTTATATAAGTTTAGTTTATTAGTTTTGAGCACTTTTTGAAATAGNATGAGNAAATCAATCAAAAACATTGGGGTTCTTACTTCAGGGGGAGATGCNCCTGGAATGAACGCAGCAATACGTTCTGTTGTTCGNACATGTGCCTATCTCAACATAAAATGTACTGCCGTCTACAGAGGATATCANGGCATGATTGAAGGTGATTTTAAAACCTTTAANGCTAGAAGTGTNAACAANATCNTCAATAAAGGAGGNACCATTTTGCAATCTGCGAGAAGCGAAGAGTTTCGAACNCTCGANGGCAGAAAAAAAGCTCATNATCAATTGGTNAAAGCTGGAGTTGANGCCCTAGTGGTAATNGGNGGTAATGGAAGNTTCACAGGAGCCTTAAAATTTAATGAGGAGTTCGATTTTCCTGTAATGGGAATTCCAGGNACAATAGATAATGACATATTAGGTACATCATTTACATTGGGATTCGATACCGCNATNAATACAGTNGTNGATGCCATNGATAAAATTAGAGATACTGCAAGTTCACACAATCGCCTATTCTTTGTNGAAGTAATGGGTCGAGATGTGGGATTAATAGCANTNAATGCCGGNGTNGGTGCNGGTGCNGAGGAAATTTTAATTCCAGAACAAAACTTGGGTCTTGAGCGTTTGGTNGAATCTTTAAAGCGCAGNAAGAANTCAGGTAAGTCNTCNAGTATAGTTATTGTNGCNGAAGGAGACAAAACCGGAAATAACGTNTTTGANTTGAAAGACTANGTNGANAANAANCTTCCCATTTACGATGTTAGAGTTTCAGTATTAGGACATATGCAAAGAGGAGGTAATCCAACTTGTTTCGATCGTGTTTTAGCATCNAGAATGGGTGTAAAGGCGGTGGAATCTTTGCTCGAAGGCCGCAGTACCGAAATGATTGGAATTAGAGATACTTCTTTGGTACTNGTTCCAATAGCNGAGGCAATNAGCGGATTAACACAAGTNGATCAAGAACTCATCAGAGTTTCAGATATAATGACAACATAAATTNAAATCAATAAAAATGGCACAATTACAGATTGGTATTAACGGATTNGGAAGAATCGGAAGAATGGTTTTCCGCGCAGCAGCAGACAGAAATGATGTTGAAATNGTTGCAATCAATGACNTATTAGATGTAGAACACCTTGCATACCTTNTAAAATATGATTCAGTACACGGAAGATTCAATGGTTCCGTTGAAGTAATCGATGGTCAACTTATCGTAAATGGTAAAAATATTNGAATTACTGCNGAGCGCGATCCACAAAANTTAAAGTGGNACGANGTTGGTGCAACTGTGGTTGCCGAATGTACAGGGATTTTTACAACCCTTGACATGGCNCAAAAACACATCGATGGTGGAGNTCAAAAGGTNGTNATTTCTGCACCTTCGAAAGACGCGCCTATGTTTGTTATGGGTGTNAATCACAATGACGNAAAAGCATCTGACACTATCGTTTCTAATGCTTCNTGTACAACGAATTGTCTCGCNCCTTTAGCCAAGGTTCTCGATGACACNTTTGGNATAGAAGAAGGATTAATGACTACAGTTCACGCNACTACNGCCACGCAAATGACAGTGGATGGTCCATCTAGAAAAGATTANAGAGGTGGACGTTCGTCACTATTAAATATAATTCCTGCATCAACAGGAGCGGCTAAGGCTGTAACNAANGTAATTCCTGCCCTNGAGGGNAAACTNACGGGAATGGCCTTTAGAGTTCCNACTGCAGATGTGTCTGTGGTTGATTTAACGGTNCGTCTTGAAAAACAGACTTCCTATGAAGAAATCAAAGCCGTGATGAAAAAGGCTTCTGAGAATGAGTTGAAAGGAATCTTAGGTTACGAAGACGAAGCTGTTGNTTCTCAAGATTTTATNGGNGACGCACGNACAAGTATCTTTGATGCTGGAGCTGGNATTGAGTTGAATGATAAATTCTTCAAGGTTATTTCTTGGTATGATAACGAGGCAGGATATTCAAANAAACTNGTTGACCTNNCTTTACACGTAGNCTCTTTATAATTTATTNCAATGATTTTAGTCGTTGATAGTGGCGCCACAAAGTCAGATTGGATTGCACTTTCGAATTCTGGTGAACAACTTTTTATGACACAAACCTTGGGTTTGTCTCCTGAAGTTTTAACTCGAGAAGTCATAGAGGATCGACTNGCTAATAACTACGAGCTTTCTCAGAACAGCACTAANGTTGAGCAGGTACANTTTTANGGTGCAGGCTGNGGAACTGNCCGAATGAAGAAATTTCTNAATNAAATTTTTAAAGATTTTTTNCCNAATGCTCATATCGCNGTTCAAGAAGATACTTATGCNGCGATTTACGCTACCACTGAAATNGGCAAGCAAGGTATCGTTTGTATNCTNGGNACNGGNTCAAANTGTTCGTATTACGANGGNCATCAGGCTTTTCAAAAGGTCACTTCNCTTGGATATATTNTAATGGATGATGGNAGTGGAAATTTCTTTGGAAGAAAACTCTTGAGAGATTATTACTTTCATAAAATGCCACAAGACTTGGGAATGAAGTTTTCNAAACAATTCGATTTAGAAGCTGATGTCATCAAAGAGTATTTATACAANCAGCCGAATCCAAATACNTATTTAGCCAAATTTGCCAGATTCTTAATCGAAAATAAGGAACATTCTTATTGCANAGGAGTAATAGAAAAGGGNTTACAACAATTCGTCAANAACCATATTATGCAATTTGAATTGGCGACNAAAGTNCCAATTCANTTNGTGGGTAGTATTGCNCATTTCNTGCGAGATGAGNTTAGCGCNTGTCTTNANCGCAACGANTTAGTCATTGGAAAAATTGAACAACGACCNATAGACGGTCTAGTAGAATTTCACAAAAAGACGCTTTAACAGCGTCTTTTTTTTATTTCATAGCNATCATTGANATNTCNACATTNACAAANTTTGGAAGATTAGCAACTTCTACTGTTTCACGTGCCGGGGCAGTTTTGTCGTNAAANTANCTTCCATANACTNCGTTGATTTCTGAAAATTGGTGCATATCGGCTATAAANATGCTNGTCTTGACTACATCTTCGAATGAAAAACCAGCTTCATCTAAGATGGCTTNTAAATTTTCCATGCATTGTTTGGTCTCNGCTTTGATATCGGATTGAACAAGATCTCCAGTANTTGAATCTATGGCGATTTGTCCAGAGGTNTAAAGGNTGTTTCCAAATTTCACNGCTTGATTATANGGGCCAATTGGTGCAGCAGCTTTTGAGGTTGTNATAATTTCTTTCATAGTATTATAATTAAATTGTTTTANCGCCTNAACGAGGTNTTTCTTTGGCTTCTACTTTCCCATTTNAGATCAGANAGCATAGANCTATTTATACCNATAAAGAAATCCCACCGTTGATTNCTTCCAAAAGGTACCCAATTAAATCTCAAGTCAAAACTTTTTAATTCTCGTTTAAATCCGAGTTGGGTNANNTTNAATCCTTTATTNTTAAAATCATATCCAGANGAAAAACGAACNTTCCANTTAGGGGTAAGATCTACTGTCCCTGAAAACATTAANGAGGTNTTTGTAAANTCATTTTGNCTTGCGTTNTTAGAATAATTTGAGGTAAATGCCAAACGAAGTGTCCANGGTANGGGNTTTCGATATAATTCACTNTCTTCNTCNTCCTCATCTTCAGGAGCNCCCCTNGATNGGTTGCGNTCATCAAAACCNCCATCNTTTANTCCAAATCCAAATAAATCATCNTCACGCCCTCCACTAGCCGCTCTGTAGTCTTCNTTGTAATTNTCNCCATTTCTATCTTCTGATTCTTGNTCATCNTCTTTACGAGCATTTCTNTCAAAGGTTTTATTGTCTAATGAGTAACCCACATTTACACTAAANCGAGTAAGACGAAAAAGTGAACCGTTNTTTTTTACGTTGAGCTTATTTATTTTTCGNTTATTGGCATCTANNGCATAAGGNTCTANNGCTCCCGTAAAATTGATACTCATTTTTTTATCAAATAAGGCNGTTGCTCCATTAAAGGTGACTGGACTTATTCTTANAGAATCNGCCTCCATNTTATANGAACTTGAAAAATTCAAATTNCTNAANANGGACACCTTTTTTGATTCCGTTTCGGTACTATCCTTAGGNCTTACTTTNGCTTCNAAAGTGTTTTGAAGTGNAAAACTCAAGCTGTTGGTTCGCCTTAGACTNGGNGCCCCGTAAAGACTNCCNTCAAAANTTGAATATTGTTCTAGNGCTCCNTCNTANCGTTCGTAATAATCGTAGTATTGCTCNAAGGANGGTTTGTAACTCCAAGAAACCGANGGNCTTATCACATGTCGTATNGCTTCAAATTTTGANTTTTCATTNAAGGTGTANGTNCCGTATAAGGTGGTTCCAACACTTGAGCTAATACCGTAATTGTTGTATCGTTCAAATCCTCNCACGGTGTCNANNACAATTTCTTTATTGAATTCTGCATTAGGNTCTTGNCCTCGTCTAAAGGTTTCAAANGTCCAGACATCTTCNTAACTCGCACCTGCAGAAANACTTAAGTANTTTGCAACCTTAAAGTTGGTGCTNATAGGAATACTGTGACGTGCTCCAAATTTTGCATNCTCAAACATTCNTGAAGTNAGAAATAAAGAGTCTGTTGTTCGAATTCTATTTTCTGCCCTCATGGAGTATTGCAAGTTGATATTTTGTATAATTCCTTTTTTNATNCCATTGCGTTTGGCAAANGGAAATANACGTTCCATATTNGCTTGCATTGTNGGTAGGGTCATATTGATGGCCTGCGTATTTGTGTTTTGATTGTGGGTCGCAGTNAANCTCAAATTCACAGAGGGATANGCAGGAAATGTTTTCGAATAGGANACAGATGANGANAAATTGTTNTTCTGTGTTAATGCCAANTTCTGTTGGTTTGCAGAATTCCTGAAGTACGAACTACTTCCAATGTTAACAGAGGCTGAAAATCTTGAATTGGGACTCGCTTTGGCATCTTGTGAATGTGAAATCTGTAAATTAAAAATGGTACTTCGGCTGTAATCGTCAAATCCTTTTTGACTGTTGACAAGATTTTCAAATCGAAAATTAACATTACCACGATATTTATATCGCTTGGTGTAAACGGACTGTAAGCGCATCCCATAACTTCCGTTGGTGTAGAAGTCTCCCATAATATTTAGGTCAGCATATTCACTTAAAGGCAAGTAGTATCCACCATTTTGTAGGGCATATCCGCGTTGGGGATCGTTTGTAATTGTTGGAAATATCAATCCTCCTGTTCGTCCTGTGGTCAATGGAAAATAAGCAAATGGTAAAGCAATTGGAGTTGGTACATCTTCTAGATACATATTGGCAAAACCTGCTATAATCTTTTTGCCAGGAACAAATTTTGCTTTTCTAATTTTAATGTAGTAGTCCGGATCGATCGTATCTTTTGCGGTAGTCAATTTTCCGTCTTTAAAGAAAAAAACTGAATCATTTTCTTTTTTGGTAAATTCGGTAAAGACTTTCATAGATTCACCTCCACCCAAAGCACCTAGTGAAGCTCCTTGTTCTGTTCTGGAGTTGTAAATAAGGGCTTTTTGGGTATTGAAATTAAATCGAATTGAATCTGGAATTACAACTGAAGGTCCTTGAGTAAAATTAGGGGTTTGCTCTTTTTCGCCCTTATCATTGGTGATTCGGCCGGCCTGAACTTCGCTAGTCAAATAATCAATATCGATAATCCCAGCGGTCAGTTCTGTGTCTTCGTATAAAATTTCAGCTTCATTATTCAGTGCAATTTTATTCTCGAGTTGACTTATTTTGACGAAATCTTTTGCCTTGTATTTGATAGGACCAGTTATTCTTCCGTTAGAAACTGCAGTTGGTAAAACACTATCTTTTTTCGTTAAACTACTATTTTCTCGGTCTAATTTAAGTTCATCGGTGACTTTTGGACCCTCAATTTTAGACTGAAAAAGTGGTGCAGTAAGGCCTTTTATTTTTTTTTCTTGTGCATGAATTCCACCAGATAAAAAAAGGGCTAACAACACTAAGACAACTGAATATTTAGATGGGCCCAAATCTGTANAGGATATTNATTACCNNGTATGGCTTGATTTTTGNCATCAAACTTACACAATATTTAACTTAAGTTGAAATAGGATTTATTAAATTTGGAGTATATTATTGTCCTTACAAATCAAAATAAACATGCGAAAAAGTATTTTATTTTTCACTTTTATATTAATCACGACTCATCTTGTCTGGGCCGATGCAATTGCCAATACAAAGCCCTTTGTGGTTGTAATTGATGCTGGTCACGGTGGAAAAGACCCTGGTAATGTGGGTAATGGCTATATTGAAAAAAACATTGCCCTTAACATCGCTTTAGCTATTGGAGAAGAGTTGTCTAAAGAAAGTAATATCAAAGTTGTTTATACTAGAGATAGCGACACTTTTGTCGAACTTAAAGAGAGAGGCGCTATTGCAAACAGAAATGATGCTGACCTTTTCCTGTCCATTCATTGTGACGCACATAGTTCAAANGCATATGGCGCAGGTACATTCGTGTTAGGTCTACATGCCTCTGAGGAAAATTTTAAAGTTGCAAAACGCGAAAACTCCGTAATCTACCTAGAGGATGATTTTAGAGAAAAATATGCCAAATACGATATAGATTCTCCAGAGTCCGTTATAGGCCTTACGGTAATGCAAGAAGAGCATCTAGAGAAAAGTATACAATTAGCTTCGTTAATACAAAACAGTTTTACCAGAGAGCTCAAAAGAAAAGATCGAAAAGTCAAACAAGCTGGCTTTATTGTTTTACATCAAACTTTTATGCCAAGTGTATTGGTAGAAACAGGTTTTTTAACCAATAAAAACGAAGGAAGCTATCTAAATTCCAAAAGAGGACAAATCGAAATGGGGCGTTCCATTGCCCAGGCGGTTTTGTTATACAAAAAGAATTTTGAGCGTAACAGCGTTTTTAGCGATATAGATACTGAGGTGATTGGAGGAGCATCAACCGATGAGACCATAGATCAGGAGGAGATCGCATCCCCAACAATTATCAATTCTTATAAAGAATTACAGGAGGCCAAAGAAAAGAATCAAGAGATCATTAACAGCTATGAAACCCGAAAGGCTCAAGATAAAATTGAAGAAGGAGATTCAGAAATTGATTTGATTCAAAAAAGTGAGGATGAAATATTGTCAACTCCCCCCACTGCAAATGACCCTGAGGAAATAACCAAAGAAAGCAATCCGTCTGAAGAAACAAAGACTGATCAAACAGATATCGACAGCAGTAAGGAGTCTGTAAAAGAAGAAAATGACGATTTAGAGACAGGTCATACTGAAAGTTCTCAGAAACAGACGGTCGAAGATGAAAAGGCGGTAGCGCTCGAAGAGGTGAATAAAACCCTGGTTACGTTCAAGGTTCAAATCATGGCTAGAAAAACAAGTTCGGCGATTAAACCTGTTTCAGAAAACTTTAATGGACTACCTAATATCAGCACCGAACAATTTGGTCAATATACCCGATATATGTCAGGTGAAACTCATTCGTATGCATCTGTGAAACGACTTTTAGAGCGCGCTAGATTGTCTGGATATGCGGATGCTTATATAGTGGCCTATAAAGCGGACAAGCGTGTCTCCATAACATCAAAAGTAAAACGAGAACATCCTTAANATTTGATGAGTTTGAAAATATCCCAAGAATTAAAAGCAGGTTTTATCGCAGCCTTTGGAATTTGCGCTTCAATTTTCGGATTGAATTATTTAAAGTCTTCCTCTCTTTTTGACTCTTCAAAAACTTTTTATGCAGTCTACGATCATGTAGGAGGCCTTCAAAGTGGAACTCCAGTGAGCTTGAATGGGTTTAATGTAGGAACGATTAAAAACGTTGGTTTTTTAAATCAAAGAGGTCAACTTTTAGTTACGCTCTCTGTTACATCAGATTTTGAATTTTCGAAAAATTCGGTTGCAGAGCTTTATGATACAGGTATAATTGGAGGTAAGGGTATTCAAATTGTCCAAAGATTTGATAATGCCGNGTTAGCTNAAAGTGGNGATACNNTACCNACNNCTGTAAAACCNGGNATNACAGAANTAGTACAACANAAANTAACCCCTTTNCAATTAAAAGTNGAGGACGCTATTAGNAATGCGGANAGTTTAGTTGTNGCNATNAATAATGTNNTAGATGNAAANACTCAAGCAAATNTNAGACANACAAGTGCAGAGTTATTAGAAATATCNAAAAGNNTAAACGGTATTACNNCAANTTTAGATGATTTGATGNCNAAATCGAATTCAGATATNAAAAGNACNNTAAAAAACACNAANCAAATTAGTCANAATCTNAAAGNGATGACTGATAGTATNCNNGCNNACGATGTNGCNGCNATTGTTTCAGAGAGCAANGAAATNACNAAAAANCTATCNGCAATCTTGGAGCAACTCGAANAAGGTGAAGGNAGTTTAGGAAAAATGATGTCNAANGANGAATTACATCAAAATTTATTGAATACCTCAAAAGAATTGGAATTACTTCTACAAGATTTGAGATTAAACCCTAAACGTTATATCGACATTTCACTTTTCGGAAAAAAACAGAAAGCATATGTCTTGCCCACGGATGATCCTGCAAAATCTGAAATAAAACAAGAATAGTACATGAGTACAATACTTAGTTCAGTCATATTCATGTCGATTTGGATCGTTGCACTTTTTGTGCTTTATAAAAATGCCAGTAAACTCAAAAAGGCTATAAACCAAGGTCAGGGTAATTTTGATTACACCAATGGCAGTGAACGTTGGAAACAAATGCTCAAAGTAGCTTTTGGACAATCCAAAATGGGAGCAAGACCTATAGCTGCTATTCTTCACCTAATCGTTTACATCGGTTTTTTTGTGGTGAATATTGAGCTCATAGAAATCCTAATAGATGGCCTCTTTGGAACACACCGAATTTTATATCGAGTTTTAGGTAGCTTTTATGATGGCTTTACGGCGACTCTAGAAATTTTTGCAGCACTAGTCTTATTAGCAGTAATACTTTTTTGGCTTCGAAGAAATGTTTTGAGAATTAGAAGATTCAGATTGTCTGAAATGAAAGGCTGGCCTAAACTTGATGCGGATTTCATTTTGTATTTCGAAATTCTTTTGATGCTCCTTTTTTTTGGCATGAATACCTCTGATATGGTCTTGCAGTCTAGAGGAGTAGCGCATTACACAGAAGCTGGCCTTTTCCCTGTTAGTGCAATCTTTGCACCTCTTTTTGAGTCTATGGAGACCTCTACTCTCATTATTTTTGAGCGAAGTTTTTGGTGGTTACATATCATCGGTATACTGTGCTTCTTAAACTACCTTTATTATTCAAAGCACCTGCATATCATTTTGGCTTTTCCGAATACATTTTTCGCGAAGTTAGGAGCCATAGGAAATATGAATAATATGCAATCGGTCACCAATGAAGTGATGGCCTTTATGGATCCAAACGCTGCTCAAAGTACAGACGAAAATGCCATACCTTCATTTGGCGCTAAGGAGGTAACAGATTTAAGTGTATTGCAATTATTGAATGCATTTAGTTGCACAGAATGCGGTCGATGTACCTCAGTTTGCCCGGCACATTTAACAGGAAAAAAACTCTCTCCAAGAAAAATTATGATGGATACTAGAGATCGAGCGACGGAATTGATCGGAGATAATGATAAAAAATTAAATAAAGAAAAGCATTTACTTGACGGCTATATCTCAAGAGAAGAACTTTGGTCTTGCACAACTTGTAATGCATGTATAGAAGCTTGCCCAATTTTGATAGATCCAGTATCAATTATTTTAGATATGAGGCGTTATTTGATAATGGAAGAATCTTCTGGTCCTGCTGATTTGAATTCAATGATGACCAATATTGAAAACAATGGAGCACCATGGCCCTTTAGCCCTCAAGACCGTATGAATTGGACAAAAGATTAATATAAAATGGATAAAACAGCATTAAAAATTTCCACATTGGCAGAATTGCAAGCTCAAGGCATAAAACCTGATTATGTGTTTTGGGTTGGATGTGCTGGTAGCTTTGACGATCGCGCTAAAAAAATCACCAAAGCATTTGCAAAAATTTTACAGGCATCAAAGGTGAGTTTTGCCGTTTTAGGCCAAGAAGAAAGCTGTAGTGGAGACCCTGCAAAAAGAGCAGGTAATGAATTCCTGTTTCAAATGCAGGCCATGAGTAATATAGAGACTTTAAATGCCTATGAAACTCAGAATATAGTCACGGCCTGCCCTCACTGTTTTAATACTCTAAAAAATGAATATCCTGGATTAGGAGGTCATTACAATGTCATACATCACACACAACTACTAGCTAAATTATTTTCTGAAAACAAACTCTTGGTTAGTGGTGGACATTTTAAGGGAAAGAAAATTACATACCACGACCCCTGTTATTTGAGCAGAGCTAACAATATCTATGAAATTCCGAGAGAGGTTCTGGCCAAGTTAGATGCTGAGCTAGTTGAAATGAAAAAGTGCAAAAAAAATGGTCTTTGTTGTGGAGCTGGAGGAGCGCAGATGTTCAAAGAATCTGAAAAGGGGAATAAAGAAATAAATGTTGAACACGCTGAGCAGGTCAAAGAGACAAATGCGGATATTTTGGCCTCCTCTTGTCCGTTTTGCAACATCATGATGAATGACGGTCTTTCATTTGAGGACGAATCGAACACCACAGAAGTAAAAGATATCGCTGAGCTTATTGCTGAGGCAGCAGACTTGTAATATGAATATAGAATTTGAAGAACTACCAGAATCATCAAGAATCTGGATTTATCAATGTAATCGGACTTTTTCTGAGCAAGAACAAAGTGAAATAAATGAGGGGCTTAAATCCTTTATTGATACCTGGGGCACACATGGACAGCCGCTAAAGGCTGGTTTTAAAATGCCTTACAATCGATTTATTGTCATAGCTGTTGATCAAGAGCATCAAGCACCATCAGGTTGTTCAATCGATGCCTCTGTGCACCTTATTCAAGAGTTCGAGCAAAAATTTAATATAGTGCTTATGGACAATATGAACGTTTCATTTAAGCACGGGCAATTTATTGCTTATAAAGCCTTGAAGGAGTTCAAGCAAATGGCCAAAGACAAGTCTATATCGGCGAACACGATTGTTTTTAATAATTTGGTAACTACCAAAGCAGAGTTTGAATCTAATTGGGAGGTGCCCGCTGCTGAGAGTTGGCATTCTCGGTTTATCAAGTAATGTAGTCATTTGTTTTATCGAAACTTAGCGTCGTTTATCTAATTAATGGTAGGGTAGATTTATTCTCTGGATATAGAGTTATAAATTATAGGTCGAACCTAAAAGTGCTTCCTAAGCAGTGACTCTAAATTTTAAAAAACACGAATTTGATTGTAGTTGTGGATGTGAAATGCCATTAACCGTTGAGTTGAATGTGCAACGATTAGCTGAAGAATTACAATACATCAGAAATTACATCCAACGCCCTATTACCATCAATAGTGGTTATAGATGTGAGTCATATAATAATACAATTCCTGGCAGTTCGAGTAGATCTCAGCATGTCCTTGGTAAAGCCGCTGATATCGTTGTTAGTGGAATGAATTCTACCCAAGTTTTCGAACAATTAGATGAGTTACAGCACAAAGGAAAAATACACACAGGTGGAATGGGGCTTTACGATACTTTTGTTCACTACGATATAAGAGGATATCGCAAAAGATGGAATTATTCTTCTAACAGCAATGTTAGTTACAGCAATTCAACGTTTACCGAAAGCCCTCTTGTGTTAGAGAAAGAGCAAAAGGAAAAAATAACAGAGACAAAATCAATACAGGTCAAAAAAGTACCGATTCGTTTGAGTTCGGTTTTATCTGGAGTAGGTATACTGTTTTCCACTTATATCGTTTATGTATACAATTATAAACGGGGCTTATTCGATGAACTCATTCAACGATTTCTGACCCTTCTAGACTGGATACAATCTTTTTACTAGTAATTACTTATTAGTTTAACTCTTACTCATTGTGATTTTAATTAATTTGCTTTGAGTTATAATGGGCTTATTCATTTCCCGTTAATTAGTAGTAGATCAGTTTAAGCAATGCATTAAATGAATAAAAAAGTCTTAGGTCTTTGCCTTTTAGGAGTATTCATATCTTCAAGTACGTGGGCTCAGCAAAAATCAAGTTCTGAAGTTGATAGTTTGTACCAAATTTTGAATGACAAAGAGAGAGTAGGTCAGCTCTTTATGGTCTACGTCAATTCAGAAAGCGAATCCGATCCCACTAAGATCGATACGCTTATCACTAAATATTATCTGGGAAATTTACTTTTTTCAACAGGAACACCTGAAGCACAACTCAAATTAACCAATAGGTTCCAAGCCTTAGCCAAAACTCCATTAGCCATAGGAATGGATGCAGAATGGGGCTTAGCAATGCGTCTTAGGAACGTTTTGAAGTTTCCTTGGAACATGACCTTGGGAGCCGTTCAAGACATGGATTTACTCAAGGAATTAGGTTATAGAATTGGTCTTCATTGCAAACGAATCGGCGTTCACATCAATTTTGCACCAGTGGTGGATATAAATACGAATCCCTTCAACCCAATTATTGGAAATCGATCCTTTGGTTCTTCGCCAGAGGAGGTGACAAAAAGAGCTCTAGCATTTTCAAAAGGACTTGACTCTGCAGGTGTTTTGGCTGTGGCAAAGCATTTTCCTGGTCATGGAGATACTGAAGTAGATTCACATTTAGCTTTACCTCAAGTAACGCATTCCGAAGATCGATTGCGGCAGGTAGAGTTGTATCCTTATGAAAAACTAATTGATAATGGGCTAAAAGCAGTAATGGTTGCTCATTTATCTGTTCCAGCCTTTCAAAAATCGAAGTCTTATGTTCCTGCATCATTGTCTAAGGATATTATTCAGGGATTACTCAGAAAAGAATTAGGTTTTAAAGGCTTAGTCGTGTCTGATGCTCTCAACATGAAAGGTGCTACAGCAAGTACTGAAAAAGATGTGGCACTCGAGGCTTTTTTGGCAGGTAATGAATTACTTGTATTCCCAGCAGATTACAAAAAGTCTTTTAAAAGTGTTCTAATGGCCTACAGAAATGGAATAATCCGTGAAAAACAGATGGCCAGTGCTGTTAAAAAAATTCTTCAACTCAAATTAGATAATGGTTTATTCAAAAATCGATTTGTAGATGATGCCAACATTAGTCAAGACTTGGCTTCTCCTCAAGATTTCATTCTCAATGAAAAACTAGTAGAAAAGTCTATCACGGTTTTAAAAAATGAAAATAAGGGCATTCCCTTGTCACCATCGACTAAAATTGTCTATGTGCCCTTGGGAGATAGTGATCACCAAACATTTTTAAAAACCTTGAACTTTTATGGATCCATCGAAAAGGTGGAACTTCATAATGGGATGGATGAAAACCTCAGAGATAAGTTATCTGAGGCAGATCATATTATTGTTGGTTTTCACAAATCCAATATCAATCCTTACAAGTCGCATAAATGGTCTAAACAAGACCTAAACAGCCTCGATTTATTAAAGCAGTGGCCTGCTAAAAAGGCTTTGATTCTGTTTTCAAAACCCTACTCTCTTGATGAAATTCCAATAATTGAGGACTTTGATGAAATCGTAATGTCTTATCAAAACAGTGAAATTGCGCAAGCTAAAACAGCCGAACTGCTCTTTGGTGCCTTTGCCTCTGAGGGACGACTTCCTGTTGATGTCAATTCAATTTTTCGTCAAGGAATGGGACTCAAAACAACAGCTTTACAAACGATATCTATTTCATCTACACCAGAAATAGTGGGGTTTTCTTCGAAGAAACTCGCCAAAGTAGATTCGTTAGTCAAAATTGGTTTAGACTCTCTCATGTTTCCAGGCGCTCAAATAGTCGTCGGAAAAAATGGAAAAATTATTTATCACAAGTCCTACGGGTATCACACATACGCAAGACAAACTAAAGTAAAATGGGACCACTTGTATGACCTGGCTTCAGTTACCAAAATCGCAGCTACTCTACCTTTGTTGATGAATGAAGTGCAACATCAAGAATTGCAACTCTCTGATTCTTTGTCAACATTAATTCCCGCCTTATTGGAATCCGAATTTGCTTATCAAACCATTAGAAGTGCCTTGTCTCATTATGGACAATTCCCAGCTGGAATTCCGTTTTATCAAGAAACAGTCAACCAAAAAAATCTTGATCCCTTAGACTCTCATTACGCTAGAGAACAAAGTGAATCTTTCCCACTAAAAGTGGCAGAAGATTTATACATCATAGATAAAATGGCAGATCGTATTCTCAATCAAATAACACAGGCAAAAGCAGTTTCTAAAGAATATATATACAGTGATCTACCTTACTATTTAATGCAGTATTATTTAGAAACCAAACACAAGACTTCTTTAGAAAATTTAGTCGAAAATTTCTTATTCGAACCAGCTGGATTCAATAGAATAGGGTTTAATCCAAATAACTGGTACACGAAAAATAAAATTATTCCAACAGTGATAGAAAAAAAGTTCAGAAAACAAAAAATACAGGGCTTTGTACACGACAAAGGAGCGGCTATTTTAGGAGGAGTTGCTGGTCATGCTGGATTATTNTCTAACAGTTTAGAGCTTTATAAGCTTATGCAGATGTATTTAAATGGAGGTGTATATGCGGATAAGAATTATATTGAAGCTGAGACTATAAATGATTTTAACACCTGTTACTATTGTAATATGGGTGTACGACGAGGAGTTGGATTTGATAAACCGCAGTTGGCAGATCCTGGTCCTACATGCGGNTGTGTGTCTTCAGAGAGCTTTGGGCATAGCGGATTTACAGGGACGTATGTTTGGGCAGATCCAGAAAAAGAGCTGGTCTTCGTTTTTTTATCCAATGCTGTTTACCCTGAGGGAAATAATACATATTTATTGAGTTCAAACCTTAGAACTCGCATTCAACAAGCCATATATGATGCCATACTCGAATAGTATCTTTATTTTTGTAAAAAAGCGCTTTTGAAAATTGCTATAGTTTGTTTTCCGACTTTTGGAGGAAGTGGTGTAGTCGCCACAGAGCTCGGTCTTGCTTTTGCAGACAAGGGGCACGAAATTCATTTTGTGACCTACAAGCAGCCCGTTCGATTATCTCAGTTAAACAAAAATATATTTTTTCACGAGGTTCAAGTTCCTGATTATCCATTATTTAATCACCAGCCTTATGATTTAGCCTTGTCGAGTAAATTAGTGAACGTCATTCGAAAACATCAGATCGATGTGCTTCACGTTCATTATGCAATTCCTAATGCTTACGCATCGTATATGGCCAAAACCATGTTGAGAGATGAAGATTACAATATTCCAATCATTACCACACTGCACGGAACAGATGTCACTNTGGTAGGTAGTCACCCCTTCTATAAACCCGCAGTAACTTTTAGTATAAACCACTCAGATTGGGTAACTGCAGTCAGTCACAGTTTAAAAAACATGACCTATGACATGTTTAATATTAATAGGCCGATAGAGGTAATTCCCAATTTTATAGACGTTTCAAAGTACGAGAANAACAAAACAAAACCCTGTAAACGTCATTTAGTGGCTTTACCAGAGGAAAAAATTATAACACATGTATCTAATTTTAGAAAGGTGAAAAGAATCCCTGATGTAATTAGAGTGTTTGAAAAGGTAGCTCAAAAGATTCCTTCCAAACTTGTTATGGTAGGTGAGGGACCTGAAAAAAATAAAGCTAAGAAGCTTGTAGACAAATTAGGATTGTCTGACAAGGTTCATTTTTTGGGAAACAGCTCAGAGATTGATCGAATACTTTGTTGGACTGATTTGTTCTTACTGCCTTCTGAAATAGAGAGTTTTGGATTGTCTGCTTTAGAAGCCATGGCAAATAAATGTGCTGTTGTTTCTTCTAATGCAGGAGGTTTGCAAGAAGTAAATGAAAACGGTGTTACAGGATTTTTAAATGAAATCGGTGACATTGAAGGTATGGCTGCCTCGGCTATTCACATTCTTGAAGATGAAGATCGATTAAAAGAGTTTAAGGATAGAGCCCAAGAACATTCTTTTAAATTTGATATTAATCTGATTTTACCTTTATACGAGTCGATTTATGACAAAGCCTATCACAAATCTCGTGTAAATCAAAACTTATAATGGTCCTTGTACCACTGAACAAAGTGTTTAATTCCTACAGCTAAGGCTGTATTGGGGTGGTAATCGTAGTCTTTGATTAGTGCATCGACGTTTGCCCAAGTTTTNTACACATCACCTGCTTGCATTTCGACGTATTCTTTATGGGTTTCTTTTCCCATTTCTTTTTCAATGGTGTCGATGAAATCTAAAAGGTTTACGGATTGATTGTTACCAATATTGTAGAGTTTATAAGGTGTTCTTTGAGCTGTATCTTTTAAAATGATACGAACAATACCTTCTACGATATCATCGATATAGGTAAAATCCCGCTCTAATTTTCCCTTATTAAAGACCTTGATAGGGTTTTGCTGTCTAATGGCCTCACAGAAAAGAAAATAGGCCATATCTGGTCGCCCCCAAGGACCGTAAACTGTAAAAAACCTTAGACCAGTAGTCGCAAATTTATAGAGATGACTATAGGTGTGCGCCATTAGTTCATTAGATTTTTTAGAAGCGGCATAAAGACTTATTGGATGATCAACTCTATCCTCCGTCGAGAACGGAATATTTTCATTTTGACCATAAACTGAAGAAGAACTGGCGTAAACCAGATGTTTGATTTCATGATTTCTGCAGCATTCTAGGATATTTACAAAGCCGACAATATTACTTTCTACATAGGCTTTCGGATTTTCGATNGAGTAGCGAACACCAGCCTGTGCAGCCAAATTACATACCACATCNAANGACTCGCGNTCAAAAAGNTGNTCTAAAGCNTCTGCATCTGCAATATCAATTTTATAAAAATTAAATTGAGGGTAGATTTCACTATGACATCTTATATTGTCTTGTTCTGCATCTACCTTAGAAATCCCCAATTGTCCAAGTCTGTCAAATTTTAGAGTTGTGCTATAATAGGAATTGATATTGTCGATTCCAATGACGCGATGCCCTTCTTTTAATAATCTTAAACTGGTGAAATACCCAATAAAACCGGCAGCTCCAGTAACTAGGATATTCATGACTGTCCGATTTTATAAATTTTAAACCCAATATTACTCAGCATCTCGTTATCTAGAATTCTTCTACCGTCAAATACAAAAGCAGGTTTCATCATTGCCTGATAAATGTCAGACCAATTCAAATCAATAAATTCATCCCATTCGGTTAATACGGCTATGGCATGTGCATCTTGTGAAGCCTCATAAGCTGAATTAACTACGGTCAAATACTTTTCATTTTCTTCTGCTGAACGCGTTCCTAAGTAATTGAGATCTGCCAGCATTTGTTCTTTTTTTACTTTAGGGTCGTATACAGTGATATGCGCATGCTCTTCAATCAGTGCATCTGCAACATAAATTGCTGCAGCCTCTCGTGTATCATTAGTATCTTTTTTAAATGCCCAACCGTAGAAGGCTATTTTTTTACCAGATACTGTGTTGTATAGCGTAGAAATAATGTGTTCTGCAAAGCGCTTTTTTTGATAATCATTTAAAAGAATGACCTGCTCCCAATAATCAGCCACTTCTTGAAGTCCGTATGATTTGGCGATATAGACTAAATTGAGAATGTCCTTTTGAAAACAAGATCCTCCAAAGCCTACGGAAGCCTTTAAAAATTTAGGCCCTATTCTCGAATCTAGCCCAATAGCTTTAGCTACTTCATCGATATCAGCATCTGTTTTTTCGCACAGTGATGAAATGGCATTAATAGAAGATACGCGTTGGGCCAAAAAGGCATTGGCGACAAGCTTAGACAATTCTGATGACCACACATTGGTCTGTAATATTTTTTCTTTGGGAAGCCAGTGTTCATAGATTGCACTAAGTGCGTTTCGAGCGGCTATTCCTGAAGGGGTTTCATCTCCTCCTATGAGTATGCGGTCTGCTTCTACAAGGTCAGTAATTGCCGTTCCCTCAGCTAAAAATTCTGGATTAGATAAGATTTCAAAGTGCACCCCTGAACTCGTATTATCCAATATATTTTTGATGGCCGCGGCAGTACGAACAGGTAAGGTTGATTTTTCAACCACAATTTTGTCTGATGTGGCTGCCTTAGCTATAGATCGCGCACAGAGTTCAATATATTTGAGATCAGCCGCCTGTCCTTTACCTTTACCATAGGTTTTAGTCGGTGTGTTCACAGAAATAAATATCATGTCTGCTTCTTGAATAGCTCGGTCGACTTCTGTGCTAAAGAACAAGTTACGACCTCTGGTTTCTGCGATTAATTCAGCTAAACCAGGTTCATATACAGGTAGGTTGTCGAGGTCTTCATCATTCCATTGAGCGATGCGCGTTGGATTGATATCTACTACTTCAACTTTGATTTCTGGGCATTTGTTTGCGATTACGGTCATCGTTGGACCTCCAACATAACCAGCACCAATACAACAAATAGATTTTACATTCATTTTTAGAACATTTATCTGCGCAAATTTAATTAGAATGCG
>NZIP01000039.1 GCA_002691645.1 Flavobacteriaceae bacterium
CTAAGGCCATCCGACCAAAGTTTGTTGGATGAAATCCGTCCACGTCTTTTTTAGGGTCAACCGCTAATAGTATTTTCTCTTCGTTTATTTGAGAGGGTAATGGCAGTTGAACGATAAAGCCGTCAATAGAATCGTCAGTGTTTAATGCGTGAACCTCTTGTAATAGTTCTTCCTCAGTTGTAGAATCCTTGAGACGAATCAATGTAGATTCAAAACCCACTTTTTCGCATGCTCTAACCTTATTTTTGACATAAGTCATTGAGGCTCCATCTTCACCGACTAAAACGGCCGCAAGATGCGGAGGCCTTTTATTTTGATTGATGATGTTTGTCACCTCGGCAGCAATCTCCTCTTTGATATCTGCACTTGTTTTTTTTCCGTCTAGTAAGATCATCTTTATAATTTTTTAAGACATTCGTCCTGGTCCTCCCTGTTGTTGCATCATTCGCATCATATTTCTTGCGCCACCCCCTTGCATCATTTTCATCATCTTACTCATTTGAGTAAACTGCTTTAAGAGTTGATTGACCTCTTGAATACTTCTACCACTTCCCTTAGCGATGCGTTTTTTACGAGATGAGTTTAGTAGTGAGGGATTAGAGCGTTCCTTAGGTGTCATACTATGAATAATAGCCTCGATGTGTTTAAACGAGTCATTGTCCACATCTAAGTCTTTGGTCATTTTACCCATTCCAGGAATCATCCCCATCAAATCTTTCATATTCCCCATCTTTTTAATCTGTTGAATCTGAGACAAGAAATCATCAAAGCCGAATTTGTTTTTAGCAATTTTTTTCTGGAGTTTACGGGCTTGTTCCTCATCGAATTGTTCTTGTGCTCGTTCGACAAGTGAAACCACATCACCCATTCCCAAAATACGGTCAGCCATTCGATCCGGATGAAAGACATCAAGTGCTTCCATCTTTTCTCCAGTACCGATGAACTTAATGGGTTTATCAACCACGGACTTAATAGACAAAGCTGCTCCACCTCTAGTATCACCATCTAACTTGGTCAAAACCACACCATCAAAATTCAATAAATCATGAAATGCCTTCGCCGTATTTACAGCATCTTGACCGGTCATGGAATCCACCACAAAAAGCGTTTCATCAGGACGAGCCTCATCATGGATTGCTTTAATTTCATCCATAAGTTCCTGGTCCACAGCTAGTCGACCAGCGGTATCTATGATTACCACATCATTTCCATTGGTTTTGGCCTGGCCAAGACCCTCTTTAGTAATGATTAATGGGTTTTTTTCTTCTGTATTTGCGTAGACGTCAACACCTATTTGAGCTGCGAGGATACTCAATTGTTCTATAGCCGCAGGACGATACACATCACATGCGACAAGAAGTGGCTTTTTTGCTTTCTTGGTCTTTAGGTAATTCGCTAGTTTTCCTGAAAAAGTTGTTTTACCCGAACCTTGTAAGCCAGCCATTAATACAACTGAAGGTTTTTGTTGTAATTCTAAACCGACGCTTTGTCCGCCCATTAACAAAGCCAACTCATCGCGAACAATTTTAACCATTAACTGACCCGGCTGAAGAGAGTTTAAAACCTCCTGTCCAACTGCCTTTTCCTTTACAGCATTGGTGAACGCCTTAGCCGTTTTAAAATTGACATCGGCATCCAAAAGCGCTCTTCTAATGTCTTTGAGCGTCTCTGCGACATTGATTTCATTAATCTTTCCTTGGCCTTTTATTCGTTTAAAGGCGCCTTCGAGTTTCTCACTTAAATTTTCGAACATAGAAGTCTACTTTTTGGGTCGTAAAAATACAAAGTTTAAACGATGCTATGAATCTTTAAATAAGGTAGCCATAACTAATACGTGTGGAAAAGTCACTCCCGCTAAGAAGTACACCAAGTAGGATTTATAATTCACCACATCAATATTAAATACGAATACCAATAGCAAAAAAGCACTCAAGGCCATAGCCCAATACAATGAACCATTTTTTACATATTTAAATAGCGATCCTTTAGATAAATCATTGTACATCGTATGCAATTGATGAATGATAGAAGGTACGCTGTGCCAAATCACAAAATAGATGGCGAATGACCACAATAAGGTTGCAGTGTAAAAAATAAGTGAGAGAAAGGCCAGTACCAGAAGTTCAAAAAGTATGTTGATTCGGAGTTCTTTGGTGTACAAACCAAAATAAAGAAAGCTAAGTCCCATGAGACCAGTATTGATAAGCAAACTCAATTCTAAGGTTTGATACGAAATTATATAACCAACAATGTCTGAAATCACCGCCAAAGATTCTGCCGCATTAAAAAAGAAGAGCAATAAAAATACCTCCAAACCATAAATAACGAAAACAAGCAGTCGAATTATACCCTTTCGATCAAACAACAAACTAAAATGTTGTTCACCAAAGTGAAATCCGCTTATCAACAAAAAAAAGAAAAGTGCCCAATTTTGAAATTGATAAAAAATTAACAAAATCGCAAAAACACTGAATATATATACTGCCAAGCTTTGTGACGCACTCATTCTCAACACTCCCTTTTTGTTTAATACTGAAATAATTTGTAAGTCATTGGCTCCGTGTATTAAACCGATACTCAATATTAGAATCAATGCAAAAATATCTTCGTAATATTCTGCAGAAAGGTTGGAAATCCACAGCCCAACAAGGCTCAGTATGAAATAAGGAATTTTCAAATTCTTAATTTATTGTATGTTATTTTATTTTTTTGAAAAAATTTATTGTTAAAATTAAGATATTGTGTTCAATTAATTATATATTTGGTTAAACAAAAATTCACTATACTACATGAAAGCACTACTTCTTAACATGCCATTGTTGGCAGACGTTTCGAAAATTGCAACTGACGATTATGTTGGTTTCACTTTTTTTGTAGGTTGTATGGCCATGATGGCCGCATCAGCCTTTTTCTTTTTATCAATGAATAGTTTTGACTCTAAGTGGAGAACTTCTATTCTGGTATCTGGTTTGATTACATTTATCGCTGCTGTACACTACTGGTACATGAGAGATTATTGGGCATCAAACGGAGAATCACCAACATTCTTTAGATATGTTGACTGGGTATTAACTGTACCTTTAATGTGTGTAGAATTTTATTTAATCCTCAAAGTAGCAGGAGCTCAGAGATCTATGATGTGGAGACTCATCTTATTATCTGTGATCATGCTTGTTACAGGTTACTGGGGAGAAGCTGTTGCTAGAGACCAAGCATGGTTCTGGGGATTAGTTTCAGGAATTGCTTACTTCGTAATTGTTTATGACATTTGGTTTGGTAAAGCAAAAGCACTTGCTGTTCAGGCAGGAGGAGCTACACTTCAAGCACACAAAACACTATGTTGGTTCGTACTAGTAGGATGGGCTATTTATCCAATCGGATATATGGCAGGTACTCCTGGATGGTATGAAGGAATATTCGGTGGATTAGCGATGGATGTTATCTACAACATCGGTGATGCAGTGAACAAAATTGGATTTGGTCTAGTAGTTTACGGCGCTGCTGTAGCTGCAAGAGAGTCATAATCCGCATTGATGCAAACGCATAAAAGGCCGTGATTTTCACGGCTTTTTTTATACGCTTTTTTTACATTCGTTGAGGAACCCGAATTCCCAACAAAGCCATCGCATTTTCAATTACCTGGGCCGTATTGTGGGCCAAAATTAAACGAAATACTTTTTTGCGTTCATCTTCCTCCCCCAGTATAGATAACTGCTGATAAAATGAATTAAAAGTCTTCACCAATTGATACGTATAATTAGCAACGAGCGCAGGCGAATATTGATTAGCGGCCAGCGCTATCGTTTCAGGAAACTGATTTAGATTTTTAATCAATTCCTTTTCGATTCCCTCAAATGAAATAGACGAATCAATTTGAACTCCTTGAAGATCATATGTATTCTTTCTTAATATCGATTGAATTCTCGCATAGGTATACTGAATAAATGGCCCTGTATTTCCTTGAAAATCCACAGATTCTTGTGGATCAAATAGAATGCGCTTCCTAGGGTCAACTTTTAAAATATGATACTTTAAGGCTCCCAATCCTATAACATCAAATAAATCATCTTTTTGGGCATCTGTAAAATATTCTATTTTGCCCAACTCTTCTGATATGTTCTTAGCTGTGTTGTGCATGTCTTGCATCAAATCATCCGCGTCAACCACAGTTCCTTCCCTACTCTTCATCTTTCCAGAAGGTAAATCTACCATTCCATAACTCAGGTGATATAAATCTTTAGACCAGTCGTAGCCCAATTTATTCAGAATCAAAAACAACACCTTAAAATGATAATCTTGTTCATTACCAACGGTGTAAACCATCCCTGTAATGTCTTGATAATCTTTAACGCGTTGAATTGCAGTTCCAATATCTTGAGTCATATATACCGCAGTACCGTCTGAGCGAAGCACAATTTTTTCATCTAAGCCATCAGGAGTAAGATCAATCCATACACTTCCATCTTCTTTTTTGTAGAAAATATCCTTATCTAAACCATCTTGAACAACCTCTTTTCCTAACAAATAAGTTTCGCTCTCGTAATAGAGTTGATCAAAATCTACTCCAAGTCTCTTATAGGTTTGAGAAAAACCACTATACACCCAAGAATTCATCTTTTCCCAAAGGGCTACGGTTTGTGAATCAGAAGCCTCCCATTGCAGAAGCATCTTCTGAGCTTCTTTAAAAATAGGCGCTTCTTTTGAAGCTTCTTCAGCCGTGTACCCTTGAGATTGAAGCTCAGTCTGTTGTTCGCGATATTTTTTATCGAACAGAACGTAGTACTTACCAACTAAATGATCACCTTTCTCTACACTGCTCTCTGGCGTTTCTCCATTACCAAATTCACGCCAAGCCACCATTGACTTGCAAATATGAATACCTCTATCATTGATAATTTGAGTCTTGTAAACCTTGGCTCCTGAGGCTTTCAAAATTTCTGCAACGGCGTAACCTAAAAGATTATTTCTTATGTGACCAAGATGAAGAGGTTTATTCGTATTAGGCGACGAATACTCGACCATAACAACTTTTCCATTGTTTTGATGTCTACCAAAGTCTTTCGTTTGGTGAATATTTTGTAATAAATCCTTAAAATAAGAGTCGCTTAGACTCAGGTTTAAAAAGCCTTTTACAACATTGAAATCCTGAACCTCAGCTGTGTGATCACAGACATAAGTTCCAATCTTCGTAGCTAACTCCTGAGGGTTAGACTTTAATTGCCTCAATAAAGGAAATACGACAAGGGTATAATCTCCCTCAAATTCTTTATGTGTAGGTTGAATTTCAAATACATCGATCTCGCGATCAAATAATGCGATTATAGCCTGTTTGAATGATTTGCTTAGTATTTCTTTAATATCCTGCATAATTCTTGACTCGATGCTGCAAAACTAATTATTTTTGCAAGGAATTTGATTGTTCAGTGCTAGTAAATACTTCATATAACGATAAAAAAATCAATCAAGAAATCGATACTCTTGTAGGAGCACCTTTTGGCTTTTTTGAACGAATCAAAATGGGTGGTGTAGGAAGTCCTCAAATGAGAATTCGAACGGCCTCAAAAGAAATTCTTTCCTTACTCAACAAAAACACCAATAGAGATATTGCCAATATTGAACTAAGACCAAATGGAATTATTGTAAGATTCCATTCAAGACTTGAGAATTACGCTTTAGTGATTCCTTATTTTAAACTTACCCTTTTCAAAGGAGAAAAAGACAGTAGCTCTGTATTCTGTGATCAGCACAAAATTACATTTGAAGTATACAATAAGCAGGTCTCTAAATTTGTAAAAAGACTACTGCGCGAAAAGGCGAAACAGACCTCCTCGATTTAACGCTCCGTTAAAGGTTTAAATTCTCTATGGGTTGGTCCAACATAGATTTGTCGAGGTCGGCCAATAGGTTGCTTTTGCAAACGCATTTCTCTCCATTGTCCTATCCATCCGGGAAGTCTTCCTAAGGCAAACATCACCGTAAACATCTCTACCGGTATCCCAATAGCCTTGTAAATTACTCCTGAATAAAAATCTACATTCGGATATAATTTGCGATCTACAAAATAGGAATCCTTGACTGCTTCCTCTTCTAATCCTTTTGCAATGTCTAAAACAGGATCACTTATCCCTAAATCATTTAAAACCTCATCAGCGGCTTTTTTAATGATACGTGCTCTAGGATCAAAATTCTTATACACTCTATGCCCAAAGCCCATAAGACGGAATGCGTCGTTTTTATCTTTTGCCTTTTGCATGAATTTCTTGGTGTCTCCACCATCTTCCATAATCTCGTCAAGCATTTCTAAAACAGCTTGATTTGCTCCACCGTGTAATCTACCCCATAGCGCAGAGATTCCTGCAGAAATTGAGGCAAATAAACCGGCGTGTGATGATCCAACTATACGCACAGTTGACGTTGAGCAATTTTGTTCGTGATCGGCATGCAAAATCAAAAGTTGATTGAGCGCATTGACAATTACTGGATTTTGCTCATATTTTTCACCTTCTTTTTTAAAGAACATTTGACATAAATTCTCTACATAATCTAAATCAGAATCAGATTCTGTCAAAATTTCGTCTTCACTATTTCGAAAAACCCAAGCAGTCAACACCGGAAACTTAGCCATAATTTTTACGATGGCTTTATACATTTCTTCATCTGACTCTACATCTACTGTTTTAGGGTTAAATGAAATTAATGCACTAGTCAAAGACGCCAAAACCCCCATGGGATGAGCTGACTTTGGAAATCCGTCCAAAATTCGCACCATATTATAGTTCACATAGGATTGTTTTTTGATGTCGTCAAAAAATTTATTGTATTGGGCTTCATTCGGCAATTCACCAAAAATGAGCAGATAAGCAACTTCTAAAAAATTAGCGCGATTGGTTAAATCCTCAATGGAATAACCCGCGTAACGCAAAATACCTTTTTCGCCATCGAGGTAAGTTATTGAGCTTTCACAGGACCCAGTATTTTTAAAACCAGGATCAAGAGTTATTGCTCCTGTGCTGGCTCTCAGGGTTTTGATATCAATACCTATTTCATTCTCTGTTCCTTTAACTAAAGGAAGTTCATAAGATTCATCATTTAAAATAAGCGTTGCTTTATCGGACATAGGTTTTGTTCTTTTGGACTACAAATATAAGACATAAGCTATGATTTTCTAAAGCCTATGAGAGATGATAGAGTCGTTTATAATACAAGTTGAGGTTTTTTTTCCACGTAAAACGCTTTGCTTTTGCACGTTTAGAAATTTGCTTCCAAACCTCAGGCTCATTGGTGAAGATTTCAATAGCATTATCAAGCTCTTTAACCATATTTTTAAGCTTTTGTTTTAAGGTGTTTCCTGAAAAACAAAAGCCGGTTTCAAGATGCTCAACCGTATCTACAAGACCCCCAGTGTGATGAACTAAACAAGGATGCCCGTTTCGCATGGCCAACATTTGACTGATACCACAGGGTTCAAATAGGCTTGGCATAAAATATAGATCTGACTCCAGATATATGCTATCTATAACGTCTTCAGATTGTCCATTGATAAAAATAAAATTCTTATGCTTATAGCTAAAGCCTCTGAACAATTCTTCATACTCAGGTGCTCCCGTACCTAAAAGAATCATCACTCCATCAATCATTTTTAACTTTTGTAAAATCAGCTCAAAAGTCTCAGAAGATTTTAAGAAAAAATAGAATTTCTGTTCGGTCAATCTGGCAACACTCGACATTACAAATCGAGGTTTATTACTTATCAATTCAAACACTTTTTCACCAGTATGTGCTAAAAAGTCAGCCTTATACTTTTTCGATTCTTCTTGAAGCCAAGGAAAAATAGCCTTGATAATATTGGTATAGAGAACACCCTTTTTTGCTCTTCGAATATTGGCGTAATTACAGCCATTGAGAATACCGTGAAGTCGTCCTTCTTTATCCGCTTTTTTCAAGTCCAATTCTAAGCCCTCACCACCTATAAATATAGGTGGAGTACTTGCCTTGACAACATCCTCTTTATACGATGGTGATACCGTATGCACAGCATCAGAGAGCCGTATACCAATAGCCATAAGATTGATACAATCCTCATATCTGTCATCCTTTAACACATTTTCATCATAATTTAAATGAGGAAACCAATGCTCCAGAGAAGCATAGTTATCTCTAAAAGGACGTATACCTTGGATTGCCAAATTATGAATGGTATACACAAAGCGAATGGATTGCAATTTTTGATAAGCCTTGTCGAATTTTCTCAAAATGAGCATAGCGCTCGTATGCCAATCGTGAAGGTGAACGACATCTAGAGACCCAAAAGCACCATCTACTATTGATTTAGCCACAGCAGCGCAAAAAATGAAATATTTGATAGCGTCGTTGTAAAAAGGCTGTTCAACGTCATTGTGATAAATATGTGCAATATTACCTGCAGTAATTTCTGGATGATGAATCACATAGTGGTTTAAATTGGCAAACTTTTTTTTGGGCGGTACTTGATAAAGTGCAGTCTTGTATTCTACACCTCTCAACTCCACCACAATTTCGGTTAAAAAGCGTCCGTTTTGATGAAGTCTTGAATACGAAGGAGTAACCACATAGGCCTTATCACCTCTTTCTGAAATAAGTCTGGGGACATCTCGAACAACATCGCCCATACCACCGGCTTTACAATTTCGAATGCCATCGTTTTCAGCGGAAACAAATAAAACCGTATTCATCTGAATCGACTTATCTATTGACTTTAAAAGCGTTTTCTTGTGGATAATATCCAGTTGTTCCCAATTCTTCTTCAATTCGAAGTAATTGGTTGTACTTCGCCATACGATCTGATCTTGATGCAGAACCCGTTTTGATTTGACCTGTATTGAGTCCAACCGCTAAATCTGCAATCGTATTGTCTTCGGTTTCTCCTGAACGGTGAGACATTACAGAAGTATATCCTGCATTTTTAGCCATATTGACTGCAGCAATAGTTTCAGTCAAGGTTCCGATTTGATTTACTTTGATAAGGATAGAGTTTGCCGTTTGTTCTGAAATACCTCTAGATAAGCGTTCCACGTTGGTTACAAACAAATCGTCCCCAACTAATTGAACTCGGTCTCCTACCTTTTCAGTAAGTAGTTTCCATCCGTCCCAGTCATTTTCATCCATGCCATCTTCAACACTAATAATCGGATATTTATCACATAGTTCAGCCAAATATGAAGCCTGCTCTTCAGAAGTTCTTACAGCCCCCTTATCACCTTCAAATTTAGTGTAATCGTATTTACCATCTACATAAAATTCAGCAGCAGCACAGTCCAAGGCAATCATTATTTCATCACCCATTTTATAACCAGCATTAGAAACTGCTAACCCAATAGTATCTAAGGCATCTTCTGTACCGTCTAAGGTAGGAGCGAATCCTCCCTCGTCACCAACTGCCGTTGACAAGTCCCTATCTTTTAAAACTTTTTTAAGGTGATGAAAAATCTCAGTTCCCATTTTCATAGCCTGAGAAAAATTCTCAGCCTTCACTGGCATGATCATAAATTCTTGAAAAGCAATAGGGGCATCAGAGTGCGAACCTCCGTTGATAATATTCATCATAGGAACCGGAAGTGTATTAGCACTCACACCTCCTACATATCTGTACAGTGGCATTTCTAATTCTTCAGCCGCCGCCTTAGCCGCTGCCAGAGAGACACCTAAAATAGCGTTTGCTCCGAGTTTAGATTTGTTAGGAGTTCCATCTAAGTCGATCATAATTTGATCGATTAAGTTTTGTTCGAATACTGAAATTCCAACAAGTTCTTCTGCAATAATTCCATTTACATTTTCAACAGCTTGTTGAACTCCTTTACCCATAAAAGCGCTACCACCATCTCTCAACTCTACAGCCTCGTGCTCTCCCGTTGAAGCCCCAGAAGGAACAGCTGCACGACCCAAGAAACCATTTTCGGTAATAACATCTACTTCAACAGTAGGGTTTCCTCTTGAATCTAAAATTTGTCTTGCATGAATGTTTAAAATAATACTCATTGGTTATGATTTAATTGTGTTTCGGCGCGAAATTAAGGAATACTTTTATTTGTTCGTACTCATCAATGTTATAAAATCATCAAAGAGGTAACGTGAATCATGCGGTCCTGGACTACTTTCAGGGTGATATTGTACAGAAAATGCAGGTTTGTTTTTAATTTTTATCCCAGCAACTGTTTGATCGTTCAAATGTAGATGTGTCATCTCCACGTTTAAACTAGCCTCAACTTGTTCTAGATTTACTGCAAAACCATGATTTTGAGAGGTTATTTCTCCGCGTTTGGTCATTAAGTTGAGAATAGGGTGATTTATTCCTCTATGGCCATTATGCATTTTGAAGGTCTCAATTTTGTTGGCTAGAGCCAAAACTTGATGACCTAGACAAATACCGAAAAGTGGCGCATTCTCTTGTAAGATTTCTTCGGTCACCGCAATTGCATTAGTCAATGGCGCTGGATCACCAGGCCCATTTGAAAGAAAATACCCATCTGGCGCCCATGCTTTCATTTCGCTAAAAGGGGTATCGTATGGAAAAACCTTAACGTATGCACCTCGCTCAGCTAAGCATTTAAGAATGTTTCTTTTAATCCCTATATCAAGTGCAGCGACTTTTAGTGGCGCTTGTTCGTCACCAAAAAAATACGGTTCTTTTGTCGAAACCTTAGAAGCAAGTTCTAAACCTGCCATTTGAGGTATGGCACTCAATTCTTTTTTCAATTGATCAAGCTCGTCTACGCGAGTTGAAATAACAGCATTCATGGCACCATTGTCTCGAATATGTGATACTAAAGCTCTAGTGTCCACATCAGATATGGCAAATAGCTGCTCTTTCTCGAAATAATCTTCTAAACTCTTGCTTGCAGCCGGTCGCGAGTATTGATAACTAAAATTTTTACAAACTAGGCCGGCAATTTTAATGCTATCAGACTCTACTTCATCTTCGTTAGTTCCGTAGTTTCCAACATGTGCATTTGTCAATACCATAATTTGTCCAAAATAGGAAGGATCTGTAAAAATCTCCTGATATCCTGTCATTCCCGTATTAAAACAAACCTCACCAAATGCGGTTCCATCTTGGTTAGCTACCGATTTGCCATAAAATACAGTTCCGTCTTCTAACAAAATAAGTGCTTTTTTTCTCTTTTTGTAATCCATTGGTCTACCCTTAATTCTTTGGTAAGAAACATAAAAAAAAGGATACGTAACGACGTATCCTTTAATAATTTATTACGATTTAATCAACATACTTATCAAGTCGTTTTTGATTCTTCATCGCTATCCTCAGCCTCCTCTGCAGCTGGAGCTTCAGCCTCTGCTTGTGGCTCCTCAACTTCTACAACCTCTTCATGAGTCTCAACCACCTCTTCCACTTTTTCAGCAGCAGCTTTTGATCGACGACTTCTTCGTGTGGTCTTTGCCTTTTTCTCCTCTGCATTGTAAATCGAATTGAAGTCAACAAATTCGATCATAGCCATATCTGCGTTGTCCCCGAGTCTGTTACCAAGTTTGATAATTCGAGTATATCCACCTGGACGATCACCAATTTTCTCTGCGACTGTTGAAAACAACTCAGTTACGGCATGCTTATTTCGCAACATAGAAAAGGCTATACGTCTGTTGTGACGGGAACCATCGGTAGTTTGATTATTGTCTTGTTTCGCTCTTGTAACGATAGGCTCAACAAATTGCTTTAAAGCTTTTGCCTTAGCCGTCGTTGTATTTATTCTTTTATGCTCAATAAGAGAGCAAGCCATATTGGCAAGCATCGCCTTGCGATGTGAAGCCGTTCGGCCTAAGTGATTAAATTTCTTTCCGTGTCTCATGATTCACTAATCTCTATCCAATTTATATTTTGTCAAATCCATGCCAAACTGAAGGTTCTTGTTTTGAACAAGCTCTTCTAATTCTGTCAAAGATTTTTTACCGAAGTTTCTAAACTTCATCAAATCATTTTTGTTGAAGGAAACTAAATCTCCTAATGTATCGACCTCAGCAGCCTTTAAACAATTCAAGGCACGAACCGATAAATCCATATCTATCAATTTAGTTTTGAGCAACTGTCTCATGTGCAATGATTCTTCATCGTATGTTTCAGCGCTTTCGAGTTCATCAGCTTCTAGAGTGATACGCTCATCAGAGAATAGCATAAAGTGATGAATCAAAATCTTAGCAGCCTCTGTCAAAGCGTCTTTTGGGTTGATTGACCCATCTGAACTTATTTCAAAAACAAGTTTCTCAAAATCCGTCTTCTGCTCAACTCTGAAATTTTCAACACTGTATTTCACGTTTTTGATAGGTGTAAAAATGGAATCTACAGCAATGCTGCCCATGGGGGCATTTGATTTTTTATTTTCATCTGCTGGAACATATCCTCTACCCTTTTCAATGATGATTTGCATGTTGAAGTTAACGTTAGCATCTAAATTACAGATCACTAAGTCGGGATTTAAAATCTGGAAACCAGAGATAAATCTTTGAAAATCACCAGCTTTTATTTCTGTCGCATTTGATATTGATATCGCAACAGTTTCGTTATCCACGTCATCAATTTGACGCTTGAAGCGAATCTGCTTCAAGTTCAATATTATTTCCGTTACGTCTTCTACGACACCTGGAAGAACAGAAAATTCATGCTCAGCACCATCAATTCTAACAGAAGTGATTGCATGTCCTTCAAGAGAAGACAACAATACTCTTCTCAATGCGTTTCCAACGGTCAATCCATAACCCGGTTCCAAGGGACGAAATTCGAATTTCCCTTCGACATCGTTGGATTCAATCATTATTACTTTGTCAGGCTTTTGAAAATTTAGTAATGCCATATGAAATGTGTGTTGGGGTTATTATTTAGAATACAATTCAACGATTAGCTGTTCTTTAATCGTCTCTGCAATTTGAATACGCTCAGGGATACTTACGAAAGTTCCTTCTTTCTTTTCTCCATTCCATGTTAACCACTCGTATACATTAGAATGGTTTGAAAGAGAGTGATCAATAGCCTGAAGCGATTTTGACTTTTCTCTAACTCCAATAACTTGACCAGGTTTCAACTGGTATGAAGGGATGTTAACCACTTCTCCATCTACAGTAATATGTCTATGAGAAACAAGCTGTCTTGCTCCTCTTCTCGATGGGGCAATACCCAATCTATAAACCACATTATCCAATCGAGACTCACACAATTGAAGTAAAACTTCACCAGTAACTCCTTTACTTCGATTCGCCTTGGAGAATAAGTTGCGGAATTGTCTTTCTAAAATACCATAGGTGTACTTAGCTTTTTGCTTCTCCATTAACTGGATCGCATACTCTGATTTCTTACCTCTCCTTTTGTTCACTCCATGCTGACCTGGAGGGTAATTTTTTCTCTCAAAAGATTTGTCTTCTCCGAAAATAGCTTCACCAAATTTTCGAGCGATTTTAGAAGTTGGTCCTGTATATCTTGCCATAATTAATTATTATAGGAGGAAGCTATGAATTAAGGCTTTATCCTTCGATAGCTTGTGCTTCTCCATGGATTATTTATTTAAATTAAACTCTTCTTCTCTTAGGTGGTCTACATCCATTATGCGGCAGTGGAGTAACATCAATGATTTCAGTCACCTCAATACCTGCATTGTGAATTGATCTGATTGCGGACTCTCTACCATTACCTGGTCCTTTAACAAATACCTTTACTTTTCTCAAACCCGCCTCGTGAGCGATTTTCGAACAGTCCTCTGCTGCCACTTGTGCTGCATAAGGGGTATTTTTCTTAGAACCTCTAAATCCCAATTTACCTGCTGAAGACCATGAAATCACGTCTCCATTTTTATTTGTCAATGAGATGATGATATTGTTGAAAGATGCCACGATATGTGCTTCTCCCGTAGACTCAACAACTACCTTGCGCTTTTTTCCGACTTTACTATTTGTTTTTGCCATAGCTCTAAATATGCTCTACTTTATTCGACAACTAAGAATTACTTAGTTGCTTTCTTTTTGTTAGCAACAGTTTTACGTTTTCCTTTTCGGGTTCTTGAATTGTTTTTCGTTCGCTGTCCTCTTAAAGGCAGACCCATACGATGACGAATTCCTCTTTGGCACCCAATATCCATTAATCGCTTAATATTCAATTGAGTCTCAGAACGCAATTCACCCTCGATTTTGAATTCAGAAACCGCTTCACGAATATTACTGATTTCAGTGTCATTCCATTCAGAAACTTTTTTGTCCTCAGAAACCTCTGCTTGCGCTAAAATATCTTTCGCTCTACTGAGACCTATACCGTATATATAAGTTAACGATATAACTCCACGCTTTTGTTTTGGTATGTCAACCCCTGCAATTCTAGCCATAATTAACCTTGTCTTTGTTTGTATCTAGGATTTTTTTTGTTGATTACGTATAATCTTCCTTTTCTTCGTACGATTTTGCAATCTGCACTTCTCTTTTTTATTGATGCTCTTACTTTCATATCAATATCTATATGTTATTCTTGCCTTTGTCAAATCATATGGGCTCATCTCTAATTTCACCTTGTCTCCAGGTAATAACTTTATGTAATGCATACGCATCTTACCAGAGATATGAGCTGTGACAACGTGACCGTTGTCTAATTCTACTCTAAACATAGCATTAGACAATGCTTCAATGATAGATCCGTCTTGTTCTATTGCTGCTTGTTTTGCCATGTTAAGCCGTTTTTCTGTTTTTACCTGTCTTCATGAGACCGTCGTAATGTCTATTTAGCAAATACGCATTGATTTGCTGTACTGTATCAATTGCTACGCCAACCATAATGAGCAAAGAGGTACCTCCATAAAATAACGCCCATCCTGCTTGTACATCCATAAGTTTAACAACAATCGCTGGTAAGACTGCAAGTAATGCCAAGAATATTGATCCTGGGAATGTAATTAAGGACATGATATGATCGAGGTAATCTCCAGTTTCTTTACCTGGTCGGATACCAGGAATAAAACCTCCACTTCTCTTTAAATCATCTGCCATTTTATTCGTTGGTACAGTGATTGCCGTATAGAAGAATGTGAAAATAATAATCAGTACCCCAAACAAAATATTATAAGCTAGTCCAAAGATATCTTGAAAATTAACTTCCATCCATTGTCCTATACTTGTGTGATTTATTGAACGCCCGATAAGTCCAGGAGCAAACATAATCGCCTGAGCGAAGATGATTGGCATTACCCCTGAAGCATTCAACTTTAATGGGATGTATTGTCTCGCTCCTACTGCGTTTTTATCATAACCACCAGAAGCTGTCCTTCTAGCGTATTGAACAGGAATTTGACGCATGGCCATTACCAATAATACGGAAAGTAATATCACAACAAACCAAACGATCAATTCAATCAGAACAAACATAAAACCTCCATTAGAGTTTGTTGTTCTAGAAATAAATTCTTGAACGAAAGATTGAGGCATAGTAGCAATAATACCAACCATAATTAAAAGCGATATACCATTACCAATACCTTTATCTGTTATCTTCTCACCTAACCACATTGCGAAAATAGTACCAGTCACTAGAATCGTAACTGCAGGAAACATGAAGTTTAATCCTTTACCTAAAACGAAAGCAGAATCAGGCACACCTAAAGCGCTTAAACCAAATAAATAGGTTGGAGCCTGAACGACACATATCGCAATGGTCAACCAGCGTGTTATTTGGGTCTTTGTTTTTCTTCCACTTTCACCTTCTTTGTCCAGTTTTTGCAAATATGGAATTGCAATACCCATAAGTTGGACTACAATTGAAGCAGAGATATATGGCATAATCCCAAGAGCAAAAATAGAAGCATTCGCAAAAGCTCCTCCAGTAAATGCATTTAGAATTCCTAAAATTCCTTGTTCAGTATTGGCATTTAGCTCTGAGAGTTGAGCAGTATCAATACCCGGAAGTACGATTTGTGCTCCGAATCTGTATACCAATAACATCGAGAGGGTTAATAATAAACGTTCTCTTAGTTCCTTGATTTTCCAGATATTCGTTAATGTTTCAACAATTTTATTCATCGGTTAGGTCTTATATAGTTTTAGCTTCGCCACCAGCTTTTTCAATAGCTGCAGCGGCACTCGCACTAAATTTGTGAGCGACCACATTTACTTTTGCCTTCAGCTCACCATTTCCTAATATTTTTACTAAATCTTGTTTTTTAACCACGTTGTGGGCCAAAAGCGTATCAAGATTAATCTCAGTTACTCCTGCATCAGCAAGCTCCTGGATTTTTGATAGATTTACAGCTTGATATTCCTTTCTATTGATATTCTTAAAACCGAATTTCGGTACACGACGTTGAAGTGGCATTTGTCCACCTTCGAAGCCAATTTTTTTCGAATATCCAGATCTAGACTTAGCTCCTTTATGTCCTCTTTTGGCTGTACCACCTTTTCCAGAACCCTGTCCGCGTCCAACTCTTTTTCCTTCTCTATTTACAGCGCCATGTGCTGGCTTTAAGCTACTTAAATTCATTATAACTTAGATTTATGCTTCCTCAGTGGAAACCAAATGTTTTATAATATTAACCATCCCTAAAATATTAGGTGTAGCGTCGTGCTCTACGACTTGTCCGATTTTGTGTAAACCGAGCGCTTCCAATGTACGCTTTTGGTTTTGTGGACGTTTTATACTACTTCTGATTTGTGTTACTTTAATCTTTCCCATTTGCCTATCCTTTAAATACCTTATCTAAACTCACTCCCCTTTGCTTTGCCACAGTTCCGGCATCTCTTAGTTGAGTCAAAGCGTCGAATGTCGCTTTAACCACATTGTGAGGATTAGAAGACCCTTGTGACTTAGACAATACATCGTGAACTCCTACAGATTCGAGTACTGCTCTAACCGCTCCACCAGCAATTACCCCAGTACCTTGAGAGGCAGGTTGTATATATACTCGCGCACCACCAAATTTACCTTTTTGTTCGTGAGGAAGTGTTCCTTTATTCAATGGAATTCTGATGAGATTTTTCTTAGCATCTTCAACAGCCTTAGCAATAGCAGTAGCTACCTCTTTAGACTTTCCTAATCCGTGACCTACAACACCATCTTCGTTACCAACAACTACTATTGCTGAGAATCCAAATGCTCTACCTCCTTTAGTAACTTTGGTTACACGTTGAACACCGACTAAACGATCTTTCAATTCTAAACCTCCAGGTTTAACGGTTTCTATATTTCTATTTTTTTGTGCCATAGTCAATTAAAATTTTAATCCTCCTTCTCTTGCCCCTTCAGCCAAAGATTTAACTCTTCCGTGGTATAAATTTCCTCCTCGATCGAAAGCCACTTCTGAGACTCCTTTCTCCATAGCTTTCTTGGCTATAGATTTTCCTACCTCAGCTGCAATTTGGGTTTTTGTTCCTTCTACTTTGAGCTCCTTATCTTGAGAAGATGCTGCAGCAATTGTCACACCTTTTGTGTCGTCAATAACTTGAGCGTAAATCTCTTTATTGCTTCTAAAGACAGTAAGCCTTGGTCTTTCAGGAGTTCCGGAAGAAATCTTTCTAATTCTTCTCTTAATTCTTAGTCTTCTATCTGTTTTTGATAATCCCATGATTCAAAACTTATTATGCTGATTTACCTGCTTTACGTCTGATGATTTCTCCGACGAATTTGATTCCTTTTCCTTTATAAGGCTCCGGCTTTCTATATGATNTTATTTTAGCGGCTACCTGACCTACCAATTGCTTATCATGTGATGTAAGCTTAATGATTGGATTTTTACCTTTTTCTGAAACCGTTTCAATTTTCACTTCAGGCGCAATATTCATAACGATATTGTGCGAAAAACCAATTGCTAAATCCAATTGTTGTCCTTGATTGCTCGCCCGATATCCAACACCAACGAGTTCCAGTTCCATTGTAAATCCGTCAGTTACGCCTACTACCATATTGGCAATTAAAGCTCGGTACAATCCGTGTTTAGCCTTATCCTCTTTTTTATCCGCAGCTCGTGAAACACGAACTTCACCATCAGCTACTTCAACACTCACCGTGTCAAAAGCTTGAGTCAACTCTCCTAATTTACCTTTAACAGTTACCGTTCCGTCTTGAACACTCACCTCTACTCCTGAGGGAATTGCTACTGGGTTATTTCCTATTCTTGACATAATTCAGCTTTTTCGAATTAATATACGTAACACAATACCTCACCACCTACATTTTCTCTTTTGGCTTGTGTACTTGTCATAACACCATTCGATGTAGACATAACAGCAATACCTAAACCGTTGAGAACTCTTGGAAGTGTATCAGCGTTTACATATTTCCTTAGTCCGGGTTTACTAACCCTTTGTAACTTTTTAATAACAGGCTCCTTTGTTAAGTTGTCGTATTTCAACGCAATCTTGATAACACCCTGTAAATTATCATCCTCAAATTTATAGCTCAAGATATACCCTTGATCAAATAAAATCTTTGTGATTTGTTTCTTAAGATTAGAGGCAGGAATTTCTACCACTCTATGCCCCGCACTATTAGCGTTGCGTATTCTCGTTAAATAATCTGCTATTGGATCTGTAACCATTTCGACTTATATTCTATTACCAGCTCGCTTTTTTCACGCCTGGGATTAAACCTTTGTTTGCCATTTCTCTAAACGTAACCCTTGATATTCCAAAAGTTCGCATATAACCACGAGGACGACCTGTCAATTTGCATCGATTTCTCTTACGTACAGGTGAAGCATTTTTAGGTAATTTTTGAAGTGCTTCGTAATCACCAGCCTCTTTTAATGCTTTTCTCTTTGCAGCGTATTTCTCAACTAACTTTGCTCTTTTNCGTTCGCGAGCTTTCATTGATTCTTTAGCCATATTATTTCTTTTTAAAGGGTAGCCCCAATGCTGTTAATAATGATTTTGCCTCTTGATCAGTTTCTGCAGAAGTAACAAATGTGATATCCATTCCACTGATGCGATTGATTTTATCAATATTGATTTCAGGAAAGATAATTTGCTCAGTTACACCGAGGTTGTAATTACCTCTACCGTCAAAGCCATTGGCTTTGATTCCTTGAAAATCTCTTACCCTTGGCAAAGCGATAGTAATCAAACGATCTAAAAATTCATACATGCGTTCGCCTCTAAGCGTNACTTTGGCNCCAATTGGCATTCCTTTTCTCAACTTAAATGACGCAACATCTTTTTTAGATATGGTTGCTATTGCCTTCTGACCACTAATTGTAGTTAATTCCTCAACTGCGTGATCGATAAGCTTTTTATCCGCCACTGCAGCACCTACACCGCGACTGATTACAATTTTTTCTAACTTAGGAACCATCATTGCATTTTTGTAATCAAATTCCTCTGTAAGCGTTTNTACAATACGCTCTCTATATTCTTCTTTTAATCTTGGTGAATATCCCATGACCTTAAATTTCTTCGTTTGATTTAACCGCTACGCGTACTTTTTTTCCGTCTCTTATCTCAATCCTAACTCGAGTCGCTTCACTAGACTTCGGATCGATTAAGGCCACATTCGAAATGTGTATTGGTGCCTCTTTCTCTACAATTCCCCCTTGAGGGTTATTTGCACTGGGCTTTTGATGCTTAGAAACCAAGTTTACGCCTTCGACGATTACTCTCTGTTTCTCTTTGTCAATACGCTGAATAACACCTTCTGAACCTTTATGCTCTCCAGTAACTACTTTTACGTTATCTCCAGTTTTTAACTTAAACTTTACCATCTTTCTGATATTTATAATACCTCAGGGGCTAGTGAAACAATCTTCATGAATTGCTTATCACGCAATTCTCTTGCAACAGGACCAAAAACACGAGTNCCNCGCATTTCTCCTGTGGGGTTTAACAGTACACAGGCATTGTCATCGAATCTGATATAAGATCCGTCTGGCCTGCGCACTTCTTTTTTAGTTCTCACCACTACTGCAGTTGAAACAGCACCTTTTTTAACGTTCCCATTAGGCGCAGCGTCTTTTACAGTCACAACGATTTTGTCGCCCAAAGACGCATAACGTCTTTTAGTGCCACCGAGAACTCTAATTGTCAATACTTCTTTTGCTCCAGTATTGTCTGCTACTTTAAGTCTTGATTCCTGTTGTACCATGATTATTTAGCTCTTTCAAGTATTTCAACTAACCTCCAGCACTTAGTCTTACTCAAAGGTCTTGTTTCCATTATTTTAACTGTATCACCCTCGTTGCAATCATTTTTTTCATCATGAGCAACATACTTCTTCGTTTTCAAAACGAATTTACCGTACATCGGGTGCTTTACACGCTTTACTTCAGAGACAACAATTGATTTCTCCATTTTGTTACTCGTAACAACGCCGATTCTTTCTTTTCTTAGATTTCTATTTTCCATAAGGTCAGACCCGTTATTGAATTTCCCTTTTATTTAATTCTGTAGCAATTCTAGCTACAGTTCTTCTCGTCTTTCTGATCAACATCGGATTTTCAAGCGGAGATACCGCATGTGTAATCTTCATGTCTTCATATTCTTTGCGAAGAGTCGCTAACTTCAGCGTTAACTCTTCAACCGATAGTTCTTTAATTTCTGATTGTTTCATAGTACTCTTGGTTTAATCATCAGAATAATCTCGTGCTACAATAAATTTAGTCCGCACCGGTAATTTTTGAGCGGCAAGTCTTAGTGCTTCCTTGGCAACATCCATTGGAACACCAGACAACTCAAACATAATCCTACCTGGCTTAACAACAGCTACCCAATATTCAGGAGCTCCCTTACCTTTACCCATCCTTACCTCTAAAGGTTTCTTAGTAATGGGTTTATCCGGGAATATTTTAATCCATAATTGACCCTGTCTCTTCATGTAACGCGTAGCCGCGATACGAGCAGCTTCAATTTGACGTGAGGTAATGAAGTGTGAATCCAAAGATTTGATTCCAAACATTCCATTAGACAACTGATGTCCACGCTGCGAAATACCTTTCATTCGCCCCTTCTGGGCTTTGCGAAATTTAGTTCTTTTAGGTTGTAACATGCTTACCTATTTTTTCTATTACTTTCTACGACGTCTTTTTCCGCCGTCTTGTTTTCCTTTTGATTTAGAAGATGAGAGTCCCACTAGAGGAGATAATTCTCGCTTGCCGTAAACCTCACCTTTCATAATCCACACTTTGATACCTAAACGACCATAAGTAGTATGAGCCTCCTCAAGGGCGTAATCCACATCTGCTCTAAACGTAGACAATGGAATTCTACCCTCTTTATAACCCTCTGATCTCGCCATCTCAGCTCCGTTTAAACGACCTGAAATCTGAATCTTGATACCTTCCGAATTCATACGCATAGCAGCTGCAATAGCCATTTTAATAGCTCGTCTATACGAAATACGATTTTCAATTTGTCGAGCAACTGAAGACGCAACTAATTTCGCATCTAACTCAGGTCTTTTGATTTCGTGGATATTGATCTGTACTTCTTTAGAAGTAATTTTCTTAA
>NZIP01000040.1 GCA_002691645.1 Flavobacteriaceae bacterium
TAGAATATCCAGAATAGGCTAGGTGATAAGCACTATTTAAATTCTAATATTTTACCAAAGATTTTCTTTAAAAATAGTTGTGAACTAGAGATTAAAGATATAGTTTTGCACCCGCCTTTATGATAATTAAAGGTCCTTGGGAGAGGTGCCGGAGTGGTAACGGAGCAGATTGCTAATCTGTCAGCGCGTAAGTGCTGCCTGGGTTCGAGTCCCAGTCTCTCCGCAAATAGCCTTAACCATAGGTTAACGGGGTGTAGCGTAGCCCGGTCATCGCGCCTGCTTTGGGAGCAGGAGGTCGCAGGTTCGAATCCTGCCACCCCGACGAATAAAGGGAAGCATCAGCTGAGGTGTTTCCCTTTCTTTTTGGGCTGTTTTGCCGTTGGCATTTAGCCAAACTACTCCTCCTAATTGGTCTTTACAATTAGCTATTTTCGGGTTTTATATTGAACCATGAAAATTTCCATTCATCCATGAAATACGCTGTTGAACGTAAATATATGTGATTCATCTAGAAAATAGTAAGATTGCATTCTACTATAAAACCACCTAAATGAAAAAGCTTTCACTGATTATCCTAGGACTTTTAGTTTTAATATCCTGTTCACAAGACACCCAAATTGAAGACTACGATTCTTTTCGAATAGAAGGTAGTGTAACCAAGGGTAGTTTTTTACCTGGAGCAACCATTGAATTTACCGAGTTGGACGATAAAAGTCTTGCGCAGAAAGGTTCTTATTATGTGGCTTCGATTTACGACTCATCAGGAACTTATGATTTGAATATCGATAGAGAACGCGAAGATGTAGTGAGAGCAACAGCCTCTGGTTACTTTTGGGATGAAGTAAGAAATCAAGTAAGTGACGGAGAATTAGATTTAAGCGGTTTATTTGAATGGAGCAGTGAGCTCAATATTAATGTTTTATCTCAGTTGGAGTCAGAGCGAGTGAAGTACCTTATTCAAAATGATATGATAGGTGGTAGCAGAAGCAAGCGATTTGGCAAAGCTAAAAAGCAGGCCCTCAATGAGGTTCTTGCCGTCTTTGGTATTGATGAAGAGTTTGATCGATCAGAAGAATTTAGCTTTCTTGATGGAGATAAAAAGTCAAAAGTTTTATTGGCTATTTCAGCAGCCTTACAAGCAGACCGAGACACCTATGCTGTGGCCTCTTTACTCGCTGAAATGACAGCTGATATTAGAGAAGATGGAACTTTAGATGATGAGAGTCTAAGAGAAACAATAGGTTCAAGACTTTGTATTCTAGATATTGATAAGATTGCCACAAATGTTGTTGGACAACTAGCAGAAGATTTTCCAAGTCTAACAGAGAATAGTTTGGTGTCAGATTACTTAGATGACATCAAAGCAAAGTTTAGTGGCTATGAGTGTGATACTAAAGTTAATCCAGGTTCAAATGTCATTTCTATCGGGATGATAACCAAAGCCATAGATGATAATTGTGATGAGCTTACTTTCTTCACTGATTTAGATAATGATGGAGAGCTAGACGCGAATGAGACTGTGATCAATACAATTACTATTTGTGACGGTACAGATGGGGAAGATGGATCAGACGGAGAAGATGGTATTTCTGTTAAGGTGTATACCACTCCAGCTACGGACTGTAATAATGGTGGTACAACCTTTATATTTTATCTAGATACCAACAACAACGATATGAAAGACGACGACGAGATGATCGTTACAGAAACAACCATTTGTAATGGAGAAGATGGTGCTGACGGAGAAGATGGTGCTGACGGAGAAGATGGAGAAGATGGTGCTGACGGAGAAGATGGTGCTGATGGAGAAGACGGAGAAGATGGTGCTGATGGAGAAGATGGAGAAGATGGTGCTGATGCAGATCCACTAGGAGTTCAAATTACTGAGGCGAGCACTGAAGACTGTCCAGCAGGAGGAATAGAAATAACCATCTTTAGGGATTCTAATGCTAACGGTACTTTAGAAGATACAGAAACAGTTCTCGATACTGCAGTAATCTGTGATGGTAGAAGTGATTTAGATGGTGATGGAGTTCCAGATGATGTAGATCAATGCCTAGATACCCCTGCAAATACAACTGTAAATGAGCAAGGTTGTGCTTATCTTTCTATAGATGAAAACGGAATCACTGTTAAAGCGGCAGGTTTTGCTCAAACAGGAGAGTCGTACACCCTAGGTGGTAAGGAATACGAAGTAGTGGATGAAGATAATCTTAGAGATAAAGTTGTTTCATTTGAGGAACACGATTTGAGTGCGATAGTCACTTCAAAGATTACCAACTTTGAAGGCCTATTTTGGTATAATGCGGCGAATGACAATGACTTGTCAAAAACATATGATCAATATTCAGGTTTAGAAAGCAATCACTTTAGTTCATTTAATCAGGATATATCTTCGTGGGATACCTCACAGGTTACGTCATTTTTTAGAATGTTTAGAGATAATTTGAATTTCAATCAACCTATTGGGGTGTGGAACACTTCTCTAGTGACCAATATGAATTGTGTTTTTGATAATGCAAGGAAATTTAATAGGCCACTAAATGACTGGGATACTTCCAAGGTAACAACAATGGTTAATATGTTTAGGAATGCAAAGAATTTTAATATGTCATTGAACAAATGGAATACATCCAGTATTACTAAAATGACTAGAATGTTCCAGGGGGCTTCTTCATTTAATCAGGATATTAGCGGATGGAATGTATCTAATGTTGTGATTATGACAAAAATGTTTCTTAAAGCATCTGTTTTTAATCAAGATTTGTCTTCTTGGAACGTGAGCAAAGTAACGAATTGTAAAGATTTTGAAAAAAATACAAATAATTGGACATCGGCTAAACCTAACTTTACCAATTGTGAATATTAGTTAAGATTAGAAAGGCAATTGTATTTATTCATATGTAACAAAAGACATAGTTTGTTTAATTTTAGAGAAAAACGGTAAATGAAGTTTTTCAAAACTGTCTTGTTCTCTTATATTCTATGTCTTTTGTCATGCACAAGCCCTTTGCAAACATTAGATCAGCTTTATTCTTACACGCTTTTGCGTGATGCAGATAACATTAAAAAACTCAAATTTGGTTACAACGATTATAAATACGATTCGGACTGGTTAGAAAAAGCTAGAAACCTGAATTGTGATGAATTGAAAGTACTGTATCACGAATTAGACAGTATTCGTAAAACGTATCCCCGAAAAGCCTTCAAGTTAGAGAGTAAATACGATTCTATTCAGACCTTACAATGGGCGGTTGACCTTGAAACACGAAACAAACAGTGTAACAAAACCAAAAAGTTTAAACTCTATAAGAAACCCAATTCATGACCTTCAGACAATAAGGAGGGGCATTTAATTTTTTTAAAACAGCTGATTGAACGATCTTAATAGGGTCATAGACGAAAGAGTAAATGCCTTGACAAGATTGGGATTTTTTCGAATCAACAATGAATGTTCTAATTTATAGTATTTAAGACTATTGAATTGTAAGTTGCCTTTTTTGTTGTTCTTTGAGCATTTCTCAATGAAAACTACTTAAAATAGGCAAAAAACTTACGAATTATGATCAAAAAACTAAAGCGAATAACGGTATATCTCACGGCCTTATTCTACACCTTTGTGGGTGTAACTCATTTTACAAATCCTGATTTTTTTTTGTTTATTGTACCTCCGTATATTCCTTTTGCCGATTTGGCGGTTTACCTCTCAGGTGTTTTTGAAATTTTATTTGGACTGCTTTTACTATCCAATAAAACCCGCAAATATTCCGCTTACGGATTAGTGCTCTTACTCATTGCAGTATTTCCCGCGAATTTATACCTGTACGAATCTGCTGAAGCGCAGGCAGCTTTGGGTATTACGGCTCAGCAAGCGCTAATTCGTTTGCCGTTTCAACTGCCTTTAATTCTGATTGCACTCTGGCATTCTGAAGAGAATACTTCTAAGGTATTCGATTGGACAAGTCTTATTCTTTTTNTACCAACCTTTATCTATTTCATCAGTTTAGGCTAATATTTAATCGGTTTGAGAGATTTAAAAATAGGATGGAAGACAGCTGCAGCTCTGGTCATNTCAAATATGATCGGAACAGGNGTATTTACTAGTTTGGGTTATCAGNTGTTGGATGTTCAAAATACTTATAGCATTATTCTTATTTGGGTCTTAGGAGGAGTTTTTGCCTTCATAGGCGCCNTGAGTTGTGCTGAATTAGGAACGCATTTNAAAGCCTCNGGAGGAGACTATGTCTTTTTGTCGAGACTCATTCATCCTCTGGCGGGATACAGCTATGCTTGGATATCCCTCACCGTCGGCTTTACGGCCCCTATAGCGATTTCAGTGATGGCCATGGAGAATTATTTAATTGCGCTTAACCCGCTTTTTTCTAATTCCTTTTTTGGAATTGGGGTCATTCTCATATTAACCCTAATCCATTCTTTTTCTATAGGACAAAGCGGAGCATTTCAAAACGTTTCAACAGCGATAAAACTCCTTTTTATTGCAGTGCTGATTGCTCTTGGATTTTATTACACTCCTATAGACCAATCAGCTTTAAATTTTAATTCCAGCTGGCAAACCGAGGTAACACTTCCTGGTTTTGCTGTGGCACTTTTATTTGTGACCTACGCTTATACCGGATGGAATTCTGCCGCCTATATCGTCGATGAGATTAGATCGCCTCGAAAAAATTTACCAAAGGCACTTCTGCTGGGTACATTAGTCGTAACGATTTTATACGTACTTCTGCAATTGGTTTTTTTGCGTCTTGCCAGTGTCGAACAACTCTCAGGAAAAATAGAAATAGCACTTCTTTCTTTTTCATCTGTACTATCGGATTCGAGTTCGAAGTGGATCGGATATTTTATTGCCATTCAACTCATTGCCACAGTGAGTGGATACCTCTGGATCGGTTCTAGAGTGACCTTTGCCATGACCAAAGATTACGCGCTTTGGAATTTCTTAGCTCATAAAAACAGTAACGGAATTCCAGTTCGAACATTATGGCTTCAAGCTTCAATAAGCATCTTGCTTACCCTTACGGGAACCTTTGAGGAAGTTATGCTCTATGCAGGATTTGTGCTGCAGCTAATGGGAACCCTCACCGTCGCTTCTGTAATACGTCTCAAACCCCAAAATGATGCCTTTAAAAGCCCTTTAAAACCCCACCTACAAATCGCCTTTATTTTATTTAGTCTGTGGATTTTAGGTTATATGCTCTACCAACGACCTAAGGAAAGCCTTATAGGATTGTTATTTGTTGCGTTAGGAATAATCACGTATTTTTTCAATCAACGAACGCAAGAAAAAAAACATGAAAATTAATTTACAATGGGTTTCAACCCTTATTTTGTTGATTTCTGCCCTATTCGTGGGATTAGAACTCAGGCAAAGTAATGCCATTGCAAAGGCTACAGCTCGACAAACCTTAAATAACAATGACATTTCTTACCTAAAATCGTATATAAATCATGAGCAACTATCAATTGCTGACCATAGATTAAAGTCTGGGGATTCGCTGACCAATTACGATCGTCACCAGTTAGTTGCAGCACAACACGTTAATTTTAGGATATTTGACAACGCTTATTTTCAATACCGAAGTGGTCTTTTAGAAAAAGAGGAATGGCAAAAATACCAAAGCATCATTCGCACGCTTTTCTCTGAAAATGAATTTGCTAGAGAAATGTGGAGCTTGTATGGGCCAAATTTTAGTGTCTCTTTTCAAAAAGAGGTTCGCAATATTTTAGATACCTTAGAGTCGTGAAAGCATTAATCGTAGAAGTTTTAGGAATTGGAGGGCTTTTGTGTGGACTTATTATTTGGCTACTTCCCTTTTTTATTATTATTTCAGATAATAAAACTACCGGACGCGAAAAATTGGCTTGGCTTATGGCGGTTATTTTTATTTCGTGGTTTGCGTGGATCTTCTATCTTCTTTTAGCACCAATTCGCAAAGCTTAAAGCTTCTGACTTTTTTGTAAATTAGGTGTACAAGCCAACACTAGTCTTTTACAAATCAAATCATTATTCCATGAAATACAGTCATTTGCTCCTTAGCCTTATGGGTGCTGTAGTCACCCTCTCAGCCCAAGACCTAGAGTTAGAAGAACTTCACGATACCGTAGAAATTATCAGAGATAATTGGGGCGTCAATCACATTTACGCCAATAACGAGCACGATCTGTTTTTCGCTCAAGGATATACAGCGGCCAAAGACAGGTTGTTTCAATTTGAGATATGGCGTCGACAGGCAAGTGGAACCTCTGCTGAAATATTAGGAGAACGCGCCTTTAAACGAGACTTAGGAACTCGACTCTTTAAGTTTCGAGGTGATATGATTGAAGAAATGAATCATTATCATCCAAGAGGAGTGGAAATTATAACTGCTTTTACCAATGGTGTTAATGCTTATATAGAAGAGGTACTTGAGCAAAAAGACAAGCTTCCTGTCGAATTTAAAATGCTAAATATTCTTCCTCAAAAGTGGACACCTGAAATTGTGATTTCAAGGCATCAGGGCTTACTAGGAAATATTGGCCAAGAATTACAAACGGCCAGAGCGGTAGCAGCCGTGGGGGCTCAAAAGGTAAAAGAACTGTCTTACTTTCATCCCAAAGATCCCGATTTAACTCTTCCGGATAATTTAACCCTTGAAATGTTAGAAGCTCCTATTTTAGAGCTATATAATGCTTTTAGAAGACCACTTACGTTTTTAGCAGAAGACATCGATTCAATATACAGTATTGAAGCTCCTGTAAAATTAGCCTTGAATGAGAGTAAGGCACTTGAAGATCCCTATTCAATTGGCAGTAATAATTGGGTGTTAGACGGAAGTAAAACAGCTTCAGGAGGAACGCTTATGGCTAATGATCCCCACCGAACCGTTGCCACACCCTCACTTCGATATATGGCGCATCTAGTGGCCCCAGGATGGAATGTTATCGGTGGAGGTGAACCTGAAATTCCAGGAATTTCTATTGGGCACAACGAATATGGTGCTTGGGGATTAACGGTATTTAGAACAGACGGAGAAGACTTATACGTCTATGATATCGACCCTGAAAACCCTAATAGGTATAAGTATCAAGAAGATTGGGAAGACTTTGTAATCATCAAAGACAGTATTTCGGTCAAGGGTGAAGAAGACCGTATGGTAGAACTGAAATACAGCCGTCATGGACCAGTCACCTATATTGATACCAAGCATCACAAAGCATACGCTGTGCGTTCTGCTTGGCTTGAAGTTGGAGGTGCTCCCTATTTGGCATCCCTGCGAATGAATCAGGCAAAAGATTGGGCTGAGTTCAAAATGGCTTGTCATTATTCCCATATCCCGGGAGAAAACATGATTTGGGCCGACAAGGATGGAAATATTGGATGGCAAGCTGTGGGTATTGCTCCTGTACGAGAGCACTTTAGTGGAATGGTTCCCGTCAAAGGTGATGGGAGTTTTGAATGGAATGGTTATTTGCCCATAATTGAAAAACCAAGTGCCTACAACCCTCCATCTGGCTTTATCGCCACAGCCAATCAAAATGTCACTCCTCAGAACTATCCACATTATAATGCGATAGGATATTCTTGGTCTGATCCCTACCGCGGCGATCGAATTGACAAAGTCTTAAATGATAATAAGAACTTTAGTATGTCAGAAATGATGGAGCTGCAAACGGATTATTATTCGCTCCCGGCCCAAAGACTCTTGCCTTTTCTTAAAAATACGGCTCATGCCAAAAAAGAAGCGCGCATGCTCAGTCTTTTAGAAGGATGGAATAATGAACTCTTACCCAATTCGATTCAAGCAGCGATATATGTCTCATTCGAAAATGAATTAAGACGAACGGCAGCAGAACAGTTTATTCCCAAAGAAGCTAAGCCCTATATGTCATCCATACAATTAGCGCGAATTATTCAATGGGTCGAAAACCCGTCTTTGGTTTTTGAAAAACAGGCGACGAAAAAGCGCGATCAATGGGTAAAAACTGCCTTTAAAAAGGGGATAAAAAAATTAGAAGAACGCTTGGGTGAAGATCCCTCAAACTGGACTTACGGTCAAGCAAAGAACAAGCACATCAGCATCACTCATGCGCTGGGTAAGCTTGTCAAAGCTCCCTATGCCGAACTTTTGAATTTGCCTGCTCTAGCTAGGGGAGGAAACTCATATACTCCAGGTTCAACTGGAAACAACTTGAATCAAAGTAGTGGTGCTACCTTTAGAATCATTGTAGATACCTCAGATTGGGATACCGCTGTAGCTACCAATAGTCCGGGTCAATCAGGAGACCCAGAAAGTCCTTTCTATAGAAATCTCTATGAATCCTGGGCCGAAGATTCTTTTTTTCCGATTTATTTTTCCAAGGAAAAAATAATTGAAAATGCAGATTCTAGAGTGATTATTAGGTCAACAAAAGAGTAATAATGTTTTGAAGTTTAACGTTATACAGAGGTAAAGTATTAACTTTCAAAATAAAACATATAACAAAACAGCAACTTTTAGACCATGAAACAAATCTCAAAAATAGCCGTATCACTCCTGCTAATAATCTTCCTCTCATGCGCAAAACAGCAAGGCGTTGCATTGAATGAAATCATAAACGAATCGGATGTTCCAGCAGTTGTAATGGGCAAAGTAGATAAAGCGGGCAAGATGGAGTTTTATGCCCATGGACCTTCTCGATGGGATCGAAATGACACCATTTCAGAGGAGCACATATTTCGCATCGCTTCAATGACCAAGGCTATAGCCTCTGTTGCCGCGCTACAGCTCGTAGAACAAGGATTGATTAGTTTAGACGAACCCTTAGATGATTATTTGCCAGAAATGGCTGCTATACCTATTCTCAATGCAGAGAATGAGTTGGTTAAAGCTGAAACCTCTATTACTTTAAGACATTTATTGACTCATACGGCCGGTTTCGGTTNTTGGTTTACCAGCGAACAACTCGCCAATTGGGCATCGCTAAAACAAGAGTTAAACTATGAAAATGCCTATCAACCCCGACTGTTCGAAGCAGGGTCTTCATACATGTACGGAACCAATACAGATTGGGTAGGGCGACTCGTAGAGAAAATTTCAAATACAAGCTTAGAAGAATACTTTAGAACGCATATTACGGGCCCGCTTGAAATGAACAGCACTTGGTTTAATGTTCCTGAAGATTTACAGTCTTTAATCGTAGGCTCTTCAAATAGAGATGCTTCCAGCGGTGAGCTCGTTCAAAACGAGTATGCCAAACCCAATGNAACAACCGCTTACAATGCTGGGGGAGGCTTGTTTAGTTCACCTAAAGACTACGCCTTATTCTTGAATTGTATGCTCAATAAAGGAGCCCATCAAGGAGGCCGAATTCTCAAAGAAGAGACTTTTGACTTACTCAATAGTAAACAGCTCAATGACTTTAATCAAATTCATCGCTATGTTCCTGTGGGGAATGTCGATCTTACGCCAAGAGGTGATAAGGATGTCTTTTTTGACAATTATGACAATTGGACACTAGCTTGGGCGCATGANCAAAATTCAAAAATTCGTCCTAAAGGAACGGCCTATTGGGCGGGCTTTTTTAACACCTATTTTNCCATTGACTTTGAAAATGAATTTGCGCTGGTCTACATGACGCAAATACTTCCATTCAATGATATGCAGGCCTATAATCTATTTACNTCATTTGAAAATGAGGTGTACAAACAATTAAATCCATAAACATGAAAAAATCATTTGTTTTATTAGGTNTATTGACCACAGTATTTTCTTTCGCACAATTGGCACAGGTCGACCCTGAACAAGAAGGGGTCTCCGCAGAGCGATTAGAGCGTATCAGCGAAGTTTCTAAATCTTATTTAGCCGATGACAAGGTAGCAGGAATTGCCACCATGGTATCGCGTAACGGTAAAATTATTTATGCCAAGGCTTTTGGAGAAAGAGGAGTTGACGATTCAAAAANACTGAAAATCGACGATTTATTTCGTATATACTCTATGACAAAGCCTATTGTAGCCGTTGCAGCCATGCAGCTCTATGAAAAGGGTATGTTTCACCTGAGTGATCCCATTTCAAAGTTTTTACCTGAATTGGCTGAATTAAGCGTTATGGATGAAGAGGGGAACTTAACTCCTAATGAAGAGCCAATTAGCATGCAGCAACTTTTGACACACACTGCTGGATTTAGCTATGGATTTTCAAACAGCAAAGTAGATCAAGAGTACAATAAGGCAGAACTCTGGAGATCTAAAGATTCAGACGATTTTATCAAACGCGTTGCCGCTTTGCCTCTTCATTATAAACCAGGAGAACGCTGGCATTACTCCATCGCTGTAGATTTGACTGGAGTGATTGTAGAACGTCTTTCTGGTATGGGCTTAGACGAATATTTGCAAACGCAAATTTTTGAACCTCTTGGTATGGTGGATACCTTTTTTGAAGTTCCAAAGAAGAAAATGAAACGTTTTTTACCAAATCATTATTACGATTACGGTGAAAAGAGCTTGAAAACCGTTCAAGAAACCAAAGAAAAGTACAATGCAATGAGCAATTATGAAGACGTTTCTATGTTTTCTGGAGGAGGGGGATTAGTCTCTACCGCCATGGATTATATGCTCTTCATGGAAGCCTTACAAAACGGTGGAAGTCTTAATGGAAATCGAATTTTAGGGCCAAAAACTTTGCAGTATATGATTCGAAACCACCTCAGTGGTAGCATCGAACAAAAGGGTGGAGCAAGAGAATCCTTTAGATGAGGCCAGTAATAATGGCTTTGGCTTTGGTCTTGGTTTTGGCCTTGTGACCAATAGTGTCAACAACTCTATTATTGGTAGTGAAGGCGAATACAATTGGGGAGGTGCAGCAGGAACCGTTTTTTGGATTGATCCTGTAGAAAACATCTCCGTAGTTTCAATGATTCAACTCATGAGCTCGCCATGGAAGTTGAGAGAAGATCTGAAAGTGGCCGTATACCAGGCACTTGATCAAATTAATGAGTAGGTCGTAGCGCTTCCGAATTCAAATTATATGAAATCTTATTTGATTTTTGTTTGTTCCTTTTTGTGCTGGAATATCCAAGCTCAAATAGTTTCGTATAGAATGCTTTATGTGGCGGCAGAGGATCAAACGAAATTTGAAGAACTCGCTATAGAAAGAGCCTTAGTTAGGGCTCAAAATCTTGTAAATACAGATTCTATTATTTATTGGGGAATGGAGAAATTTCGGTTTCCGCAGGGAACGATTTCTAGCAAACCTAATTTAGATGATAAGGGCAATTGGTATCAATATGTCATGGTACACAAAAATCTAGAGTCTTACGCCAAAGTTGAAACTTGGTGGCAAANAGCGCTCGATGACCGAGAACCACCTATTCGAAAGCTACCCATACAAATCAGTTATGAAAAGGCGAAGCTTTGGCAAATACAAGATCAAATTTTAGATCAGCAAAACGCTAAATACAGTTGGTATCATTTCAGATATTCAGATGACTTGGAAGAATTTTTGAACAGGTATAAATCTTATATTATCGGTATTGAGAAACGACAAATATCAAGAGAGGTCCAAACGGCAGGATGGGTGTTTAGCTCGCTAATTGATTCCNGCAATTGGGCAGANCCCAACGTGCTCACTTGGGTTGGGTTTTTAAACATGGAGCAGGCACTAGCATATCAAAATAAGATCGAATTGAATGTTGATTATGACCAGTTTGACATCTTTAAGGATTTTNCTTTTAGTATTGTTTGTGAGAAAATTTTAGAAACCGTAGCTTCTAAGTAAAAGTGAATATNGGTATTTTTAAAAAGGGTAAAAGCATCACTGAGATTGTTGTATTACTATGCTTCTTCTTAATAAACGCCTGTACTACTCATCAAGAACCTTCATCCAAATCAGCTCCAAATATCGTTCTCTTTTTTATAGATGATATGGGCTGGCAAGATACTTCAGTTCCTTTTTGGAAAGAGACTACAGAATTAAACAGACGTTATCATACACCTAATATGGAACGGTTAGCTGCAGAGGGCATGAAGTTTACACAGGCCTATGCCACACCTGTATGTTCTCCGACTAGAGTGAGTTTATTAACAGGAATGAATGCTGCTCGACATAAAGTGACCAATTGGACCTTACACAAGGACAAAATTCAACCTATGGAAGTCAATCACCCCTCCCTTGAATTTCCGAATTGGAGGGTCAATGGAATGAGTGCCTTCGCAGGTGATTCGAATGCTGTATACGCAACACCATTACCACAAGTACTCCAAGAGAATGGATATACAACAGTTCACGTAGGCAAGGCCCATTTTGGTGCCATTGGAACACCAGGAGAAAATCCGTTAAATCTTGGTTTTGATATTAATATTGCCGGACATGCCGCAGGGGCTCCGGGAAGTTATTACGGTGAAGATGCTTACGGAAACAATCAGCCCAATCGCAGTGTGTGGGCAGTACCGGGTCTTGAAGATTATCATGACAGCAATACCAATCTGACTGAAGCTTTAACCTTCGAGGCTATAAGTACCATTGATTCCATTTCAAATACAAAAGCCCCCTTCTTTTTATACTTATCGCACTACGCTGTTCACACGCCTATTATGAGTGACGGGCGTTATTTTCAAAAGTATATTGATAAAGGATTGGACAGTATAGAAGCGAAGTACGCTTCAATGGTAGAGGCCATGGATAAAAGTCTAGGGGATCTTATGGATTATTTAGCAGAACATAATTTAGAGAAGAATACGGCAATTTTATTTATGTCTGATAACGGAGGGCTGAGCGCCGTCGCGCGAGGGGAAACTGCTCACACACACAACAGACCACTCTCCAGTGGGAAAGGATCTATATATGAGGGAGGAATACGAGAACCAATGCTGGTTAAATGGCCGGGTCGAATACAGCCCAACACAGTAAACGATAATTATTTAATCATTGAAGACTTCTATCCGAGTATACTCGAAATAGCGGGAATCAATAATCCGAAAACCGTACAAAAAGTAGATGGACAGAGCTTTGTTTCTTTATTTGATTTACAAGTCAATCATACCACTCAAAATCGCGCCCTATATTGGCATTACCCCAATGAGTGGGGGCCATCTGGCCCAGGTATTGGAGCCTTCAGTGCCATTCGCAAAGGAGATTATAAACTCATCTACTATCACCAAACAGAAAAGTATGAACTCTTCAATATCAGTGAAGATATTGGCGAAAAAGAAAATCTATATTCTCAAGAGTCTACAAGAGCCTATGAACTATCAAAAGATTTAAGAGCATATTTGATCTCAGTAGATGCGCAAATGCCAATACATAAATCCACTGGAAAGCGCGTAAGTCTACCTTGATTTAAATAAAATCATCGGACATCTGATAGGCTTTAATCACTTTTAATTCTCCTTCTTTACCTGTTACAGAATTCCCGTGTTCCATACCTAGAATACCCTTGAATCCTCTGTCATATATGTATTTGAATACATTCTTATAGTTGATTTCTCCTGAATAAGGCTCTTTACGTCCTGGATTGTCCCCAATTTGAAAATAGGCGATTTCATCCCAACAATCTTCTATGTTTGGTATGAGGTTACCTTCTTGAATTTGTTGGTGATAGACGTCAAACAAAATTTTACAAGAAGATGATCCTACAGCCTTGCACATGCTGTTTGCTTGTGGACTTTCACTTAAAAATAATCCAGGGTGATTTCTAAAATTAAGGGGTTCTAAAACCATCACTAAACCATGAGGCTCTAGTATTTCGCAGGCCTCTTTAAGGGTGTCAATCACATTGACCGTTTGATATTCAATATTTTTTCTGAAATCTTTTAGCCCAGGAACTACCGTCATCCACTTTGCATTTACGCGTTTGGCAACCTCTATACTCGCTTTAATTTCCGATAAAAAGGCAACGCGTTCGTCTTTATCTCCCGAGGCCAAATTTGGTCTGTTCCACGCTATATTATGAGCCACAAAAACACCCATTTTCATGTCGCGATAACTCATGGTTTTAGCCATTTTTTCTTGAAGGACTACAGGACGATTTCTCATCTCATTATCTTCAAATGACTTAAAGCCTTGATCGGCCATAAAATTCAATTGATCAATAGGGTCGTCTCCTGCATGCGCTTTGAACATCCCTAGGTGAGGAGCATAGTTCAAATTGTACTGATACGGTGTATTTAATCGAGTGTAATTCGCCTTAGCGCTCATCATTCCCAAAGTTGATAAACCTGCAAGCGTGTTGAATTTTCTTCTGTTCATAGGGTTTAAAATTTAGTTACTCCAGGTGTTGGAATTGTGTAGCGTCCGTTCTCATCCGGAAGACTTGGTGGAGTGGTATTCCAATCCACCTGGGCGGGCATCAAAAGATGATCCGAATTTAAGGCCTCATCCCAGTTGATTGTTTTTCCTGAATAGGTAGCCATGCGTCCCATAATAGCCGTTAGGGTACTTTTTGCACCATTTTCGGCATCACTGATGACCCTATTATTTCGAATGGATTTAAATAATTCGTCGTGTTCTACTTGATATGGATTGGCTTCTTGACCCCATTTATACGGGTATTTGTAAAGTTCTTTTCCATCGAGATCCTTGAGAAGTCCGCTGCCTAATTCAACGCTTCCTGCTGTTCCTTGAAATACTTCATCTACTCTTGAGTCACAACCTTTTTGATGTCTACATTGAGATGAAATCACAGCCCCGTTAGCATAATTGAATTGAACATAGTGGTGGTCAAAGATTTCGCCGTACTCTTTTCCTGTGCGGGTTTGACGACCTCCCATTCCTTGTGCACTTGTCGGATAGGCACCTGTAAACCAATTGGCCACATCGATATTGTGAATGTGTTGCTCTAATATGTGGTCTCCACAAATCCAATTGAAATAATACCAGTTGCGCATTTGATATTCTAATTCACTCTGACCAGCTTCACGTTGTTTTACCCAAACGCCTCCATCGTTCCAATAGACTTGTCCAGAGGTGATTTTTCCTATGGCTCCTTGAGCTACGCGATCGTAAAGTGTGGTGTATTTCTTTTGGTAATGACGCTGCAGGCCAACCACAACATTGAGTCGCTTTTCTTTGGCAATTCGGGCCATATCTAAAACCTTGCGAATACCCACAGGGTCTGTAGCAACCGGTTTTTCCATAAAGACGTGTTTGTCATTGTTAATGGCATATTCAAAGTGATAAGGTCTAAACCCAGGAGGTGTTGTAAGGATAACCACATCAGCTTTATCAATAGCTTTTTTATAGGCATCAAAGCCCACAAATTTATTTTTGTCTTTTACCTTGATTTTTTTCTTGCCGTCAAAGTGGTCGGTTATAGCCTTGAGACTTGAATCGAGGCGATCTTGAAATACATCTGCCATAGCTACAAGTTCGACCTTATCGTCTGCAGTCAGAGCTTGAACAGCCGCTCCTGAACCTCTGCCGCCGCAACCGACTAAAGCTAGTTTGAGTTTTTTGTTGTCCAAGACATTGGCGATAGATTTCACGGGAACAGTCGCTGATAAGATTCCGGTAGTAGCCAAAGTGGTCTGCTTGATAAAAGTTCTTCTATCGTTTTGGAGAATTGATTTTTTCATAAGTTATTATTTAGTCGTCCAGTATAGTTCTTGTTCTTTTTTAGAAGGGGTTTGATAAGGTCTTACAATGCGAAATCCAACGAAGGGTGCATCGGTATGCCACCATTCACTCTTGGGAATTTGAGGATCTCTCATTTTCCATTGCGGATGAGAGCCTCTCCTAGCTGCAGACCTCAGTTTTTCAGCGCTGTCTATCCACGATCCACCTCGTACTGCTTTTGGGTAGGTCTTGAGTGGTTTATTCCACTTGACTTTAGCTAGTTTATTGTAAGCTTCAATTTCATATTGATCTAAGGTCCATTCTGCTATATTGCCGTGCATATCGTATAAGCCCCATGCATTTGGATTTTTTTTTCCTACTTTGTGATACTTGCCATTGCTGTTCTCTTCAAACCAGGCATACAATTCTAAATCTGTAGCATAATTTCCGTGGCTGTATGCTGTTTGGGATCCAGCACGGCAGGCGTATTCCCATTCTGCCTCAGTGGGTAGGCGGTAAAAGTTACCTGTAAGCGCAGAGAGCCATTTACAAAATTGCACCGCTGCTTTTTGGGTCATACCAATGGCCGGATAATCGTCAGTTCCCATTCCAAAACTCATATCGACATAAGGAGTAGTTGCCCCGCTTATGGCATCAATATCTAAATCGACTAAGTCTTGGTCTTTTTTTTGGATCGCGCCCCCATCTACATCGCGGTCTACGAAATGCTGGTATAGATTCCATGTCGTTTCAGTACTTGCCATCCAGAAGGATGCTACTTCAATAATAGCTTGAGGAGATTCGTCTTGCTGATGCCCTTTTTCAGATGATGGGCTGCCAATTTTAAAATCACCACCTTCTAAAAAAACCATTTCTAGGGCCTGAGTTGTGCCAGGTAATTCCAGCCGATACGATTCCTTCTGAGCGAAGACCAGGTGAAATCCGAGAAATAAAAATCCCGTAATAAGGAATTTAAGAGGGCGCATCAGTGTATTAGTTAGTTATCTCTTCAATTTACAGAAATAAACCAAAACACGAAACCTTCAGCAATAGTTTTGTTGAAGCTTTTGGTGCGACTCCTACCATTGAGATGTTAGAAGTCATTAAATTTAAATACGCTCTGTTATGTTTAGGTATCCAACAGGCTAGACCCCATATAAGCTTAGACTATAATTTCGAATACAATTTTGTGAATTGTGATGAACTGTTAAAATAAAGACAAAACACTGTTTAATTAATTACTATATTTGTTAAACAAAAAATTACTGCTATGTGGATTCGTGCACTATTCCTGATGACCGCATTGGGATTCTCTTTATTTACTTCAAGTGAAAATTCAACCTCTGTAGAAGTTCAAGGTAAGGCTTACTATTTTTCGAAGTCAAAACTCGATTTGGGGAACTGGGCAGCTCGAATGAGTGAGGCTCAAAAAAAACAAATGCAAGCCCGACTCAAAAATAGATTAGAGAAAACCTATATTTTGAGTTTTAACAGCAACGAATCTATTTTTGAAGAAGAAGAACGCGTAGATGCTATATCTGGAGCGACTGATTCTTGGGGAAGTAATTTTGCCAGAGGTAAACAGTACAAAAACGTCGAATCCAATCAATTGGTACAGACCCAAGAATTCTATGGAAAGCGCTTTTTGGTGAAAGACAAACTACAAGAAATCGATTGGAAAATGGGTACTGAGGCGAAACAAATAGGCGAGTATATGTGCTTTAAGGCGACTGCCATGGTGCCGGCATCAGAACTTGCATGGTATGATTTTTCGTGGGGTGATTTGAATCGAAGCGAAGAGGATGATGAGGCAATGACTGAAGTTGAGGCCTGGTATACCCTTCAGATTCCAATCAAACAGGGGCCAGCTGAATATTGGGGACTTCCAGGCTTAATCCTTGAAGTCAGTGCAGGAAATACCGTAATGCTTTGTTCTCAGATCGTATTGAACCCCAAAGAAATCGTTGAAATCGAAGCTCCATCCAAGGGAAAAGAAATTAACAAAATCGATTACAGAAAGACCATTCAAATGAAAATGATTGAAATGCGTGACAATCGAGGTAGACGTATGAACGACTAATCGTTTCGAATGAGAAATACGCTTTATCATTTCATTTTATTCTTTGCAGTTTTTTGTTCTATTGCGTCCCTTCAGGCGCAATTAAAGTTTCAAGGTCGTGTACTAGATAGTTTACAAAACCCACTTGAATCGGCAAGTTTAGTGGCCATTAATAAACAGAGTAATAGTCTTGAAACCTTCGCTATAACCAATGCTCAAGGAAGCTTTGAATTAAAACTAAAAAACAACAAGACATATAAAATTCAAGTCAGCTATATCGGATTAGAAACTGCTGAAGAAGAGCTAAGTACTGCAAATCAAGACATACAAAAGGATTATACACTGTACCCTGCTTTTGCACTAGACGAAGTTGAACTCGTTGTAAAAATGCCTGTTGCCGTGCGAGGTGATACCCTAGTATACGATGCGGATTCTTTTCAAAACGGTTCTGAGCGCAAGCTTGAAGATATTGTCGAAAAATTACCAGGTGTTGAAATCAATGAAGATGGTCAAATCGAAGTCGAGGGAAAGGTGGTCAATAAACTCATGGTCAATGGTAAAGATTTTTTTGACGGAGATACAAAAGTGGCGACCAAGAACATCCCTTCAAGTGCAGTAGATAAAATTCAAATTCTAAGAAACTACGCTGAAGTAGGGCAGTTGAGCAGTGTTAGAAACAATCAAGACAATGTAGCCATTAATGTAAAGCTCAAAGAGGGGAAAGAAAGTTTTTGGTTTGGAGACATCACAGCGGGTGGAGGCTCAGCTCCAACGGAGTCATTGTATATCGGTCAGCCCAAGCTTTTTTACTACAATCCAAAATACAGTCTAAATTTCATTGGAGATTTGAATAATATTGGAGAAGTCGCTTTAACCCGAAGAGACATCCGAGGTTTTGGGGGTGGATTTAGACGTCCTAGTCAACGAAGTGGAACCAATATCAACTTAGGAGATAACAGTCTTAATTTCTTAACCAATCAATCTAATGCGCAGCGCATAGAAAATAAATTAGCATCGGCTAATTTTAGTTATGCACCCTCTAAAAATCTTGACCTCAGTGGATTTTTGATTTACAATTACAGTCAGATCAACTCTCAGGAAATCAGTTTAGTTCGCTATACTAATGCAGAACTGAACATCCCTGATGAAACCACCAATCAGTTAGGTAATGAGCGATCAAAACAGGGGCTTTTAAAATTGAGCGCATCCTACAAGCCTAATTTTAATCATCAAATTGATTATGACGTTTTGGCTAGGAACTCAAATGATAGCCAGCAGCAATTAGTGAATTCATCAGTCATAGGCAGTACCGATCAAATAGAAGAAGCAACGCCCTATAGTATCAATCAAAATTTGAATTACTATTTCACTTTAGATGAGAACAATATTTTTGCTTTAGAAGCGCAACACTTATTACAAGACGAGGATCCTTTTTACAATGCGGTTCTCGAAAATAATCCGGATGATTTAGAGGATGCTTATGATTCTACTGCAGCCGCATTAGGACTGTCAAATGCCAACTTGTTTTACGACATTGGCCAAAGCCGAAGAGTGAAATCGAATCAATTAGATGCCAAATTAGACTACTACCATATCTTGAGTCCAAGAAGTAATTTGAATTTTACCTTGGGTACCATAGTCAGTAGACAAAATTTCAATTCTTCGCTGTTCGAAATTCTAAATGGTGGATTGACTGAGTTGCTGACTCCAAACTTCAATGATGGCCTATCCAGCAATGATGTAGACTACAACTTTAGCGATTTATATTTAGCACTACACTGGAGATTTAGGACGGGTAAATTTACCTTTACCCCAGGTGTATCTATTCATTCCTACAGTAATTCCAATACGCAGTTCGGTGTTGAAAACACTCAAAAGTTTATCAAACTATTACCTGATTTTGAAACGCGAATTCAATTCAAAAAAGGGGAATCCTTAACCTTGAACTATAATTTGCGTGCTCAATTTACAGACGTCACTCGAATTGCTCGAGCGGTGGTGTTAAACTCTTATAATGCCATTCAATTTGGTGCTCCAGAATTGCAAAATGCTTTATCGCACAATATGAGTTTGCTCTACAGCAGTTTTAATCTATTTAACTACACCAATGTATTTGCAAGAGCGGCTTATTCGAATAATATAGATCAAATTCGTGGGCTGACCTCTTTTGACAATGTCATTCGAACCTCCACCTTTTTCAATTCAAGCTTTGCTGATGAAAACTTCAATCTCTTTGGAAGAATTCAAAAAACATTTGGCAAGGTGCGAACGAGCTTAAATGCAAGTTGGAATTACAGCAAAATCAATCAATTCATTCAAGATCGTCAATCGCTCAACAAAGGATTTACACAAACTTATACTCCTGGAATTCGGACGAATTTTAAGGTTGCTCCAAATATCAGTTTGCGCTATCGCTATAGTCTAATTGAAAACGATCAGGGAAGTCGTAAAACTACCTTTATTAGAACAGCACCTTCGGTGAATTTTGATGCATACATCAAAAAGAAAATCACTCTTCGTTCAGATTACAGTTATACCACCCAAAAAAGTGAAGGTAATGCCCAGTCTTTCCAAAATTGGAATGCCTCTATGTCTTACCGAAAAGATAGAGATGCAAAATGGGAATACGAAGTACGTGCTTCGAACATACTCAATATAGACGCTCAATTACGAAATAGTGCCAATAACCTTTCGGTACTTTCTTCTGAGACCTTTATTCAGCCCAGATTTATCACCCTTCGATTGATTTATTCGCTTTAAACAATCACGCTACAAGTGTTTGACTCGAGATTCATAGCGTTTGTATAGCGTCTCGTTATCTACCCCGTCGATATTTTGGCTGAAATAGATTCCAGGTTTTGCTCCTTTTTCAACGGCGATTTTTAAGGCTTCGGTGGCTACCAAATTCACCAAGAAACATCCAGAAAGGGTTGAGGCGGCTCCAGTCAATTCATTTCCAATCTGTAATAAACCATCACCAGGTGGAACAGCATTGTCCAATACCACGTCAGCTATTTCATAGAGTTTTCGATGTTTACTGTTTCGAGTGGGATATTTTTTCGATTGAGCTACAGAGGTAATGGCAATGACTTTATTTCCATTGGCTTTGGCCAATTCAGCCATTTCAATAGGCATTGCATTTCGGCCAGAATTTGAAATGACCAAAAAGACATCTGATTTCTGGATTTTATGTTGGTCCCATATCACTTTTGAAAATCCACTTATTCGTTCTATTTCTGCACTTCGTCTTGCGCCTTCTGCGGTCATTACCGTAGAATCTAATATGGCATTGACATTGGCTAGACCTCCGGCTCTCACGAACAATTCTAATCCTATCATGTGCGAATGTCCTGTACCGAAGGTGTGAATAATATGGTCCTCGACAATGGCCTTAGCAAATAAATCAATGGCTATTTTTAAGGAATCCTCATTGATTTGTACCAATTGATCAAAGAGTGCTGTGACCTTTTGTTTGTATTCGAATTCCATTTAAAGCTTGATATAAATTTTTCGTTTAGAAAGGATATTGACAGGAATCCAGATAACAACCACATAAAAGAGCGCATAAAGAAAGGAGAACAGCTTTGCCGAAAGACCATTACTCAAGGCGAATTCCACAAAAGTGGCACTTAGTGAGATGCCCCAAAGAGAACTGCTGTAGAAGATTAAGGTACACATTCCTGCTAGCGTATATGCGAATATAGAGTTAACTCCAAAAGCGTGTGCCATTTTGAATCGATGTCCATAATTTTTGTAATCGCAGAGGTAGATGCAACTCGCAAGCGCAATACTTGAAATCCCACCTAAAACAAGGGTAAATGAGGTACTCCACAAGGCTTTGTTAAGCGGGAAAATATATTTGGTTAAATCTCCGAGTACTAGTAATACGGTGGCAAAAATGAATAAACTGTTCATTTGTTTTACTACATCTGAGGTTCTCTGAAGTAAATACGCGGCAAACATTCCAAAGAGTCCAGTAACCATAGCCGGAAATGTGCTAAGTATACCTTCAGGATCCCATGTTTCTTCCCATAAATATCCAGGGAGGTAAAGATTATCTATGTAATGTGCCCAGTTTTTTTCTGGAACACTTAAGTCTGGCATACCTATTCCGGGAACTGGAACAAAACACATAACAACGAGGTAAGCGGTAAGCACCCCAATAGCCAGGATTATTTGTTGTTTTTTTGAGAGGTATAAATAACAAAGTGCACAAAGCAAGTAGACCACTGAAATGCGCTGTAATACACCAGTCCAACGGATTTCGCCAAAATCAAAGTCAGGCCACAGCCATAAAAACAGTCCGACTAAATAAATTTTAACTGCTCTCCAGACCACCTTTTTAAGCAAATCGGTTTTAGAGGATTGTGCTGATCGTTTGCTTAATGACAAGACTATAGAAGTTCCCATAATGAATAAAAACGTAGGGAAGATGTAATCTGTTGGAGTAAGACCATTCCAATCCGAGTGGAGCAAGGGAGCATAGACATGACTCCATGAACCTGGGTCATTTACTATAATCATAAAAATAATAGTTAATCCTCTAAGAATGTCTAAGGCTAAAAGTCGTTGGTTGGTTGTTGTCATGCTTTCTAGTTTTGAATTGAAATTGTTTTACCGCTATGTCCTGTCGTTGAAAAGCTGCTCATTTGAACAAGGCTGCCTTTTGGAATTATAATGGGTTTGGTATAGTTCTCAGCTGAGGCTGTTGGAGTGCTTCCATCGGTGGTGTATTTCACTTGCATTCCAGGAAATAATCCTTTGACAGTTAAACTGTCATTTGTGATTATAGCTCCAGGTTTTGGTAAATGATATACCACATCAATATCAAGTATTGGCAAGATGGGTAAGCTGCGCTGGCCAATGGTATTTACAAAATGATTCCATGCCGTGAACATTTCAGATTGTTGCTTTTGGGTGTCTTTTTCTCTCATCCATTGTTCTTCAGGAGTCCATGCTCTTTGGGCAAAAACAGCCAGATTCGGCATTAGTAATTCTTCTAAAATTTCTTGTGAACGTGCGGTCTCAGTCCATAATTGACTTTGAATACCTGTCAAGTTTGAGGCCTTATCTTTTTCAAGGGCCACTGTATTGTTTTTGTACTCTGCACTGATTAGGTATTTTTGATTTAAAAAGGAATTTCCAAACACATCTGTAGGGTTGGTACCCCAGGTGTCGAAATAATTCACAAAGCCTGACCAGTTTAAACCGTGATTGTCCATATCCCTGTCATCGCTCATATCAAAATAAAAGGCAGAGGAATTACTCATCACAGTTTTAAAGCCCATATTGGCAAACTTGTAAATCATGTCCTCGCGGCCTTCTCCCCAAGTATTATTCCACACATAGGGAATCAATTCATAATTAAACGTTTCTTTACGTATGGCTGTCTCTCCTTGGCTTTTTTCAGAATGGTCTAAGAGAATATCTTCCCATCCTGCAAGTTCCACCTGGTCTTTATCAAAAAGATGTTTCAAGCGCTTAAGATTGTAGACATAAAGTTCTTCTAGATTTGAAACATTCGAGTTGTTATTGTCTAAAAAAGCCGAACAATCGTCTGAGGCGGTCCATACGCCATAAGGCAGTTCATCTGCTCCAATACTAAAACGCACTAAGCTCGATTCGGCATCTTCGTACATCTTTTGAAGTTCGGTATAGACTTTTTCAAAAAAGGTGTAAGCGCTTTCATTACAAATGCAAATCACATTATCCGAGTAGCGTTGAGCCGATACATACTTACTTTGATCGTTACCATCTCGCAGTCTATATTCAAGGGCTTTCTCAGGCTGATTTAAGGCCATGTATTTCTCAAAACGCGCTTCCATCGCAATAATAGCTGCTCGAGCATGAGAAGGAAAGCTAATTTGAGGCATAATGTCAATTTGTTTCTTTTTGGCGTATTTCAAAATTTCCACAAAATCTTCTCGGGTTAAATATCCATTTGATGTTGGATTGCCCTTCGCACCTGAACCGTACATCGGTAAAAGGCTTTTGTTTTCGATTGCAGAATAAGACCTTTTTGCCCCTACACTGGTCAATTCTGGTAAATCTGGAATTTCCAATCTCCATCCTTCATCATCGGTCAATCTAAAATCAAGGGTGTTCAGTTTATACAGCCCCATGAGATCTAAAATTTTCAGGATTTCTTCTTTGTCGTAAAAATTACGTGAGATATCCAATAAGAATCCTCGATATCCAAACCGAGGCTCGTCTTCAATGCGCAGTACAGGCCAGCCATTACCTTCTAAGATAGCCGTAGCAAAGAGTTGTCTTAAACTTTGAGAGGCGTAGAACACCCCTTTTGGATCAGAAGCAGAAATGTAGATGCCTTCAGACTTGATTTCTAAAGTGTATGCTTCATGCTTTAAATTGGCATCATAAGATAGATATAAGCCGCTTTTACTTTCATCAGAAAGAACAATTAATTCACTTAGCCCTGCTTCAATAGTTTTTAAATCTTTAGAAAACTCCTCATCAAACTTTAAGAACATTGAAGATTCTGCTTGTATATATGTGTTGTTGAAATAGGTTTTTTTAGGATATGGAACAACCCAACTAAGCGCCTCGGTTGAAAGCGAAGAAATATTTTGATACTCAAGGTATCGATCTTCTGCATTCATAAATTTTAAGTTTTCGACCCCTTCGGCATCCTTCCATTCGATATTTGTATGAAGGTCATACCCCTTTTCGTTATGAACAATAAAAACACCTACAGGTCCCATGGCAAGACGATCCATTATTCCACTTTGCAAACAGTTCATTCTTAAGGTTTCTCCTGATTTTAAGCTGTAATCATCAGAAAATTGAAGGCGATAATAATCTCCATTAATTCGTTCAAAAGAAACTCCTTGGGGTAGGCTAGAGGGGATAATTTCACCTTTCATTTGATTCCAATGCAATTCCCATACTGAGGATGTAATCGAAAGATCTGAATGATTTGTAATGCTCAGTTCCACTTCCATTTGATTAAGCTGCGTATCGAAGTGCACGATGCTGTAGTTCAAAAAGATTCCCTTCTCTTCTGGCTTAGCTTGACAGGATAGAATAAAAAAGGGTAAACCAAAAATAAGGAGCAATCTAGGTAAAATTTTATTCATCATTTAGTTGGTTATTAGCAACTTATAAAAAGAAGAATTTGAATTTATTAAATTTTTAAAGAAGTGTAAGAATTTGAAACAAAAATTATTTATCTTTAATTGCAACTAAACCAATAAAATGAAGCAAGTCTCTACACTTGTAATTCCGATGTTTTATGCATGTTTTTTACACCACTAAAATTGTATCTAGCTATTTCAGATAACGAGCTTTTTATCGCTGATACTGACGAATTTGAAAATGGTTTAGAAAAGAGACCAGCTCCATTTTTTAATACCAAAGTGACACCTAACCAACAACATTTAGAATAATTCCATTGAGCTTAAATTGTTTGGTTAACAATAGGGGTGGTTTTTCATTTTGATTCCACCCCGTTTTTATTCTAAGGATTATTTGACATCAGTTTTTTCTGATAACACATCATCGATAAATGCAGTATTTCTAGGACTTGCATATTTTTCTTTGATTTCAAAGAGTTAGAGTACATTTCATTTTAGTATTTTACGCACATGTGTTCGAATTCATTAATGTGGTTTTTCGTGCTATGCTTTTTTTTGATTACCTACTATTTAATCAAAAAAGTAGTCAGCACATTATTTCAATTGTTTTTGAACAAGCAAGATGAAAATTACACCAAGACTATCTCATCTTTAGCATCTAAAAAAAAGGAAACCGAACATGAAGATTCTTCAAAAAATCAAAAACAGATTTTTGAAAACATCGGAGAAACAATAGGCACCCATATACGTTATGATATTAGAAGGAAGAAACAAGAAAAATCATTTTTTGAGTGGATTGAATTCATTTCTCTCGTTGGAGCATTTTTATTGCTATCCTTTGGAATAACAGACCAGCTTACCGTATTTTTTCTGGATGGTGTGACAACTGTTAAAGAGTTGGTTTTATCATTGTTTTAAGCACTTTCATTTCTTTTTAAATTCATAGCTTTAGAGGTACTTTGTTTTCAAAATGAATACGACCTTCCTAAAAATACACGCAAAAGACAATGTGTTAGTCGCTTTATCTGAAATCAGCGCTGGGACTGAACTGCAGATTGATGGTTCTAAAGTGGTTGTGAATGAAAGAATCCCTCAAAAACATAAACTATGTGTAGCCCAACTTGAGGTAGGTGAAGAAGTTGTAATGTATGGTGTTATAGTCGCCAAAGCTTTAAGGTCCATTAAAGTTGGTGATTTGATTAAGACATCTAACGTTGCTCACCAAACGGCATCGACAATTCGAAAAAACAAGACAGTGCGTTGGAAGGCTCCGGATATTTCATCTTGGAAATCTAGACATTTCATGGGATTTCACAGAGCCGATGGTCAAGTTGGCACATCAAATAACTGGTTGTTTTTTCCTTTGGTTTTTTGTGAGAACAGAAATATTGAAATTCTTAAAGACACCTTTGAAAAAGAGCTTATTCCACAAGCTCCTAATCCTTACCGCAGATATTTGCGCAATCTTCTTCATAAAGAAAATTCAGAAGAAGAGCATAAAGAAAACACTCCAGGTGTAGATAATATCAATTTGCGTTTTATAACGCATCAAGGAGGATGTGGAGGTACTAAAAACGATGCTGTGTCGCTTGCCCGTCTTCTAGCTGGTTATGTCAATAATCCAAATGTTGCCGGAGCAACGGTTTTGAGCTTAGGTTGTCAACATTTACAAATAGAGGTGTTTAAAGAGGCTTTAGAATCGCTTTCTTCTGATTCGAAAAAGCCCATTCTCATCTATGAACAACAACAAATGGGTACCACAGAGGAGATGTTGACTCAAGTCATCGAGCAATCTTTTAATGAAATTCAATTGGCCAATCAGTTAAATCGAGCTCCAGCTCCACTTTCTAAACTAACCATTGGTCTCGAATGCGGAGGGTCTGATGGATTTTCAGGAATTTCAGCAAATCCAACGCTAGGCTATGTTTCTGATGTGTTGTCTGCCTTAGGTGGCAGTAGTATTTTAGCCGAATTCCCGGAATTATGTGGCGTAGAACAAGACTTAGTCGATCGTTGTATCAATGACGAAATTGCATCTAAATTTTTGACATTGATGCAGAACTACAATCAAAGCGCTCAAAATGTAGGATCGGGTTTTGATATGAATCCTTCACCAGGAAACGTTAAAGATGGTCTTATTACGGATGCCATAAAATCAGCTGGTGCTGCCAAGAAAGGAGGAACCTCTCCTGTAGTTGACGTTCTAGATTACACCGAATATGTATCAAAAAAGGGATTGAATCTTTTATGCACCCCTGGAAATGACGTTGAAAGCACTACTGCAATGGTGGGTTCCGGCGCGAATCTCGTGCTTTTTTCCACAGGATTGGGAACACCTACGGGTAATGCAATCACACCTGTACTTAAAATAGCGTCAAACACGGAATTGTGCAAAAAAATGCCTGATATCATAGACTTCGATTCAGGAGCGGTCATAAGAGGAGAAAAGTCAATACAAGAAATGGGAGAACTCTTGTTGGAATTTATCATTGAAGTGGCTAGCGGACGTCAGATGATTAATGCTGATAGGCATCAGCAATTTGATTTTATCCCTTGGAAAAGAGGAGTTTCATTATAAAAAAAACCGATGCCTAATTAAAGCACCGGTTTTTTCAAAGTATCAAATTACATATCTAATTGAGCATAGATTTGGCGTAGTCATAACTTCTTTTGACTTCTTGTATAGCATCTGAACCTTCAGGAATTTCATACTCCATTTCAATGGTTACAGGAAAGTCGTATCCCCGGTCTTTAATTAACTGAAGTAGAGCTTGAATAGGAGTATCACCCTCTCCCCACATCATATTGTCTTGACCATTTTCTTTGTTTTTCCTGTCTTTGAGATGCATACTGACAATTTTATCGTGTTTCTCTTCGACAATCTTTAAGGGTTCTGGATTTCCAGCAGCCACGTAATGACCAATATCTAAGTTCATTCGAATCGCATCTGATATGGCCATGGAGTCATCCCAAAAAGTTGGTGTTTGTTGTGTGTGTCCATGGTAACCCACAAGAACACCTTCTTCTTCTGCAAGACGACCAAGCCTAGCCGTATGTTCATCGTTTTCTGGATGTTCTAAGGTGATATGTGTTGCCCCTAGAGCTTTAGCTGCGCGCATTCCATATCTAATGTCATCGTCAGTATTATCCGTTCTAAAAACACTGGGTTTAAAGGCATAAATACTAATACCTGCTTCTGCGTACATATTTTTCAATTCTTCGAACTTGCCAAAGTCTACATCTTTACGCCATTGTGCAACCTCTTCATTATAAGCAGCGATTTCTAGTTGTAACAGTGCTGCTTCTTCGCGCTCGTCATCAGTTAATTCTTGATTTCTGTAAAGTTTATAGAGCAATCCTCTGTTGGGATGTCCCCAAATTGGATTGACCGGTGCTCCCGCAAAAGGTTCCGCGTGATTGCCCATAAGTTCAACTTGTGTTAAGCCGGTTTGTTTTACATATTCGATAACAGCTTCTGGGCTTTGATCTGGCATAGATCGAAATGAGTAAGTGATTACCCCAAAGTTTACCTCATGTTCTTCTTTCGTTTCTGGATTTTCTTGGCAACCGATAAATAGTAATGGTGCAAATAAAAATCCAAATATTGTTTTGAGTTTAGTCATAGTTGTTTCTTTTATTATGTACTAAATGTAAGAGATATTTTAGAGTTTTAAGTTTTTTTAATCTTTAATTTATCAAAATGATTCAATGATAGGGTATACCGGTTATTTGGTTACGCTCGTGCTGCTTTTTTGGATAGTATCAAAAACAATAATCCACAACAGATCCATGCGGGTAAAGTCATAAAGCTTAAAAAGATATCAAATTGCTGGGCGATTATATAACAACCTCCAGAAGCCAACACCCACGAAATAAGTACAGCCCAATTAACAGAAATCTTTTTGATTTCTGCATAATTTTCTACAATCTTAAAGGAGTTGCCAAAAAAGTGTTGAAAGACAATGATTGCACCCATAGGCGCTAATATAAATCCGTAGAGCGCTACAAAATCTAAAAGTTTCATGGCTACTGCCGGAAACATGCCTGCAAGGGTAGCTAGAGCTCCTGCAAGAAGAGTTATTTTAAATCGAGAAGTATTTTTAAAGATGGCTTGGAATGCCAATCCGGCTCTGTAAATAGTGGGGTTTGCGGTAGTCCAACCCGCCATAATGACCACTAAAACTCCAAATACACCTAAGGCATTATATGCCAAAGGGCCAGGTGCTACAGGAGGGGCCTCACCTTGAATAAGGAATTGTTGAGCCTCACTGCTTTTAATGTAAACCACGTAGAGTAGTGCTGCCGATATCCATGCCATAAAATGACCGATGTACATTCCCGCAGCTGAGGTCCATCCTGAAGAAGATTTTCGAGCAAAACGAAAAACCGATAAATCAGACATTCCGATATGCATAGCCGCATTGGCGAACCATGACCAAATTGCTACATGCCAAAATCCATACTTAATTTGCCCGGGGAAGGGTTCGCTTCCTTCACCCCAAATCGCCCAAAAATCAGCAAAACTTTGAACGCCCAATTGTCGTAAGGCCACAATACCGCTGAGTAAAAAACCAAGTACGATGATTGGGGCCATATAATTGGCTGCTCTTGAGACCGTGTCGTATCCTTTGGCAGCGATTACCGAAATGAGTATTCCAATACTCAAGACAATTAAGATCCATGTTAAACTATTGGGCATAGTATCGCTGAGTTTAGGCATAGGCATATCAAAAGGAATTCCTACGGCCGTTGCCGAGACAGTAATCATTGCTCCTGCAAGAAAACAAAACAATACCCCGTTGGCAAGATTGTAGAGGGTAACCAATTTGAAACCACAAATTTTTTCTAATTGATAATAAAGGGTAAGTCTATATTTCACTGCAATTTCTGCTGTTAAAAATCGCCAACTTAAAACAGCCAGTAGGTTTCCGACAATTAGACCCATAATAAGGTCAAAAGCACTTACTCCAGTAGTCAAAAATAGAGGGCCAATGACGAACTCTGTTCCCGCTGCGTGCTCTCCTGCATACATGCCTAAAAAACTCTTCCAGCTTTTTAATTTGGATTCGGGAACAGCTATGCGTTCAAATTCTCCGTCGCTTGCAGTTGGTTCGGTTGTTGTACTCATGATTTGATGTTTAGCTTAGTTGGTTAGATGCGATGGTAAATCGCTAATACGTTCACAGCACAATTGCTCTAGATTCTGTCTCAATTGCGTTTTAAACATGTCTATGGCATGTTCGCCTCCTTTGTTACTCAAGGCAGCTACGCTGTACATAAAGGCTCTTCCGAGAAAGGTAAAATCTGCCCCAGCTGATAGGCAGCGCGCTATGTCTGGTCCTGATCGCATTCCACTGTCTTGCATGATTGTTATCTTGTTGCTGTACTCTTCTACAATCTTTCTCAATGCTGTAATTGAAGACTCGCCGGCATCTAATTGTCTACCACCGTGATTTGACACTATGATGCCATCAAATCCAAGCTCGATTGCAGCCTTAGTATCTTCGACCGAGGCTACTCCTTTTAATACGAGTTTGCCTTTCCACCGATCTCGAATGGGTTTAATTCGTTCTGCATTTAATCGCCCAGAGAAGGTCTTATCCATAAAAGCGCCTAACTGTCTTAGATTGAGTCCTTCGGGTTGATAAGGTCTCAAGGTTTCAAATGTTGGTATACCATGTTTGAGGGTTTGCAAGGCCCAATGTGGTCTAGAAAGAATTTGTAAAATGTTGGCCATACTCATTTTAGGAGGAAGGGCTAAACCATTTTTATAATCACGAGGTCTGTATCCGAAAGTCGGAACATCGCACAAAAGAACCAAAACTTCACATCCTGCCTGTTGTGCTCGATCAATGATATCGTTTCGAATTGCCTCTTCTGCAGGATTGTAGAGTTGAAACCAAGCTTTTCCATCTGTAATCTTGCAGGCCTCTTCGATGTCTAGGGTAGTGACCGTACTTAAAATAAAGGGAATGTTATGTTCTTTAGCTGCTTGGGCCAATATTTTTGGCGAATTTGGCCACATCAGTCCCTGTAATCCCACAGGTGCGATTCCAAAGGGAGCGTCGTAGGTATGGCCAAAAAGGCTTGTGCTGAGGTCACTTTTGGTGTAAGGTCTTATATATCTTGGTTCCAAAGTCAACTCTCGTATATCTGAAGTGTTTCGGTGTAAATTGACATCTTCATTACATCCACCATCGAGATATTCAAACGCAAAACGAGGTATTTTTTGCTGAGCTCTTGTCCTAAGATCTTCTACTGAAGGATATTGTTTATTGAACGGCATAGGTGTTGTTTTCAGTTATCAAGATATTTAATCAATTTGTAATTCGCTCTAAAATCAAAGTTGATTCTTGAAGATTCATCTAGTACTAAGGCGGCTCCAAGTGCTGTTCCTAAGGCCTGAGATGCCGTAAATATTTTAACCTTTGGCAGGCAGTATTTAAGACTTGCTAAGAAGAACTTATTTTTTGTAAACCCTCCTTCTATGTAGATGGTCGTATTCGAGTTCGTATCGATTTTCATGGCTTGAACGAGTTTCTCGCACAATTCAAAGTTGAGCTGATGAATGGCCTGCAGAGCAGAACTCAATTCTACTTTGTCTTTATTATTATCATTGTCGAGGTATTTGAATTCATAACATGTATGTGTTTGCGATCGCTTAAGACGACTTTTTTCAAGAGGAAGCGCATGTATAGCAGAAGTCTCCACCTCGAACTTTTGACCTATTTTTTCGAGTTGATATTCGTATTCTTTACCAATGAGTAAACGAACGGCCTGAGTATGATTCGAATCAACCTGGAGGTACTTTAAGGGATGTTCAATCTTATGATGCTCCTCTTCAAAAGGAAAAAACACCACCACCCATGTTCCAGTCGACATTAAAATAAACTTTTCATCTGAACATTGAATGTAGGGAAGCAGTGAAGCCGAAGAGTCATGAATACCGGCACCAACCTGAAATTCATGATTTTTGTATTGGACTTTAAAGCAGGTACTTCCTTTAATTAAAGAAGGAAACTTAGATAGAAGTTTTTCTTTTTTAACCCAGTAATGGTAATCGTTGGTACGATAATCCCAAAGTGCGGTATGGCAGCCAACACTTGTGTATTCTGCATGCTTAGCCCCATGAATTAAGAAGCTCAAATATTGTGGAAGGTGCAGGCTCCACCGGATGCGGTCAAAGAGTTGGGGTTTAGTTTTAGACAGCCATAAAAGCTGCATTCCAGAATTTAAAAATCCAGCCCGAGGTGAACCTAGTGACTCGTCTAAATCAAGACCATCACCATATTCTTCATACCACTTTTCGATATAATCTTCGTCGACTTCTTTTAAATAGTTGTAAAGAGGAGTGAGTACTTCGTCTTTTTCAGAAAGGTGAATTAAGCTCGCTCCATAAGTGCTAAAGTTGAGATGTGTAATGGGTATTTTGAGCGATAAAAGAAGACGGTCTAGCGTTTCAAATATCCATTTTTGAAGTAAATCAATCTGCTCACATTCAAAACCATCTTCATCATGTCCATTAGCCAATTGTATTTCTTCATGGTGCAGCAGCTGATATTTATGGTCAAATACAACAAGCTTTTTGTTGGTCTTACCTATATCGAAAATAGCGGTACACCTCTTGGTCATAATCCAGTAGCTGTTGAATCACTTACTCTTGTGTCGATTAAATGTTGTCGCACACCTAATTGTCGATATAGCTCTAGTGGATTTAGGGCTCCCCCTTTTTTGAGCCGTGATTTTTGAAGTAGGGGACGAACATCCGTCAAAAAAGCATCTTGTATTAATTCCTGTGCACGCACTACATCATTTTCTTCTTGCGCCCCAGCTAATGCTTTTTGATCTACCAACAACGCCTTGGCATAGGCAATTTTAATTGCTTCAATAGATTGCATTAAATCTTCGAGCGGATCTTTGGTGTTATGAGAGGCATCTATCATCCATGCAGGATATGGATTAGCCTTGTTATTTTCTATACCGTAAATTAGTTCAATAAAAATTAAGAACAGGGCATAGGGTTTAATACTTCCAACACTCAAATCATCATCACCGTATTTGCTGTCATTAAAGTGAAAACCACCTAATTTATTTTGATTCATAAGTGTGGCTACAATTTGTTCGATGTTGGTGTTGGGTAAATGATGACCCAAGTCAACAAGTGTATAAGCCTTATCTCCAAGATGATTGGCGAGGATAAAAGAGGTTCCCCAATCTTGAATCACCATGGAGTAAAAGTTGGGTTCGTAGGGTTTGTACTCTATAAATAACTTCCAATCATCAGGTAACTTTTGATAAATATGCTCTAAACTTTCAGTGGTACGTTCAAGCGCGTGTTGCAAATTGTGTTGTGCCGGAAAATTACTTCCATCGGCTAACCAAATGGTCAAACTTTTTGAACCCAATTGGTCTCCTGATTCAATGACCTCAATATTGTGTGCGATGGCCTGTTGTCTAACAGATTTATCTCGATGAGATAAGGAACCGTATTTATAACTGTGCGATTGTCCGACTTGGTCTTGAAAAGTGTTTGAATTGACGGCATCGAACTTTAGATGAAGTTCACTGGCCTTGGCCTTGACTTCTTGGTAATCTAAAACACTATCCCATGGAAAGTGAAGAGAAACCATATCAGCACTTTGAGTAAGCTGATGCAATAATCCAATATCTTCTAATTTTTCAATCAAATTAGAGGGTTCTCCTCCGAGTTTGAACCTCCCAAAACGAGTGCCACCCTGACCAAGTGCCCAACTAGGTATGGCGACTTGAAAATCACCAAGTTTACGAAGAAGCGTGTCTACATCGATGTTTTTACGCTCAAGTTGCTCTGCGAGCTGCGAATACGATTGCTCAAGAATTTCTTCAGAAGATCGGTTGATTTCATTGATTTGATCTGGATTGATTATCATGGTATTAGATGCTATTAACGAACAAATGCCTGCGGCATTCCACCATCGACATTAATCATATTTCCAGTTGATTTCTTCAAGACTCCTACTAGGGCAAATACACCATCAGCAATATCTGCGGGATAAATGATTTGACTCATCAAATTTCGTTTAGCGTAATGCGCAGGTAAATCTTCTACGGCGACCCCATAGGCTTTAGCTCTTCCCTCGGCCCATTCTCCTTCCCAGATTTTACTGCCAATAATTACCCCGTCAGGATTGACCACATTCACCCTAATTTGCGCTTTTCCCAGTTCTGCTGCTAAAAGTCGAGTCATGTGCTGTTGAGCCGCTTTAGCTGTTCCATAACCAATATTATTGGGTCCTGATACCACTCCATTTTTACTGGCTATACTTATGATGTCTCCACCAAGTCCTTGAATTTTCATGAGTCCAGCAGCTTTTTGTGCCAACTCGAACTGGGCTTTTACCAAAACGTTTTGCAATATATCCCAGTCCTCTAAAGTGTGATCTTCTAAAGTTTTAGAAATGGCTAATCCAGCGCTGTGAACAACAATATCTATCCCTCCAAAGTAGAGGCATGCCGACTTGTAAGCCTTGTCAATAGCCTCGGTTTTAGTGACATCACAACAAATTGTGGTCATAATATCGGCGGAATAGTCGTCTTTCATTGCTTGAAGTCTTTCCTCAGAAAGATCAGCGAAAACCACGTGAGCTCCTTCTTCAATAAGTTTATCGCATATGGCTTTTCCAATTCCCCCTGCAGCTCCAGTGACAAATGCAATCTTTCGTGAGAGTATTTTTTCTTTTGGCATTCGCTGCAATTTGGCTTCCTCTAAGAGCCAATATTCGATATCAAAAGCCTCTTGTCGAGGTAGTGCGGTGTAGGTAGAGATCGCCTCAGCGCCTCTCATGACATTGATGGCATTGATGTAAAACTCGCTAGCTACCCTTGCAGTTTGCTTGTTTTTAGCAAAGCTAAATAGACCTACTCCAGTATAAAGCAAGATTACGGGGCTTGTATCTCTTATGTTTGGTGAATGCTCATTTTTATGACTATTGTAGTAATTGACATATTCTTTTTTATAGCGTTCAAAGGAGGGTCTTAATTTTTCTAATAAGGCTGTTGTATCCTCTAAATTTTCATCTTGGTCGAGGGGCAACACTAGGGGCTGTATTTTAGTTCTTAAAAAGTGATCTGGGCAAGAAGTTCCCAAAGGGGCCAATCGGTCAAGGTCAAAACTATTGACAAACTCCAAAACCACATCGGAATCGTCAAAATGTCCAATCATTTGATTTTCTGTGGAGCAAAGTCCTCTAAGTAATGGCATTAACTGTGCAGCAAGCAATTTACGCTCAGCACCATTTAAAGCATCAACACGTTTGCCTCCGAAATGATAGTTTTTACTCTGGGATTTTTCTTCGATGTACAAGGAGGCCTGCTCAATAACTTCCAATGAATTTAGGTAGCATTCGTGTGCATCATCCGCCCAAGTAAAGAGTCCGTGAGATTCTAATACTATTCCTCGAATACCAGGCTGCTGTTCATAACATTTTTCCAATTGCAGTCCTAAGTCAAATCCAGGTCTTTGCCAACCTACCCATCCCATGGTGTCACCCCAAATTTCGCGCGTTATTTCTTTGCTATTAGCACTTGCTGCAATGGCAATAAGAGCATCGGGGTGTAAGTGGTCGATGTGCTTAAAGGGCAATAATCCGTGCAAAGGAGTATCTATAGAAGGTGCACGACTCTCCAAATCATATATACAATGATTGAATAAGCCTACCATTCGGTCTTCATCATCTAATCCTTGGTAGACATTTTTAAGGTCTCTCAATCGCTTGGTGTAAAGCCCTGCAATTCCTTTTCTTGTCAATGTTCCGATATCCCCGCCAGAACCTTTAATCCACATGACTTCGACGTATTCATTGGTCAGCGGATCTCTTTCTATGGTTTTACAAGAAGTATTACCTCCTCCATAATTAGTGATTCTTAAATCTGCACCGAGTAGATTTGATCGATATAAAAAAAGTGCGACTTGGTCGTCTTTTAAGCTTTGAGCGTGGGCTTTATCCCACAAATAATCGACGTGTTTAAAGGTATGGGTTGACATTTTTATTAGTGTAATAAACTATTGTCTTAAATATACACAATAAGCGTATACTTTTAATCAATCACAGTTTTGCTCAGAAATTTACTAACTTCAAATGCATCTAACCACTTTAAATATGCATCACAAAAAGTTCTTTCCGATGATTTTTGCCTTGTTGCTGAGTTGGGCATTATATGGGCAACAAACTATTCCTCTTTACGACAATGACGAAATCCCTAATTGGAACGCTACCTTCGCTCCAGAACAAACAAGAATAATCGATGTTCCAACAGGAAAAGCTAGGTTTATTTCTAATGTAATCAAGCCAGAATTGAGTATTTATTTGCCTGAAGAAAATAACTTTAAAGCTGCTGTTGTTTTATGTCCAGGAGGCGGTTATTACGGATTGGCCATAGACCACGAAGGATACGATGTTGCAAAAAAATTAAATGAATACGGGATCGCCGTATTTGTGCTTAAATACAGAATGCCTCAAGAGTCGTATTTCGAAAATAAAAAAGTGGTTCCATTACAAGATGTGCAACGAGCTATTCAATACGTAAGGGCCAATGCCTATAATTTCGGAATAGATTCAGATAAAATAGGCGTTGCTGGATTTTCCGCAGGAGGACATCTCGCTTCATCTGCTGGGGTGCATTTTACCAAACAATTTCAGCCTACTCCAATTCACAACAACAGTCGTCCTGATTTTATGCTTTTGGTTTATCCGGTAATTAGTTTTCAGGATGGTTTAACCCATAGAGGGTCGGCTAATAATTTAATAGGAACTTTTGGCAGTCAAGAAAAAGATACGCTCGATACAGAGGATGTGAGATTTTATTCCAACGAACTACTGGTAGACATGAATACTCCGCCGACCTTTTTAGTTCACGCCTTGGACGATGAAGTAGTTCCTGTAGAAAACAGTTTATTGTTTTCGGCAGCGCTTCGTCAAGAAGCTGTTGAGGTTGAAACTTTTTTTTACAAAACAGGAGGACATGGATTTGGTATGTACAACACGTCTTATGAATTGAATTGGGTGGATGCTTTTGTGAGCTGGCTCGAAGATTATTACAGCGAATACGACCGCACGTAATTGTGAGCGCTAAAAGGGTTTGACCTTGAAATAAACCCATTTATTACAAATATATTTTTATCTTTTCAAGGCCAAAACCAAATCGCAATTTGGTCAGGAACTAACTAATAAATAAACACATACTCAAATATGAAAACACTTGATACTTTAGATTGGATAAGTATTAGCGCCTATTTCGTAATTCTTTTGGGAATTGCGTATTGGGTCATTAGAAAGCGAAGAAACAATACAGAAGATTACTTTTTAGCTGGGCGTAATGTCGGTTGGTTTGTAGTGGGAGCTTCAATTTTCGCCTCAAACATCGGTTCTGAGCATGTTGTAGGTCTCGCTGGATCTGGTGCCGGCGATAAACTACCCATGCTGATATACGAAATCCACGCTTGGATTGTATTAGCCCTGGGTTGGATCTTTTTGCCGTTTTACGCCCGTGCAGGGGTTTATACTATGCCTGAATTCTTAGAAAAACGATTCGATCCGCGTTTGAGATGGATACTTTCGATTTTCTCATTAGTGGCCTATGTATTAACTAAGATATCGGTAACCATTTATGCAGGAGGAGTGGTTGTTTCTGCTCTTTTAGGTATTGATTTTTGGACAGGAGCTCTCGCCACGGTTGTGCTCACTGGTGTATACACTGTTTTAGGAGGAATGCGCGCAGTAGTTTATACCGAAGCTGTGCAAACGGTAGTGCTTATAATAGGAGCGGCTGCGCTAACCTACATAGGACTTGATGCGGTAGGAGGATGGTCTTCGATGAAAGAAACCGTAGGACCAGAATATTTTAATATGTGGCGCTCAGCCTCAGATCCTGATTTCCCTTGGCCCTCATTATTAATTGCGAGTACAATTACCGGAATCTGGTACTGGTGTACAGATCAATACATCGTTCAAAGAGCTCTAACGGCAAAGAATATTAAAGAGGGTAGAAGAGGAACTATTTTTGGAGCACTTTTAAAATTACTTCCAGTTTTCTTGTTTTTGATACCAGGGGTAATTGCTTTGACATTGAAAATGAGAGGAGAGTTACATTATGATAGTCCAGATGAAGCCTTTCCAACACTGATGGCCAACTTGTTACCTTCAGGATTGAGAGGGTTAGTAGCTGCAGGTTTATTGGCGGCATTGATGAGTTCGCTTGCCTCGGTATTTAACTCTTGCTCAACCTTATTTACGGTTGATATCTATAAAAAGTTAAAACCAGATGCTCCTGAGGAGAAATTGGTCAGAACCGGCCAAATCGCAACTGTTATTACCGTGATTTGCGGTATTTTATGGATACCTGTAATGTCTGGAATATCAGGCGTATTATACGAATATTTGCAAAGTGTACAGTCCTATATCGCTCCACCAATCGCAGCAGTGTTTTTACTTGGAATCTTTTCAAAACGAATTAACGCTCAAGGTGCTTTTGTTACGATGGTATTTGGATTTGTAGTCGGTGCAGTTCGTATTTTCCTTGAGTTAATCAAAGACCGATTTGACCCGAGCAGTATATGGTTCTACTTAGGTGATATGAACTTCTTAACCTTTGCGTCATGGTTCTTCTTAATATGTATCATTTTGATGATAGCGGTAAGTTATTCGACTGCAGCACCTTCGGAAGCTCAGATTGCAAACCTTACGATTAGCACAATTTCTGAAGAAGAAAAAGCTAAAAATCAGAGCAGTTACAATTACAAAGACATTTTACTATCCATTTTTGTTCTTATCGTTGTTGCTTTTGTGATGATTTATTTCAACGGGAAGTAAACCTTCGGGGGCCATCTCGTCTAATTTATAAACTAACTAAATCAATGAACAAATTATTTTATTATAATTCTCTTCGTATTTACAGCGAAGCGACAAAGTCGATAGCTTCTTGAGGAAGAAGTACTTTATCAATGGTGTGCACAGTACCGTTTGATGCCATAATATCAACAGCGGTGATATTGGCATTGGTATCTGAAGCATCACCGATAACAAAAGTTCCATTGTCATCAATTACTTCGATGCTATTATCTGTCAATGCAGTACCTACAGCACCAGCTGCTAGGTCAGTAGACATTACATTAGCCGGAATAACGTGATACAATAAAATGTTTGTCAGCAGGGCAATTTCAGCCTCTGTATCAAAATCGTCAAGAGAATTGTAGTCATCACCGAGCGCGTCAAGTAATGCTACGAAAGCGTCGTTTGAAGGGGCGAAGACCGTAAATGGTCCTTCGCTTGCAAGTGTTGCAGCGAGGTCAGCTTTGATCACAGCATCTTTAAGTACAGAAAGTGATTCTGTTGCAACTACCAAATCCGTGATGGTTGGTTCTGGTTCGGCCGTAAGTGCATCAAGAACTTCTTGAGGAAGTAGGACCTTATCAACGATATGAACCACACCATTCGTAGTGAGAATATCGGCAGCAATTACATTGGCAGCAACTCCAGTTTTGTCAGTTACGCGAACACCACCTGAAACATTTACTGTGATTTCTTCACCTTGAATAGTGGCGATTTTACCTCCATCTGATAAACTTCCAGATTGAGCTGCAACTCCGCTTACTACATGATATTGAAGAATTTTAGCCAAGAGTGCTCTTTCTTCTTCGGTATCAAAATCGGCTAGACTGTTAAATCCGTCAAGGGAGGCTAATAAATTTGCAAATGCCTGATTTGACGGAGCGAATACTGTAAATACTCCAGGAGAACTCAGTGCTCCTACTAAGTTTGAGTCTGCATTCTCGTCTGCTTTCAATAGGGCAGCTACTAAACTTGTCAGGTCATTTGAACCAGATGCAGTTTCAACAATGTTTAAGGTAATTTCTGGGCCTTGAAATCCTTTGTCAGGATCACAAGAAATTAGACTGAAGAACAGCGCTACAGCGCTAAATTTTAAGAGTTTTTTCATATAAATTTTTTATAAAACTAGAAAATATCTGTTTTGTTTAACAAAAAACAAAAAAGATTTAACAAAATATTAATGATAATTAAATCTTGAAGTATTTGTTTTTCTATCAGAATAGTAGTTGAATTTTGGAGTAAAATAATATATTTGCAAACCTAAAATCGGTCGCGTAGCTCAGCTGGATAGAGCATCTGCCTTCTAAGCAGACGGTCATAGGTTCGAATCCTATCGCGATCACTATTTTTAATTATTTAAAATTAAGGGTTCTTGTTTTGTTGCTTGTATATAAACTAATGAGAAGCATTAAGTTATTAATCCATATAATCCCTCTTCTATTTTTTACTTTTTTTACATCATGTCAATCAATTGCAAAAAATGTTAATATTGAATTAGGGAACTCAATGGACTTTAAATTATATAATTTAAAGGATGATCCTGCTCAAAAAAATGATCTTTCAAATATTGAAGATAAAAAGTTAAAGGAAATAATTAACGGTTTTGTAAAAATTAGAGGGAAAGAATTCACCAATATTAAAAACCTTGTTTTAGAGTAAATTATTTTAAAAAAATTAAATA
>NZIP01000041.1 GCA_002691645.1 Flavobacteriaceae bacterium
ATATTATTCACAAAATTGGAAGAAGAAAAACTGCTGTCGCCAGAATATACCTAAGCGAAGGTAAAGGAGAGGTAACAGTAAACAAGCGTCCACTTGAAGAATACTTTACAACTGGAACTTTACAATATAAAGTAAACCAACCTTTTGAATTAACAGAAACGGCTGGAAAATACAATGTAAATGTGAACGTTTATGGCGGAGGAATTACAGGACAAGCAGAAGCAACCCGTTTAGCGATTTCAAGAGCGCTTTGCGAAATAGACGAAGAAAATAGAAGCGCATTAAAACCAGAAGGTTTACTCACTAGAGATCCAAGAATGGTTGAGCGTAAAAAGTTCGGTCAGAAAAAAGCGAGAAAGAAGTTCCAGTTCTCGAAAAGATAATTTTAGAGGAACACGAATTATTAATTTGTTCATTGAAAGCTCTTACGCACAAACCTAAGTCTCTATGAGACAGGTTTAGTTTAGTATCTAAACGATATAGGCGATTTTTTAAAATGACCACTTTATCGTTGCTTATTCAAGAACGTAAACTAAAAAAATGACAAAAATTGACGTTAAAGGTCTATTAGACGCTGGTGTACACTTTGGACACCTTACTAGAAAGTGGAATCCAAACATGGCTCCTTACATTTATATGGAGCGAAACGGAATTCACGTGATCAATCTCTACAAAACAGCTGCAAAATTGAGCGAAGCCAACGAAGCATTGAAGAAAATCGCTGCTTCAGGAAGAAAAATTCTATTTGTAGCGACTAAAAAACAAGCAAAAGATATCGTTGCTGACAAAGTTTCGAATATAAACATGCCTTATATCACCGAAAGGTGGCCAGGTGGTATGTTAACAAATTTCGTAACAATTAGAAAAGCAATTAAGAAAATGTCTGCCATCGATCGAATGAAGAAAGATGGCACCTTCAATACACTTTCGAAAAAAGAAAGACTTCAAGTTGACCGACTTCGAACCAAACTCGAAAAGAATCTTGGTTCAATCGCTGATATGACAAGACTTCCAGGAGCTCTATTTATTGTAGACACCATGAGAGAACATATTGCGGTTAAGGAAGCTCAACGCTTGAACATCCCAATCTTTGCTATGGTAGATACCAATTGTGACCCAAACCCAATTGATTTTGTAATTCCAGCGAATGATGACGCTGGTAAATCGATTAATGCTATTTTAACTGAGGTTACAAACGCTATTGCCGAAGGACTTGCTGAACGCAAATCTGAAAAGCAAGACAAAAAAGAGGGAGCACAAGAAGAAGCAAAAGTTGAAGTTGAAGTAAAAGAAGAAGAAAAAGTTGAAGTAAAAGAAGAGGCAAAAGCTGAAGTTGCTGAGACGGAAGAAGTTAAAGCTGAGCCAGCGGTTGAGGAAATCAAAGAAAGTAAAGAGGCAGCTGCAGAAGAGCCTGCTGCAGTGGGGTCCGCAGCGGAAGAATCAGCAGCGGAAGAAAATCCAAAAGAATAATTCAATCACAAACAATTAAACAGAATATGGCAAAGATTACAGCTGCTGAGGTAAATCAGCTAAGAAAAACAACTGGAGCCGGAATGATGGATTGTAAAAAAGCTTTAGTTGAATCTGAAGGAGACTTTGACAAAGCAATTGAAATCCTCCGCAAAAAAGGACAGAAAGTGGCCGCCAAAAGAGCTGACCGTGACTCTTCTGAAGGCGCAGCTATTGCTAAAGTGAATTCTGAAGCAAATGCAGGGGTAATAATTTCTCTTAACTGCGAAACAGACTTTGTTGCTAAAAATGAGTCTTTTGTAGCTCTTGCAAACGCTATGGCTGAGCTAGCGCTAACTTGTAGTTCAAAAGATGAATTATTAAGTGCCTCTATTGAAGGTATGAGTGTGCAAGATAAACTTGTTGAGCAAACAGGGGTTATCGGCGAAAAAATTGAAATTGGTGGTTTCGCTCGTGTTGAATCTTCTTTCGTGGGTTCTTATATACACGCAGGAAATAAAATAGCTACTTTGGTAGGTTTATCCAAAAACGCTGAAGGTGCACAAGAATGTGCGAAAAATGTTGCTATGCAGGCTGCTGCTATGAACCCTATAGCACTTAATGAAGAAGGCGTGGATCAATCAACCATTGACAAGGAAATCGAGATTGCCAAAGACCAGTTACGAGCTGAAGGAAAGCCTGAGGCAATGCTAGAAAATATCGCCAAAGGAAAGATCAAACGTTTCTTTAAGGATAACACACTAGTCAACCAAGATTACATTAAGGATTCTAAGGTGAGTGTTGCGAATTACGTAAAATCAATAGACGCTGAATTAACCGTAGTAGATTTTAAAAGAGTAGCACTCGGTTAATCTTTTAGATTGAGAATAGTTACAAAAGCCATCTTAACAGATGGCTTTTTTCATTATTTTTGCCAAGTTAGCTTTCCGACATGCAATACAAGAGAATACTACTAAAACTAAGCGGCGAAGCCCTTATGGGGCAACAGAATTACGGCATAGATTCCTCTCGTATGAAGGAATATGCCCAAGAAATCAAAAAAGTTCAAGAAGAAAACGTCGAAATTGCCATTGTCATTGGTGGAGGTAATATCTTCCGAGGATTGGCAGCCGCAGGACAAGGCATGGACCGAGTTCAGGGCGACCATATGGGTATGCTCGCTACGGTAATCAATGCACTAGCCCTGCAAAGTGCTCTAGAAAACGAAGGCATCAGTACTAGAGTTCAAACAGCCATTAAAATCGATGAAGTTGCTGAGCCTTTTATTCGTCGAAGAGCTATTCGCCATCTCGAAAAGGGTCGAGTAGTAATTTTTGGAGCTGGAACAGGAAATCCTTATTTCACAACAGATTCGGCAGCCGTGCTGAGAGCTATTGAAATTGATGCAGATGTCATTTTAAAAGGGACTAGAGTCGATGGAATTTACAATGCAGATCCAGAAAAAGATGAGCACGCCAAAAAATACAATAACATCACTTTTGAAGACGTCCTTTCTAAAGGGTTAAAAGTTATGGATACCACAGCATTTACCTTGAGTCAGGAAAACAATTTACCAATAGTAGTCTTTGACATGAATACTAAAAACAATCTGTTTAAAGTTGTTTCTGGCGAACCGATTGGAACTACAGTTAACGTCTAAGAAATACAATTAAAATGATATAGTCATATGGAAGAAGAAATAGAATTCATTTTAGACAGTGCAAAAGAAAGTATGGATAAAGCCATTATCCACTTGGAGAAGGCCTTCCTAAAAATTAGAGCAGGTAAGGCAAGTCCTGTGATGCTTTCATCGGTTATGGTAGAATACTACGGAAGTCAAACACCTCTATCTCAAGTTTCAAATATCAATACACCAGATGCGCGAACAATTACGATTCAGGCATGGGAAAAAGACTTGCTACCTGAGATTGAAAAAGCTATTCAGAATGCAAATTTAGGATTCAATCCTATGAACAATGGAGAACAACTTATTATTAGCGTACCTCCGCTTACTGAAGAAAGGCGTATTCAACTTGTGAAACAAGCTAAATCTGAATCTGAGGACGCTAAGGTAGGGATTCGCTCGGCGCGACAAGATGCCAACAAAGAGCTGAAAAAACTGGATATTTCAGAAGATGTTTTAAAAAACAATGAAACTGATATCCAAGACTTAACCGATCGATATACCAAAAAAGTAGAACAGGCTTTTCAATTCAAGGAAAGTGAAATTATGAAGGTGTAACTTCAATTGAATCACGGTAAATGTTGCTAGATATTTTCAATGGCTTTTGGGCAGGTGTCGCTAGATTAATACTTCGCAACAGAATATTGTGGTTGAGTTTAATTGTTCTACTCACTGGATTTTTTATCTCGCAATTTTCAAAAATTCAATTTTCAAATTCAGAGGTGTCTGTTCTTCCTAACGATCACCCTGACATCATTAGATACAATCAATTTCTTAACCAATTTGGACAAGAAGACAACGCTATTGTCATAGGCCTTGAATTAGACAAACTCAGCGAACCCCAAGTTTTGAAGGCTTGGAATCGAATGAATAAAAAACTTCAGGCCTCTCCGGAAATTACCCAAATTATTTCACTCGAAAAAGTACAATTACTCTTTAGAAATGAAGACAACAAGATTGTGAGCACTTCACTTGAGATTGCCGAAGATTCTGAAAGTTTCCCGAAAAATGCAATACTCAAACTGACCGACAGCCTTCCATTTTACGAAAATATCATCTACAACAAAGAAGCTAATGCTATACGCACTGTAGCTTATATGGATGTAGATTTAGTCGATACTGCAGTGCGAAACACCTTTATCGTCAATGACTTTATTCCAATAGTGAATGAATTTGAAGAAGTATCTGGCCTAGACGCAAGAATCTCTGGAATGCCTTATATAAGAACAATGAATGCGGAACAGCTCAAAACAGAAATGATCATTTTTGTGATTGCCGCATTACTTATTACTGCATTAATTTTCTTTTTGTTCTTCAGAAGTTATCGAGCAACTTTTATTTCTATGCTCGTTGTTTTAATTGGTGTTATTTGGTCTTTTGGAACATTAGCTATACTGCAATATGAAATTACTGTCTTAACTGCACTTATTCCTCCTTTGATTATTGTCATCGGAATTCCAAATTGTATTTTTCTGATCAATAAATACCAGCAAGAAATTAAAAAACATGGTATACAAGCACTATCACTGATAAGAGTCATTGAAAAAATAGGTAATGCTACACTGATGACTAACATGACAACAGCTCTGGGGTTCGCTACATTCATTATTTTAGACAGTCGACTCTTAGTTGAATTTGGAGTAGTAGCCTCTTCAAATATTATAGGAATTTTTATCCTTTCTTTACTTATTATTCCCATCATTTACAGCTACATGAGTGTTCCCAATAAGCAACACTTAGAACACCTCAATCAACCTTGGATTTACAAATTGATTGAAGCCATGAAAATGACCGTTAAGGAGCGCAAGAAATGGGTTTACATCATCACTATAGCCGTCTTAATTTTGAGTATTGTGGGAATATTTCAAATCAAAATTACCGGGAGCAGAATTGAAGATCTTCCAAAAAAAACCGAATTCTACGAAGACATCATGTTTTTTGAAGATAACTTCAATGGCATATTGCCCTTAGAAATTGTGGTAGATACCAAATCTGAAAAAGGAGTGTTGAGAAACGCTAATCTAAGAAGAATTAATCGTTTAGGAGATAGTCTGATGACTCAAGAAAGCCTTTCTCCTCCTTTCTCTATAGTCAACTTAGTCAAATACCTCAAACAGGCATATTACAAAGGTCTTCCTAAATACTATGATCTTCCCAGCAATCAAGAACGCAACTTTATTTTAGATGCTCTTGACGAAGGTACAGATGAAGATATCATCCAAAATTACGTTGATTCTACAGGTCAAAGTGCTAGAGTTACCGTTTATATGAAAGATGTCAAAACGGATGAAATGGAGCAAATTCAAAGCAAATTGCAAACTCAAATTGACAATATATTCCCAAAGGATCGTTTTGATGTTTATCTCACTGGAAAAGCCTTATTATTCTTGAAAGGAACAAAGTATTTGGTACAAAACTTATTACTATCCCTTGGTTTGGCCATATTGCTTATCGCTTTGTTTATGGCGTATTTATTTCGATCTACTAAGATGATTTTGATTTCGCTAGTCCCTAATCTTCTTCCGTTAATTATTACAGGTGGACTTATGGGGTTTTTGGGCATTCCTATAAAGCCTTCGACTATATTGATTTTCAGTATAGCCTTTGGTATTTCAGTGGACGATACCATTCACTTTTTAGCCAAATACCGACAAGAACTAATCGCATCAAGATGGGTCATAAAAAAATCTGTGTATAATGCCTTGACTGAAACTGGAGTGAGTATGTTTTATACATCAGTCGTATTATTTTTCGGATTTTCGGTCTTTATCATCTCTAGCTATGGAGGAACTAAAGCCTTAGGTGGATTAGTGTCATTGACTCTATTATTCGCTATGCTCTCCAATCTCATTCTTTTACCCTCATTACTGCTCACACTAGAGCGAAGTATTGCTAACAAAAAGGTTTTAAAAGAACCACAAATCGATATTCTTCCAAAGGAAAGCAAATCTTAAAATTTTCCTTTAAAAACTTATCTTTGCGGTGAAAACCTAGTGAGATGAAACATCAAACAATAAAAGAACTCCTTTCGAATTATAAAATTGGCGAAACAACTGAACTTAACGGTTGGGTAAAAACCTTTAGAAGTAATCGGTTTATAGCCTTGAACGACGGTTCAACATTACAAAATCTTCAATGCGTAATTGACTTTGAAAATCTTGAAGAGTCTTTGATAAAGAAAATCACAACAGGAGCGGCAATTCATGTTAAAGGCCCCCTAGTTGAAAGCCAAGGCAAGGGGCAATCTATTGAACTTCAAGTAGAAGAAATAACAATTTTGGGAGAGGTTGATGCTGAAACTTATCCCATACAACCCAAAAAACACAGCTTAGAATTTTTAAGAGAAAAAGCTCATTTAAGAGTGAGAACAAACACTTTTGCTGCTATTATGCGCGTTCGTTCTGCTTTAGCTTTTGCAGTTCACCATTATTTTCAAAAGGAAGGTTTTTACTATATGAACACGCCAATTGTCACTGCCAGTGATGCTGAAGGCGCAGGAGAAACCTTCAACGTGAGCACCTTGGACAAAAAGAATCCTCCACTAAACGAAGAAGGCGAAATAAATTTTAAAGAAGACTTCTTTGGAAAAGAAACAAACCTCACTGTTTCGGGCCAACTAGAAGCTGAGACTTACGCTATGGGTCTAGGAAAAGTATACACCTTTGGACCTACTTTTAGAGCTGAAAATTCAAACACTTCAAGGCACCTTGCCGAATTTTGGATGATCGAACCTGAGATGGCTTTTTACGATCTCGATGACAATATGGATTTAGCTGAGGACTTTATTAAATCTACTATTGCTTATGTTATCGAACATTGTAAAGAAGATTTGAACTTCCTTGACAAGCGCATGGCTGACGAGGAAAAACAAAAACCACAGATTGAACGCAGTGACATGACACTTTTGGAGCGTTTGCAATTTGTGGTATCAAATGAATTTAAGCGTGTTAGTTATACTGAAGCTATTGATATCTTAAAAAACAGTAAGCCTAATAAAAAGAAAAAATTCAAATTCCCTGTTAACGAATGGGGTGTGGATTTACAAAGCGAACACGAGAGATACTTGGTAGAAAAACATTTTAAATGTCCAGTGATATTATTTGATTATCCCGCAAACATTAAAGCGTTTTATATGCGACTCAACGAAGATGAAAAAACCGTTCGAGCCATGGATATCCTCTTACCTGGAATTGGAGAAATTGTTGGAGGGTCTCAACGTGAAGAGCGCTATGAAGTATTGGTTGATAAAATGAAAAAACTCGGAATTGAAGAAGAGGAACTTTGGTGGTATCTCGATTTGAGAAAATTTGGTACAGCAGTTCACAGCGGATTTGGTCTTGGTTTCGAACGTCTGGTATTATTTGTCACTGGAATGGGTAATATTCGCGATGTAATACCTTACCCAAGAACACCACTAAATGCTTCATTCTAATCTATGCTCAAACAAAATCTTCAATTAAAATTATCGCAAAAGCTATCACCGCAGCAAATTCAATTGATGAAATTGATTCAACTGCCAACTTTAGCTTTTGAAAACCGAATCAAACAAGAAATTGAAGAAAATCCAGCACTAGAGACAGGTAAAGAGGTAGCTGAACAAGATGAATATGGCTCATCTGATGAATTCGATCAAGACAATCAGGTCATAGACACCTCGGATATAGATATCGATTCCTACCTCAGCGACGATGAAATTCCCAACTACCGATTGAGTAGTAACAATTATGCAAACGCCGAAGACGATAAACATATTCCGTATGCTGCGGGAATATCATTTCATCAACAACTACTTCAACAATTAAATACATTTACCCTTGAAGATAAATATTGGGAAATAGCTGAATATCTAATTGGAAGTATTGACGAGACCGGATATATAAGGAGAGACATTGACGACATCATTGACGATCTCGCCTTTACTAGAAATCTTTTTGCAGAAAAAGAAGATATTCAAAATGTACTAGAACTTATTCAAACCTTTGATCCTGCTGGCATTGGAGCACGGAATTTAGAAGAATGCTTACTTATTCAACTCAAAAGAAAAGAGCAGACCACTGAAATCAATCATGCTATAACACTAATCGAAGAACACTTTGAGCAGTTTACCAAAAAACACTATCAAAAAATTATTTCAAAATTAAAGATTACTGAAGACCAATTAAAAGAGGTAATTACAGAAATTGAAAAACTAAATCCTAAACCGGGAAGTTCATTTGGTTCGAGTTCAAAGGTGGTTGAACAAATTATTCCTGATTTCAGCATACGGATAATTGATGGTGATTTACAGCTTCAATTAAACAATCGTAACATACCAGATTTGCACGTAAGTCGAAATTACAGTGAAATGCTTCAAAGTTTTAAAGACAGTAAGAGTAATGATAAAAAACAAAGAGATACTGTACTTTTTATCAAGCAAAAACTCGACGCAGCAAAATGGTTCATAGACGCTATTAAACAGCGTTACCAAACACTTTTTGTGACCATGAATGCCATTATGCATTATCAACAAGAATACTTTTTATCTGGAGACGAAAGTGATTTACGCCCCATGATATTAAGAGATATAGCAGAAGAAATTGGTATGGACGTATCTACCGTTTCTAGGGTTGCAAATAGTAAATATGTAGATACTCCGTATGGAACCAAACTTATCAAAACCTTTTTTTCTGAATCTATGACCAATGAGTCCGGAGAAGAAATCTCTACCAAAGAAATCAAGAGTATTCTCGGAGAAGTCATCAAGAATGAAAATAAGAAAAAGCCTTTAACCGATGAAGTTCTCTCAAGTAAACTCAAAGAAAAGGGTTACCCTATAGCTCGAAGGACTATCGCCAAGTATCGAGAACAATTAGGTTATCCTGTGGCTCGACTAAGAAAAAAACTATAAAATGTAAAAGATAAGGCCAATCTCTAATCTTCGGCCCATAAGAGGATCGCTGTTTAGCACCCTTCCTTCTTTAAAGATATCATTGAGATCGTAGTATAAACTTAAATTAAAAGTGTTAAAACCTAGACTTACACCACCGCTCACCATAAAGCTTCGTAAATCACTATTCAAAAATCGTAAATCACTTGAATTTCTGACCACCCTTGAAAAAGAATAAGGACTGTATCGGAGTAATATTCCAGGATAAAATCTCCAAAAGCGATAAGAAGAAGGCGTTGAATTTCTAAACCTTAGTTCAACAGGTATCTCAACACCAAATGACCCAATTTTAGAGCGTTTAAAGTCTAAATCTTCTGTAGAGTAAACAATAACATTATCGGCATTTTTAGTAGCCACTAAGTTGGTGTAAAGTGCATTGGTGAAGAACCCTATGCCCCATCCAATTCCAAAGGTTCTTTTGGAATTCAAAGGAATGTCTTTGATGAACCCAGACCTAAATCCGTAGGAGAGGTTTTGATTAATCACCGGTGCTGTCTGAGAAGAGATAACACCTATCTGGGTAACCAAATAAAATTGATCTTCTAGATAAAGGGAGTCAATTTCTGTTGAATTGGTCTTTGACGTTTGAGCATTTACTGTTAACACGGTAAGGATTCCCAGAAAAAAAAGTCGTGTCTCACTCATTTGATAAAAAAAAACGCCCCAAATAGGGGCGTTTATTCAAGTCTAAAACTCTTTATTTTAAATTGTTAAAAGCATCTCCTTCGTAAGTCGTATAATTTACTTTTAAAGCATTCACTTTTCTCAATTCTTGCTTAATATCCATTATTAAACCCATGTTCGCATTACGATCAACCTTAAGGGCAGTCGTAAGAACATTTTGTAATTCTTGAGGTTTCTTAGCTCGCTCTGCGAGTATGTATGAACCAACTTCATCCACATTAGCAAACTTGTCGTTCAATTGAATCTTTGGCTCTTCACCAAAAACACTCACGTATTCTCGAGTCGGCTTTCCAACGTAAATGTATATTACGCGGTCTTTCTTTTCTAGTTTTTTAATCTGATTTGCATTTGGCAATTGATTCTCGACTAGTAAAGAACTATCCTTCATCGTTGTTACTGTCATAAAGAAAAATAACAACATGAAAACGATATCAGGTAATGACGCTGTTGAAACAGCTGGTAAGTCACCTTCTTTTTTCTTTGCAAACTTTGCCATGTTTTCTTTATTTTAGTTACTACTTGTCTCTGCCTCAGAGAGTTTCTGTGGAAACAACTCCTGAATAGCTTTAACTTTATCCTTTAAATCATCTCTTACTGAAGAAGGCGTCTCTGGATTTAAATACTCAGCTTCCATCTCGGTAAAATCTCTCTTATACAGACGCTGTGCCTCTCTATTTCTAAGCTCGTTGTATGCACCAACCAATTCATTTTGGACGGTGATGTAAGTCGAATACTTAGTTTCCCTGTCGTTTTTCAATGAAATGATCGCTTTTTGAGGATTATCTGAAGAAGAAGCATCTCTAGATCCTTTACAATAATTGCAATACTCAGGACTTCCTGAAGGCGCACCTCCATTGTCTAAAAAGTCCATAGCTGCTTCTTTTAAATCTTCAAGGCTCATCAATTGTTCTTCGACAAGTAATTGACCATTCTTATTGATATTAACAGTAAAGATGTTTTTCTGTTTAATAACCACATCTGTATCTGGCGGTTCAATTGGAGGAAGCATACGGTCTAGACCAGCATCCGTTTCAATTGTAGTTGTCACTAAGAAAAATATCAACAACAAAAACGCGATATCGGCCATAGAGCCTGCGTTCACTTCCGGTGCTCCTTTTCTTCTAGGCATAATTTATAGATTTAACGTCCTAATATTCTTTTCACTCCCGGAACTATCATTAAAACAATAGCAATGACAACCATGCCAAAAAAAACATTCAATAATGTTCCTATTGTTTTAACTGTACCTACAGTTGTTTCTAATCCTCTTTCGGAACTCACGGCATCAACAACTTCTTGTTCGCCTGAAGCTAGCCCGTAACCAACACCGGTAAGAACCAATGCAGCTACAAGAGTCTTCACAACTTTCATCAATCCTCCTGGTGCGGTAAGCATTTTAGAAACTCCAAAAACCAAAGATGATATTGTGGCAATGGCTAATAATAACCACATCACACTGAACATTCCGCTCATTGCTCCACTTTGAATTGCCTCTGATGGTGGCACGTTAGACCCTGGTAACATATACCATAGAGCTGCCGCAAGCACACCTAAAGCAACAAGTGCTATTTTAACTATTCTGTGCATAATTAATTTCTTTTTAGTTCTTCAAATTGAGATTACTTGCTTTGAGCTGTTAACATGTCGATCAGCGAAATAGACGAATCTTCCATGTCGTTTACAATTCCATCGATTTTTGCAATGATGTAGTTGTAGAAAATTTGAAGAATAATTGCAGTGATTAATCCGAATACTGTAGTCAATAAGGCCACCTGAATATCTCCAGCGATAAGTGAAGCACTTAAGTTACCTACAGCTGCAATTTTTTGGAAGGCTTGAATCATACCAATTACCGTTCCCATGAAACCAAGCATAGGTGCGATAGCGATGAATAGAGATAACCAAGAAACGTTTTTCTCCAATTGACCCATTTGAACTCCACCGTAAGCTACTACAGCTTTTTCAGCAGATTCTACTCCTTCACTCGCTCTGTCAAGACCTTGATAGAAGATAGATGCCACAGGACCTTTCGTATTTCTACATAATTCTTTTGCTGCTTCAACACCTACTGAAGCTAATGCCTCTTCAACCTCTGTTCTCAGTTTAGCTGTGTTTGTTGTAGCCATATTCAAATAGATTATTCTTTCGATTGCTACAGCTAATCCTAAAATTAAACACAACAATACAATTCCCATGAACGCAGGTCCACCTTGAATAAATTGTTCTTTCAATACTTGAGAGAACCCTTTAGCTGCTTGAGCTTCCTCTTGAAACATTGCCGCTGAAGAAGCGGTACCTAAAACAAACATTCCAGCAGTAGCTAGACCTAATGATATTTTTTTCATTTTTTTTAGACTTAAATTTTGTTAGTTAACGGTTTAAAGATATAAAAATTATTAAATCACAATAAAGAGAATTCTTTGTTTTACACCACAAATAAGACGATTTTACTTTATGTGCATGTAATTTGATTCCCTAAATCGGCTAAGCAATAAACGAAAAAAAAGAAATTTATAAAACCTTAACTCTGTTTATTCAGATATTTCTCCACAAAGTGATTGGTGAAAGGCCCTTTCAAAATCTTCTCGACTTAGGCTTTCGGTTGACAGAAGCATCGCTTTGGCAATGGCCGATTCTGATGTAATATCTTTTCCAGAAATTACTCCTAAGTCTTTCAAATACAGACTGTTCTCATAATACCCCATCATAACTCCACCTCCTATACATTGGGTCACATTAACCACATGTATCCCTGATTTTATCATTTGCGCCACCTGATTTAAAAAATAGTTATGCCGAGGTGCATTTCCAGAACCAAAAGTCTCAAGAATTAACACTCTAGGCTTGTACTCGCCTAAATAACTTTCAAAATAATTTGGATTGAACCCTGGAAATAATTTACATAAAACAACCTCATCGCACATGTTTTGCTTCACATCGAATGGAGAATTTTCTTCCTTTTTTCTCCAAAGAGATTGATGATTAATATTCATATGAAGTCCTGAATCTACCAAAATTGGGTAATTGGGTGATTCAAAAGCCTTGAAATGTTCGGTATTTATTTTAGTCGTTCTATTTGCGCGATAAAGTTTGTATTCGAAGTACAGACCCACTTCTTGAATCACAGGAACTCCATCCTTTTGCAGAATCGCTAGTTGTATGGCAGAAATAAGATTCTCCTTGGCATCAGTCCTTAAATCACCTATAGGAAGCTGCGAACCCGTAAAAATTACAGGTTTGTCGAGCTGCTGCAATAAAAATGACACTGCTGAGGATGAATAACTCATGGTGTCACTTCCATGCAAAACCACAAACCCATCAAATTTGTCGTAATTAGCCTCTATGATTCGGGACATTTCTAACCATTCACTCAGCCCTACATCTGATGAATCTTTAATAAGACTTAGGGTAATTACCTTGAGGTCACAATCTAAATGTGTTATTTCAGGAATGTGTTCGATTAAATGGGCAAAGTCAAAAGGTACTAGAGAACCACTATTGTAATCCTTTTTCATCCCTATTGTTCCACCCGTGTATATGATCAGCACTTTGGACATAGAACTCAATCTGATTTTCTGAATAATTCTAAAGCTGTTTTGGTTGTTATTTCAACGACCTGTTCTTTTGGCAGATTATACAAGGTTGCAACCTTTTCCGCAACTAAGTTAATGTAAGAAGGAATATTGCGCTTTCCTCTAAATGGACTTGGCGCTAAATAAGGAGCGTCTGTTTCGAGTACCAATGATTCTAAATCGAGTTGATTTAAAAACTGGTCGATTTTTCCATTTTTAAAAGTGACCACTCCTCCTATCCCTAATTTAAAACCAAAATCAATTGCTTTTTGGGCTTGCTCTAAGGAACCTGAAAAACAATGGAAAATACCGTAAAGCGATTTTGATTTGTAGGTCTCTAATACTTCAAATATTTCGTCAAATGCTGCTCTGCAATGAATGACAATAGGCAAGTCAAATGACAAGGCCCAATTGATTTGGGTTTCAAAACTCAGGGTTTGTTCTTCTACAAAGGTTTTATCCCAGTAGAGATCAATTCCAATTTCACCAACAGCAACGTAATCTTCTGAAAATTGAGTAAGTTCTTTATAAACGTGGTCTAATTCAGATTTATAGTTTTCGTTTACATGTGTGGGATGAAGGCCACTCATCAAAAAAACCTCTTGGGGATATTCTTTTTGCAAGGCTTTCATACGATCCGTGTAGGTCGAGTCAATTGCGGGTAGAAAAAAATGACTTATCCCTTCTGCTTTGGCCTTTTCNATTAGGTCTGATCGATCATCATCAAAAGCTTCACCATAGAGATGAATATGAGTGTCGACAATACCCATTTACAGTTCAAGTGCCTTTTTGATGTCGTTTGACATTAAGTGTTCTACTGGACTTTCGAGTGCCTCTTTAATGGCAACTAAAAATCCGACAGATTCTTTTCCATCAATAATTCTGTGATCGTAAGACAAGGCTAAATACATCACAGGAGCAATGGCTATCTCACCATTTTTGACCACAGGACGCTCTACGATATTATGCATTCCCAAAATAGCCGATTGGGGAGGATTAATAATTGGAGTAGAGAGCATGGATCCAAAGACCCCTCCGTTGGAAATGGTGAAGGTTCCTCCGGTCATTTCATCAACAGTAATTTGACCATCTCTAGCCCTAATTGCTAACCTCTTAACTTCGGATTCTACACCTTTAAATGTCAATTCTTCAGCATTTCGAATTACGGGAACCATCAGTCCTTTTGGTCCTGAAACCGCAATACTTATATCGCAGAAATCATAGGTAATCATTTCTTTTCCGTCAATCATTGAATTAACGGCTGGAAACAACTTTAAGGCTCGAATACAAGCTAAAGTAAAGAATGACATAAAGCCAAGTGAAACTCCATGCTTTTCCTTAAAGTTTTCTTTATGTGCCTTTCTGAGTTCAAAAATGGCAGACATATCGACCTCGTTAAAAGTGGTTAACATGGCTGTTTCGTTTTTAGCCGAAACCAAACGCTCTGCCACCTTTCTTCTCAACATGGATAATTTGGTTCTCGAGTGACCTCTGCTTGCACTCTCAGGAGTATTCCCCATTGACACATTTGCTTCTAAAACATCAGCTTTTGTAATTCTACCATCCCTACCACTACCTTGGACTTGAGAAGCGTCGATACCTTTTTCGTCTAGCATTTTTTTAGCTGCTGGAGATGGAGTTCCTGTAGCGTAGTTCTCCGAAGCTGGTGCTGCTATTTTCACTTCAGCCTTGGGTTCTTCTTTTTTGACGGATGCTGGTGCATCTTTTTTAGAATTTCCTCCACTCGGTGCAGCGGCACTGGTGTCGATATGACACACCACCCTGCCGACAGCTACAGCATCTCCTTCCTCAGCTTTGAGGGTAATTATTCCACTGGCCTCTGCAGGTAATTCAAGGGTTGCCTTATCCGAATCTACCTCTGCGATAGCCTGGTCTTTTTCAACATAATCTCCATCTTGAACTAACCATTCTGCGATTTCGACCTCTGTTATGGATTCCCCAGGAGAAGGGACTTTCATTTCTAGTACCATGGATGCTTTATTTCTAATAGGTTATTTTATCTAAATCTTTATTGTTTCTGGTCTTATCAAAGACATAAGCGATGACCTGGTGGTGTCTTCGCATAGAGCGAACCGCACTTCCGGCTGCGGGAGCACCGTAAAATCTTCTCGAAGCAACTCTAAAGTTTCTCGCCTTTTCGTAGTGCATCAGTAAGTGACCCCAGGCCCCCATATTTCGTGGTTCTTCTTGAGCCCAAACCAAATCGATGGCATTTGGATAACGAGATATGATCTGATTGATTTCTGCCTCAGGTAGCGGAAAGAGTTGTTCTATACGTACTATGGCTACATCTTTTCTATTCATATTCTCTTTTTCTTCTAAAAGGTCGTAATAGAATTTACCCGTGCATAAGACAAGAGTGGTGATTCTTTCTTTTTCTTCTGTTGAATCATCAATTACCGGCATAAAAGACCCACTAGCAAGCTCTTCTTTGGTAGATACCACTTTTGGATGCCTTAACAGACTCTTTGGAGTAAATACCACCAAAGGCTTTCTATATCCAGCTTTGAGCTGTCTTCTAAGCAAATGAAAAAGATTGGCCGGTGTGGTCACGTCTGCCACAAACATATTGTCTTTTGCACATAGTTGAAGGTAACGCTCCATTCTTGCTGAAGAGTGTTCTGCACCCTGACCCTCATATCCATGCGGCAAGAAGAGTACTAAACCATTTTGCATCTTCCATTTGTCTTCGGCAGAAGACAAGTATTGATCAATGACTATTTGGGCTCCATTACTAAAATCTCCAAACTGAGCTTCCCAAATACAAAGGGTGTTTGGGCTTGCCATGGCATAACCATAGTCAAAGGCCATTGCAGCGTACTCCGACAAGAGTGAGTTGTATATTTGAAACTTTCCGTTTTGTTGTTCTCCAAGTTCATTTAAAAGTACGACTTCTTCTTCGTGCATTTCAGTTTTGGTCACTGCATGCCGGTGTGAAAAGGTGCCACGCTCCACGTCTTGACCAGCCATTCGAACGCTGTATCCTTCATCTATCAAACTTCCATAGGCCAATAGTTCTCCCATGGCCCAGTCTAGTGCGTTCCGCTCAAAGTACATTTGGTTTCGAGCGGCAATAAGTCGTTCGATTTTTCTCAAAAACTTTTTACCTGCAGGAAGCTCGGTGATTTTTCCCGCTAAAGAATCCAATTTTTCTATGGGATAGGTAGTGTCAATTCGCTTCATCATTTGGTATTGATCCGCGAGTTGAGAAAACCCTTTCCACTCATCTTGCATAAAAGGGGTAATGACCGTTTTTTCAATCTTTCGACTGTCGATCAAATCCTCTTCGAGCATGTTTTTGTACTCTTCTTCAAGCCTATTAACCTCTCCTTCTTCTATGATTCCCTCAGCGATAAGTTGATCTGCGTAAAGGTCTCTTGGGTTTTTGTGCTTGGCAATTTTACTGTACAGTACAGGCTGTGTAAACTTAGGTTCATCTCCTTCGTTGTGTCCGTATTTTCGGTATCCCAAAAGATCGATGAAAATATCCCTTTGATATCGCATGCGATACTCAAGAGCCATAGTGGTCGCGTGTACAACTGCTTCTACATCATCTGCGTTTACGTGTAATACCGGAGACAGGGTTACCTTAGCAACATCTGTGCAATAGGTTGAAGAACGCCCGTCTAAGTAGTTGGTTGTAAATCCAATTTGGTTGTTGACTACAATATGTATCGTTCCACCTGTCTTATAGGCTTCTAAACGTGCCATTTGAATGCACTCATAGACCACACCTTGTCCAGAAAAAGCGGCATCACCATGCATTAAAATAGGAAGAATTTCTGTAGTGTCACCTGGGGTATTATGCTCTTGTTTCGCTCGAACAATACCCTCTACAATTCCGTTGACNGTTTCTAAATGAGAAGGGTTAGGCGCAATATTGAGATTGACTACTTTACCGTTGTCTGTCTCCCTTTTTGAGGTCCAGCCCAAGTGATACTTTACATCACCATCAAAGATGGCTTCTTCGTAGTCTTTTCCGTCAAATTCTGAAAAGATTTGTTTGGGTGATTTTCCAAAAATATTGGTCAGCACATTTAACCTTCCTCTATGGGCCATACCCATTACAAATTCTTTTACCCCTATTTCAGCTCCTTTTTCGATTAAGGCATCTAGGGCAGGTATGAGCGATTCATTACCCTCGAGTGAAAATCGCTTTTGGCCCACATACTTGGTGTGTAAAAAACGTTCGAAAGAAACCGCTTGATTTAACTTTTTGAGCAGGTATTTTTTTTGATCCGCAGAAAATGAGGGTCTGTTGTCGTTCTCGTTGAGTTTGCCTTGAAACCATGCGATGCGCTCAGGAGTTCGAATGTACATGTACTCCACTCCTATCGAGTGACAGTAAATATTTTCTAAATGAGAAATGATTTCTCTCAACTTTGCTGGACCTATTCCAATAACTTCTCCAGCATTGAAAACCTCATCGAGATCTGAAGAAGACAATCCGAAATTCGATAAATCTAAATTGGGCACATAGGTACGTCGCTCTCGCACGGGGTTCGTCTTGGTAAAAAGGTGACCTCTAGTACGGTAGCCATCTATGAGTTTGAGCACCTTAAATTCCCGCTGCATCGATTCAGGGGCTTTGTTCACACCATTAGATGTGGTGACTGTTCCTTGATCGGCGATTTCAATATCCCAATCTTCTAAAACACTTTCTGCTCCGAAGTCGAATCCTTGAAAAAAAGCTTTCCAACTGGGTTCTAAGGCATCAGGATTTTTGAGATACTCCTGATAGAGCGTCTCAAAATACGACGTATGCGCAGCGTTTAAAAAAGAAAATTTGTTCATTTATGGTGGGTTCAACCCTTGTTTAGGCTATAAATTTACATTAATTGCTTATTTCAGTGCTAGTTCAAATCGACAATATTTCCATCTTTCATGACAAAAATTGGTGATTGTAATATTTTGACTTCTTTTTCAGGATTTTTAGACACCGCAACAAGGTCAGCACTATATCCTGCTTTAAGACGACCTAAGGTATCATCCACTCCGAGAAGAGATGCGTTCACAACAGTGGCGATATGTAAAGCTTCATTTACAGGCATTCCGGCTTCGTGCATATAAAAAAACTCTCTTGCGTTTTCACCATGTTTGAACACTCCTGCATCCGAACCAAAGGCGATAGGCACACCTCTTTTGTAGGCCTTTGCGAATGTGGCTTGCACTTTTTCTCCTCCTATTTCTTTCGCTTTAGCGGCTACCATTGGTGGATAATAATCTGGAATTTCAGCATTGATAGAAACCTGTTTACCCGCTGTAATAGTGGGTACTAAATAGGCGTTTTTTTCGATCATGAGATCCATGGTGTTTTCACTCATCAAGGTTCCGTGCTCAATGGTTTTTATACCTGCTCTTACCGCGCGTTGCATCCCCTCATCACCGTGTGCGTGTGCTGCAGTCAACATTCCATAATCTGCTGCTGTTTCGACAATCGTCCTGATTTCTTCTTCAGTGAATTGTGCATTTTCACCATTCTTTGTGGTCGAAGTAACACCTCCGGTAGCTGCTATCTTAATAACATTGGCACCGTTTTTATAGCGCTGTCGAACTGCCTTACGCGCCTCATCAGCTGAATTCACAACACCAAGTTCTGGACCTGGATTTCCCATCAAGGCTGCACTATAACCAGATGTGGGGTCTAAATGTCCACCTGTTGAACTTATACCTCGTCCAGTAGTAAAAATTCGAGGACCTTCTATATAACCTCTTTCAATAGCTTTTTTTAAGGCGATATTTGCTCCTGAACCCCCTAAGTCTCTTACGGTTGTGAAACCGGCCTGCAGTGTTCTCTTGGCGTAAACCGTTGCTCTAAGTGCCACGTCTTCAGGATTCAAAACAAAGCGCTCAACCTGCCTTGAAGGTGATGACTCTCCTTCAATATGTACGTGCATATCAATAAAACCTGGCATCACATAGGCTTTGGTTAGGTCGATGACTGTGTCTTTTTTTCCCGCCTTTACAAAGCCTGATTGAACTGCGATAATTTTATCGTTTTCAATAACAACAGTTTGCTCCGTATTCCACGTTTTTGAGGCTGAGTCAAAAAGAGATCCGCAATGCACATAGATTTGCTGTGCGCTGCATAAAGAAACTGAAAGCACCGTGCAAAAAAGCAGCGATATTGTTCGAATCATATTCATAAATCGTTGTTTATTTTTTAATTTTTTTCTCCCAATGCAAAGCGGTCAGTAAGGCTTCATCTAAGGAAGTCTCGCTCGACCAGTCCAGTTCTTCATTNGCCTTTTTCGTATCTGCAAAAGCTTTGACTACATCGCCTTCGCGTCTTGAAGCGATTCTATAGGGAAGTTTTTGTTCAGAAATACGTTCAAAGCTACGAATCACCTCTAACACAGAACTACCTTTGCCTGTTCCTAGATTAAAAACTTCATAATTGGTACTAGTTTTTTGATTCATTAAGCGCTCTAACGCTTTAACATGGGCCTTAGCTAGATCTACCACGTAAATATAGTCTCTGATACACGTGCCATCTTCGGTCGGATAATCATCACCAAAAACCGAGAGTTCACTGCGTAACCCTACTGCGGTTTGAGTGATAAAGGGAACGAGGTTTTGTGGGATACCCAATGGTAATTCACCGATTAAAGCGGAAGGGTGGGCTCCTATTGGATTGAAATATCTCAAAGATATGGCGTTGAGATTTGGATGTGCTTTACAGGAATCTTTGATGATTTCTTCACCAATTTGTTTGGTGTTTCCATAGGGCGAAAGGGCAGGCTTAATCTCAGCATCTTCGGTAATCGGAACTTGATCTGCCTCGCCGTAAACCGTACAAGAAGAACTGAAAATAAAATTGACCTTTCCTAAAGGAAGTAATTCTTTNAATAGATACACTAAACCAGATAGGTTATTTTCGTAATACATGAGCGGATTTTCTACGCTCTCTCCTACAGCCTTTGATGCCGCAAAATGTATGACTCCTTGGACATCGTAATGCTTGGCAAAAAAATCAGCAACGGACTTTTGNTTTTTGAGGTCAATTTTTTCAAACTGAACCTCCTTGGCAGTGATTTGTTTAATGCCGTCTAGGACCTTTTCGTCTGAATTACTGAGATTGTCAATAATTACTACTTCATAATTTTTTTCGAGGAGTTCAACCACGGTGTGAGAACCTATGAAGCCCAGTCCTCCTGTGACTAAAATTTTCATTATTGTTATTTAGGTTTGGTTTAGATAATCCAACACCGTTTTGGCGATGAATTCGATTTGGTCGTCTTCTAATTCTGAATGCATTGGTAAAGAGATGACCTCTTCAACCAATTGATTGGTTATGCTAAAATCTTCCTCTTTATATCTGGGATCCGCATAGGCTTTTTGTCGATGTAAAGGTATAGGATAGTAAATACCAAAAGGAATTTGCATGCCTTTTAAGTGTTCTCCAAGTCCATCTCTTTTGCCGTCTTTGACGCGAAGTGTGTATTGATGAAACACGTGACACGNACATTGCTCACATATTCCTTCACAACCACTTACCGTAAGCGGAGTAATGAGGTAAGGACTTTCTTGAAAATACCTGTTGTACTGAATAGCTGCTTGTCTTCTCTTGGTGTTATAGCTATCTAAATGAGGAAGTTTTGCAGCCAAAACTGCTGCTTGTAGCGAATCAAGTCTAGAATTGACACCTACCACATCGTGATGGTACCGCTCGTACATTCCGTGATTAACTATTCCTCTNAAGGTATGCGCCAATTCATCATTGTTGGTCATCAATGCTCCACCATCTCCGTAAGCGCCTAGATTTTTCGAAGGGAAAAATGAGGTTGCAGAAACATCCCCAAGAGTTCCAGCCTTGTGTTTTTTATGATTGGCATCGATATAATGTGTTCCTATCCCTTGGGCATTATCTTCGATGACATACAGATTGTGTTTTTTTGCAAGTGCATTGATTTCTTCCATGGGCGCACTTTGTCCGAATAAATGAACAGGGACTATGGCCTTGGTTTTTGATGTAATTGCTCTTTCTATCGATTTGACATCTATAACAAAAGTTCTTGGATCGACATCTACTAAAACTGGAGTGAGTCCAAGTAAGGCAATGACCTCGACAGTTGCAGCAAATGTAAAATCAGCAGTGATGACCTCATCGCCGGGTTGCAATCCGAGACCCATCATCGCAATTTGAAGGGCGTCGGTTCCATTAGCACAAGGAATCACGTGTTTAACACCCATGTAAGCCTCTAGGTCTGCCTGAAATTTGTGCACCTGCGGACCGTTTATAAAAGAAGCTTCTTTGAGTATTTGTTCAAAAGAAGATAAAATCTCATTTTTAATGGGTTCAAGTTGACTCACCAGGTCAACCATTTGTATCTTTTTCATCCNGATTTAATTNCNTCAAAGGTAGTAATTCGCGATTTGAATTTTTAATATTGTCTAATATTTGCACCTCAATGTCATACGTTTATAATTTCCTNATTGAAACGGTCCAATTTTTCGGTGGATTTTCAAGTCTCATGTCTGAGAAAATGAGACTTTTTTACAAGGGAAGAAAAGGCGTACTTCAATCCATGGATAGGTGGAATCCAGGCAAAAAGGTCATTTGGATGCACGTGGCCTCTTTGGGTGAATACGAACAGGGACAACCACTACTCGAAGAGCTCAAATCGCATTTTACTGATTACGCCATTTTNTTGAGTTTTTTTTCGCCATCGGGCTATGAAATTAAAAAAGACAATACCCTGGCTGATAAAACAATTTATTTGCCTTTGGACACTAAGCGCAACGCCAAGCGATTTCTAAAAAGTCAAGACTTTGCGATGGCTATTTTCGTCAAGTACGAGCTTTGGCCGAATTTTATGTTTGCACTTAAAGCGCAAAAAATACCAGCATTACTCATTTCAGCTCGATTTTATCAAAAGCACATTCTTTTTAAACCACAAGGCTACCTGCTGCGCAAGGCTATAGGTTGTTTCGNTACTATTTTTACCCAAGATGAAAACTCTCAAAAGCAACTTAAGTACTTTTTACCGCATCTAAATGCCGTCTTAAGTTCAGATACCCGATATGATCGTGTGGTAGAAATTGCCACTAAAAGAAAAGAATTAGATTGGGCTCAAAACTTTACTCAAGACCAGTTCACCATAGTTGTCGGAAGTTCTTGGCCTGAAGAAGAAGAACTCCTTCTCGCCCTTTTGGCAAGTACAAAACTGAAACTCATTATAGCGCCTCACAAAGTAAACCCTAAAAATATCAATCGCATCATAGCACTTTTTGAAGCCTGTAAGGTGCAATGCCTTTCAAATTACAACGTAAATGAAGAGTGTCGAGTACTTGTTGTAGATGAAATAGGTCTACTTAGTAGCCTATATTTTTATGGAAACTGCGCCTTTATAGGGGGTGGATTTAAAACGGGGCTACACAATACACTTGAGGCAGCCGTTTACGCAAAACCTATACTTATTGGTCCTAATTATACTGCTTTTCCAGAAGTTGTCGATTTAGTTCAAAATGGTGGAGTACAAATCGTGAATAACGCTAAAGAACTCGAAAAGAGCATTCAGCAATGGATGAGCGATACCAAAACAACTGAGTATTTAGGTGTAAAAAATAGGGCGCGCATTCAAGCCAAAAAAGGTGCTACATTACAAATTCTTGAAAAAATAAAAAACACACTAGACCACTAACAAACTAACCCAAATGAACAGAATATTTAATATCGCGCTCACCGCAGCCTTAGCTGGATTTTTATTCGGCTTTGACACTGTTGTGATCAGTGGCGCCAATCTGCCGATCAAAGCACTTTGGAACACCTCCCCTTTGTTTCACGGATTTTTTATTATGTCAATGGCNCTATGGGGAACAGTGCTCGGAAGTATTTTTGGAGGAATCCCCTGTGATCGTTTCGGCAGAAAAAACACCCTAATCGGAATTGGTATACTTTATACTTTGTCAGCCATTGGATCAGCCATGGCCACTAATCCTATTTTATTCTCTGCATTTCGCTTTATTGGAGGTGTTGGTGTCGGTATTTCATCAGTTGCCGCGCCCATTTACATTTCTGAAATCACGTCGGCTCAAAACAGAGGTAAACTCGGAGCTCTGTATCAATTCAACATTGTCTTTGGAATTCTAATTGCCTTTCTTTCAAATTACCTGCTAAAAGGCTTTCAAGGAAATGAAGATTGGAGATGGATGTTAGGGGTAGAAGCGCTGCCGGCAATAATCTATACCCTTATGGCACTAAAATTACCTCAGTCTCCTCGTTGGCTTATCAGCAAGCACAACAAGGTTGAAGAGGCGCGAACTATTTTGGGTAAGCTTTATAATCAGCAAGCGGTTNATACAGCTATTGCTGGCATTCAAGAAGAGAAGGAGCTTTCTGCTAATAAAAAGACCAAGCTATTCTCCTCTGCCTACAAAAAACCTTTGTTTTTAGCTTTTGTGATTGCCTTTTTCAATCAGCTNTCTGGAATCAATTTCGTATTATACTACGCCCCTGAAATCCTTCAAAAAGCGGGCTTAGCTAGTTCTGAATCCTTGTTTAGTTCTATATCGATAGGATTGGTCAATCTCATATTTACCTATGTAGGTGTTCGATTAATCGATCGACTAGGGCGAAGAGCATTACTCAAGATTGGTTCATGGGGCTATATTGTTTCGCTAGGCATGGTGGCCTATGCTTTTTACGCCTCTTTATCTGCTGGATTTTTGATCAGCTTTATCTTGCTCTTTATCGCCTCTCATGCGATGGGTCAAGGGGCGGTCATCTGGGTTTTTATCTCTGAAATATTTCCCAATAAAATCAGATCTTATGGGCAGTCTTGGGGTGCTAGTACGCACTGGGTATTTGCCGCGATAATAACCCTAATCACTCCCGTTTTTTTAGACGAAGAAAGTGGAATTTTTGGACAAAATCCTTGGCCTATTTTCGCCTTTTTCATGTTAGTGATGTGCGTTCAACTTTTCTGGGTAATCAAAGTTATGCCTGAAACAAAAGGTATAAGTCTTGAAGAACTCGAAAAACAAATGTAATTATTGCAGTATGGTTATCGGACTGTCTTTATCCTTGAGGTAGAAGACTATAATTTCGATATCCTCCTCACCTACATTGATGCCTCTGTGCCATTGCTCATTTAATTCAACTAGAGATTCTCCGGCTTTCATCAGTAGGGTTTCCCCTTTTTGAGTCTCTACCTTGAGCTCACCTTTTAAGAGATAACCTACATTGAAATAAGGATGTTGGTGCCAAGCTAAGGTATCCTTTGTAGGGATTTTGATTTTCAAAACCAATACAGAGGGGTTATCTGGAATTTTGTATGAGGTTCCGTTCCAGGCCTTAGTAGTTTCTAAAACAGTCTCTGCTTTGGCCTGTGCAAACAGACTAGAGCAAATGCCGAAACACAGCAAAAAAAGAAGGTTTCTCATCAGAATATGGCTTTAGCTATTTTATGGATGTTCTCGCTTCGACTCATGGTGTAGTAATGTAAAANAGGAACGCCAGCTTCAATAAGCTCTTGGCTTTGTGCAATGCACCATTCAATACCGACTTCTTTAACTTGTGCATTTGAAGAACAGGATTCTACAGCTTGTATCAAATCTTGAGGAAGGTCGACATGAAATCGGTGTGGTAGCAATGACAATTGTTTAATGGTCGAAATCGGTTTTAATCCTGGAATGATTGGGCAATTAATTTCTTCTTCTCTACAACGCTTTACAAATTCGAAATACTTTTGGTTGTCAAAGAACATTTGGGTGATAATATAATCTGCTCCTGCCTCTACTTTCTGTTTTAAAAAAGCGATGTCTTTTTCAAGGCTGGGCGCCTCCATGTGCTTCTCTGGATATCCCCCTACTCCAATACAAAAATCTGTAGTGTGTGAATGCTGCAATTCTTCATCGAGATAATGACCTTTATTGAGCCCGTTTATTTGTGCTACNAGTTCACTGGCATAAGAATGTCCTTGTTTTTCTGGTTTAAAATACACCTCAGTAGGCACGGCGTCTCCCCGCAAGGCCACCACATTATTGATCCCTAAAAAATCCAAATCGATCAAAAAGTTTTCTGTGTCTTCTTTGGTGAATCCACCACAAAGAACGTGAGGCACCATATCGATATCGTATTTTGACTGAAGGGCTGCACAAATCCCCAAGGTACCAGGACGTTTTCGAACCACTCTTTTTTCTAATAAACCACCGGCTTTTTCTACATATTGGTATTCTTCTCTGTGGTAAGTCACATCGATGAATGGAGGGTTGAATTCCAACAAATTTTCAACAGTGTGGTAGATTGCATTGATATCCTGCCCTTTTAATGGCGGAAGTATTTCAAATGAAAACAAGCATTGATCTGCTTGTGCTATGTGTTCTATTACTTTCATTTAGCTCACGGTCATATTCGGTGCCAACCATTTTTTCGCCTTCTCCAAGGAAATTCCTTTGCGCTTCGCAAAATTAGCAACTTGTTCTTCAGTAATTTGTCCTAATCCGAAATATCTCGCTTCCGGATGTGCAAAGTAATACCCGCTTACCGATGAGGCTGGCCACATGGCTAAACTCTCCGTAAGTCGAACATCAATGTTTTTTTCAACCTCTAAAAGTTCCCAAATAGTTTCTTTTTCAAGGTGATCAGGGCAAGCTGGATATCCAGGAGCTGGACGTATGCCTTTGTATTTTTCAGCGATGAGCTCGTCAGTATTCAAGTTTTCTTGTGAGGCATATCCCCAATACTCTTTTCTGACTTTGAGATGCAGAAACTCTGCAAGTGCTTCGGCCCAACGATCTGCTAAAGCTTTAACCATAATGGAGTTATAATCATCTCCGTCTTTTTCATAAGACGCTGACAGCTCTTCGATATGATGTCCAGCGGTCACACAAAAACAACCGATATGATCTTCTTTCTGTTCTGATTTTGGACATATAAAGTCAGAAAGTGCTATTTGAGGTTTTCCGGGCGCCTTTTCAGACTGTTGCCTCAGGGTTCTAAAGTGGTGTGTTTTGCCCTCTGTGGTATAAACCTCAATATCGTCTTCGACTGCATTTGCCTTGAAAATACCAAAAACAGCTCGACCAAAATACGTCTCAGAAGCGATGAGTTGTGACTGCATATTAAGGGCATCTTCAAATAATTCGGTAGCCTCCTTTCCTACAATTTCATCTTTTAGAATCGCTGGAAATTTTCCGTGTAAATCCCAGGTTCTAAAAAAAGGTGTCCAGTCAATAAAAGGAATCAAATCTTCAATAGGAATCTCATCAATGACTTGAATTCCCAAAAAATTGGGACTGTTTGATACAAAATCATTCCAGTTNATACGATATTTCAGTTCACGTGCCTGATTCAAAGCTAAATAATTCTTTTGCCTTTTACGACCAATAAAATTGGCCTTGAATTCGGAGTAGTCTTCTTTGATTTGACGTTGATAGGCTGCTCCTGTTTTTTTGTTGAGCAAATCTCCCACTACGGTTACAGCTCTCGAAGCGTCAGTGACATGCACTACAGAATGATCGTATTGGTCGGCTATTTTAACAGCCGTATGTGCTTTGGAGGTAGTAGCCCCACCAATGAGTAATGGAATGTTGAAATTTTGACGTTGCATCTCCTTGGCCACANAAACCATCTCATCAAGTGAAGGTGTAATTAATCCACTTAATCCAATGGCATCTACTTCATTTTTTCGAGCCTCATCTAAGATTTTCTCTGGAGGAACCATAACTCCCAAATCGATGATTTCATAGTTATTACACGCAAGCACCACACTCACAATGTTTTTACCAATATCGTGAACATCGCCCTTAACAGTGGCCATTAAGATTTTACCAGCTGACCGGGCATCTTCATCTTTGTGCTCTTCAATGAAAGGCTGTAAATAGGCCACAGCTTTTTTCATGACTCTGGCAGACTTTACCACTTGAGGTAAAAACATTTTTCCTTCTCCAAATAAATCCCCGACCACATTCATACCTGTCATCAGCGGCCCTTCGATAACTTCTAAAGGCAGAGTGCTAGAAAGCCTTGCCTCTTCTGTATCTTCAATGATATAAATNTCAATTCCTTTGATGAGTGCATGAGTGATGCGCTCTTGAAGTGANGTTTTGCGCCACGACAGGTCTAATTCCTTTTTACTGGAACTCGACTTGACCTGTTCGGCAAAAGCCAATAAGCGTTCGGTGGCGTCTTCTTTTCGGTCGAGTAAGACATCTTCGACACGATCCAATAATTCTTTTGGAATGTCATCGTAAACCTCTAAAAGCGAAGGATTGACAATTCCAATATTCATCCCCGCTTTAATCGCNTGGTACAAAAATGCCGAATGCATGGCTTCGCGAACGCGGTTGTTTCCTCTAAAAGAAAACGACACATTACTTACCCCACCACTACAGCTGCAATGCGGCAAATTTTCGCGTACCCAACGCACGCCCTCTATAAAATCAATGGCATTTTTTCGATGTTCTTGCATTCCTGTACCCACAGGAAAAATATTCAAATCAAAAATGATGTCTTCAGGAGGAAATTGCGCTTTGTTAACCANTAGCTCGTAAGATCGTTGTGCAATTTCAATCCGTCTTTGGTAGTTGTCGGCTTGTCCTACCTCATCAAAAGCCATTACAATTACAGCAGCCCCGTATCTCTTAATTTTCTTGGCTTGTGCAATAAAGGTTTCTTCGCCTTCTTTTAAACTGATGGAATTGACCACACATTTGCCTTGAACCACTCGTAAACCCGCTTCAATGATCTCCCATTTAGAAGAGTCAATCATAATGGGAACCCTTGCAATTTCTGGTTCAGCCATAATGAGGTTTAAAAAAGTAACCATGGCCTCTTTTCCATCAATTAAGCCATCATCCATATTGATGTCGATGATTTGGGCTCCTCCTTCTACCTGTTCTCTTGCAATATCAATGGCTTCTTCAAAGGCTTCTTCTTTAATGAGTCGAAGAAACTTTTTTGATCCAGCTACATTGGTACGTTCACCAACATTAATAAAGTTGGATTCCTTCGAAATGATTAAGGGTTCTAGACCTGCCAGTTTCAACCTGCGCTCTTCCATACTCTGGGCTTATAGGTTGAAGTGAGTTTCGCAATTGAAGCGATGTGATCTGGTGTGGTACCGCAGCAACCCCCAACAATATTAATTAGACCTTTCTGAAGGTATTCTTTAATATGTAAGGTCATTTCTTCAGGCGTTTGATCGTATTCTCCAAAAGCATTGGGAAGGCCCGCNTTGGGATGGGCNGAAATAGCAAAGTCTGACCTCGAAGATATAGATTCGAGGTAAGGAGTTAATTGATCTGCCCCCAGGGCACAATTAAAACCAATACTGAGTAGATTGGCGTGCTGCATCGAAATCAAAAAGGCGTCTGCAGTTTGCCCAGACAAGGTTCTACCTGATGCGTCGGTAATCGTTCCACTGAGCATTGTAGGAATGTGCATTCCTAAATCTTCTTGCAATTCATCTATAGCAAACAAAGCGGCCTTGGCATTCAAGGTGTCAAAAACAGTTTCTACCAATAAAAGGTCTGCACCACCTTCAATTAGTGCTTTTGACTGCTGATAATAGGCCTTTCTAAGANTTTCAAAATCAATGGCCCTGTATCCTGGATTATTCACATCGGGTGACATCGAAGCTGTTTTATTGGTCGGTCCCAAAGAACCGGCCACGTAAATGGGTTTATCTGGATTTTTTTTAGTGGCCTTGGTGGCTACCTTAGCTGCAATCTGCGCAGACTTAAAATTCAATTCTTCTACCAAATCTTGCATTTGATAGTCTTCCATTGCGATAGTGGTCGAAGAAAAAGTGTTGGTTTCTATGATATCGGCACCGGCATCGACATAGCTTTGGTGAATTGATTCGATACAAGCTTCTTGGGTAATCGACAATAGATCGTTATTTCCTTTCAATGCACAGGGCCAGTCGGAAAAGCGATTTCCTCTATAGTCCTCTTCTTCAAATCGGTACTGCTGAATCANAGTACCCATAGCACCGTCTAATACCAAAATTCGTTGTTTTAATTGGCTCGTGATATCAGGCTTTTCTTCATTCATGCGTCAAGGGCTCTTGTCAAATTTTTCGCAATATCATCAATATGTTTCAAACCAACAGAAATTCAAATGATTAAAGTCATGAAAATAGCGCTGCTTTTCTTTTTGGTCTAGGTCTAAATAATTCGTTCTAAAATGGAAGAAAGTTTTGGATATTCAATTAAAATGGCGTCGTGTCCGTGTATCGAAGTGATTTCATGATAAAATACCTCTTTTTTTTGTCTTTTGAGTTCTTGATAATTCAAATGACTTTGATAGGCCGTAAATAAAAGGTCAGAATCTACTGTTACAATGTGTATTTCTGATGCTATAGAAGCGGCAACCTCAACAGCGGATAATTCTCCTGTGCTTATGTCGACTGTTGAGAGTAAATGATTCATGAGTTTATATGCGGCTAATTGAAAACGCTTTTCCAAGGCACATCCGTGGTAGTTTAACCAGTCTTCTACCATAAATGAATCTGAGTATTGTGTTTTCTTATTTTGAAATTTGTGATTTAAACCCTCTGGACATCTGTAAAACGTCATTCCGTGTTGTCGCGCCAAATGCATTCCTCGCTTTTCATCCTGCAATAAGTCATCTTGTATTTTACAGAGGGCCCTGAGCCAATCTGTAGCTTTAAAATCACATCCTACAGGGATGATTTTTTCAAAAAAATGAGGTCTGATGGCTGCCATATGCCACAACAGAGCTCCACCTACTGAGCCACCAATACCGCAATAAACACCTTCTACACCTAATGAATCTAATCCCTCTAAAATAATTTTTGCAATAGTATTGAGATCGAAATCTTTATAATTATGAATTAAATTTTCAGGTTTCTGGTCGAAACCATTTCCTGGAAAATTAAAAGCGAGTACCGTNAATCTGTTGGTGTCTATNGGCTTGTCNTCNCCAATAACAGACTTCCACCANCCATTCTCACCNGCNACNTCAGAGTTCCCTGTAAGTGCATGGTTAACCAAAACCACTGGCGCAGTTCCCAAAGCCTTTCCGAAAATGTGATACGAAAGGTTTATTCGGGCCTCAACACCAGTGGCAATGGTGAAATTGGTCGATACCAGTTCTTTTAACTCAGGCATATATTTACCTATGAAATTGTTTCAAAGGTTTCTTGGTCAATCAATTCAAACACGTCTTTTAAATCAGACTTGAGATCTTCAACACTCTCAAGACCCACTGATAGACGAATTAAATCCTTAGTGACTCCCGTGCTTTCTTGTTGCGCATCATTTAACTGCTGATGCGTGGTACTGGCAGGATGAATGATCAATGACTTTGTATCACCTATATTGGCGAGTAAGGAGAATATTTTGGTTTTATCTGCAATTAATTTTGCAGCTTCAAAGCCTCCTTTTACCCCAAAGGTGAGAATTCCACTCTGACCCTCAGGCAGGTATTTATCAGCTAAATCCTTGTAGGCACTGGTTTCTAAACCTGGATAATTCACCCAGTTCACCTGTGACTGTTGTTCTAACCATTGGGCCAGTTTTAATGCATTTTCACTGTGTTTTTTTATTCTCAACTCTAGTGTTTCTAAACCTTGAATAATTTGAAAAGCGTTAAATGGGCTCAAAGCTCCTCCGTAATCTCTTAAACCTTCTATTCTAACCTTAGCGATAAAGGCGGCAGCCTCAAGCGCCTCACTGTATACCAAACCGTGATAGCCCGGAGAAGGCTCAGTAAATTCAGGGAATTTTCCATTTGCCCAATCAAAGGTTCCTGCATCTATGATTATTCCTCCTAAAGCTGTTCCATTTCCGTTGATGTATTTCGTTAAGGAGTGGATTACAATATTGGCTCCGTGCGCTATGGGATTGAGCAAATAAGGGGTGGCCACAGTGTTATCGACAATTAAAGGAACTCTGTTAGCTTTTGCTTGGGTGGATATGGCTTCGATATCTAGCACATCTAATTTTGGATTCCCTAGAGATTCAATAAAAAAGGCTCTCGTATTTTCTTGGGTTGCACGCGTAAAGTTTTCAGCATCTGAGGGGTCTACAAAGGTGGTGGTAATCCCGTGTCTCGGAAGGGTCACACTCAACAGGTTATAGGTGCCTCCGTATAAACTGTTTGAGGCTACTATATGATCACCCGTTTTGAGGAGGGTCAAAAGACTTGTTGCGATGGCAGAAGTTCCTGAGGCAGTCGCTACAGCTGCTATCCCCCCTTCTAAGGCCGCAAGTCGCTGCTCTAAAATATCATTCGTAGGGTTGTTAATTCTCGAATAGATATTACCCGTTTCTGCTAGTGCAAAGAGGTTGGCGGCGTGATCTGAATCGTTAAAGACGTAAGCCGTAGATTGATAAATAGGAACAGCTCTAGTTCCTGCATTTTGTGCGACATCATGCCCTGCATGTAGCGCTTTAGTTGAAAAATCTTGTTTAGACATTTTTTAAATTTTTGAGTTAATACAATTAATTCAAAAGTCAAATAAGCTTCTTTCGAAAGCATACCTCGTAAAAAATGTTATGAAGAAAAAGACCATAGCAGAAAGCTATTGTCGTTGGTTATCTATCTGATTGCTTCGTAAAATAATCAGTAGAATTTAGCACCTTCTTAACGAATTAAGGGTTGCTAAGGCGTCATAGGGTCTAATCCCTCGACCTTTCTTGATAACAATTTCAGTAAGTTTTTGAACTTTATGAGCACAAAGCTTTTGAAAAATAATTTAATAAACCAAATCTTTAAGCCTTTAAATTTTTTGTTTTCGATAAAGTGAACTCAAAATCAAGAGTTGAACCACTCCTTCGCAGTTATACAAGGATAACTCTTGTGCTTCTTCAACATCGAATTCCAATTGAATTGCCGCTTGTGTGCTGGCTCTAATGAGCCGCATCCAAAACGCAGTGCGAAGGATTCGCAACTTCGATAATCATGAGATTGTTTTTTTTAGTAAATAATTGTGTTAAATGTGCTGAAAATGAGAAACAGGACTCGCCTTAAATTCCTAAAGATTTACGCACCCCAAGGGATTGGGAACAGCACAAAACAAAGTTGCATTGAACACTTGAGAAGAAGCGCTCAACTTTAGAAATTTTATCTTATTTCTTTCTTTGTTTTTCATTAACTTATAGCTGTGAAGCCAAAGACTTTCTTTTAAAAAAGAAGTGCGGATGAAGGGAGTCGAACCCCCACGCCTCGCGGCACTAGATCCTAAGTCTAGCGTGTCTACCAATTCCACCACATCCGCAAAATGCTTGAAACGACTGCAAATATATATGATTTTTTCAATCTGAAAACAAAGTTATTTGAAGATTAAAAAAAGAAAAATGAAGAGATTTATTTTATTTTTATACGATGGAAAGCATAGAATCTTACTTAGAAAAAAACAAAGATCGATTCGTACAAGAATTAATTGATCTTCTAAAAATACCTTCGATAAGCGCAGACCCTGCATACAAAAACGATGTAGCAAAGGCCTCTTCAATGGTAGAATCTTATTTAAAGGCTGCGGGCTGTGATACCACTGCCATTTACCAAACTCCAGGACATCCAATTGTGTATGGTGAAAAGCTGGTCAACCCAGACTACCCCACTGTTTTGGTCTATGGACATTACGATGTACAACCTCCAGACCCGCTTGATCTTTGGACCTCTCCACCTTTTGAACCTCTGATTAAAAAAACTGATAAGCATCCTGACGGAGCTATTTTTGCCAGAGGAGCATGTGATGACAAGGGGCAATTTTTTATGCACGTAAAAGCCTTTGAATATATGGTCGCTACAAATTCTTTGAATTGTAATGTGAAATTTATGATTGAAGGTGAAGAAGAAGTGGGTAGTGACTCTTTGGCTGATTTTTTAAATGCTCATAAAGACTTACTTGCAAACGATGTCATTTTAATTTCTGACACTGGAATGATCTCTCGTGACACCCCTTCGATAACTACTGGACTTCGAGGACTGAGCTACGTAGAAGTAGAAGTCACTGGACCCAATAGAGATTTACATTCTGGAATTTATGGAGGAGCTGTTCACAACCCAATCAACGCCCTTTGTGAAATGATTAGCAGTTTAAAAAACAAAGACAACCAGATAACGATTCCCGGTTTCTACGATAAAGTTGAAGAGCTCAGTGATCAGGAGCGAAAGGAAATGGCTAAGGCCCCATTTGACTTGGAAGACTACAAATCTCATTTAGATATTGACGATGTGAATGGAGAAGAGGGTTATTCGACAAACGAGCGCAACGCTATTAGACCGACATTGGATGTCAATGGAATCTGGGGAGGTTATACCGGTGAAGGAGCTAAAACCGTTATAGCAAGTAAAGCCTACGCTAAAATATCTATGCGTTTGGTGCCACACCAAGATTCAGATAAGATCACAAATTTATTTCAAAAGCATTTTGAATCTATTGCTCCAAAAGGAATTCGTGTGAAAGTCACTCCGCATCACGGAGGTACGCCGTATGTCACTCCTATAAATAGCATTGGTTACCGAGCAGCTTCCATGGCAATGGAAACAAGCTTTGGAAAAAAACCAGTTCCTCAACGCACAGGAGGAAGTATTCCTATTGTAGCTCTTTTTGAAAATGTTTTAAACAGCAAATCGATATTGATGGGATTCGGTTTTGATTCAGATGCAATTCACTCTCCCAATGAACACTTTGGATTGTGGAATTACTTTAAAGGAATACAAACTATTCCTCACTTTTACACGAACTACAAAGATTTGCACGAGAAAGCCTCGAACTAAAAACGGAAAAGTTCACAATTGGTCCAATAGTTAAACATCGTAGAGACCAGGTTTGAATAATCTTCGTATCGCAGGGGTTTGACTAGATATCCAGAAATGCCTAGGCGGTATGCCCGTTGTATATCTTCCTTGTGACTCGAAGTGGTTAAGATAATCACAGGAACATATTTCCATTTTTCATTTTTTCTCAATTCAGTTAAGAACTCTAAGCCATTCATTCTCGGCATATTCAAATCCAAAACAATCAAATTGACCTCTTCAAGCGTTGAAAGAATTTCTAAAGCTTGTTCTCCATTTTCGGCAGTGGTGATTTCTAAATTCATGTCGAATTTAGAAGTCACTCTCTGTAACTTCATCTGTTCTATCTTGTCATCTTCTATGAGTAAAACTTTCAAAACTGGCAGCTTAATGGAGTTAAAACGGCAAATATAACGTATGTATTGCTTAAGAATTCGATGATTTCAATTCGATTAAAAATAAATCACTTGCCAAACCATCGACAAGAAATTTTGCTCTAGAAGTCACACTCAAGGTTTTCTTTTTAGCATCGCAATAAAGTAGGCCCTCGTCTATATGATGTTGAGCCATTTGTAAAAGATAATCTCTGTAGAGTACTCCAAATCTATTGGTAACCTGATCTATAGAAACACCCCACTTGGTTCGAAGTGAAGTCATTACATATTCATTATACTTGTCGCGAAGACTCAACTGTTCTCGCTCGATAGGAAGAATTCCATCAATAATCGATCTTATGTATTTATTGTTATTTCTAATATTCCAAGAACGCATTTCACCATCAAAAGAATGAGCAGAAGGTCCAATACCTAAATAAGATTCTCCGGTCCAATAAGCGGTATTGTTTTTAGAATAAAATCCAGGTTTTGCAAAGTTTGAGGTTTCGTAATGCTCATAACCCTCTTTGTCTAAAAGTTGAATCAGTTCGAAAAAATCAGCTTCAGCTTTAGTATCACTGACAGGAGGTATAATTTCTTTACTAATAAATCGATCAAGCGCAGTATTAGGTTCAACAGTTAGTGCATAAGCTGAAATATGTGGAATTTTTCGTTCTGTTATAGATGTGATATTTTGTTTCCATTGCGCTGAACTTTGGTTCGGAATACCGTATATCAAATCGACAGAAATATTTTCAAAATGATTCATGGCTAAGTCTAGGGAAAGTAATGCTTCTTTTGCGGAATGAATTCTATTCATCAATTTGAGGTCCGTATCAAAAAAAGATTGAATTCCTATACTCAAGCGATTTATTCCAAGTGCTTTCCAGTCCTTTAATTTTAGCTCAGTAATATCCTCAGGGTTGCATTCGAGTGTAATTTCTTGTATACCTTGAGCACCAAGGTGTATTTTAACATTCTCGATTAATTTTTGCAGTTGCTCTACTGCTAATATGGAAGGAGTTCCTCCTCCAAAATAGATTGTTTTCAAATCAGTAGGAAGCTCGTTTTTTCGCATTTCAAGTTCCAAGCACATCGCCTGCAGCATTTTTGAGCTTGATTTTAATTGAGTCGAAAAATGAAAATTGCAGTAATAACAAGCCTGACTGCAATAAGGAATGTGAATGTATACTCCAGCCATCGCTATTGGTCTACTTAATTCGATCTTGATTTTGGGTCACAAATGATTTCCATGATCCATAGGAGGGCTTAGTATGATCTTTAGATCCGTTGTAATAATGACATACAGCTGCGGCTAATCCATCAGTGGCGTCTAAATTTTTAGGCAAGCTTTCCAAATTGAGTAAAGATTGCAGCATTTTTGCTACCTGCTCTTTAGAGGCGTTGCCATTTCCGGTAATGGCCATTTTAATTTTTTTAGGCAGGTATTCGGTTACTGGAATTTCTCTCGATAGCGCTGCGGCCATAGCTACACCTTGCGCTCTACCCAACTTTAACATTGACTGCACATTTGAACCAAAGAACGGGGCTTCAATAGCCATTTCATCGGGCTTATAGGTTTCAATTAACTCCACGGTTCGTTCGAAAATTAACTTGAGTTTTATATAGGGATCTTTGTATTTGGAAAGTAGAAGTTCATTCATCTGAATAAACCGCATTTCTTTTCTTTTTCCTTCAACAGCAATTAAACCAAATCCCATAATGGTCGTTCCTGGATCCACCCCTAAAATGATGCGGTCTGTTTCGGAGTTTTTGGCCATTTGAATGTTGATCATTTTGTTTCAAAGTCTATTTGCATACTGCATCTGACTGAAACCTGCTCACCAAATTTCGTCGCAGGTATCACACTAATGGATTCGAACAGTTCACGCAAATCTTTTTCAACTTTCGGAAGCTTTCGAACTAAATCGTCAGAAGCACGATAATCTAATAGCGTAATAAACCCATTATTATCAATTGTAATGATTAATTTGACACTTTCATCAATATCTTTATTGGTAACATAATTAAAACCTTGTATAAGGCTTTGAAGCCCTGCACTAAAGTTATGCTGAAAGCATACTAATCGCTCTGATTTTTCTGCTAAGGGATTGCAACGCACAAAATTGGGATCGCCATCTCTAAAATTGGGATAATGTTCGACATCATTAAAGTTTATTTCATCTCTAAGTGTATTCAATCTATCATCTAATAGCTTTTCTCTATCTATGAATTGACAAGAAGTCATTAATAGTAACACCTCTAAAACAATAACTACAACTCTCATTTATACCCTATGTAACTGAGTCTAAAGTACAACATTTTACCTATAATTGAGAAGAAGTAAGTCGATCAAATCGGGGGCTTTTTATTTTTACCTACATTCGTTTTAGAAATTGAAATTTCCTATGGATATACTATTACTACTATTGGGTTTTATCTTTATGATTGTTGGGATTTTAGGTAGTTTTTTACCTATTATTCCAGGTCCACCTTTGAGCTGGCTCGGACTCTTACTGTTGTATTTAACAGAAGGCATAGAGAATGATTGGTGGTTTTTGGGAATTACATTTGTTATTGCTATTGCTATTTTGGTTTTAGATTATGCCATTCCTGCAATTGGAACCAAAAAATTTGGAGGCTCTAAAGGTGGAGTTATTGGAAGTGTGACAGGATTAATTGTAGCTGTTGCCTTTCCGGTAATTGGAATTTTTGGCATTGTTATTTGGCCCTTTATAGGAGCATTAACAGGTGAAATTATTGCGGGAACTAAAAAAGACAAAGCCTTTAAAGCAGCTATTGGTTCTTTTATAGGATTTCTAACCGGTACCTTTTTAAAATTCGCACTCTCTATTAGTTATCTGGTGCTTTTTGTTTTAAAAGCGGCAGAATACAAAAGCGAACTTTTTGGACCAGCAAGTGAATGGGTTAAGTCACTTTTTTAGCGCTGTTATATTAAATCCACTCCACTTTAGATTTCCAAGATTCTCTCTCAAAATTAGGTGGTTCCTCGTCGTAGTATCCCATATATAGAAACCCTAAACACCTTTGATTTTCGGCTAATTCAAAAAAAGTGTGTGCCTGAGAGATGAGTTTCGGAGAAGACCAATAGGTTCCAATATTTTTCTCTGTACAGAGTAACCACATGTTTTGAACAGCCATAGAAACAGCTGCTATTTCTTCCCACTCAGGAAGTAAATCTTCATTGCGTTGCATGCAAATAGCAATTACTGCACTTGATTTTTGGGGATTGCTTTTCATTTTTTGAAAAACATTCTCTTTAAAATTTGCAGTGATAGACTTATAGGTTTCTGCTAAAAAATTTCCAAGCTCATTTCTAGATTTTTCGCTGTGCATCACTTTGAACAACCAAGGCTGTGTCTTTTTATGTGTTGGGGCCCAATTAGCCGCTTCTAGAATTTCCTCGAGCTCTTCTCTGGGAATTGGCTTTTGATTAAATCTTGGTGGATGTATACTTCTGCGTTTTCGGATAAGTTCTGACAACATGACTTGCTTTTTTTAAGGTCCATAAAAAAAGCCTCCCCTTAGGAAAGCCTTTCACTGATTCATGTCGATTTAATCGACACTATTGAGAATTTTCATTCTCAATTAACACAACGAAGTAAAGATAATGAGAAAACTTTAATAAATGTTGATTTCTTTTATTGGAAATATTCCATTTTAATTGGAATTATTCCATAATTTTAATCCTGCTAAAAACTTAAAAATTGGAAAAAAACATCATTCATCTAGATTTAGACAGCTTCTTTGTATCTGTAGAAAGACTTTTAGATCGCTCCTTAAAAAATAAACCTTTACTCGTTGGAGGCTTGAGTGAGCGCGGAGTTGTGGCGGCTTGTAGTTACGAGACTAGAGTATTTGGGATATACTCAGGAATGCCGATGAAAATTGCTCGGCAACGATGCCCTGAGGCTATTGTTATACGAGGTAATTCAGCAAATTACAGCAAGCAATCAGAGCTTATTACCGAAATCATCAAATCTGAAGTGCCGCTCTTTGAAAAGTCAAGTATTGACGAGTTTTACGCCGATTTGAGCGGAATGGATCGTTTTTTTGGATGTTACAAATTTGCTTCAGAACTCAGAAAAAAAATCATACGAGAGAGCGGGCTTCCGATTTCTTTTGGGTTGTCTGTGAACAAACTCGTCTCTAAAGTAGCCACTGGAGAAGCTAAACCCAACAATCAACTCAAAATTGACAAGGGATTTGAAAAGCCTTTTTTGGCACCTTTAGCCATACACAAAATACCAATGGTCGGAGAGAAAACCAATCAAAAATTGAGAACATTAGGTATTCGAAAGGTTGCTGACGTTCAGCAGATGCCCCTTGATATCGTACAAAAGGTCTTTGGAAAGATGGGTGACCAACTTTGGAAGCGTGCAAATGGCATTGACAACAGTCCTATTGTTGTTTTCAATGAACGAAAATCAATATCTAATGAACGAACCTTCGAGAACGACACCATAGATGTTGCGAAACTAAAATCAATCCTCACTGCAATGACTGAAAATTTAGCCTATCAACTCAGAAGAGGAAAAAAACTAACCGCCTGCGTGAGTGTAAAAATTAGGTATTCTGACTTCAACACCTATTCAAAACAAATGCGAATTCCTTATACCAATACAGATCATCAGTTAATTCCAAAAGTTCTTGAGCTTTATGAAAAACTCTATCAAAGAAGGCTGCTAGTTCGACTTATAGGAGTTCGGTTTAGTCATTTGGTAAATGGCAACTACCAAATCAATCTCTTTGAAGACAGCGAAAATACAATAGCCCTTTACAATGCTATAGACCGAATGAGAGGTCGATACGGAGACCGAAGTGTAGTGAGAGCATCTGGTTTAGGCGCTAAAACTATTGGACGAATGAAGAATCCTTTCAACGGAGAACCTCCTACCCTATTAGCACATCGCAAGCAATAATCACTCATGTATCTCAATTGTCACAGCTATTACAGCCTTCGTTATGGCGCTATGTCTGAAGTTGATCTTTTGGAATATGCGCAACGCATGCAAGTTCAGTCTATTGCACTCACAGACATCAACAATACTTCTGCCTGTTTAAATTTTATCAGAAAAGCTAAAACTTACAATATAAAACCTTTGGTGGGTATTGATATTCGAAATGATATACAGTCTTGTTTTGTTGTAATTGCCAAAAACAATGACGGGTTTAGAGAGATGAATGATTATCTATCTGCACACCTGACACAAAAGAAAAGATTTGAATTAAGGGCTCCTTCTTTTGAAAATTGCTTTGTGATTTACCCCTTCGAACAGGCGCTGTACCACGATATTGACGACTTAGCTAAAAACGAATTTATCGGCATTTCACTTGCAGAGGCTCAAAAAGTTGGCTTTAGCAAATTCAGTAAACAGTCTGATCGACTTGTAATCTTACAAACCGTAAGCTTTAGAGACAAAAAAGACTTTAATAAGCACCGCTTGTTAAGAGCTATAGAACTCAATACCCTTTTGAGTAAACTTCCCGAAGAACAGCAGGCCAATCCGGGCGATCAGATGTATACTGTCGAAGAACTATATACGCGTTTTAAACATCTCCCCTATTTGATTCAAAATACAAGCCAACTCATAGAAACCTGTGATGTTGATTTTGATTTTTCAGAACAGCGAAAATCACTGAATCTACAAACCTATACGGGCTCTATTCAAAAAGATAGAGCATTACTTCGAAAACTCAGTCAAGAGGGCATTAAGTATCGCTATCAAAATCTGAACACTCAACTCAAGCAACGCATAGAAAAAGAACTGGAATTGATTGAAAAAAAAGAATTTGTCTCTTATTTTCTTATCAATTACGACATTGTCAATTACGCCCGGCAAAGAGGGTTTCACTATGTTGGTAGAGGAAGCGGGGCTAACAGTGTAATCGCATATTTACTGCGAATTACAGATGTGGACCCGGTTGAACTAGATCTGTATTTTGAACGTTTTATCAATCTCTACAGAGCAACTCCACCTGATTTTGACATAGATTTCTCTTGGAGAGACCGAGACCAAATCATCGACTACATACACAAACGCTTTGCCAATGTTTGTTTATTAGGAACCTATGTAACCTTTAAGCAAAGAGCAATTTTAAGAGAGCTCGGTAAGGTGTTTGGCTTACCTAAGGATGAAATCGACCATTTAGTTCGAGGGCTCAAACCCAGCTACGCCAGAGCATCTCAAAAAAGAGATCAGATTCATCATCTCATTTTTAAATATGCCCAAGAACTCGAAGGTATTCCTAATTATTTAAGTGTTCATGCAGGTGGAATTTTGATCAGTCAAAAACCCATACAGTATTACACCGCTGTATTTCTGCCACCAAAAGGATATCCAACCACCCAATTTGACATGCATATTGCAGAAGACGTAGGGCTTTACAAATTTGATATTCTGGCGCAGCGGGGAATCAGTAAAATTAAAGATGCTGTTGAGATCATCAAATACAATCAGGCAGACCGCTATTCTCAAATTGACATACACGATATTAAAAAATTCAAACAAGACGCCAAGATCAATGCCCTGATTAAGAGTGCTCAGTGTATGGGGTGCTTTTATGTCGAATCTCCTGCTATGCGGATGCTACTCAAAAAACTAGAGGTTGACCACTATCTCGGATTGGTAGCAGCGAGTTCAATCATAAGACCTGGGGTATCGAAAAGTGGTATGATGAGAGAATATATCATGAGACATCGAAATCCAAGTAGAGCTAAAGAAAAAGCACATGAAGTTCTCTTGGCTATTATGCCCGAAACCTATGGAGTAATGGTTTATCAGGAAGATGTCATCAAAGTTGCCCACCTATTTGCAGGTCTAGATTTAGGTCAAGCCGATGTACTGCGTAGGGGTATGAGTGGAAAGTACCGTTCTAGATCTGAATTTGAACGCGTCAAACATCAATTTTTTAAAAACTGCAAAGAAAAAGCTTACGCTGATCAACTCGTTCAAGAAATCTGGTTTCAAATCGAAAGCTTTGCCGGTTATGCCTTTGCTAAAGGACATTCTGCTTCATATGCGGTAGAGAGTTATCAAAGTTTATTTTTGAAGAATTATTTTCCACTAGAGTATATGGTGGCTGTACTCAATAATGGTGGTGGATTTTACAAAGCTGAGTTTTACATTCACGAAGCAAGGATGCTTGGCGCACAGATAGAAGCCCCTTGTATCAACAATAGTTTTAGCTTAAATCGAATCAAGGGAAAGACTATTTTTTTGGGATTCATGTATGTAAAAGAACTCGAAGAGAAAGTCGTACAAAAAATCGTTGAGACCAGAGAAAAAGACGGTTTATTTAGCTCACTTGAAAATTTTATCGATCGCGTTGCCCTTAGCGTAGATCAACTCAGTCTCATAATTCGCGTCGGTGCATTTCGATTCACTGCATACAGCAAACATCAACTGCTTTGGAAAGCACACCTCTTAACTTCAAAACCTACACTGTCAGAAACTCCCAAGTTATTTAGCACCCAAGAAAATCAATACGAAATTCCTGTACTAAACTCCAACAATATCGAACAGGCTTTCGAAGAACTCGAGCTTTTAGGATTTAGCTTAGAAACCCCATTTAAACTTCTCAAAAACCCGACAAAACAGGGAGTCTTCGAGCGAAATTTCAAAGAGTTTTTAGGAGAAGAAATCTGTATTTACGGTTATTTGGTCACTGTAAAACCCACTAAGACTCAACACGGCAAACTAATGCAGTTCGCTACTTTTTTAGATCGAGAAGGAAAAGTGTTTGACGCGGTTGCTTTTCCATCAGTCGCACAAAAAGGATTTTTTAGAGGCCTAGGCATATACAAATGTAAGGCTGTGGTCGTTGAAGAGTTTGGCTACTACAGTTTAAACTTGATTAGTGCTGAAAAACTACCCATGCTAGATGACCCGAGATACTGTGAAAATACGCGCATCAAAAGAGCGCAATCTAATCTTATTTGAAAGCGTTTAGTCCAGTGATGTCTAAACCTGTAATCAAAAGGTGAATATCATGAGTACCTTCATAGGTCACCACACTTTCGAGATTCATCATATGACGCATAATACTATAATCTCCGGTAATTCCCATTCCTCCCAAAATCTGTCTAGAATTTCGAGCTATGTTTAACGCCATCTCTACATTGTTTCGTTTAGCCATAGAAATTTGGGCAGAAGAAGCTTTTCCTTCATTTTTGAGCTGACCTAAACGAAACGCTAAAAGTTGCGCTTTGGTGATTTCAGTTACCATTTCAGCTAACTTTTTTTGTTGAAGTTGAAACCCTGCAATTGGTCTTCCAAACTGCTCTCTTTCTTTGGCGTATCGCAATGCCGTTTCATAACAATCCATCGCTGCTCCAATAGTTCCCCACGCAATTCCGTATCGCGCAGAGTCTAAACAACTCAAAGGCGCACCAAGTCCAGTTCTACCAGGCAAAATATTGGCTTTAGGAACTTTTACTTTATCGAATATGAGCTCTCCTGTTGAAGATGCTCTCAAAGACCATTTATTGTGTGTTTCAGGAGTGGTAAAACCTTCCATACCACGCTCAACAATCAATCCATAAATTCTACCTTCTTCGTTTTTAGCCCATACCACAGCAATATCTGCAAAAGGCGCATTCGAAATCCAAAGCTTGGCTCCACTCAATTCTACATGATCACCTTTGTCAACAAACTTCGATTCCATTCCAGACGGATTCGAACCGTGATTTGGTTCAGTCAATCCAAAACATCCCATCAACTCTCCAGTCGCTAGTTTTGGCAAAAACTTTTGTTTTTGTTCCTCGGAACCATAAGCGTGAATTGGGAACATTACAAGTGAAGACTGCACAGAGGCAGTTGAACGCACCCCGCTATCTCCACGTTCGATTTCTTGCATGATTAATCCATAGGATATGTGATCTAGACCTGCACCTCCATAGGCTTCAGGAATATAAGGTCCAAAGGCTCCTATTTCTGCTAAGCCATTCAAAAGTTGGGATGGAAATTCAGCCCGTTGCGCATAATCATTTATGATAGGGCTAACATCACGTTTAACCCATGAGCGGGCTGCATCTCTTACAAGTAAATGTTCCTCTGAAAATAAATCGTCGAGTTGATAGTAATCAACACCTTCAAACAAATCAGTCTTCATATCATTTCTGTTTGCTTCAAAAATACGATTCCTAGTTCACAATTTTAAATAAAATGGCTGAACCAATTCATAAAAAGCTTTAGTGTATTGATGACGTGCCACTTCAATAATGAGTACTTCTTCTTTAATTTCTTCACTTTTTTCTCGACTTAGACTCAATAACACCCGTTTAACTGGGGCATCTTTATGTCCCTTGACTAGACAATATCGCTTTAAAAACAAGTAATTATCTTGCGCCAATTTTCGAGCTTTTTCAAAGGACTCAAAGGGTAAAATCAAATTTGCAATTCCCTTGTCACGCAGCAATGAAGCTATTCGTTCAAAGAGAACTGGCCAAGGCATATAAGAGGCTTTACGCGCCATATTCCGCTCTCTTTTAGGACCATCGGGCCCACCCTCAAAGAAAGGAGGATTACACAATATGCAATCAAAATTCTCAGTACCCAATGTATTGGCTTCTGCAGTAACATCCCATACTTTAGCTTTAAGGCATGAAGACCAAGAACTGTTATTGAAGTTTTCAGCTGCAGTTTTAACTGCACTTCCATCGATGTCTACACCTAAAATTTGTGCTGAACCTAAGGTGCGCTGAGCAGCTTGTAAACTGAGCAAACCTGTACCCGTACCAATATCTAAAATGTTTTTTACGCTTTCTGGAATTTCAGCCCATGCCCCTAGAAGAACTCCGTCTGTTCCTATTTTCATGGCCACCTCCTCTTGCTCAATAACGAAAGCCTTAAACCTAAATATCGAACTAGGCATTGAGGTATAAATCAAGTAAACCCTCTGGTAAGTTTAGGTGAATTTCTTGGGCCTTTTTGTCTACTTTTAAAATAAATTCATCCACTAAAGGAACCAGAACAGAGAGCCCATTATGGTCTGCTACGAACAAATGTTGAGAAGTAGAATCATTCACGGATTTGACAATTCCGATATATTGGTTGTTTTGGTCGATTAAAGAAAACCCTATGACTTCGTGATAATAAAACTGATCTTCTTTTAGCGCTTTAAGTGCAGTGAGCGGCAAATACAATTCGCTTCCAATGAGATTTGAAGCATCGGTTTCAGTTTCAATTCCTTGAAGGCGAACACGCAGCATATTTTTATGCCAACTGCGTTCTAAAATAAAATATGGAACCAGATATGCGCCTACAGCAACAAATACAGATTCCATATTCTCATATTCTTCGGGTTCATCAGTGTCCAATTTGAACAAGAGCTCACCCTTAAAACTGTACTTAGAAGCGATGTATCCCAATAAGAAACAGGCTTCTTTTTTCATTACAATTTATTCTGCTGGAGCATCTTTTGGCTCTTCTTCAGAAGCCTCCTCTGCTGGAGCTTCTTCTGCTGCTGGAGCTTCTTCAGCACTTGCTTCTTCTGAAGATGTCTCAACTGCAGCTTCTTCCTCAGCAGCTTCTTCATCAACCGGTTCAGGAGCATTTGCCGCAGCGATCTCAGCCGCACGTTTCTCACTCACTTCTTTTTCAGCCTCAAGTGCTTTAGCACGCTGCTCATCAGAAGCTTTGTTTATTTCATCAATTTTAGATTGATTACTCTTTTCTTTCTCGCTCAACCAAGCTTGAAAACGCTCTTCCACTTGTTCTTCAGTCAAAGCGCCTTTTGCGACACCCTTTACTAGGTGTAGTTTTAGCATTGCTCCTTTTGAAGATAATAAGTGACGAGCCGTATTTGTAGGTTCAGCACCGTTCTGCATCCACTGAACAGATCGATCAACATCTAACTCTACTGTAGCAGGGTCAGTGTTTGGGTTGTAAATTCCTAATTTTTCTAAAAATTTACCATCTCTCTTTGCTCTTGAATCTGCAGCGACGATCCAATAAAATGGTTTACCTTTTTTTCCGTGTCTTTGTAGACGTATACGTACTGGCATATCACATTAATTTGCGAGGTTCTAAACCTCAGGTTATTAATACATTGTTTAAAAGTCGTGCAAAGATACTGCAATTTATGAGTTGTACAAATGCTTTTCATTTGTACATTTAACCTCTTAGCCAAATTTTTTATGTTCCTCATATTCGATACAGAAACAACAGGTTTACCTAAAAACTATCGGGCTCCCATTACCGATGTGGACAACTGGCCACGCGCTGTTCAAATTGCCTGGCAATTGCACGATACCGATGGTTCTTTGGTAGAGCAAAAAGATTTCTTAATTCGACCTGATGGTTTTAATATCCCATATGAGTCAGAACAGATACACGGAATTTCAACTGATTTAGCTCAAACAGAAGGCGTCTGGCTTGAAGAGGCCTGCACGGTATTTAAAGAAGCTATCTCAAAAGCCACCTTCATCGTAGGTCAGAACATCGATTTTGACATCAATATTATGGGCTGTGAATTCTTTAGAATCAATCTTGAAAATGAGCTCACCTCTAAACCTGTTTTAGATACCTGTACTGAAGATACCGCTCAACTTTGTATGCTTCCAGGTGGAAGAGGTGGACGTTTTAAGTTGCCTACCTTGACAGAACTTCATCAGCATCTTTTTAATCAAGCCTTTGCCGAGGCGCACAACGCCACAGCTGATGTTGAAGCCACTACAAGATGTTTTTTCGAATTGATTCGACGAGGTCATTTCGAACAAAAACACCCCGATCTCGATCAAAATTTCTATCAAAATTTTAAAACAACTAATACCGGTGTCATTGAAGGCATTGGCTTAAAGCATAGAAATTTAAAAAAGGCTTCTTCAAGACTGGCAGAAACGCGAGAAAATGACGCTGCATACGACAAGCAAACAGAGGATCATTTTGACACCTTAAAAGATTTGCCTTTTGGGCATCTTCACAATCATTCGCAGTTTTCGATTTTACAAAGTACACTGTCTCCAAAACGACTGGTTCAACTTGCTTCAACCCAAAAGATGCAAATTGTAGCCTTGACCGATCACGGAAATATGATGGGAGCATTTGCTTTTATGCATGAAATCAAGGCACACAATGATCATCATCCCGAAGAACCTTTACTCGGGGTATTGGGTTGTGAATTGAATGTTGTAGAAAATCGTTTTGAAAAGACTAGAAAAGATTATGGATACGCCATGGTTTTTTTGGCAAAGAACAAAAGAGGATACCACAACTTGACCAAGCTCTGTTCTAAAGCTTATACAGAAGGTTTTTATTACATCCCGCGAATTGACAGAGAACTCATAGAGACCTACAAAGAAGATCTTATCGTACTTTCTGGAAATCTTCAAGGTGAAATCGCTTCGAAAATTTTAAATCAGGGTGAGAGACAGGCTGAAGAAGCAGTTATTTGGTGGAAAAGTCTATTCGGAGAAGACTTCTATCTTGAAATTATGCGTCATCAACAGGAAGACGAAAAGCGCGTAAACAAAAATCTGATTGAATTTTCTAGTAAACACCAAGTCAAATTAGTTGCTACCAACAACTCGTACTACGCCATTGAAGAAGAATCTGATGTTCAGGATATTTTACTTTGCGTAAAAGACGGGGAGCTCAAAGAAACTCCAATAGGTCGAGGTAGAGGGTTTCGCTATGGACTGCCCAATAATCAATATTATTTCAAGAATAAAGTGGAGATGAAAACACTTTTCAGTGACTTGCCCGAGGCCATTGAAAGCGTTGCAGAAATCATGTCTAAGGTTGAAAATTACCACTTAGCTAGAGAAGTCTTGTTACCTAAATTCGACATCCCAAAAGACTTTTTAGAAGAAGAAGACCTTGTAGATGGCGGAAAAAGAGGAGAAAACAACTATTTAAAACATCTTACGTATCAAGGTGCAAAAGAAAGATATGGGAGCATTGATGAAGAATTGAAATCAAGATTGGATTTTGAGCTAGAAATCATTGAAAACTCAGGATATCCAGGGTATTTCTTGATCGTTGAAGATTTTATTAGAGAAGCTAGAAATATGGGCGTTTCAGTTGGTCCAGGAAGAGGATCTGCCGCTGGATCTGCTGTGGCCTATTGCCTTAAAATCACCAATATTGACCCGATTAAATACGAACTCCTTTTTGAGCGATTTTTGAATCCAGATCGGGTATCTATGCCTGATATTGATATCGACTTTGACGATGAAGGACGTCAAAAAGTAATTGATTACGTTATTGACAAATACGGTTCTAATCAGGTGGCTCAAATTATTACTTACGGCACTATGGCTGGTAAATCATCTATTCGAGACACCTCTAGAGTATTAGACTTACCCCTTTCTGAAGCTGATCGATTGGCTAAGCTGCTCCCCGATATGACAAAGCTGAAAAAGATTTGGGATATGGATAAGGCCGAATTATCCAAGAAATACAGATCTGAAGATGCGGCCAAAATCAATGAACTCAAGGATATTGCTTCGAGAAACGACGAGCTTGGCAAAACCCTTCAGCTTGCCAAAAATATTGAAGGAACCGTTCGAAATACAGGAATTCACGCATGTGGAGTCATTATCACCCCAGACGATATCACCAACTTTATTCCTGTAGCCACAGCCAAGGATGCCGATATGTGGGTTACCCAATTTGACAACTCCGTTGTGGAAAACGCTGGATTGCTCAAAATGGATTTCTTGGGTTTAAAAACCTTGACACTCATCAAAGACACTGTTAAAATTGTCAAAGCGAGAAGTGGAATTCATTTAGTTCCAGATGAATTTCCTTTGGATGACACCAAAACCTACGAGCTTTTTCAAAGAGGAGAGACTGTTGGAATATTTCAATACGAATCTCGAGGCATGCAGAAATACCTCAAAGAATTAAAACCCTCTGTTTTCGATGATTTAATCGCCATGAACGCACTCTATCGTCCAGGACCTTTGGAATACATTCCGAGTTTTATCAACAGAAAACACGGTGATGAACCCATCACCTATGACCTGCCTGAGATGAAAGAATATTTGGAGGCTACTTATGGTATTACTGTATATCAAGAGCAGGTGATGTTATTGTCTCAAAAACTAGCAGATTTTACCAAAGGTGAAGCAGACGTGCTTCGAAAGGCCATGGGTAAAAAGAAATTTGATCTCATTGACGAACTCAGACCAAAATTCATCAATGGAGGAATTAAAAATGGACATCCTCAAGAAGTACTCGAAAAAATCTATAAGGATTGGGAGGCTTTTGCTAGCTATGCCTTTAATAAATCCCATTCCACTTGTTACGCTTATATCGCTTATCAAACAGCTTATTTAAAAGCACATTACCCCGCTGAATACATGGCTGCAGTTCTTTCGAATAATATGAATCAACTCGAGCAGGTCACCCTCTTCATGGAAGAAGCAAAACGAATGGGATTAGAAGTTCTCGGGCCAGACATCAATGAATCGTATTATAAATTTTCTGTAAATAAGAACAATGCGATTCGATTTGGCATGGGAGCTATCAAAGGGGTTGGAAAGTCTGCTGTACAAACCATAGTTGAGGAACGAAAAGAAAATGGGGAGTATTTTTCTTCTTTCGATTTAGCAAAGCGCATCGATTTGAGAGCAGCCAACAAAAAATCATTTGAAAACATGGCTTTGGCAGGTTGTTTCGACTCTTTTGGCGCACATCGAGCTCAATATTTTCAAGAGACGGCTGACGGCATGAATTATTTAGAAAAAACCGTAAGATCGGCCCAACGCTATCAAGAGAGCCAAAACGCCTCACAAGGCAACTTGTTTGAAGATGATGAGAGTGTTCAGATCAATGCACCTGTAATACCTGATTGTGAAACATGGGATACCATGGAAAGCCTTAGAAAAGAAAAAGAAGTAGTGGGTCTTTATCTAACGGGGCATCCCCTTGATGATTTCAAGCGAGAAATCAAACAATTCACCAAAGGCAATATCTCATTATTTCAAAAAGACCTCAAGGAATTCATCAATAAAGAAATTGTAGTCGCGGGAATTGTGACCGACTTCGAGCACCGCATTTCAAAGAATGGAAAAGGCTGGGGATTGATTACCATAGAAGATTACATAGGCTCACACCAATTTAGAATGTTTGGAGAAGAATACCTCAAGTTCAAGCACTTTTATGGTCTCCACAACTTTTTACATTTAAAAATTTTCATCAAAGAGGGCTGGGTCAACAAAGAAACTGGAGTAAAGGCTGACCCTCGACTTCAATTCAACGATATCAAATTATTGCAAGACGTCATGGAGCATTACAGCAATAAATTAACCTTATTCATGAAAACTGAAGAAATCACTGAAAATCGAATCACAGAGCTAAAAGATGTATTAGCTCAATATCCTGGCAAAAAGAAACTGCAATTCGCACTTCACGATGAAAACGCTGAAATTAATCTTCAACTCAAAAGTCACAAACAAAAAATTGACATTAATGCAAATTTGCTCAATGCATTAGAAGAATTAGAATTGAATTTTAGCTTGAATTAAGCGCGTTAAAATTGTATAAGTTTAACTAACTTTGTGTCTTAATTTATTAGAATAAAAATGGCATTAGAAATTACAGATGCTACATTCGAAGATGTAGTTTTAAACAGTGATAAACCGGTAGTTGTGGATTTTTGGGCTGCATGGTGTGGACCTTGTCGAATGGTAGGACCTATCATTGACGAATTGAGTAATGAATACGCTGAAAAGGCTGTAGTAGGCAAGGTAGATGTTGATGAAAATCAGCAATTCGCAGCGAAGTACGGTGTTCGTAACATCCCAACTGTTTTAGTATTTAAAAATGGAGAGGTTGTTGCACGCCAAGTGGGTGTTGCTCCTAAGAACGTATACGCTGAAGCCATAGATCAACAACTCTAATGAAGGTAATCAAGGCAATGATTTCTTAAGATGAACTATAATTTCAATCTTTTAGAAAAAAGTTTTTGTCTGTATTAACCTAGTTAGCTATATTTGCTGCCGCTTCAAGCGAATCACTAAGGTCTGGTAGTTCAGTCTGGTTAGAATACCTGCCTGTCACGCAGGGGGTCGCGGGTTCGAGTCCCGTCCAGACCGCAAAAAACCGATTATTTATAATCGGTTTTTTTATTTCACACTTCGCTTTGTATTCTGAGGAGATTTTTTCAAGGGTTTGTGTTTTTATAAACACATCTTTCTTATCGGCTCGAATCCATCCTTTTTGAATTTTTATATGAATATAAATTGGATTATAAATTTTGTTCGAGCGATCAGAAGTTTTAAAGTGATTGTAAAATTTAATAAATTTTTATTTTCAGGTTGAATAAACATAATACGTTTATCCCCTCGTTGTAGCCAATTTGAACAAAAAGAATGAGAGTATTAAAAATTTTAATTTTATCAATCATAATGACTTCTTGTGCAAGTGCACAGACAAAAGTTACGCCTAAATCGTTTCCAACGAATTTTTCAATCTCCGACTTTGAAAATCTAAAAAAGTTAAATGGAGATATTATAGCATTTGACGGAACGATAAAGCAAGAGAAGTTAAGTCGAAATAACACACCATTTTATTATCTAGAACTTGGAGAAGAAAAAGGAATTTGGACAACTCTTATGTTTAAAAATGATAAAAACGAAATTGGAGACCAAATTAGAGTTGTGGGTTATTTGACTAAGGTTAAAGACTTACGTCCTGAAGAGAATTATCTAAATGGAGAAAAAATTATAGTTATTGCATTTGGACTTGTTGATTTTGAAACTGAAAACTTTCTTTTTCTCGGCGGAGCAGAAAAACAGAAAAAACAATGGATTAACGGAAAAATACCAACACAATAAAAACTGGCTATAACAATGGCTATTAGTAATTGCTTGTTCTCGCCTACTTCTGAAAATCCTAGCGGATTTTCAGTTTGGTGTGTACTTGCAAAGTTAAGCGCTAACCCACGCAACTAATCATAGTGGAGATCGTTATTAGTAATATATAAAACATGAAATTTATTTTGACAATAATTGGGGTTTTGGTAATGATTAGTCATAGTTATGCACAGTCAAAACATCAATTTGAATATGCAAATCCAGAAGCAAAAGGTTATTCAAGTGAAAAATTAGAGGTATTAAAGAAACACCTCCAAGAGAGTGGCTCTTCTTCCATGATTATTTTAGTGGATGGTAGTGTAATTTTTGAATGGGGAGAAGTAAACAAAAAGCATTTGATACATTCAATGCGTAAAGCAGTTTTAAACTCATTGTATGGAATTGCAATAAGTAATGGTCAAATTGACACCTCAATGACCATGAAAGAATTAAAAATTGATGATATAAAACCTAAACTAAAAGGGCGAGAGAAGAAAGCAAGAATTGTTGATTTACTTAAGTCAAGGTCAGGTATCTATCATAATGCTGCAGCAGTTAATAATGGTATGCTAAAGGATAGACCTAAAAGAGGAACTCACAAACCTGGAGAATATTACTATTACAATAATTGGGATTTCAATGTACTTGGAGCCATACTTGAACAAGAAACAGGAAAAACTATTTATGACTTGTTTTATGATGTAATAGCAAAACCAATTGGAATGCTCGACTATAATGGTGAATATACTTCTATTGACGGAGAAGCAGAGGACTACAAGATTCCAGATACTGATGGCTATTATAAATTTGAAAAGAGTCAATCTAAATATCCTGCTTATCACTTCAGAATGTCAACTCGTGATTTAGCACTATATGGTCAGTTATACTTGAAGTATGGAGTTTGGAATGGAAAACAGATTCTTTCTCAAGAATGGATTGACTTAATTACGCAGCCTTACTCAATTTATAGTCCCGAATATGGAAGTGCATACGGAATGTTATGGAGAGTAAGAGTACCTAATGAAAATACAACCCGGAATTCGTTTTACCATACTGGACTTGGCATACATATGCTTGGTATATATCCAGATTCCAAACTTGTGATGGTTCATAGGGTTAACACTGAAAGTGACTTTGATTACAATGAAGAAGATTTTTATAAAATGTTAAACCTTCTGTTCAATGCGAGAGAAAATGAATAAATACTACCCACATCAAGATGTATAGTGCATAACCTTTATGAGTGGAATAATGCCTGATATCGAAATTCCTCTAACAGTAAAGGACTTAATTAACAAGAACAAGAGTCAATTGGATTATATGATAAAACAAGGAATAACTTTTATTCGAGCGAATAGATGTTTTTCACATATTTTTTCGAATTTGACACATATAGATGTTCAAGCAGAATAAACGTATTAATTTTATTCTATTTTGGTACAATTTAACTTCAAGGAAATATGAATAACAGATTTTTATTGCTACTACTTATATTGGTTATTGTATCATCATGTTCAAAAGATGAGAGAGACCTTTTGCTTGATTTAAGTGAATATGATATTGAGGTCATAGAATATTTTAAGGAAATTGCTTTAGGTTTTGAATTTGGAAACGCAAGTAGTATAACTCGAAAATGGAATTCGGATTTAAAGATATTCGTTGGAGGAGCACCAAATGCTCAATTACTAGATGAATTAGAAAGAATAAAGACAGAAATCAATGAATTGGCAACAGATGGATTTCAGGTAAATATTGTAAATGATTCATTACAATCAAATTATTATATCTTCTTAGGTACAGGAATTGAATATGCTCAATTATATCCAAGCCAAACTGGTTTAGTCGATTCTAACTGGGGTCTATTTTCAGTTTTTTGGAATGCTAATAATAAGTTTACCTCAGGACATATGTATGTCGATATTTCTAGAGCTAATTTAACCGAACAGAAACATCTACTGCGAGAGGAGTTGACACAGTCACTAGGGCTAGCAATAGATTCACAAGAGTATTTAGAGAGCATTTTCCAATCATCATGGACGACTACAAATGAATATGCGGAAATCGACAGAGATTTAATAAGATTATTGTACCATCCCGACATGGAAGGTGGATTGAATGAAAACCAGGTAGATCAGGTGTTGAAGGAAATCCTAATGGGTAAATGAAAAAATTGACTAACAGGTAGTTACGATTGGGTTCGAGTCCCGTCCAGACCGCTCTAGTAAACACAAGGCTTCCGAGAAATCGGGAGCCTTTTTTCTTTCCCTTGGCTACAACATAGGTACAACACTTTTCGAAGGTAATTTCTTTTGTTTACATTTAGGTTAATCTTTTTTGGTTCATTTAAAAATAAAGACAAATGAAAAGAATACTGTTTTTTTTGCTACTTATTGGAGGATATGTAACAGATTCTTACGGACAAGCACAAGTTAAAAAGGGGGTAATTGTATTGGACTCTATTTATTCCGAACATCTGGAAAATAAAATGGGAGAAAATCCGACCCGAGCCATTTCTGTTTACCTTCCTCCGGGTTATGATAAAAGTGACCAACGTTATCCCGTGGTGTATTTTCTTCATGGGTTTAGCGGGAATCATATTATTCCCGGTATACAGGAAGTGTTGGATCATGCCATCAATACTAATCGCATACGACCTTTTATATGGGTGATATCTGATCAGAAAACTACCTATGGGGGCAGTTTTTACAGCAATTCTGGTGTCTTTGGAAATTGGGAAGACTTCACAGTTCATGACTTCGTTTCCCATGTTGACAAGAACTATCGAACAATCCCCAAAAAATAAAGCCGTGGAATTACCGGACATAGCATGGGAGGCTATGGTGCGCTTAAAATTGTTATGCACCACCCCGAAGTGTTCAGCAGTGTTTACACAATAAGCCCTGGCGCTTTGACAATAGTAAGAGAATATGGGCCGAACAGTAATACCTTCAAGGAGATGTCTTCGATAAATACTATTGAAGAACTTAAAAAAACCTACTTTGGTGGTGTAATGGTTGCTTTTGGCAGGTCTTGGTCACCCAACCCAAGTAAACCTCCTTTTTACTGTGATCTGCCTTTTGAATACAATGAAGGCGAACTAACCGTTCATCAGGATGTGTTACAAAAGTGGTACGATAATATGCCTTTACACCTGATTGATGATTATCTGGGAAATCTGCAAAAATTGAAAGCGATAAAAATGGACTGGGGAAGAAATGCCGGTGATCGATTCACAATTCAATGTGATATGTTTAGCCAGCGACTGGAAAATGTTGGCATTACCCATTTTGCAGAGGAATATATCGGTACGCATGTTAGTGATATTTATACAAAGCAAGGGCGAATACCTCAACAAGTTTTACCTTTTTTTGATGAATATCTAGAATTTTAGTAGTCAATGTTAGCGATTCTTGGTCTTTTAACAATTGTTTTATTGCTGTATTTGGTCATGGCCAAAAAGGCATCACCTGTAGTAGCGTTAATAATAGTGCCCATAGTTACCGGTCTTATTGGAGGTCTGGGACTAGAAATTATAGATTTTATGACAGAGGGGATTAAGTCCGTTGCCACTACAGGTGTCATGTTCATTTTTGCCATTTTGTTTTTTGGCATTCTTATGGATGCAGGAACCTTTCGTCCAATTGTTAATAGATTGCTGAGAATTGCAGGCAATGATCCCGCAAGAGTTGCAGTTGCTACTGCTCTTCTGGCCATGATTGTACATTTATATGGTTCTGGAGCAGTGACTTTTTTAATTACCGTACCCGCTTTTATACCAATGTATGATAAATTAAAAATGAAACGATCCACTCTTGCATGCGTCGTTGCATTGGCAGCAGGTACTATGAACATTCTACCTTGGGGCGGCCCAACAATTAGGGCGGCCACTGCTCTTGATATCTCGGTTTTCGGAATTATTTAACCCTTTGTTGGTTCCAGTTTCTGTAGGTTTAATTTCTGTTTTGATAATAGCCTTTATTTTAGGTAGAACAGAGAGACAGGTGGGTGATATATCTTTAATTTCCATTAAAGATCAAGAAACACATGACCCAGAATTGGAAAGGCCAAAATTGTTTTGGATCAATATTTTACTAATACTCATGGCAGTTGCTACTTTGCTTTCGGGAGTAGCACCTCCTCATGTGATTTTTATTATTGCCTTTACCATTGCCATCAGTATTAATTATCCCAATCTAAGGCAACAGGCCGAACGAATTAATGCTCATGCAAAATCAGCTATGTTGATGGCGAGCATACTTTTTGCAGCGGGCTGTTTTACAGGTATTTTAAAAGGATCCGGAATGATTGAAGCCATGGCTGAAGTTGCTGTAACTTACCTACCTGAATCGGTTGGCAATCACCTTCCGGTAATAACAGGGGTAGTTTCTATGCCGGCCAGTTTATTGTTTGATCCAGACTCCTTTTACTTTGGCATTTTACCATTATTGTCGACCACCGCCACTCATTTTGGTGGGGATTCGATTGAAGTAGGACCAGCAGCAATAATTGGACAAATGACGACCGGGTTTCCTGTGAGCCCGTTGACCGGTGCGACATTTCTATTAATAGGATTAACGGGGGTCGATCTTGGAGACCATCAAAGGAAGACTATTCCCCTCGCTTTTTTAGTGACTATAATTATCTTGATTGTATCTCTAATGGTAGGGGCAATAACTTTTTGATAGATGAAAAAAATAAGAATAGGTAGTGGAGCAGGATACAGTGGTGATCGACTAGAACCGGCACTCGCATTAATCGAACATGGTAACTTGGACTATATCAGCTTTGAATGCCTTGCAGAAAGAACCATAGCCTTGGCCCAAAAAGAGAAAAAAAACAATCCGCAAAAAGGTTATAATCATCTCCTTGAATATCGTATGGAACAAGTGTTGCCATTAGCCTACAAAAACAAGTTAAAAGTAATTACTAATATGGGGGCAGCGAATCCCTTTTCAGCAATGAATGTAATTTGCGAATTGGCAAAAAAAGAAGGTGTTAGAGGGGTTAAGGTAGCGGCAATTTTGGGTGATGACGTATTCGATTTTGTAAAAAAACACCCTAGCCTTCAAATTAGTGAGACGGGAGACCCACTTTCAACTATTGAGGATAAAATTATTTCTGCCAATGCTTATTTAGGCTCAGAAGGTATTGTACAGGCTTTAAAAAATGATGCTGATTTCATAATAACAGGAAGAGTTGCCTACCCCTCATTATTTTTAGCTCCGATGATACATGAGTTTAATTGGAACATAAAAGATTATGATAAATTGGGAAAAGGAACATTGGTAGGTCATTTATTGGAATGCGCCGGTCAGGTAAGTGGTGGATATTTTGCCGACCCCAACAAAAAAAAGGTACCAGATCTTTAGGATATAGGTTTTCCCTTTGTAGAAATAGATGAAATGGGTTCAGGGTACATCACTAAATTAGATGGCACAGGAGGAATGATCAACACAGCCACCTGTACTGAGCAACTACTATACGAAATACACGACCCGGCCAATTATCTTACCCCTGACTGTATTGCCGACTTTTCATCGGTGAAATTTAAGCCGACTGAAAAAGACGTTGTAAAATTTAGGAATGCAACAGGTAAAGAAGCAACTGAAACATACAAAGTAAGTGTAGGTTACCTCAATGGTTATTATGGCGAAGGACAAATTAGTTATGGAGGTATACAATGTATAGAAAGAGCTAAACTCGGCATTGCAATAGTTCAAAAAAGATTGGAAAAACTCAATTTTAAAGATTTACGATTTGACCTAATAGGCCTGAACTCAATTTCTCCATTAAAAGAGCAACATAAAGATGTTAATGAGGTAAGACTACGAGTCTCGGGCAGGGCAAAATCCATTGAAGAGGCCAAAAAAATAGGTAGAGAAGTTGAAACCCTCTATACAAATGGACCCTCTGGAGGTGGTGGGGCAACACAAAAAGTAGAAGAAGTCATTTCTGTTGTTTCTGTGCTGGTACCCAAATCGGAAGTAAAAACACAGGTCGTTTATTCAAAAACATAGCTAAATGAAACTTTGGGAAATTACACATTCGAGAAGCGGAGATAAGGGAAATATTAGCAACATATCTTTGATTGTTTTCAACAAATCAGATTACGGTCTAATTAAAGAAAAAGTAACCGAAGAACGTGTAAAACAATGGCTTGGAAATAAAATAAAAGGAAATGTTGAGCGCTATGAACTGCCGCAATTGGGTGCTTTGAATTTTGTATTGTTCAATGCTTTGGATGGGGGTGTTACAAGTTCAACTTCATTAGATAAGCACGGTAAATCGCTTAGCTCTTTTTTCCTACAAATGACCATTTAATATACTTTTAAAATCTCGATGTTCACTGAAGAATTTAGATTTCAAACCGATAAAAAATTCCTACCATAACTACTTATTAAAACATCATTTAACAAAAAAATCAGAGCAATGAAACATCTTGTCACCTTTATTTTACTTTTAATACTATTCAATTTTGAAGGATTCGGTCAATTACAGACTGGCGATAATATAGCCATTGCGGAAACCACTTCAGGAAAGGTACGTGGACTTATTCGAAATGGGATATTCACTTATAAAGGAATCCCGTATGCCACGGCAAAAAGATTTGAAGCCCCGACAAGAGTAGAGTCCTGGGAAGGCATAAGAAGCTCATTGAATTATGGCCCTGTAGCCCCGTTAGAAGACCCTGACACCCCATTAAATGATGAAATGAAGTTCTTCTTTGATCATGATTTAGGGTCTCAAGGCGAAGATTGTTTGGCTTTAAATATATGGACACCAAGTATTTCTGATGACAAGAAAAGACCTGTAATGTTTTGGATTCATGGAGGCGGATATAAAACAGGGTCTTCGCAAGAATTGCCATCGTATCATGGCGAAAACCTTTCAAAAAAAGGAGATGTCGTTGTAGTGTCAATCAACCATAGATTAAATATTCTTGGGTTTCTAGACCTTTCCAAATACGGTTCAGCGCACAAGTATTCTGCAAACCACAGTATATTGGATATTCGCACTGCCCTGGAATGGGTGCAAGAGAATATTGGCAATTTTGAAGGCGACCCAAATAATGTTACAATTTTTGGTCAATCGGGTGGTGGAGCAAAGGTCAATAACCTAATGGCAATGCCATCTGCCAAAGGGCTTTTTCATAAAGCCATAAACCAGTCGGGGGCATTCAAGTGGGCGTTGTTAAAAAAAGAAACAACCCAAAAGATAACAGAAGAAGTACTGAAAGAGTTACACTTAACCGATAATGAGGTGGACAGCCTTAAAACAATACCCTATAAAGCATTACAAAAAGCAGGTCGAAAGGCTTTAAAAACTGTTGAGAACAAAATGAAAGAAGATGGTGTTCCAATTCCAGGTTTCGGATTTGGGCTAGATTGGTTTCCAAGTATTGATTCTGACTTGATCCCCTATGATGTTTTTTCAAAAGAAGCCATGGAATTATCCAAAAACATTCCACTTCTTATTGGTACGGTTAAGAATGAATTTCCGGTATCTGCATTTGCGGGGATGTCGAACGCAACTGAAGAACAGGTAAAAGGTTTTATTCAACAACAGAAAGGAGATAAAACAGAAGCTTATATAAAAGCTGTCAGGCAGGCATACCCAAATGATACCAAACCTAGTGATTTAATGGATGTAGACTTGATTTTTCGTCCGGGTGCGGTCCACCAGGCTAATATTAAGAGTACACTTTTAAACGGCGCACCAGTTTATATGTATTTTTTCTCCTGGAAGTCTCCTGTCCTTGGTGGAAAGTATAAGGCTTTTCACTGTATGGAATTACCTTTTGTTTTTGATAACATTGCGCGAAGTGAAAATATGATCGGCAGTGGAAAAAACGCCCAAATACTTGCAAATAAAATGAGTCTGTCCTGGATTAATTTTGCTCATACTGGCAATCCCGGACATGATGACTTACCTAATTGGAACCCATATACTAAGAAAAATGGTGTGACAATATTTTTTGACTATGACTGTGAGATTAGATACCATCATGATAAAGAAATACTAGATATTGAGAGTTCTGTAAAGTAGATAGCCTCATGCTTCAAGTTGTTATTGGTCAAGAAATTCTTTTGTTTATTGGAAAGATCATTCGGTTTAGTACCAATCTCGGTAAACCATTAGTCATTGTAGTTCGAAGACCTTCGACCACTAGAGGGAATGGATTGATGAGAGGTGTTAAGCATCAATCTGGCAATATGCTCGACATTCATTTTGATATTGCTATCTGTTGGGTTTGGGATTGGAGGTTTAAGTATCTCCTATGTGAATCTTAAACCATTTATTGTTAAACCCAATAAAAGTTATCATTGGTATTTATCTCATATTGGCAATATGCTTGGAGGTTATATTGCCACATCAACTGCATTTCTGGTCACCATAAATGGAAGGTTTGAAATAATCAATCCATCTTTAGGATTCGCTTTACCATCAATAATTGGGGTTCCGTTAATAGTCTATTGGATTAAAAAAACAGAAAAGAAATATGTTGAATAGTATTAATTATTTAGACTTCCCCTAGTTGAATTGATTTTTACTATTTTTTTTCAAAGTAAAAGAGTCCTTCAATTTTTATATCAAGAGTCAACGATAACTTCAAACCTAATTCTAAGGATGGCTTATACTTGTATCGCTCAATTGAAATGATTGTTTGTCTGCTGACCCCAACAAGATCGGCCAGTTCTTCTTGAGTTAATCCTTTTTGACATCTGACCGCTTTTAGATTATTTTTTAAAACCATCCTAATGAGTTCTCTGAAAGTAAAACTGATACGATGACTTTATAACAGAAATACCCGCTAGAAGTAGAAGACTCAAAAAAATAATATCACCTTCATTTACTAACACATTATTCTCTAAAATTTGATTTTTTTTGAAGATTCAATAATTCCCCATTAAAGATTTTAGACTGAAAAATAAACCCCACAATTATGACTAAAGATAACTCATATAGCAAATAACCCAGCTTATATGACTTAGCATGAATCATATCATCTCTCTCGTCAGTGTTTTCAGTTTTTTTGAAAAGAACTTCTAATACCGCATAGGCAACAGAAAAATATATTACGGTAGAAATAACAATTTGGATTAATATTCCTTTCAATCCTTTCATCATGATCAGATCGTGTTCTTGATTTTCATAAAAGTAAGGGAGGAAAACAAATGCAAATACTATGGAATAAAAGATGTCGATTAAGGTCGCTATATCCTTTTTTGAAAGTGTAATGGGTTTTTAAAATTTTGTGTTGAATATTTATCAAACGTTAAGTTTACTTTACAAAGTTAAGTTAACTATACAATGTGCCAAAAAGTTTTTCGAAATAGACTCCTTTAATTTATAAAGCATCTATTTCTGACCTCATTTTTTGAAGGATTATCAGAAAAAAAGGTTCATACATCGAATGAAATCAAAAAGCATATCTGTTTACTTGCAATTGACACTTATATACTTATATTTGATTGTCTCAATTTTTTTTTTTTGAATAACTCGACCAATAAGACATTATCTAAATTGAAAGAGATAAAATGAGTTTATCAGTAAAAAACAGGCAGTTACAAAAGCTTGAAAATGAATTGAAATATCTTGAGGAGGAATTTGAGGGGTATTTAAAGGCAAAAGAAACAACATTCCATAATAAGATGACCTATTCTTTTGGGAGTCTTATTATTACGGTCCCTAACACCTTGGGTTTGGTTTCTCTTTTCCAACAAAATGACAGTTTTGAATTCATGTCAAAAGCTGTTTTTGTGCTTTTATGCTCAACTCTTTTCTTTATTATACTGTACAAATCAATTCTCTCTTTTAAATCTTCAAGAGAGCTTAATAAAATTATTGAAAAAACTCGAAGTAAAATAGCTGAACTAATTGATGAAAAAAATAAACTTGTATATCACATCAATGATTACAAAACTGAATTGGTAAATGCAAAAACTGAGGCATTATCATATCTTAATGCAAAACTAAGATTGCGTAAAATGTCTAAAATAGTTGAAGGATTACTACACTACAGTTCAACTTTTTCGGCAAGTAATGTAAAGATCAAAAAGATTGATGCAAAAAATATTGGAGGTTTATTAAGTCTCATTGAACACAAATTAATGTTAAACAAAAACATAGAAAAGGTGTTCGAAAATAATGACGACATTGATGAAATCAATTTTTTTGAAAAAATCTGGACAAACAATTTAATCTCCATGCACATAATCATTAAGGCAACATTAAATTATTTGGAGGTTCTACAAAAAAATGATCCTATTTTTTTGCAGAAAATGAGACTAAACGAAGTTCCCCCTATTCTCCATTTGTCCAAAGATCCCATAACCAATTGTATGCTAGAGTCAGGCAGACACTATGTTTTGCGCTGTGCAGAACAAATCGAGTTCAATCTTAAATCAATCAATCAAGGAAGTGATAATTTCAGTTTAAACAAGAACTACAAGAAGCAAATTAAAATGTTACTCCAAAAAAATTAATTTAAAATTTAGTTAAAACGAGCAAAGTTTAAACCTATTCCATAAGGTACTTAAAATCGTTTAAAATAAATAATTATTTGTACCACTACTTTGAGTGTATTAATTCAGAAACCTGTTTAAAAACAACATACATTTCAACTGCTATCTCATGACTTCGTTCTCGGTATTTGGCCAACTGCACAGGAGTATGATCGAAAGCTTTTGGGTCTTCATAGGTAAGTGCTATTCTAGATTTAGCTCCTAATACTAAGGGACAGTTTTCATTGGCATGAGAGCAGGTCATTACAGCGATATAATCCTGAGCTGGATTATAGGTATCATCATATTTTTTTGAAAAGCCAATTAGCGGCAGTATACCTTCGCTAATTTTAAAATAGTATATGGGATTATCAGCCTTTTTATGACCAATGACTTCAGAGTGGATTCCCTTTTCAACCAAGACTTGTTGAACAAGAGGAAAAAGTGCCGTTGCCTCTGTACCACCAGAAAAACACTCTACAGAATTCAGGTTAAAATGTCGACTCATTACCCAAGCCCAGATTTGAGAAAGATGACTTCTTCTAGAGTTGTGTGTACATATAAAATTCAAATTGCATTTCGTTTGACTTAAAATTTCACGCACAATGAGATTTGAAAAATCATCTAACACTTTTTTTCTATCATTGTCAATATTTACGATTTGAGCAATTTCTCCAATACTAGTTTGTACATTCTGATACATTGATTTTGGTGTTTTATATTCATTCATATTAGGGACAGCAGTCCATCTGTTGTTGTTCAAATTGATTAAAAAAGGTCAGTAATGAACTTTGGATTTTAGACATAGTGGGCAAATCGATACAATAACAAACCGAGGCACCTTCAATTGTTCCTTTAATTAACCCCTTTTTTTTGAGTTCTTTCAAATGCTGAGAAATAGTCGCTTGAGCAAGTCCTATTTCAGCCACAAGATCACCACAAACGCAATTTTCTTGTTTCGCCAAATATTGAAGAATCTTTATTCGCGCAGGATGCGAAAGTACTCTGGTCATATCAGCTAGGTCATTTTGTTCAACTGTAAATAAATCTGTTCTACTTTTTCCTATACTTATCGCAATATTACGATGAATCAGAAAATAATTGAATGCTTTAAGAAAAAAACTATCTTCGAATACAATGAACGGATCACATAGAATATTACTTTTCTTAGGACTTATTTTCCTAGTAAATTGCAGAGAACAAAGCGCAAAACAAAAAGTAAATAAGCCTGCAGTAATCCTAGATCAACCATTGAAATTGGTTTGGTCTGATGAATTTGATTATGAGGGAATACCGGATGAGCAAAAATGGAAACACCAGACGACTGGACCAGACAAGGGGCATTGGTTTAATGGCGAACATCAGCACTACACCGCCAGTTTAAAAAATGCCTACGTCAGTGAGGGTAGTTTAAAAATAGTCGCCTTAAACGAAGAGCTCACACAATCAGGTGTCACCAAAAACTACACCTCTGCTCGATTAAACTCAACTTTTCCATTCACTTATGGAAAAATCGAAGTCAAAGCCAAACTTCCACAGGGTCAAGGAACCTGGCCTGCGATATGGACCCTTGGCACCAATATCAACGAACTTGGTAATCCATTCGGTGAACGTTACGGGGCTGTGGGTTGGCCAGATTGTGGAGAAATTGACATCATGGAACAAAATGGATGGCAAAAATCTAAAACCATAGGTCATTTGCATTGGGGTAATACAAAAACAGGTAAATACGAAAATCAAGGCAGCACTTATATGCTCAAAACATCTTCAAAAAATTATCACATTTACAGTGCTATCTGGAATAAAGACAGTATTCAGATAAAAGTAAACCAACAGACTTTTTTGTCAATCAAAAACACTAAAGAATTGCCTTATGACAATCCACATTACCTATTATTAAATTTAGCTGTTGGCGGAAATTTAGGTGGAAACTTACCTGACCAATGGGAACCACAAGTTTTTGAAATTGACTACGTTAGAATCTATCAATAGGGTAAGTTTTAACAACATGCAATAAACGTCAAAATTTGCGATTTATTTATATTAAGTTAACAACTCTGAAAGGTTAATTTTCATTCATTTAGAGTGAAAATAATACCATACCTACAGGGCTTATAAGTAATTGAAGCACTTCAGAAAGATATCCATTTCAATTTAAGATAAATCACCCTTTGACTTAACTTCTATTAGGCAACCTAAAGTTAAATTTTACTTTACAAAGACAAGGGCCTGCATGAACTATTTTTGCGGAATTATAATCAAACTTTAAAAGAACTACAATGAGAAAAATTTTTTTGTTACTGTCCGCAGTAGCTGTTGGTTTTACTTATGCTCAAGACCAACAAGAAACGGATTCAATTTTAACTAATGAACTTGATGAAGTTATCGTAACATCTTCGAGAGTTATTGACGTCGCTATTGAGCGCGTAACTCCAGTAGCTGTTTCTACGATTACAGCTCAAGAAATCAGCCTTAAAGTAGGTAACCAAGAATTCCCTGAAATCATGAACAACACTCCTGGAGTATACGCTACAAAACAAGGCGGTGGTTATGGAGATTCTAGAATTTCAGTACGTGGATTTGACCAAAGAAACACTTCTTTCTTAATTAACGGTCAACCCGTTAACGATATGGAAAACGGTTGGGTATACTGGTCAAACTGGGCTGGACTTACTGACGTTGCCTCTGGAATTCAAATTCAAAGAGGTTTAGGAGCTTCAAGACTTGCAGTACCTTCTGTTGGTGGAACAGTTTCTATTTTCACAAAATCTGCTGAAAAAGAGCAGGGCGGTGCCTTGAATCAAATGGTTGGTAACGACGGCTACAGTAAAACTTCATTTTCATACAACTCAGGAAAGAGTGACAAGGGATGGGCTTATTCAATGTTACTTTCTTACTGGAAAGGTAATGGGTATGTGAACTTCACTAAAGGTGAAGGTTTGACTTACTTTGCTGCTATTGGTTATGCACCTGAAGGATCAAAACATGCTTTCAATGCTTCTATACTCGGTGCAGGACAATGGCACCACCAAAGGTCAGCTTGGGTTTCTATTCGTGATTACCAAAACTTTGGAGAAGAAGGAATCGACAGAAGATGGAACACCAACGGTGGATACTTAAATGGAGAAGAGTATAACATTCGTCGTAACTTCTACAACAAGCCACTTGCTACATTTAACTGGGATTGGGATATCTCAGATAATGTTCAGTTGAACACATCGTTCTATGCTTCTGCTGGACGCGGAGGAGGAACAGGTCCAAGAGGTAACAACTACAGAAACTCTGACATTGACTTATATCCTTTCAGACAAGATTTAACCGAGCAAATTGATGAAGGTAAAGGTGTTGCTTCAAGAGATTCAAATGGGTTTATTAACTTTGATAATGTGGTAGCAGTTAACCGAGCAACTACTCAAGGTTATGACGGACCAATTTCTGGATATGCCGGCAAATTAATCGGTGGAAACAGCAATCCTGGTGGAAATGTGAATAGAGCCGTACTTATCCGTAGAGCATCTATGAATTCTCACGACTGGGTTGGAGCTATTTCTTCACTTGACATCACTTCAGGAAAAATGAGATACTCAATAGGTGTGGATTTAAGAAGCTATAAAGGTTACCACTACAGAGTTTTAAATGATCTATTAGGATTAGATGGATACTACTCAAGAGGAAATCGAAATAGCTCAGGTCAAATTGTCGAGACCTTGGTTGAGGCAAATCCTTTTAAAGACACTGGAATTAGAGGTCCAAAAATTGCTTATTACAACAACGGTCTTGTAAAGTGGGGCGGGGTAAACGGTCTTGTTGAGTATAACGACGAAGGAAGATTCACTGCAGTTCTTCAAGCTGGTTTATCAAACCAGAGTTACCAAAGAGAAGATTTCTTTGCCCAAGTTGGAAATCCAATCTCAGACAAAAAGAACATGGGCGGTGGATACCTCAAAGGGGGTGCAAACCTTAACGTAAGCGAAAAGTCAAACTTCTTTTTCAATGCAGGTATCATCTCACGTCAGCCATTATTTGACGCTATCTTTCCTGGATTCCAGAACGATATCAACGAAGATGCCCAAAACGAAAAGATCAGATCTTTCGAACTTGGATATGGATATATCTCAAACGCGTTCAAATTGAACGTCAATGCATACTCTACAAACTGGGGTGATCGTTTCATCTCAAGAGGCTTTACATTAGCTGGTGGTATAGAAGGTACAGCTCAATTCCCTGATATTGACGTATTACACGAAGGTATTGAAGTAGAGGCTACACTAAGACCAAGTTCTGCGTTGAAGTTAAGAGGTATGCTATCACTTGGAAACTGGAGATATGTTAACGACTTTACTTCTGCTGTATTTGACGATAACAACAACCAAGTTGGTGAAGGAACAATCTACGCAAAAGATGCTAAAGTAGGTGATGCTGCTCAGTTTGTAACCTACTTATCAGCAGACTATAGAATGGGTAATGTAACACTTGATGTGGGTTACCGTTTTGTAGATGAACTTTATGCAGACTATAGTATCACAGATAATGAGTTATTGACTCCTGACAATAGGGGTGTTGTTAAATTACCTTCATACGGTTTGGTTGACCTTGGAGCAACAGCTTACTTTGGAGATTTCAGTTTAAGAGCTAACGTCAACAACTTATTCGACACAACTTATATCGCAGAATCAAATTCAAACCTTCATGCAGATGCTACATCTACCACCTGGAATGGTGTTGATGTAAGAAACTACGTATGGTTTGGTTTTGGAACAACTTGGAACTTAAATCTTAGATATCGTTTCTAAGTACAATACATAGTTGTAATCAACAATAAAAGGGGCTTTCGAGCCCCTTTTATTTATTCTATTATATGATTTCAATTTGAAAAATTAATGCGTACTTCAAACACAAAATAGATTGAAAATGTTTGACTTGAAATTTTCAACATCGAAAGCGAAACAGGGTTATATCGGTCTGTATTTTGAATCGAGTGCAATTATTGAAAAACTTCAGGAGAAAATAGACCCCTATCATTTAAGGCCGGCCCAGATCAATTCACACGCCCTTCCTATTCAGAAAAATTTACACTGCTCTATCCTTCAAAACATCCACAAAAACATTTCAAAAGAGGTCATTTCAACCATGTGCGCTGCTTATATCGACGGGCTTTACGCCTCTCAATACCGATTACACAACCTAAGTCTTTTTGAAAATTTAGAAGGCACGGGAGCCAATGGAGTTCCATTTCATTACGATGTGCTCAAATTCGATTTAGACGCGCCTATTGTTTTAAATTTACATGAAACATTGGCTTTAAGACTTCAAGAATACCACAACCACCCTTTTTCATTTGAAAATTATCATCCCCACGTGACAATTGCTTTTGTCAAACCCAATAGCTGTGGTTTTCTGCTCGAAGATTACAAAGACTTAGAAATCAATCTCATGCCAAAATCATTGAAGTACAAGAGCAAAGAAAGAAAAGCGGCTTTGGAAACACTTTTTGACCTCGAAGCTATTTTGTCTTTTTGATGCCGAATTCCTCTTCATAAAAACGCATAATGGGCTGAAATGGACCTAGCTGGTGTTGTGCAATACTAAAATCGTCAGCATAAGGACCGTATGGAGTGGAAACTGGCTTTTTCTTTAAATCAGGAAAATCCACTTCTCGATTTGCTTTATCTGGTCGCTTTTGTTGATTGATATACCCAGCAACATCATAGGCGTCTTCATCACTCAGCAGAGGATCTCGGTAATCTATTCCGAAAGGCATATTGTACTTGATAAAAGATGCCGCAGTAATTACTCTAGTCATCCCTGCCCCATTGTTATATGACTGTGGACCCCACAAAGGAGGATATTCATAATCGATCTGGTCAGCGAGTAATTGTCCTTGACCATTCTCTCCGTGACATCGCGTGCATTCTCGTTGAAAAACAGCTTCGCCATTCGATAAATCTACTTTACGGGTCGGAATTTCTATACTTTTCAGACCTCTTCTAATTAATTTTTCATCTTTTTCAACAAAGCGAGAAAGCCAATCAATATAAGCGATAAGCGCCTTCATCTCTCTGCTGCTTTCTTCTAAAAATACGCCATTCATACTGCGCTCAAAACAACCGTTTATGCGCTCTTCAAGTGTGCCTATTTTATTTTCTCTTCCTCGAAACTGTGGAAAAACTTTGCTTACCCCAATCATCGGCATAGCATAAGCTTGAGTTCCTGCATTTAAATGGCAATTATCACAGCTCAGAGCACTGTTGTATATCCGATTCGTACTGTCTGCAAATGCTCCTAACAATTGATTCGTTTGGGTAAACAAGCGATGCCCGTATTTAATCTCCGCACTGCTATAGTCAGATAAACCAGACACGTCATAATTCATGGTATACAGAAAACTATTATCAGATACAGTCTCCTTAAAAGAAGTGCGTTCTGCTAAAAGAAGAAATAGAACCAAACAAATGAGCAAACAGCAAAATACTGCTCGATTAAAGTAGCGTGCCAATCTTCTTAATTGCTTGTGCATGACCCTTTTTGGTTTTTCGAAGAGAAAAATACTAAATTCTGGATGAATCCAGTAAAATCTGACGGTTTGGCAAGGTATGTTTGCTTATAATTCGTCTTCCTTCGCTTAGGACTAGCGCATTTTTTTTTCGTTGATATAGTTCTTCAGTGGCTCGAATTCTACTCTTGTTTATATCCACTATAGGCCTTGGGTAATTTTGATTTAAATCAATTCCCGCAAATGCGACTTCGAGCGGGGGCATAGTATAAGGTTCGTGAAGATATCGCAAGGGAACATCAGCCAACTCAGGGCACCACTTTCGAATGAATACACCTTCGGGATCGTGCTCCATAGAATTTTTAATAGGATTGTAGATTCGAATTTGATTGATTCCAGTTTCACCTGCTTGCATTTGAATTTGCGGATAGTGAATACCTGGTTCAAAATCTAAAAACTGACGAGCGAGAAAATGTGAGATACTCTGCCAAGGCAACCACAACAAATGAGTTGCAAAAGAAACCACAAGAGCACGCATTCTAAAATTAAGATATCCAGTAGTGTTTAAGCAACGCATTGAAGCATCAACGATAGGAATTCCTGTTTGACCTTTCATCCAAGTCATTAAATAAACGGTGTTGACAGGCTTATTAAGATCGTGATATCCTCTATTTATGCTTTGAAATTCCATCTCACATTCCATTTAAAACTTTTGAATAAAATGTGCCTGCCATCTCAAACGAGATAAAAACGCTCTTAAATGTGCATTCTTTTTTTTAAGCGCAGAAAACCGATTAAAAACTTCTCGAGTAGAAAGTACACCCCAAGCGATATAAGGCGATAAACGGCTGCAACTTTTTCGAGACAATTCAGGTTTAGAAATATGATAATTATAAGTCTTATGTCGAGTTTCAATAAAACTATTCAAATATTTCAATGCATAATCTCGACCTCCGCTTTGTTGATGTGCAGCGTCTGTAAATTCAAAATCTGCCGGGGTACATTTTACGGTATCGAGGGATTCAGAAGAAACAAAATCCTCGTTTTGGGCTGAAAAGGCCAAGGGAGTTTGATTGGTGTAATCCGTCCATAAGGACAGCCATTGTTTACGATTTTTTAGCGCTCTAAATACGCCGTTATGATTGAAGGTCTGCCATGAAATACCTTTTAATTTACAAAAGCGTGCTAATTGTAAATCTCTCTGATAGGTGAGCTGTAATCCTGTCTCATTGTTGGTGAAAAGCGCTTTAATCTCAAAATGCAGTGCCAACTTTTCGAGAAAAGAAAAGATGTCTTCTTGGGTGATGAGTACGCGTGTATTTTTGGCTTGAAGTTGTTTGTTGATGTATTTCAAAGATTTGAGCACAAAATTCCAGTGACGTTGACTGTAGTGCAAGTCTGATTGTAACATCGGCTCAAACAAATAGCACATCAAAACCTTACGTCCTGATAAAAAGGCATGTTGCAAGGCGATATTATCTTCTAACCTCAAATCTCTCCGAAACCAAAAAACACTGATTTCAAATTTCTTTTTCATAGCACTGTAAATTTAATGTAACAAATGTTACAAAGCCTTCACTTGAGTTGATTTAGTTTTGTAAGCTGAATGACAATCACTACTTTCAACGCTAATAAGACGTCTTATGATCAACCTCTTAAGAAAAACGTTTGGATTTATTTTTGAATCTTCACTCATTGAAGAAATCAATAAAATCGGTACCCTTAGAGAGGTTTCAGCTGAAGAAGAATTGATCCGATTCGGAGAATTTGTAAAAGGGGTTCCCTTGATGATCTCTGGAGCCGTTCGTGTAAATAGAGTTTATCCTGACGGAAACGAATTGTTTTTGTACTATATTGAAGAAGGAGACACTTGCTCAATGAGCTTAAATTGTTGTACACAACAAAAAAAAAGTGAAATTAGAGCGGTAGCTGAAATTGATTCTAAATTCGTTATGATACCTGTATCTAAAGTCGAAGGTCTTATTAGCAAGTACCCTAGCTGGAGACAATTTGTTTTTTCGAGTTATCACAACCGAATGGTTGAAGTAGTCTACGCCCTAGAGAAGGTCGCTTTCGAAAAATTAGATGACCGTTTGGCAGAATACCTCCATCAAAAATCGAGAATTACCAAAAGTGATACACTGCAAATGACCCATCAAGAAATAGCTGAAGACTTGAGAACATCTCGTGTGGTTATTTCAAGACTTTTGAAAAAATTAGAACAAATGGGTAAGCTTAAATTACAGCGTAATACCGTTGAATTAATCCCAGAAATTAAATGATCAAACGCCTATTTCCAATACTCGAATGGTTACCTGAGTACAATCAGTCCAAATTTTACGGAGATCTTTCTGCGGGATTGACTGTAGGGGTAATGTTAATTCCACAAGGAATGGCATATGCAATGATTGCGGGGCTTCCTCCAATTTTTGGACTGTATGCCGCTTTTATTCCTCAACTCATTTATGCGCTTATGGGTACTTCAGGAAAATTAGGGGTGGGACCTGTAGCTATGGATTCATTGTTAGTTGCTTCAGGATTAGGTGCTCTATCTCTTAGCGGTATAGACCAATACATCCAAATGGCCGTATTTCTAGCTCTTTTTATGGGGGGAATCCAAGTGTTCATGGGCCTTGTAAAAATGGGGTTTCTAGTTAATTTTTTATCCAAACCTGTCATAAACGGTTTTACTTCTGCAGCAGCAATAATTATTGGATTAAGTCAGCTCAAACACTTATTGGGAACTGAAATAGCGCGCAGCAACCAGTTGCAACATCTTCTGTACAATGCCTACTTAACTATCGATGAAATTCATTTCGGCACACTCTTAATAGGATTAAGTGGAATTTTAGGCATCCTTCTTTTGAATAAAATATCTCCCAAAATTCCTGCTGCACTTGTGATCACAATTCTTGCGATTCTAGTGGTCTGGGGGTTTGGAATGGATGAAACAGGAGTCAAAATCGTGTCTAATATACCCTCTGGTCTACCCGAATTAAAGCTTCCCTCAGAATATGTGCTGAGTAATATGAATGAATTGTTTCCTATTGCATTAACACTTTCACTTGTAGCTTTCATGGAAGCAATATCAGTCGCTAAGGCCGTCGAAGATGAACAAAGCAATTTAAGTTTAAGACCCAATCAAGAATTGATCGCACTTGGTTTTGCCAATATAGTGGGTTCATTATTTCAATCATACCCTACCACTGGAGGGTTTTCAAGAACTGCAGTGAACAATCAACTTGGTGCCAGTACCCCTATGTCCTTGATTATAAGCGCTGCAATTGTGGGAGCTTCATTATTTTTTCTAACTCCTTTGTTTTACTATTTACCCAATGCTGTTCTAGCAGCCATTATAATGGTTGCTGTAGCAGGTCTTATCGACCTCAAATACCCTAAGCGATTGTGGAATTATAGAAAAGATGAGTTTGGTCTATTAGCTTTTACGTTCATCGTTACCCTTACTGTTGGTATTACACAAGGTATTTTATTTGGAATTTTATTGTCTTTATTACTGATGGTATACAGAACCGCCCAGCCACATTACGCGGTTTTAGGAAATATCAAGGGCTCTAAATACTACAGAAATATCAATCGTTTTAAAGAGGATGTAAACGAAGATACTGAGGTGCTTATATTTCGATTTGATGCGCAACTTTATTTCGGTAATAAAGACTTTTTTAAATCTGAATTATCTTCTCAAATAGAATCTAAAAAAGAGAGTTTAAAAAGTATTATTATCAATGCGGAAAGCATTAATTACATCGATAGTAGCGGTGTATTCATGCTCGATAAATTTATAGCGAAACTTCAAAAGCAAGGCTATAAGGTTTACCTCGCAGGTGCTATTGGACCTGTAAGAGACATTATTAAAAACAGTGGATTAGAAGAGCGAATAGGCAGTAACTTTTTATTTGAAAATACTTATGAGGCTCATCTTTACATCAAACAAAATATTGAACCTAACGAACTGCACAAAAAGATATCACATCAAAGCTCTACATTGTAACTTAGGTTACGATTAAATTAAATAAACACACTTAACTTTGTAAGAACAAAATAGAAATCAATGCATATTGAACAAATTTATACAGGATGTTTAGCACAAGGTGCTTATTATATTGAAAGCAAAGGAGAAGTTGCCATCATCGATCCTTTAAGAGAAGTTCATTCCTATATCGAAAAGGCAAAATCTAACCAAGCCGAAATCAAATACATATTTGAAACACATTTTCACGCTGATTTTGTCAGTGGACACCTTAGCCTATCTAAGGAAACAAACGCACCTATTATTTTTGGACCTAATGCGAATCCTAGTTTTGATGCTCAAATCGCAAAAGACCAACAAGAATACAAACTTGGGGATATCACCATTGTTGCGCTGCACACGCCAGGGCATACTATGGAAAGTACTACCTATTTGTTGAGAGATGAAAACGGAAAAGATCATGCCATTTTTAGTGGAGACACCCTGTTCCTAGGAGATGTGGGTAGACCTGATTTGGCCCAAAAGGCAGAACATATAACACAAGAACAATTGGCCGAAACCCTATACGACAGTCTTCGCCACAAGATTATGCCTTTATCTGATGAAGTCATTGTATACCCTGGTCATGGCGCAGGATCTGCCTGTGGTAAAAACATGATGAAGGAAACCGTAGACTCCTTAGGTAATCAGAAAAAAATGAATTATGCACTGAGAGAGGACATGACTAAAGAAGAATTTGTCAAAGAAGTAACAGATGGTTTAATGCCTCCTCCTCAATACTTTCCACTCAACGTAAAACTCAACAAGGAGGGTTATGACGATGTAAAGGATGTCATCAAAAGAGGATCAGTAGCCTTAGAACCATCAAAATTTGAAAATCTTGCCAACGAGAGTGGTGCACTAATTCTCGATGTAAGACATCAAAGCGAATTCGTTAAAGGTCATATTCCACGTTCAATTTTTATTGGCCTTGATGGGAGTTTTGCCCCTTGGGTGGGTACACTTATAGCAGATGTCAAACAACCTATCTTGCTCGTTGCCCCTGAAGGAAGAGAGGAAGAGACCATGACAAGATTAGCAAGAGTAGGATTTGATCACGTCTTGGGTTATCTAAAAGGGTCTTTTGAAGCATGGAAATCAGATTCGAAAGAATTCGATAGCGTAGATACCATAACCGCAGATGAGCTCAAAACACTTTTGCAAAAAGAAGAGATTGAAATTTTTGACGTTCGTAAAGAGAGCGAACACTTTGCACAATACGCCTTGAATTCGTCAAATACTCCCCTTGACTTCATCAATAGTTTCTTAAATCAATTTCCAGAAAAGGGGGTGTTTTATGTATATTGTGCAGGAGGTTATCGTTCTGTGATTGCCGCATCAATATTAAAAAGTCGCGGTATTCATAACAGTATAGATGTTTTAGGAGGTTTTAAAGCCATGCAAGAGTCAGGAATTGATATAAGTGCCTATCAATGTCCAACTACAAAGACAGCTTAGAACATACATTATGAATATTTTTATGGAACCATGGCCTTGGTATATTTCGGGCCCATTAATAGCATTGGTTATGCTATTCTTGATTCTTTCAGGAAAAGAATTTGGCGTATCGTCAAATCTCAGAACAATGTGCAGCGCATTAGGTGCTTCGAAAGCGAGCGACTTTTTCAAAATAGATATCAAATCTCAACAATGGAATATTCTATTTATTGTTGGAACAATAATCGGAGGGTTCATAGCCTCATCGTTTTTAAATGGAAATGTACCTATTCCATTAGCTGAAAATAGTTTGCAAATCCTAAAGGCCTATGGCTTTACCGATGCAGGAGAGACGTATATGCCACAAGCCTTTTTTTCTTTAGAACAATTAGTTAAAAATGGCAACTTTATTTATTTAGTATTGGGGGGATTTTTTGTTGGATTTGGAGCGAGATATGCAGGGGGATGCACCTCTGGACATGCGATCTCTGGACTTAGTAATTTGCAACTCCCATCATTAATTGCAGTTATTGGTTTTTTCAGCGGTGGACAACTTATGGTTCACTTCATTTTTCCACTTCTATTCTCATAAATCATGAAAGCATTTAAGTTTTTATTTGCTGGAATCATTTTTGGAATCATTATGTTTAAGTCTGGAGCGGCTTCTTGGTATCGCATTTTTGAGATGTTTCAATTTGACTCCTTTCATATGTATGGTCTGATGGGCTCCGCATTAATGGTTGGAATTTTTGGTATTCAAATCATCAAACATTTTGATGTAAAAACCATAGATCGAAAACCCATTGAGTTTCACGATAAACAAAAAGGATATAAACGCTACTTGATTGGAGGAACCATTTTTGGTTTAGGCTGGGCCCTATCAGGAGCTTGTCTAGGCCCCATGTTTACTCTGTTGGGGGCGGGATTCTTAACCATTTCCATTGTTATTATCTCGGCAATAGCTGGCACCTTTATTTATGGTCTTTTGATAAAATTTCTTCCTCATTATTAAATAAATGTTTAATATTATTTCTTTTTTGTTAAACAAAAATGTAAATTAGCCTTAGACAGTTTTATTATGAAAAAGAATAATTACCAAGGAATGGTCAAAAATTCCGAACTGAGTATTTTAGATTTCGATGCCGTTGGAGATGACCACATCTCAACTGCATCTGAAACACCAATTACAAGCGAACTATTTACACTTTCTGACGAAGAAAAGAAAGATCGAATTGCAGAGCTTTTTGCAGAGATCATGCAAACTCTGGGCTTAGACTTGACAGACGATTCACTCAAAGGCACTCCGTATAGAGTGGCAAAAATGTACGTTGAGGAAATTTTCTCGGGTCTTAAACCAGAGAATATGCCTAAAATGGCTTTGTTCGAAAATAAATACAAATACCAAGAAATGCTCATTGAAAAGGACATCAGATTCTTTTCTAATTGTGAGCACCATTTTGTTCCTTTCTTTGGTCATGCGCACATCGCTTATATTTCCTCGGGTAAAGTTGTAGGATTATCCAAACTAAATCGTTTAGTGCAATATTTTGCCAAAAGACCTCAGGTTCAAGAACGTTTAACCAATCAAATTGGAAGGGCATTAGTAGACATATTAGATACCGAGAGCGTTGCTGTTGCTATAGAGGCCAAGCACTTGTGTGTAGCCTCTAGAGGTGTTCAAGACGACAGTTCTTCAACAGTAACTTTCTTTTATGGTGGAGAATTTACAGATATCGAACAAAAGAAGCTATTTCATCAGCAAATAGGTCATTAATGAATTGGCTAAGCAATGCGAAATCATCACTACAAAAGGTAGCACAACAAAAATCTATATCCCCAGCTATGCCGATTTACGAAATCGAAATCAACGCTTTAGATGGAAATCCAATGGACCTCAGTAATTTTAAGGGAAAGTTCATCTTGGTGGTGAATGTAGCTTCAAAATGCGGATTTACATCCCAGTACAAAGAGTTGAGAAAACTTCAAGAGCAATTTTCATCTGAGCTTGTCATTATAGGTTGTCCTTGTAATCAATTTGGTGGTCAAGAACCTGGAGGATCTGAAGAGATTCAAGCATTTTGTTCGTCGAATTACGATGTTAATTTTCCCTTAACTCAGAAGCTACGTGTAAAAGGCAGTAAGCAACATGCATTATATGCTTGGCTGACTAAAAAAGAATTAAACGGCGTTAAGGATTTTTCAATTTTGTGGAACTTTTACAAGTTCTTAATCTCGCCAGAAGGAGTATTATTAAAATTATATAAATCGACTACTTCTCCTTTAGATAAGTCTATTGTGAGTTTAATTTCATGAGTTCTAAAAAGGGCCAAAAGAAACCTGATCAAGTCGTATTTGATGAAAAACAAAAAAAGTACGATGCCTTTTTACGTCCCTACGCTACTGACTTAGGAAGTCCAGAAATAAAAATCACAGACTTAAGTATTTTTAAAAAAAGAGCCTCCTATCAAATCAATACTGAATTACAAGCGAAATTCAATGAATTAAAAACGCAGTATGAGGAGCTTCAAGAGCTTGCTGCCCAAACTCAACTCGTTTACAGTGCTACATTCAGTTTTGAGCCAGTGATTGGACACACATATCATCTTTATCGCAAAAACGATCACCAGAACTTTCTCTCAATCTTGACTCCAGAGGAATGCAATTTTGAGCACCTTGGTAGTTTTAGACTCGAGACCAATTTTATGTGGAAAAAGCTAGATTAACTTTTGTACATTCGAACAAAGGCTAGTATGACACACGAATTAGAATCCATTTTAAAAGCATATCAAACCAATAAAAACAATGGTGTGCAATCTGTGTTGGCCACCGTGGTCGATCTCGATGGTTCATCTTACCGCAAACCTGGCGTGCGAATGCTGATCGATGCCCATCAAAAAACTGTAGGTGCCGTAAGCGGTGGATGTGTTGAAAAAGATATTGTCTTTCAAGCTCAAAAAGTATTTGAATCAGGAGAGGCTTTAATCATGACCTACGATGGTAGATACCGTTTAGGTTGCGAAGGTGTATTGTATATTTTAATCGAACCATTAGAATTAGCTGAAGAACAACTGTCTCTAATTTTAACGCAAATTAAAGAGAGAACACCACTTAAGCTAGAGAGTTCTTATTTGCGAGAAGTGGAGACACACCCTCATTTAGGCACAACAATTTTAGGTGAGAACTTTGAATATACAGTGCATCAAAATAGAGTTAAAAAGACTAACGATCTAGTATTTAACCAGACCTTATCTTCCAAATTTAAATTACTAATAATCGGTGCTGAACACGATGCGGTAGCATTGAGTCAGATGGCATCGCAGTTGGGCTGGTCGGTTGAAATCGTAGCGAGTCCCGATGAGCAAAAAGAATTGTCTTATTTCAAGGGTGTATCTGAACTTCACCTTCTCAGCTACGAGATGATAAGACAACTACCTATTGATGACAACACAGCCATTGTTGTCATGACCCACAGTCTTCAAAAAGACTTACAGTATTTACTGGCCCTTGAAAATAAATTCCCTGTTTACTTTGGTCTTTTAGGTCCTAGAAAACGTAAAGAAGAATTAATCAACAAACTCATAGAACTCCAGCCTGAGATTCAACTCGATTATATAGAGCAGTTCAAAGGACCTGCAGGATTAGATCTCGGCGCACATTCAGCTCATGAAATTGCATTGGCAATTTTAGCAGAAATATTAAGTATTAGCCGTCAAAAAGATGCTAGAACCTTGAGTCATAAAAAAGGGGCAATCCATGACTAAGGTCAATAAGGCGTAAGGTGATAATTTAATTTTCCGTACTACGTACTTCATTTTTTTCAATACTAATTATTTCGTTTTCAATATTTTGACCCTATGATTTTTGGGATTTTCGTATAGTAATTTACCTATTTTAATTTTAATTTGCTATAAAACTTTTAATATGAAAAATCACCTTTCAATGAACAGAAGAGCTTGGTTGAAAAAGTCACTTCTAACGACTACTGGAGCCATTGCAGCGCCCTATTTAGGATTTTCAAATAGAAATTATACGCATCTAAAGTTTGATCAGTATGGAAATATCGTTCACGGATCGAACTTCAAGGAATTTACTTTCAGTGATAAAGTAAATTATCCTGTATTACAGGCGAAATTAAATGCCAATGAAAATCCATACGGTCCATCTCCAATGGCACTTTCAGCATTTAACTCAAATGTCTCGCAAAGTAATCGATATGCCTGGGATGAATTATTTGAATTAACCGAAGAGATTGCAGAATTTGAAGGTGTTCAACCTGAAAATATTGTATTGGGACCTGGTTCATCGGATTTACTTGAAAAGACAGCCATTTGTTATTTTATGGATGGAGGTAATGTCATATCGGCAGACCCAGCTTATATGTCACTTATTAAAGTAGCTCAAGAGGCAGGAGCTGAATGGAAGTCAGTGCCACTAAAAAAAGATTGGTCACACGATTTAGAAGCAATGAAAAAAGCTGTTGACTCGGATACCAAACTCATTTATATATGTAACCCCAACAATCCCACAGGGACAATTACCGATAGCGCAGAATTGGTGAACTTCTGTCGTGAAATGTCTAAAAAGACAACTGTTTTCATTGATGAAGCTTATTTATGGTTTCTTGAAGATGGCGCAAAACAAAGTATGGTATCCTTAGTTAATGAAGGTTGTGACGTTATTATAGCCAGAACATTTTCAAAAATACACGGCTTAGCAGGATTAAGAATTGGCTATGCCGTTGCAAACACAAAATCAATTGAAAAAATACAGCGGATAACTAGAGCTGGGATGGGTATAAGCCTACCTTCAGTATACGCTGCAAAGAGCGCACTTAAAGATGTTGCATTTATAGAAAAATCTAGAAGTTTAAACTTTAAAGCTAGAGCTTATACCTATGAAACTTTGATTGATGCTGGTTTCAATCCCGTTGAATCACATACGAGCTTTATGATTTTTCCTATTGACATGGAGGGAAAAGAATTTTTAAATAAAATGCGCATGAATAGTGTTGCGGTCAGGGCCTTTGAATTTATGGATAAAACATGGTGCAGAGTGAGCATTGGAACATTAAGCGAGATGGAGCTATTCTCAAAAAGTGTAAAAGACGTTCTTACCAAAAAAGCCTAAGCTTTGGAGAAAACTTCAATTTTTTTGGCCTTTATTTTTATCGGAATTCTATTGAGATTTAAGATGAAGTCTGACCAAGAATTGCTCGGAATAAAAAAAATAATTCTTGATTTAGCACTTCCCTCTACAATTTTTATCGCTCTGCTAAAAATTCAATTTGAATCAAGCCTTTTGTTATTGCCAATCTTAGCTCTTGGATTCAACTTTATTCTTTATTTACTTGTTCCTCATATCACAAAAATCCTCAAAATCAAGGAAACCAAATATCGTAACACTGCTTTATTAATTGTTCCATCGTTAGCTCCTGGTTTATCCTGTTTTCCCTTTGTGGCTGAATTTCTTGGGCCAAAATTTTTAGCACAAGCCGCTATGGCTGATTTGGGTAATAAAGTATTCGTCTTGGTCATTCTATATTTTGTTGCGATGAAGCTGTTTCATGGAAATAATAAGACAATGAGAATGCAAAAAAAACGCAATCGACTTGATTTTGTGAAGGCATTGATTTTAGAGCCAGTAAACTTATTTATTTTGACTGCCCTTTTTTTAATTCTAATGAATATTGACTTTAATGCCCTACCATTTCTATTTCAAGAAATTTTAACAAAGTTGTCATATATCATGACTCCACTAATTCTCATATTTATTGGATTGTCGCTTAAAATAAAACAACGTCAATTTTTCCAAATTATATCCCTCTTGGCGTTTAGGGCCAGCATTAGCTTTTTTATTGTTGCCTTATTCATGGGAGTTACTGGCTATACTTCACCCAACCAAGTAATTCTTTTCCTTGTTTTTTCTTTAAGTGCATGTAGCTTTTGGCCCTATGCACATATCTCTCTTGTAGAAGAACAAGAAAAAAAGAATTATAATAAGACATTTGATAGTCAATTTGCTATTGGCATACTCGCCTTATCGTTTCCATTTTCTACTACTTTAATATTGGGTATTCTAAATACACCTGAGACCTTTCAAACAACACCAACTTTTATCATAAGTGGTTTGTTATTATTCTCTATTGGATGCCTTTATCCTTATAGCAGATATATATTAAAGAATACAAAAACCATCAGCTTTAACAATCCTAAATTTGAATCATCAGATTCGAATTAAGTAATATGATTGTTAGGTTGATGGTAAAATTGTATGTTTAAATTTGATTGTAATTAGAACATCGATTGATCTCAAGTATACCTTTAATAATTTTAACAGCAGGAAGCTCAAGTAGAATGGGAACTTCTAAAGCCCTTCTGCCTTGGAATAAATCCACGCTAATAAAAGAACTCGTCGATAAATACTCGAAAATCAATCAGACAGTTATTGTCGTTAGCGGATCAAATCACAATGCACTTCTCAGCCAAAACCTACAGACTTCACATATCATAGAAAACACAAATTTCAAACTAGGCATGGGCAAGAGTATTGCTGTGGGGGTCAATTATGTCAAGACTCACTTCCCAGAGGCTAAAGGTGTTTTTATTGTCACTATTGACCAGCCTTTCATTCCTCTTTCACATCTACAAAATATGTTAGCTACCTTTAAAACCAACACTATAGTCGTATCATCAAGTGAAAAAGGATACCGTGGAATACCAAGCCTATTTTCCTCTGCCTACTTCAAAGAATTGGTAGGACTCGAAGATGATAGAGGAGCAAAACCTGTTTGCCTCAAACATAAAACCCATCTTCGACTGGTTAAAACGGTACATGAAGATTTAGATGATATGGATACTCCCGAAATGTATCAAAAGTTAAAAGATAGACTGAGACTTAACCACCAATAGCAATCATACTTCTGTTATCCTTATGATTCTCAGGATTGTTAAAAGCATTGGGGTCGTCCAATCCGGCTCTTGCTGCGAACTTATTGCTCAAGGCAATATCAATTTCACGATCGAACGATTCTCCATTTCGAAGTGAGCTCAATAAATCATACTCTCCTGAAGAAAATAGACAATTCTTTAACTTTCCGTCAGCCGTTAACCGAAGTCGATTACAACTGTCGCAGAAGGGATTGGTAACCGTACTGATAATGGCAAATGAACCCGTAAAGCCTTCTACCTTATAATTTTTAGCGGTGTCGTTTGCAGCGTCCTTTAATCGTTCAATTTGGGTTGATCCATAATGACTTTCAGCGGTTTTTAGTATCGCTTCTAACGACACTGTCTTAGACCTGTCCCAATTGTTTCCATCAAAAGGCATAAACTCGATAAAACGAATTTGCCAGTTGCGGTCTTTGGAAAGATTGATAAAAGGGATGATTTCATCGTCATTAATTCCTTTGAGCAAAACCACATTGAGCTTTAATCGAAACCCTTGAGCGTCTAAAAGATTCATGTTTTCTTCGAGCTGTTCGTACTTATCTCTAAGTGTTATTTTCTTGAATTTCTCTCGATCTAAGGAATCAATGCTAATATTAATAACATCGACATTGGCCTTTTTCAAGACATCGATATGCCGATGTATCGTGAGACCATTTGTCGTTAAAGCCAATTTGACCGGCAAGCTCGACAAACGCTCAATGATCTGATTGAAATCTTTTCGAACCGTCGGTTCCCCTCCGGTTAACCTGATTTTGTCTACTCCCCTTTTTACAAAATGACTTGCAATTTCAAAAATTTCATTAGCACTCATCAAATGAGCTGCGGGCATAAGTGGAATTCCTTCAGCTGGCATGCAATAGGTACATCGCAGGTTGCATTTTTCTGTGAGTGAAATACGCAAGTAATTATGCGTTCTCTGATGCTTATCAATTAAAGGCTTCATGAGTGTTTCGGATTTCCTTTAATTAAATCAATTAAATGGAATGCTCCAGGAAAAACCGCCTTGTAACAATCCTCCACTCCTTTTGTAGAACCAGGGAAAGCCAATATTAAAGTCTGATCGATAAGACCTGCTACAGAACGAGAGAGCATCGCTAAGGGGTTTCGCTGTTGCCCATAATTTCTCATGGTTTCTTCAATTCCGGGAATTCTAGTGCCAAGCATATCAAGTAAGGCCTCTGGAGTGCGATCTCTCTTTGCTAAACCAGTACCCCCAGTAATTAATACAATATCTGCATTTGCAACTCCATGTCTAATTTTTTCTTGAATTTCTGCAATCTCATCAGCAACAACTTCCTTAGGTAGAAGCTCGACTCCATCTTTTTTTAGTAAATCCTCCAAAATACCACCTGAAACGTCCTCAGCTTGAGCAGAAGAAACTCGATCAGAACAAACTAGAACAAGGGCTTTTTTCTGATGACCACTGTAATTTCGAGAAGACTTTCCTCCTTTTTTCGACAGGAGCTTTATTGAACTGATTTCAATCTGCTTATCGATAGGCTTTAGCATATCATACATGTTGAGCGCTGCAATAGATGCGCCATGCATGGCTTCAACCTCAACTCCTGTTTTATAAATGGTTTTTACCTCGCATTTGATGCGAATTTCTAAACCTCTAATCTCATAGCTTATTCTTGTTGATTCAATAGGTAATGGGTGACAATCAGGTAGTAATTCTGGTGTTTTTTTAACGCCTAATAGGGCCGCTGCCTTACTCATTTCCAAAACATCCCCCTTGGGCACTTGACCCTGCTCAATAGCGGTAATGGTTTCGGAGCTTCCGACTTTCACTACAGCGCCTGCGAGGGCAATTCTCAAGGTATTACTCTTTCCTGTTATATCAACCACTTCTCTATGTATTTACCTTCCAACTGTGTGACTCATCTTCATAAATCTCCTTTCCGAAAATGGGTAGTTCAGCTTTTACTCTATTTACACATTCTTCAATCGCTTGAAATGTATTTGATCTATGCCTTCCTGAGAGAAAAACAAAAAAACAAAGTTCACCTACATTTACCCTTCCTATACTGTGATAAATATGAATACAACTCAAATCGTATTTGGAAATCATTTCTTCTCTGAGCTTTTCGGCCAGCACATTACACATCTCTTCTTGCGCAGAATAACTAATAGCTGCTACAGTTCGATCCTCATGCTGGTCTTGACGAATTTGACCCATGAAGGTCTGATGCGCTCCAATCTTAATCTTAGATTGATGTTTTTCTATAGATTCGGTTATAAACAGCGGGCTAATCGCTCCGTTTTTAAATATATTTTTCATTGACATTGAGTGCTAAGATAAGTTGAAATATCTTCAATTGAATTGAGCAGCGCAAAAGAGTTTTGAAGCCCCGAATTCAAGCATAATTCTTGAGCCTTTTTCGCTCTTGATCCCGATTGACAGAAAAATAAAATGGGTTTGGCAGATTCACATTGATCTTCGAGTTTCTCAAGAAAATTGTCGCTACCTACAGGCAGTCGAAATATAAATTCAAATGGCAATAGAGGTATTTCTTCTTCAGAGCGAAGATCAATCCAATTATAGCCTTCATAACTTACTAGTTCTTCTATTGAAATGTGAATTTTATGTTCGGCTTTGGCCTTTTTGTTTTTAACATTCTCAAACTGGGCTGAATTGACCTTAAATTCAATTGAACGTTGGCGGTGATTTAAAAAATCGTAGTACCACAAGGTTCCGCTCAGAACACCAGGCAAACCTAAAAGCACTTTAATTACTTCAGTGGCTTGAAATTGCGCTAAACTACTCGAAACAGTGGAGAGCATTCCAGACTGCTGGCAGGTTGGTATTTCTTTATACTGCGGTTTTTTGGGATACAGACATCGTAAAGTAGGCCCTCCCTTGTAATTAAAGACCGTCAATTGGCCTTCAAACTTATACAAAGCGGCAAAAACTAAAGGCTTATTGTGCAATACACAAAAGTCATTAATCAAATAACGGGTATTTATATCATCAGTAGCATCGACCACAACATCATGGTTGCGAATTAGTTCAGCTGCATTGTTTTCATGAAATAGGGCTGTGTGATAAGCTACTTTGCAATCTGGAAAATAAGCCTTGAGATATTCGGCTACGACCTCAGTTTTGTAACGTCCTACATCTTCATTTCTAAAGAGCATTTGACGGGCAAGGTTATGCGTAGCTATACGGTCAAAATCAACAACAGTTAGGTGTCCCACTCCTGTCGAGGCAAGAATCTGAAGAAGCGGGCACCCAAGACCTCCGACCCCAATAACCAATACTCGACTCTCAAGCAATTGCTTTTGACCCTCGACTCCGATCTGTTCCAGCGTTTGTTGTCTTAAATACCTACTGTTCTTTTTCATCCTCCAGAAAAGGGTGGAAAAACATCTATGGCACTTTGATCTAGTGCGGTCTCTCCTTCAATTATTGCGTTGTTTTGAGCGAGCTGATAACTCATTGATTTTAGAGCTGGGAATGCTTGTTCTATGCCATCGCGTACAGCCTCAAATTTCAGTACACTTACTTCTAATTCGTAAACAGCTAAACCAAGTTTATCAATGAGTTGACCAAAAAATCGAATTTCTACTTTCATTTTAAAATGCGATAAGTTTTACAGCAGCTACAATAAGAACTACTGCAAGTACTTTCTCTAAATTAACAAAGCTAAGGGATTTAGACCCCCAGTATCCTCCCAAAATAGCGCCCAATGCCACAACTCCTATAAATAGAAAAAGGTGTTCGTCGATTTGAATACCACTTTGAAGTTGACCCGCGAGTCCAGCAGCAGAATTCACCCAAATAAAAAGAGCAGAAATTCCAGCGGTATTTTTCACATCGGCCCACTTTAAAAGCAAAAGCAAAGGTGAAAGTATAATGCCCCCTCCTATTCCGATTAATCCAGATACGAAACCAATTGTCGCGCCTATGACTAAAGCTCCTAGAATGTTGAATTTTTCTTCTTCAATTTGCAATTCTCTTTGGGCGGGTTTGAGTAAAATACGCACCACGGCCGCCGCTAAAAAAAGACCTAAAATTATTTTATATAAGCCGGATTCTAAGTTCAACATTCCTCCCAAAAAAGAAGCAGGAACAGAGGTCACTGCTAAAAAAAGAAAGAGTTTGAGTTTAAAAAATCCCAAGCGGTAAAACTGAACAAAAGAGATGCCTGCAACTACAAGATTTAAGCTCAGCGCAGTCTGTTTCATCACAATGGTATCAAAGGAAAACAAGGCCATAAGTGCTAAATAAGCGCTTGCACCTCCATGCCCCACACTCGAATAGATAAAAGCGCATATTATTAAAACTACTGCAAAAAGAATAAGAGGATCAAACATCGTTTTATGCAATTATAAAGCAATCGACTAAAGTACCTTCGGCCAGTTCACGGGTTGTTTCGGGTATATACACCAAAACATCCGCTATGGCAAAGCCCAATAATTTCGAAGAACTTTGATGTTCTAAAATGCGTACCCTATTGCTGTTTCGTTTTCCTTTTAAAAACAAGGCTCTTCCTGTTGTATTACTAACACCTTGTTCAAGAGCTAAAGGTATTGAGGAAGATTGAAATTCACTGGTGTTTTGCAATCGCTTGAGAAAGGGCAAAACATACATATAATAACAAGTCAAAGCAGATCCAGGGTTGCCGGGGAGCGCAAAGAGGTAGTTGTGATTGAGCCCTCCAAAAAACAAGGGTTTACCAGGTTTTTGCTTGACCTTATAGAAATAAGTCTGAACGCCCAACTCTTGTAAACTGCGATAGACAAAATCATAGGCTCCTACCGATATTCCTCCTGAAACTAGAGTTAAGTCAGCACTGTTTAGAGCCTCTTTAAGTGCTTCACGAGTCGCATCAAAATCATCTTTTACGGCAATCACTCTTTGAACGCTAATACAATTAGATTCTAATGCAGCTTTTAAGACGGAAGAATTGGATTCATAAATTTCACCTTTTTGTAAGGGGCGATTCTCTGAAACCAACTCATCTCCGGTAACCACAATGCTTACTTTGGGCTTTTGATATACTTCGATCTCATTAAGACCTAAGCTTTTCATTACCCCTAGACTCGATGCATTAAGTTGAAAACCCGACTCAAATAACAACTGCTCTTTTTTAAGATCAGAACCTATAGCTCTAATGTGTTGGTTTGGTTTTGGAGGATGCTCAATGTACAATTGACTACCAAGTTGACGAGCGTGCTCTTGCATAACCACAGCATTTGCTCCTGAAGGAATCGGTGCACCTGTAAAAATGCGAGCAGCTTGGCCCTGATTTAATGTTACTGTAGCTTTACTACCCGCTTGAATTTCTGTTATGACCTCAAATTCTAAAGGGTCGTTTTCGATGTAATGAATGGCGTAGCCATCCATTATCGATTGCTCAAAGGAAGGTAAATCAAAGGGGCAATAAAGATTTTTTGCCAGGGTATAACTCAAAGCCTTTTCGAGTGATACCACTTGAACTTTAGGTAATTCTAAATCAATTTCTGCAACAATTCTTATAGCCTCTTCAACTCCAATCATGCCCTAGCTGCAAAGAATATTAAGCGTCTAGATTTTGAGCATAAGGCTGTTGATACAAACGCTTACCCGTAGCTTGATACATTGCATTGGCTAAGGCACCCATTACAGGTGGATACATTGGCTCTCCAAGTCCTGTTGGTGACATGCCATTATTCACAAAATGCACCTCTATCGCTTTTGGAGCTTCAGCGTGACGAATCAAACGATAGCGATCAAAATTGGTTTGCTGTGGAGCTCCTTGTTTAAGATTTAAACCACTGTAAAGTGCGGTTCCAATTCCGTCAACGGTTCCTCCTTCAACAAGGTTTATCGCCGCATCTTTATTGACTACAATTCCGCAATCCACCGCTACACAAACATTTTCAACAATCGTTTGACCGTTTTCTACCTTGAGATCTACGACATCAGCAACGTAGGAGTTGTGACAGAAATAAGCTGCAAAACCTCGGTGCACTCCTTCTTTTGGAGTTCCCCAATTCGATTTTTCTTTAGCCAAGCGAATAACCTCAGCATAGCGATTTGCATCATAATCATTTCGATCACCTACTGGATTTTTAATTGCGCGTTCAAAAAGCTCTAACCTGTAATCCACAGGATCTTTTCCGATTGCCTCAGCAAGTTCGTCTAAAAAGGATTGCTCTGCCGCAGCTATAAAGTTTGATCTAGGCGCTCTAAAGGCACCTGTAGTCACATTTGATTTAACGGTAAAAGATTCTGCCAGATAGTTGTCGTAAGCACCTGCCGGAAAACGATTGGCCGCAAGAGGACTCTCTGGAATTCCACCTGCTCTCACGTGAAAAGCAGTAACTACATTGTTTTTATCAATCGCAGCTCTATAGGTCGCTTGATAAGCTGGTCTAAATACACCACAACTCATATCGTCTTCACGAGTGTACAACAATTTGACGGGTGCACTTACGTGCTGAGAAATGGCAGCAGCTTCAACCAAGAAGTGTCCGTATAACCTTCTACCAAATCCACCTCCCATTCGAGTCATTTCGATATGCACTTGATCGGGATTCATTCCCAATCGGGCTGCAACAGAAGGCTCCATGATACTAGGCGTTTGAATGGGGCCTATCAAATGGGCTTTTTCGGCGGTAACATCGGCAAAAAAGTTCATAGGCTCCATAGTGTTATGCGCCAAATAAGGTGCAGAATAGGTTTTCTCTATAATGCGATCTGCCTTTCTAAAGGCCATTTCAGGATTACCGTCTCTTCGAGCAGTTTGCACATTAGCTTTCGCCGCGGCATTCAATTTTTCATTTTGTGCGGCTGTACTTTCTAGGCCTTTAGGAAAATCGAAGTAAGTGTCTCTTCCGAAGAAACTAATTTTGGTTTTTACATCGTCTGCTTCGACCCATTCACATTTCACCGCTTTTCTAGCTTGCATGGCTTGCCAAGTAGTATCGGCAACCACAACAACTAAATCTCTAAAAGCAGTAATGTCAAAGCCTGAATTTTGTGTCTCTCCTTGGTAGGCATCCATTTGAAAAATATCTACAACCCCAGGCATTTGTTTGGCACTATCGGCATTAAATGATTTCAGGGTCATTCCGAAAGCAGGAGGATGAATCATTACTGCGATTTTCATTCCTTCTTTCATAACATCAATTCCAAATAAAGGTTGTCCTGTGGCGATTTTTAATCCGTCTACATTTTTCTTTGAAGATCCGATGATTTTATAGTCTGCAGGATCTTTGAGCGCTACTTCTTCTGGAACGGCTACTTCTGAGGCAGCGGCAGCAAAAACACCGTAGTGTTCTTTTTGTCCAGAGGATTCGTGAATGACATAACCGTTTTCTGTGCTCAATTCATCTTTGGAAACGCCCCACATATCAGCAGCTGCTTGAAGCAACATGTCTTTGGCGGTAGCCCCAGCTAATCGAAGTGCATCCCAACTTGAGCGAATCGAATTCGAACCCCCCGCAATTTGCATTCCAGAACGCGGAGCTTCTGCTTGACCGGCAATTTTAGAAATAAACGGCACTCCATAGAGTGAAGTGTCTAAAGGCGCCTGTTCAACGATGACCTTGGCCCAGTCCATATCTAGTTCTTCAGCCACGATCATTGGCATTGAGGTTTTTACGTTTTGACCTATTTCAGGATTCGGTGACATAATCGTCACTACCCCATTATCACCTATCTTTAAATATCCATTAAAATTGAACCATTCATCGGGCAATTCCAATACCATTTTTGGGGTCTGTTCACAGGAATACAACCAAGAAAAACCAATGGCAAAACCTCCAGTGGCCAGTGCACTTCTTTTGATGAAGGATCTTCTTCCTAATTTTGTTTTGACTATTTGACTCATAATATTGTTCTTATACGATTAGCTTAGGCGTTTTTTACCGCCAATTTGATGGCTTCTTTAATTCTTAAATATGTTCCACAGCGACATATATTGCCATTCATTACAGCCTCAATTTCTTCGTCTGTTGGATTTGAATTTTGGTTGAGCAAAGATGCGGCTTGCATGATTTGCCCCGCTTGACAGTACCCGCATTGAGGAACGTCAACCTCAACCCAAGCTTGTTGTAAAGGATGAGAACCATCATCTGAAAGTCCCTCTATGGTTGTGACCTTTTGATTTCCGACTGCCGATACTGGCAATTGACATGAACGAATTGCATTTCCATTGAGCAAAACGGTACACGCTCCACATTGTGCAATTCCACATCCAAATTTTGTACCCACCATTTTAAGGTGATCTCTTAGTACCCAAAGTAAAGGAGTTGAGGCGTCTGCTTCGACTTCTTTAGTTTGTCCGTTAATCGTAAGTTGAAATAAAGCCATAATTCTCTTTTTTTTAAAGATATTTATAATTCATTAAAATGTATCAAAAAAATACAATTAAAACGATACGCTGGGGAATAATTGGTTTGGGTGCAATAGCCAACGACTTTGCGAGTGACCTCAATAGGGTTTCAAACACTGTAATTCAAGGGGTTGCCTCAAGGTCATCGACAAAGGCTAAAGATTTCGCAAAGAAGCACAAGGCCCAAAAATTCTACGATTCTTACGTTGATTTGTTGGCAGATGAAAGTATTGATGTAGTCTACATTGCGACCCCTCATCATTTGCACTTGGAGTGGACCCTTAAAGCGATTAAAGCTAAAAAAGCGGTTTTATGTGAAAAACCTTTAGGCCTTAACGCCCTTCAAGTTCGGCAAATGATGAATGCCGCAAAAAGCGAAAAAGTTTTTTTAATGGAAGCCCTTTGGACAAGGTTTAATCCTACTATGGAGGCGGTTTTAAAACAATTAAAGTCCAATCCCATTGGTAAATTGAGATTACTCAAGGCTGATTTTTGTTTTCACGCCTTAGATCAAAGCACAGAGCACCGAATTTTTAATCTAGAATTGGCAGGAGGTTCAATTTTAGACATTGGAATATATCCCGTTTTTTTAGCTTATATCCTCTTTGGCAAACCACAAGAAATCAAAGCCTATAGTCAATTTCATCAAGGGGGTAGTGAATTGCAAACCTCAGTACTTCTCAATTATCAAGATTGTCAAGCGCAACTTTTTAGCAGTTTTGCCTTTAGAAGTGAAATGAAAGCGCAACTGTACGGAGAAAAAGGTCAGCTTTGTATCGATGCAGATTGGTTTCAAAGTGACTCTTATCGACTACTAACTCAAGAAGGAGAACAGGTCTACAACCACCCTAAAAAAGGAATTGGATTCTGTCATGAAATTGAAGCGGTCAATACTGCGCTTCGCAAGGGGAAAACAGAAGAAGCGCGTTGGACTCTTCAAAATTCATTGGAGCTCATTGAACTTTTAGATGAAATCAGAAAACAAGTAGGCGCCATTTATGACTTTGAATAGCCTTATTCTGATTTATAACCTAACTTTTTTTCGATACTTTCAATCATCACATTGGCGATATCCTTTCCTGTGTTGCTTTCAATACCCTGAAGTCCTGGTGAAGAATTGACCTCCAACAACAAGGGACCTCTGTTAGAACGAATAATATCTACCCCAGCAACAGTCAAATCTAAAGCCTTTGCGGCCTTGACGGCAAGTTTTCGCTCGTCAGGGGTAATTCGAACTCTTGAGGTAGTCCCACCCTGATGCAAGTTGGCTCTAAAATCTCCTTTCTTTGCTTTACGTTGAATAGAGGCAACCACCTTTCCGTTAACCACGAAACAACGAATGTCTTGGCCATTGGCTTCTTTGATAAATTCTTGAACGAGGATTTTGGTTTGTACACTCTTGAAGGCGTTGATTACACTTTCTGCCGCCTTATTGGTCTCGGCCAAAACTACTCCTACCCCTTGAGTACTTTCCAATAATTTGATGATTAAGGGTGCTCCATCGACCATGTTGATGAGGTCTTTGGTATCCCTTGGAGAAATCGCAAAGCCCGTAACTGGAATTTGGATATTGTTTTTAGAAAAGAGCTGAGAAGCGTATAATTTATCTCGAGAATGGGTGATTGATTGTGCTGAATTTAAACAGTATACACCTAGATTATCGAACTGACGCAATAGGGCACAGGCATAAAAAGTAACAGAAGGTTTGATTCTTGGAATCACCGCATCGAACTTATCTAAAATACTACCACCTCGATATCTGATTTCAGGAGAACCCGCATCGAGTTTCATATAGGTATTAACCACATTGAGAAATACCATTTTGTGACCTCTTGCCTCTCCTGCTTCTATGATTCTTTTGTTACTGTACAATTCAGGATTACTGGCCAATACACCAATGGTAAGCCCTGTTTTGGGTTTGATTTTATCGCTGTATTTTTCTTTGAGCTCCTCCTCAGTATAGTCACCCTGACAAAAACTCTTTGAAGGATCAACCAAATAACGACCATTAATAGCCTCTCTTCCCAAGAGCATTCGGTACTCCATGGTTTCGCGATTGGCTAAGGTCAGTTCAATTTCAAAAGACTCATCAGCAATTTGAACTTTGGTTTTAATGACAGGTCTTTTTTCTGCAACACCTTGCGAAGATTTCACCTGTCTCATATCTTCTACTTTGGCTTGACACAAAACAGAAATACTTCTGTTTTCTTGAACGGGATACACCTCAAACCGCACCCATTTTTCTAAGTCTTTTTCGAAAATTTTGATTTTGCTCGCCTGAATAGACGAAGTTTTGGCTCCTGAATCTATTCGAGCCTTTATCGCGGGAATGCTCAAGTCGTCAAACTGACACCACTCTTCAGACCCCAATAAGTTTAAGTCGTTCATCTTAAATACAATTGTTAGCTTAAAAAATCTACTGAACTTGTTGTAATTCAGAAAAATCGCCGCAAATTTAGTTTAAAAATGAATCCAAAAACAAAACCCGTAAAAAAAGAAAAAATATCCTTTTTTTACGGGTTGAAGTATGTTGTATATACGCTTTTAATTCAGCTTAAAAAGAGAATCCAAAACCGATGTTTCCAATCAGCAAGCCTGATTCGTTTACGCCAGGGATCTCTGGAATAGGTTCAGAAAACGATTCTGTTATTCCATTAGAAGTAGCGGTAAAATCGATTGTTTTAGGTGGTGATCCAAGACCATAACCCGCTTCAATTCTAAAATAGAACACACCTCCGGTCTTAAGACCTAATTTTAAATTGGTTGTACTGATATCCAATCCTGTGGTAGCAGAGCCTACAACAGAATTTGTTCCATCATCAAATACCAAATCATTAAAGGTAACATCTGTACTAAGTTCAGCAATTCCTGCTCCGATATAGAATCCTTTTCCTTTAGAACCGAAGTAATAGTTCAATCCGAATTCTGTGTATTTGAGTCCAACTTCTGTATCACCATCTTCAATATCAAAAGCGCCGTAATCGATGAAAGGGGCAAAGTGATTGTCTAAGATAGGAAGTACTATTTCTCAATTTAGAGAGAGAATATTAGGCACTCCAACTTTAGCACCCACCGAAATGCGCTTACTCGATGATGATTCCATTTGCGCTGTTGTAAACTGCACAAAAACTAAAGCCAATAAAACTAATAAGGGTTTTTTCATAATGTTAAGATTTAGATAGTTCTGTTTGAGGATACAAAATTTTAACACTCTAGTATCTTGCAATCAATAAATTAAGGAAGCCTAACCACACAATAAGACCAAAATTTTGTAGTTTTACACTATAGATGAAAGAAACACTTTACAAATCTTTGCACGTTTTAATGGCCTTTTTCGTTTTGGCCAGCACGGTCTCTTGGACGGTTGACAAACACATTTGCATGGGAAGAGTCGTTTCGATCTCTGTTTTTGAAAAAGCTCAAGGCTGCGACATGCCGATGGAATCGACCAAAACATGTTGCGAAAACGAAAGCTTCACTGTTAAAGGTCAAGAAGATTTAAAGTTAAGTCTGACTGAAATCGATTTTGAACCTGTGCTTTTTATTGTAACAGCCCAGAATGATGAGATAGCTGCAGCTGCAATTCGCGAAGGGCATTCTCCGCTTTTCTTGTACGACCCACCCCCCTTACTTGAAAACAAGCTCATTCTACAACAGCGATTTTTAATTTGATTTAAGAGGATAAACCCAATCAGTACACATACGATTGGGATTTCGTGTTTGCATCAGAATTCATTGTAAATCCACCTTAAATCTTTGTGATCAATGCTCAATAAAAGCATCAACTATTTTATAAAATATCCTTTATTCGCCTTTCTTCTCCTGATTTTATTTTTAGGTTGGGGAAGCATTAACGCCCCTTTTGGTAAGCTTTTTTCGTTTTTACCCAACGAGTCTGTGGCCGTGGACGCTATTCCAGATTTAGGCGAAAATCAACAAATCGTATATACAACTTGGGAAGGGCAGTCTCCTCAAGACATTGAAGATCAAATCACCTATCCGCTGACCAGCAGCCTATTAGGTATTCCAGGGGTCAAGACCATACGCAGTAATTCGATGTTCGGTTTTTCAAGCATCTACGTCATTTTTGATGAGGATGTTGAATTTTACTGGAGTCGAAGTCGAATCGTAGAAAAACTCAATTCACTTCCAAGGAATCTTTTACCCTCTGGCGTGCAACCTCAACTTGGTCCAGATGCGACAGCACTTGGGCAGCTATTTTGGTATACCCTTGAAGGTCGAGACGAAAATGGCAAGGTCACTGGCGGATGGGACTTGCAAGAAGTTAGAAGTATTCAAGACTATTATGTCAAATACGCCTTAGCCTCTGCCGAGGGCGTCTCTGAAGTGGCTTCTATCGGCGGTCATGTTGCAGAATATCAAGTCGATGTAGACCCTGAACTTTTAAAACAATACGGTATTGACCTGCAGCAGGTGGTGCAAGCGGTAAAGCAGACCAATAGAGATATAGGTGCACAAACACTTGAAATCAACAAAGTAGAATATCTCGTCAGAGGATTGGGTTATGTCAACTCCATCGAAGATTTAAAAAACACCGTCATCTCTGCTAAAGAATTTAAATCTATCCGACTAAAAGACATCGCTAGAATAAGCATAGGGCCTAAAGCCAGAAGAGGAATTTTAGATAAAGAAGGTGCCGAAGTTACTGGAGGTGTGGTTACAGCCCGTTATGGAGCTAACCCCATGGAAGTTATATCTGAGGTCAAGAAAAAAATTGAAGAAATTCAAGTCGGCCTGCCCTCTAAAGTCTTAGCTGACGGTAGAACTTCTCAGTTGACCCTGGTGCCTTTTTACGACCGAAGTGAACTCATTAACGAAACCCTTACCACTCTGCAAGAAGCCCTCACTCTCGAAATTCTGATCACCATTTTAGTCGTAGTTGTCATGGTGTTTAACATCAGAGCCTCACTTTTAATCTCGAGTTTGTTGCCTGTTGCGGTGCTGCTGGTATTTATCAGTATGAAATTGTTTGGTGTAGAAGCCAATATAGTTGCGCTCTCAGGTATTGCCATTGCCATCGGCACTATGGTAGATATTGGCGTGGTACTTACCGAAAACATTCTAAGGCATCTCGAACAGAAAACCGAAGACACAGGCATTAAAGAAACAGTTTTTAAAGCGACTAAAGAAGTTTCTGGAGCTATTCTAACCGCTGTATTTACGACCATTATCAGTTTTATTCCGATTTTCACCATGATCGGTGCCGAGGGTAAATTATTTAAACCTCTGGCCTTTACCAAAACCATGGCACTGCTTTGGTCTGTGGTGGTAGCCTTATTTATCATTCCACCCTTTGCTGCGTACCTCTTTAAAAAACACCAGCTCAAGCCACTTTTAAAAACGGCTGTAAATGTGCTATTACTTTTTGTAGGATTGTACGCCCTAATTGTTGGAAATTATTTAGGACTGCTCTTGATTGGATTTGGGCTTATTCCTCTATTGGGTACAAAAATTGAAGTGATACAAAAGAACAACTCCATGCTACAGATGGGTATTACGGTGCTGGGGTTAATCTTATTGTTATCCTACTATTGGAAGCCCCTGGGATTTGACCGAAGCCTAATGATCAATGTACTTTTTGTGGGACTACTCAGTGGGCTCTTGTTGTGGAGTTTCTATATTTTTCAGCGCTACTACACGCGCATACTTACATGGGCTTTAAACAACAAATTGAAATTTTTAAGCTTACCTATAATCCTCTTGCTTATTGGACTTAACATTATGAGATCAACGGGCAGAGAATTTATGCCAGCGCTCAATGAAGGTTCTTTCTTGCTTATGCCCACATCTTTACCACATTCAGGCATTGAAGAAAACAAAAGAGTTTTACAGCAACTCGATATGGCAGTTGCTGGAATTCCTGAAATTGAGGTAGTGGTCGGCAAAGCTGGCCGGGTAGAATCAGCATTAGACCCTGCCCCTATTTCTATGTATGAAAACCTTATACAATATCGACCTGAATTCGTTTTAAACGCAGCTGGATTTCCTCAGCGTTTTAAAACCAATGAAGACGGCTACTTTGTTTTAAAAAACGATAAGGTTGTGGCCAACCCTAATTTAAAGGTCAGCAATGCTGTTCGCTATAAAGACAATCACGTGGCTGACCCACTTCAAATTAATCGCGAATTGTTGATTACAGACCCTAGTGGAAGTTATTTTAGAAATTGGCGGCCGGAAATTAAAAGCCCCTCAGATATTTGGCAAAAAATCACTGACAGAACCAAGCTTCCTGGGGTTACTTCAGCGCCTAAACTTCAGCCTATTGAAACCCGTTTAGTCATGCTTCAAACCGGAATGCGCGCTCCTATGGGTATTAAGATCAAAGGGCAAAATTTGGCGCAAATAGAAGCCTTTGGATTAGAGATTGAACCCCTGCTCAAAGAAGTTGAAGGTGTCAAGGCCGAGGCTGTTTTTGCAGACCGCATCGTCAGTAAGCCCTATCTAAACATCACTATTGACAGAGAAAAATTAATGCGATACGGCTTGCGAATCGAAGACGTTCAGCAGCAACTAGAAATCGCAGTAGGCGGTAAGGTTTTGGCTCAAACCGTAGAAGGTAGAGAGCGCTATGGAATTCGCGTTCGGTATCCCAGAGAAAAGCGTCAAAGCCAAAGTGATCTTTCGAGTATTTACATCAACCTGCCTAATGCCAATGTCTTACCCTTGAGCGAATTGGCAAAGTTCAAGTACGAAAAAGGGCCGCAGGCCATTAAAAGTGAAGATGGATTTTTAGTGGGTTATGTGCTNTTCGACAAGNTNAGCGATTATGCTGAAGTCGATGTGGTTGAAAACGCTCAGNGCTATCTAGAAGAGCAGATAAAAANTGGNGCNCTCCAAATTCCAGNCGGNGTAAATTATGCCTTTACAGGAACNTATGAGAANCAAGTTCGCGCTCAAAAATCACTCTCTTTAGTNATTCCATTNGCNCTNNTNATNATTTTTGTTNTNCTCTATATTCAATTNAAATCNAGTTANACNGCACTTATGGTGTTCACCGGAGTAGCTGTTGCCTTTTCTGGTGGATTTATTTTGCTTTGGCTCTACGGTCAAGATTGGTTTTTGAACGTTTCATTTTTAGGCGAGAATCTTCGCGACCTGTTTCAAATTCATCCCATCAATCTCAGTGTTGCCGTATGGGTTGGGTTTATCGCACTATTTGGCATTGCCACAGACGATGGAGTCATTATGGCTACCTATCTCAAACAATCTTTTGAACGCAACTCGCCCAAAGGGATTAATGAAATTCATCAGGCGGTTATCGAGGCAGGACAAAAGCGAATTAGACCCTGTTTGATGACCACAGCTACTACAATTTTAGCGCTATTTCCGATACTCACTAGTACTGGTAAAGGAAGTGATATAATGATTCCAATGGCCATCCCGAGTTTTGGAGGAATGCTAATTGCCCTAATCACCCTTTTCGTGGTTCCGGTGCTTTTTGGATGGAGAAAAGAAGTTGAACTTAAATCATCTCAGGCATGAAGAAAACAATCTTTTACCTCATAACGCTTCTGCTTAGCACTGCGCTTCAGGCTCAAAGCTTAGAACATTATCTGAATCTTGCACTTTCGAATAATCCACAGCTTCAAGCCCTCAACATGCGCTATGAAATTGCTGAGGAAAAAATAAATCAAGCCGCTACAGTTCCTAGGGCCACCTTTGGTGCGGGATATTTTGCAAGTGAACCCGAAACGCGAACAGGACCTCAGCGTTTTAAATTGTCGGTATCTCAAATGTTACCCTGGTTTGGTACGCTAAAAGCCAGGCAAAACTACGCGAGGTCAATAGTTGAAACTGAAGGTCTCGATCGTCTTATCGTTGAGCGGCAGTTGTCCTTGTCTTTAGCTCAATCCTATTACCGCTTATACGGCTACCAGCAAAAGAAGCGCATTATTGAAACAGCTATTGAACTCTTTAAATCCTATGAAGCCCTGGCGCTTAGAGCAGTAGAAAACGGCTCTGCATCAGTGGTTAATGTGCTACAGCTTCAAATTGAACAAAACAAACTGAGCGAAGAGTTTTTGAAAATACAAGAACTTGAAAAGGCAGAAGAAGTAGCCTTTTCTAATTTATTATCCGACGATTCTTTTGAAGGAATTCAGTTTAGAGAAATGCTCGAAATTCCTTTAGAGGATTTAATCCACGAACAGAATCGTTTGGCGGTCAATCCAGAAATTTTAAAATACGACAAACTCTTTGCCGCCGTGCAACAATCGGAAATTGTAAATCAAAAAGAGGCCCAGCCTTCTTTAGGACTTGGCTTAGACTATATAGCCGTTCAGCAGCGCTCAGACGTTTTACTCAACGAAAATGGAAAAGATATTCTTATGCCCATGCTCAAGCTCTCTGTTCCCATTTTTAAAAGCAAACACAGTTCGGTAGCACAACAACTTGAGCTCAGACAACGCGAATTGAACTACGAAAAGAATCATCGATTGAATCTTTTGGAGAATAAGCTTGCTCAGGCCATTGCCATGCAAAACCAGGCTCAAATTAGCTTCAAATCACAAGATGCGAACAGTACACAAACTCAAAAAATGAAAGAGGTAGTGCTTTCTAATTTTGAGTCTGACCGTCAAAAACTCACAGAAGTAATTGCAATGGAGCGGTTATACTTACAATTTGAATTCAAAAAAATAGAAGCGGTGGTACAGTTTTACTCCCAAACCGCTTTAATCAATTATTTAATTTTATAACTATGAAAAATACAATGAAAAACCTTTTAGCATTAAGCCTTACTGCAGTATTCCTTTTTACTTTTTCATGTAAACCCAAAGCAGAGCAGGAAATGAAAAATACTTCTAATGATGTCAATATAACTTCACAAAAGAATTCTGGTACTATACAATTTTCTGAAAAGGTTCAAAGAAATTTTATGGAATACTTGGAAATTTACATGAGTTTAAAAGATGCGCTTGTAGAATCAGATTTTAACTTAACCAAGAATGCATCAACAAGCGGTTTCAATCGCATTTCAGGTATTTCAACAACGAATATTAATGATTCGGGAAAAGATCTATTGGTAAATTTGAAAACGAAATTAGAATCATTATCTCAAGCAAAGAATATTGAAAATCAGAGATCTGTTTTTGAAGATGTCTCTGAATTAACTCTGCTGATTTCAAAAAACATTACATTAAGCTCTGAAATTTATGTTCAATATTGTCCAATGGCCTTCAACAATAAAGGTGCAAAATGGTTAAGTTTTGACAAGAAAGTTATGAATCCCTATTTTGGAGATGTTATGCTACACTGTGGATCAGTCATAGAAGAATTCTAAAACCTAGTCTATGGTCAAAAGAGAAACAGCATTAAAAATTCGTAAAGCACACCGCTATTTAGGTATCTTTTTGGGTCTGCAATTTTTATTGTGGACCATAAGCGGTCTGTATTTCAGTTGGACTGATATTGATGAAATTCACGGTGATCATTTCAGAAATCTCGACTTTCAGCCAAAATCGTTTGAAAATTTAATCGGTTTATCAGCTATTGAATTGGATGAAAAAATCTATGAGCTCGAATTAAAAGAAATTGCAGGTAATCCTTATTTCTGGATTAATGACAAGCATCTAGTGAACGCCTATGACGGAAGTCTGAAAATGGGTGTTGACCAGCAAGAGGCTTTAGCGGTTGCCAAGAATCAAATGGCTGCCGAACTGCAAGTGAGTACAGTTGAACTGATCAATGAGGCTGACGCTCACCATGAGTACAGAGGACGACGATTACCGGCCTATGTTATTTCGTACGATTCCTCGGAACAGATAAAGGCTTACGTCTCTGTAGCAGATGGCTCTTTTCAAACCGTTAGACACCGCGATTGGAGATGGTTTGATTTTTTATGGATGACACATACCATGGACTATGAAGGAAGAGATGATTTCAATACCACAGTACTCAGAGCGTTCTCACTGTTGGGATTAATTACAGTAATGAGCGGATTTAGTTTGTGGTTTACCTCATCGCCTTCTATTCGCAAAATTTTTGATCGAAAAAAATAACGCAGTTATGAAAAATAAAAATCTTCTTATCGCAATTGCTTCGGTAATTATAGGTTTAGGTATCGGCTATTTATTGGCCGAAACTAGCAGTGGAGAATCAAGTGCAGATCACCTTCACGATTCACATGAGGCCTCTTGGACTTGCTCAATGCATCCTCAAATTATGGCCACTGAAGCTGGCAGCTGTCCCATATGCGGAATGGACCTTATCAAAGCTGATGGCGACGGAGCAATGAGCAACACTCAAATCAAGTTGAGCGAAAACGCCATGCAGTTGGCAGACATTCAAACTTATGTGGTAAGTTCGACCGATGCTGAAAACGAGAAAGGAGTCATAGAGCTCTCCGGTAGTATTGAAATCAATTCAAAAAACAAGCTAACACAAGCGGCGCACATTGATGCGCGTATCGAACAGATTTATATCAATACCCTTGGAGAACGTGTTGTTAAAAATCAAAAATTGGCCAGTCTATACGCTCCTGAATTGATTGCCGCACAGCAAGAATTACTCACCGCTTCAAGTCTGAAAGAGCTGCAACCTGAGCTGTACAATGCGGTACGAACCAAATTGAAAAATTGGAAGTTGAGCGATGTACAAATCGACGCCATTGAATCTTCTCAAACGCTGATCGAAACCTTTACTGTTTATGCTGATGTCAGTGGTATTGTTACAAAAATCAATGCCAAAACAGGAGATTACGTCAAAAAAGGGCAATCCTTATTTGAAGTCTCAGACTTGAGCACTGTTTGGGCCGTTTTTGATGCTTATGAAAACCAAGTTGGCGCTTTTGAGCTCGGTCAAAATATTGAGGTCAAAACACAAGCTTTTCCTCGTGAGACATTTATGGCCAAAGTGAGTTTTATCGATCCCATCTTTGATCAGCAAAGTCGAACGCTTGAAGTACGAGCGGAAATTCGAAATACCAATGGAATGCTTAAACCAGGAATGTTCGCTATGGCCGCTATTGAGGGAATGACTGAAGATACTGAAACACTCAAAATTCCAGAATCTGCGGTCTTATGGACAGGAAAGCGCTCTATTGTCTACGTAAAACCCAGTGAAGAAGCTGTATTTGAGCTGAGAGAAATCATAATTGGAACACTAAATAACGGTCAATACGAAGTTTATGGCGGACTGCGTTTGGGAGAAGAAATTGTGATTAATGGCTCATTTACTGTGGATGCTGCAGCTCAACTTCAAGCCAAGCCATCTATGATGAGTTTAAAAGAAGAAAACATCAGTCAGCGCATAGATTTAAGTGATGGATTTGATGCTTATTTCCATCCCTTCTTTGATGCTTATTTTGATTTAAAGGATGCGCTAGTCGCCTCCAATAGAGATTTAGCGCAAGGTGCAGCCGACAGGGCCCAAAACAGCATGCAAAAAGCAGTTAGAAAGCAGGGCTTAGATCAACAGAACAAGGCCTATTTTGAAGGTTTGAGTGAACAATTGGCTCAAATTAAATCCCAAACTGATTTAGAAAAGCAACGCGATGTATTTCGCTTAGTTTCTGAAGAGGTCATTTCTCTAGCTAAAGGAATTAAAGATACTGACGCCAACTATTACGTACAGTACTGTCCAATGGCCAATAATAACAAGGGAGCAAATTGGCTCAGTACAGAGCGACTAATAGCTAATCCGTATTACGGAGACATGATGCTCAGATGCGGAAAAGTTACAGACAGTATTGTAGCTGACAAGCCTTAAAAGACTAGTTTATTGTTCTTAATCGTTTGCTGTAAAAAATCAAAAACAAAGCGACTCCTAAGATAAAAAGGGAGCCTATTGAATTTTGAGATTTAAGCTCTAAGTCTTTTTGTATAAAGAAACTGTAGATGTTCTGTGCGATAACGCAAACAGCTGAGAATACAAAAACAGGATGAGACCAAGCTTTACGCAGTAAAAGCCCAATACTTGCAATGCTTGCTGAAAATATGGCCAAAGCAAAGGCTGCTGTTACCCATACGGGTTCGTTACTGATATAGTTTTGCATTGATTCCTCTAAGCTGTTAAAAGTTTCAGCAGACATATAAGCCATGCTCAAATACTGAAAAACACCAATTAAATTCCAAATAAGGGCAATTGATGCAATGACATAAAATGATTTCGGTTGTTGGTTCATAGAATAAATTTGATTGTTCAGTGAATCTCATCAATTTATATCATTTTTTTAGTTTGAAATACCACAAATACTATTTTTCTTAAAATAAAAATTCAACTTTTCAGCACTTAAATGCAACTAAGTAGCATTTAAGTGCTGTTATTTTTTGTCATTTCGGAAGAATTGAAATAGCTTCGCGCCTGATTGCATTGTGAATAGAAAAAAACGTAACTCTTTTAAACGAATGTTTAAAAAAATTCAATGCCCTAGCACTCTAATATTGGCTTATTGGCTTTTGTGTTTTAGTCCAAACTTGAACGCTCAGAATCTACAGGCATTAATTTCTGGAAAAGTCCAATCAGGAAATAGACCCGTACCTTTTGCGAGCATTTTTATACAGAACAGCCCAAATGGCACAACTTCTGATGCAGACGGAAATTATATCCTTAAAGTTCCAAGTGGTGAATTTAATGTAGTCGTGCAATCTCAAGGGTATAGAACTTATGAAGAAAATATATCTATATCCTCTTCTTCAACCCTTACACTAAATTTCAATTTGATAGAAGATGCTCTTGGATTGGAAGAAGTTGTTGTCAGTGCAACAAGAAATAGAGTAGACCGAAAA
>NZIP01000042.1 GCA_002691645.1 Flavobacteriaceae bacterium
ACTTCAACTTCAACTTCAGCTTTTGCTTCTTCTTGTGCTCCCTCTTTTTTGTCTTGCTTTTCAGATTTGCGTTCAGCAAGTCCTTCGGCAATAGCGTTTGTAACCTCAGTTAAAATAGCATTAATCGATTTACCAGCGTCATCATTCGCTGGAATTACAAAATCAATTGGGTTTGGGTCACAATTGGTATCTACCATAGCAAAGATTGGGATGTTCAAGCGTTGAGCTTCCTTAACCGCAATATGTTCTCTCATGGTGTCTACAATAAATAGAGCTCCTGGAAGTCTTGTCATATCAGCGATTGAACCAAGATTCTTTTCGAGTTTGGTTCGAAGTCGGTCAACTTGAAGTCTTTCTTTTTTCGAAAGTGTATTGAAGGTGCCATCTTTCTTCATTCGATCGATGGCAGACATTTTCTTAATTGCTTTTCTAATTGTTACGAAATTTGTTAACATACCACCTGGCCACCTTTCGGTGATATAAGGCATGTTTATATTCGAAACTTTGTCAGCAACGATATCTTTTGCTTGTTTTTTAGTCGCTACAAATAGAATTTTTCTTCCTGAAGCAGCGATTTTCTTCAATGCTTCGTTGGCTTCGCTCAATTTTGCAGCTGTTTTGTAGAGATTGATCACGTGAATTCCGTTTCGCTCCATATAAATGTAAGGAGCCATGTTTGGATTCCACTTTCTAGTAAGGTGTCCAAAGTGTACACCAGCGTCTAATAGACCTTTAACGTCAATTTTTGTCATTTTTTTAGTTTACGTTCTTGAATAAGCAACGATAAAGTGGTCATTTTAAAAAATCGCCTATATCGTTTAGATACTAAACTAAACCTGTCTCATAGAGACTTAGGTTTGTGCGTAAGAGCTTTCAATGAACAAATTAATAATTCGTGTTCCTCTAAAATTATCTTTTCGAGAACTGGAACTTCTTTCTCGCTTTTTTCTGACCGAACTTTTTACGCTCAACCATTCTTGGATCTCTAGTGAGTAAACCTTCTGGTTTTAATGCGCTTCTATTTTCTTCGTCTATTTCGCAAAGCGCTCTTGAAATCGCTAAACGGGTTGCTTCTGCTTGTCCTGTAATTCCTCCGCCATAAACGTTCACATTTACATTGTATTTTCCAGCCGTTTCTGTTAATTCAAAAGGTTGGTTTACTTTATATTGTAAAGTTCCAGTTGTAAAGTATTCTTCAAGTGGACGCTTGTTTACTGTTACCTCTCCTTTACCTTCGCTTAGGTATATTCTGGCGACAGCAGTTTTTCTTCTTCCAATTTTGTGAATAATATCCATTCTAATTGAATTCGTTTAAGTTAATTTCTACAGGTTTTTGAGCTTCTTGTTGGTGCTGATCACCTGCATAAACTCTAAGATTTCTAAATAACTCTGATCCTAATCTGTTTTTAGGGAGCATTCCTTTTACAGCGTTTTCAAGAATACGCTCAGGCTGTTGCTGAAAAAGAGCTTGAGAAGTCGTTGTTTTTTGACCACCTGGGTAACCAGTGTGTCGAATATAAACTTTGTCAGTTGCTTTCTTACCCTTTAAAACGATTTTTTCGGCGTTGATAATAAGAACGTTGTCTCCACAATCTACGTGCGGCGTAAAGTTAGGCTTGTGCTTGCCTCTTAAGAGTTTAGCCACTTTAGATGCCAATCTACCTAATGTTTCTCCTTCGGCATTAACGAGCAACCACTGTTTGTCTACAGTTGTAGCTTTTGCTGATATTGTCTTGTAACTTAATGTGTCCACGCTTTAAAAGTGTATTAATTAATCCGATAATTTACGGGCTGCAAATGTACAATAACTTTGTTGATTTACAAATGCTTTGCGCTTTTTTTAAAAGGCCTTTTAATCGCTGTAACTCTTCGCCTTCTAGTGCGCTTCTAACCAATCGCTACCTAAGCCTACATCCACCTTTAATGGAACCTCAAAAGCATACGCATTTTCCATAGCGTTGACGATTAACTTTTGAAGTTCTTCTAGTTCGTCTTTGTGCGCATCAAACACTAGTTCATCGTGAACTTGAAGCAACATTTTACTTTTTAAATTATTGCTTTTGAGTTTCTCGTGAATTTCTATCATGGCCAGTTTAATGATGTCTGCTGCTGACCCTTGTATAGGAGCGTTTACAGCATTTCGCTCTGCTGCGCCTCGAACAATGGCGTTTCTTGAATTGATGTCTTTAAGATATCTTCTGCGACCCAATATGGTCTCGACATAGCCATTTTCTCTCGCTGAGTTGACTTGATTTTGCATATAAGCCCTCAACTTGGGATAAGTTTCGTAATAGATGTCGATAAGGGCTTTGGCCTCTTTTCGACTTAAATCTGTTTGATTGCTCAATCCAAAGGCAGATACTCCATAAATAATTCCAAAATTCACCGTCTTAGCTTGACTTCTCTGAGTGCGACTTACTTCTTCAATAGGGACATTAAACACCTTTGAAGCGGTATCTGCGTGGATATCAAAGTCATTTTGAAAGGCCTTAATCATGTTTTCTTCTTTGGCTAATGCTGCAATAATTCTCAATTCAATTTGTGAGTAATCTGCGGCCAATAGAACGTAATTCTCATCTTTTGGAACAAATGCTTTACGAACTGCCTTACCTCGCTCTGTGCGAATGGGAATGTTCTGAAGATTTGGATTATTACTACTCAAACGTCCCGTTGCGGCTACGGTTTGCATGTACTCAGTGTGAATTCGTTTTGTTTCGAGATTTAACTGCTGTGGTAAGGCTTCAACATATGTGCTTTTCAGTTTAGCCAATCCTCGATATTCTAAAATATTAGAAGCAATTTCATGAGATTTGGCCAATTCGACCAAAATATCTTCAGAGGTAGCATATTGACCTGTCTTAGTCTTTTTGGGCTTATCAACAAGCTTTAAGTCTTCAAAAAGAACGACTCCGAGTTGTTTGGGCGAAGCTATGTTAAAATCACGACCAGCCTTTTGATAAATAGCCTGTTCTAAATTTTCGATATCAGATGTGAGCTCGAGGTTAAGTCCTTCGAGATAGGAGGTGTCGAGATTTACACCTTCAAGTTCCATAGCAGCTAAGACATTCAATAGTGGAATCTCAACCTCGTTAAAAAGCTGATGGAGATTTGCCGATTTTAATTCATCTTTGAAGAGGGCGTAAAGCTGAAAGGTAATATCGGCGTCTTCAGCAGCGTATTCTGTGAGTTGTGTTAAAGATACGTCTCGCATACTTTTTTGACCTTTACCCTTTTTACCTATGAGTTGGGTGATTTCAATAGGACTGTAGTTGAGATAGGTCTCTGAAAGCACTGTCATATTATGACGCATGTCTGGATTGATTAGATAATGCGCCAACATAGTGTCGAATAAGGGACCTTTTACTTTTATATCGTACTTCTTAAGTACTTTAATATCATACTTTAAGTTTTGACCAATTTTTAGAACTGCTCTATTTTCAAAAAAGGGTATAAGTTTTCCTAGCCAAATGGAGGTTTCTATTTCTTCATCTTCGAGATGCAAATAATAAGCTTTATGTGCGCTCCAAGAAAAAGATATTCCTACGAGCTCGGCTTCTAAAGGATTCAGCGAGGTCGTTTCAGTATCAAAACTCACCTCCGTTTGTTTACCGAGTTCATTTAGGAAATATTCAAAAAGTACAGGATCATTGACACATTGATAAAGATGAGTAGTTTTTTTGGCGTCTAATCGGCCGTTATCTTGTTGTTCTAAAGGACCGTCAAATAGACTAAATTGTCCTTCGCCTGCCGTGTTTGAGGCGGTAGTATGGTCTGAAGCTATAGATTCATTTTCACTATTATCAGAAAATAGTTTGGTCAAGGTTGTTTTGGCTCTTCTAAACTCTAGCTCGTCAAATATTTCATAAACGGATGAGAGTTCAGGTTTTTCAAGGATAAAAGCATTGGGGTCAAAATCGATCTCACAATCAATTTTAATAGTAGCTAATACCTTGGATAATTTACCGAGCTCTGCATTGGCTTCTATTTTTTCTTTCATCTTTCCTTTTAGCAAATGGGTGTTTTCTAAAAGGTTTTCCAGGGAATCAAACTCCTCTAATAATTTTTTTGCTGTTTTATCTCCAACCCCAGGTAAGCCCGGGATATTGTCACTAGCATCTCCCATCATTCCAAGGTAGTCGATGACCTGTTCAGGACGTTTGACGCCGAAACGCTCTTGAATTTGAGGAATCCCCCAAACCTCTGGACCCGAACCTCCTTTACCAGGTCTATACATAAAAACGTTATCTGACACAAGTTGCCCGAAATCTTTGTCAGGTGTGACCATATAAACGGTGAAATCTTCTTTCTCAGCTTTCTTGGCCAAGGTTCCAATAAGGTCGTCTGCTTCGTATCCTTCTTTTACGACCACTGGAATTTTTAATCCGTTGAGGATTTTTTCAATATAAGGAACCGCTATTTTAATAGCTTCTGGGGTTTCAAGTCTATTAGCTTTGTATTCAGAAAATAATTCCGTTCGTTCAACACTCCCTCCCTTGTCAAAACACACGCCTAGAAGCTCTGGTTTTTCTTTGTTGATCACGTCGAAGAGCGCATTGACAAAACCCATTATAGCCGAAGTATCAAGACCCTTTGAATTGACTCTAGGGTTTTTAATCAAGGCGTAATACCCTCTAAAAATCAATGCGTAAGCGTCAAGTAAAAAGAGTCGTTTTTTTGCGGATTGTTCCGTTTGCATAGCCATAAGTTTATAGGTGACTTCCTGGTGTAATTAATTCATGTCCTTTGGTATCAAATCTCCTGTAATTAAATCCAGGATGTATACAATAAGCGCCACTATTTCCGTATTTATCCAGTGCGATATATCCAATTTGTATTTTTTGATATTCAGGATTGTTTTCCACGATTCGTTCAACAGCGATTTGACATGCTTTGTCAGGAGAATGTCCTTGTCTCATAAGTTCAACGACTAGAAAACTACCTACAGTTTTTACAGCTTCTTCTCCCATGCCTGTCGCTGTTGCAGCCCCAACTTTTTGATCGACGAAAAGGCCAGCACCTACAATAGGTGAGTCTCCTACGCGCCCAGCCATTTTATAGGCCATACCACTAGTTGTGCAACCTCCAGCTAAATTTCCTTGTGAATCAAGGGCTAGTATGCCAATAGTATCGTGATTTTCTATATTGATTACCGCTTCATAGTTGGAGGTTTTGAGCCATTTTTGATATTCTTCGGCAGATTTTGGGGTCAGTAAATTTTCGACTTCAAATCCTTGTTCAATGGCAAATTGTTCAGCTCCTTTTCCTGCTAGCATTACATGTGGAGTATCTTCCATTACTTTACGGGCAACAGAAATCGCATGGGTTATATTTTGCATACAAACCACAGAGCCGCAATTACCTTGGTGATCCATAATGCTGGCATCGAGAGTAACATTACCTTCTCGATCGGGACGACCTCCTTTGCCAACGGTTTGATTGTTTATGTCTGCCTCTTCTACTTTTGCGCCAGTCTCAACTGCGTCCAGAGCACTATCATCTTCTTCTAAAACTGACCATGCCGCTTGGGTTGCATTTTCAACATTCCATGTGGCAATACAAACAGGTTTTCGGATGGATTGTTTTTCTGTATCAAAAACATCCGTATTCGCTTTGACTTGAGCAAATGTTAACATTCCGCCAACACTTAAACCAGATTTTTTTATGAACTTTCGTCTTTTCATTTAGAGTATCAATTGAAGGAACTAAATATACAATATAAGCACACATGATTGTAGAAGTTTGCACAGATGATATTAATTCCATTGTTGGAATTAAACAAAGTCAGGTGAATAGAGTAGAATTGTGTTCGGCCCTCGAATTAGGTGGATTAACTCCTTCCCTAAGTATGGCCGAGACGTTTTTGACTGAGCTTGATATTCCCATCCGGGTAATGATCCGTCCTAGACGAGGTCATTTTACGTATTCAGAGGCTGAACTGAATACCATGAAAAACGACATCAAGGTTTTCAAAACTTTAGGGGTCGAAGGTGTAGTTTTCGGATGCTTAACTGATCAAAATCACATTGATAGGCAAGCGCTTGATTTTTTATTTAAAGCCGCCGAAGGTTTAAAGGTTACTTTTCATCGCGCCTTTGATTGGGTAGATGATCCTATAGAATCATTGGCAATATTAGATAAAGCAGGTGTTGACACCTTGTTGACCTCGGGTTTAAGAGATAAGGCCGCCTTGGGTCTAGAATTGCTACTTGAACTCAAAAAAAAGGCGAATAACCTAACCCTTATGCCGGGCAGTGGAATAGGGAAACAAGAGGCTGCCTTGTTTAGAAAATATAATTTTGAGGCAATTCATCTCTCTGGCACAACTTTTGAGCCAACGACTATAGGCCTTAGCAAGCCTAAAATGTCGATGATCTCTAATCCATTAGATTTTGAATTGAGAATGCTTCAATTGGACAAAATTATGGAGGTAGTAAAAATTGCGAATAATAAAGAATTCTAATACATGAGTACAGCTCAAATTGTTTTTGTTCTCTTCTATTTCGGATTGGCGATATACGCCTATCAAGTCTACAAGAGAATATTGTATAATACTCTGATAAAGGTTATTTATTTTTTCGGAGTATTTTCTGCTTGGATTTTTTTTGTTATGCAACAACGGCAATACGTTGATGGAGTCAAACCATTGAATTATGATTTGTCTCTGGGTGTCTTAGGTAGTTTTTTTGTACTTGTGTTTATCGCATCCTGTTTTTCATTAATTGATGATATCTACCGTCTTTTTTTGCTATTGAAAAACTGGCTTTTGAATCGCAAAGTAAATCCAACCCCTTACTATCCCGAACGAAGAAGATTTATAGCAGGGGTGGCCATCGCCACTTCTTTTGCACCGTTTTCAGCGATGATGCTAGGATTGAAAAAATCTTCCAAGTACAACTTTAAAGTACACGATTACGATTTGGAATTTTCAGATCTTCCTCAGGCCTTTGATCAGTTCAAAATCGCACATATTTCTGACTTTCACGCGGGTAGTTTTGACGATCCTGCTGAAGTAGAGCGCGGTCTTCAACTCGTTCAAGAACTACAAGCTGACGCTGTTTTGTTTACGGGTGACATGGTCAATAACTTATCAGATGAGGCCGAACAATATATCGACATGTTTTCTCGAGTAAGCGCCAAATACGGTAAGTTTTCTGTGCTTGGTAATCACGATTACGGTGACTATTATCCGCATGAGACAGATGATTTGCAACAACAAGATGTCGACCAGCTTTTTGACTTTCAATCTAGAATGGGCTTTAAGGTATTGTTAGACGAGACTGTAACATTTGAAAAAGAGCAGCAAAAAATACATATTGTAGGTGTTCAAAATTGGGGAACGGGTAGGTTTCCTAAGAAAGGAGATTTACATAAGGCCAGTGCGCATACGGGTGATAACGACTTTAAAATTTTAATGAGCCACGATCCATCCCACTGGGAAGCAGAGGTTTTAAAAGATGAAAAGAAATTTCAGCTCACCCTGAGTGGTCATACGCATGGGTTTCAGATAGGTATAGAAATTCCTGGACTCAAGTGGAGTCCAATTCAATACCGCTACAAGCAATGGGCTGGTTTGTACAGCAGCAATGAAGATCGTCTCATTGTAAACAGGGGATTTGGACATTTGGGATATCCAGGACGTTACGGCATTTGGCCAGAAATTGGTCTAATCACGCTAAAATCAAAACTTTCCTAAGTTCATAATTTGATTTTTTATAACTTGCAATGAATTTAATTAGCACAACCTATGTCTAAGTTTGGTGATTTAATTGACTTAAATATCCCAGTTTTATTTGACTTTTATGCCGAGTGGAACGAAGCTTCAACGCAAATGGAACCCGTGCTTAACGATGTAGCCGCAGCAGTTGGAGACAAAGGTAAAGTCATTAAAATTGATGTAGAAAAGAACCAAGAGCTAGCACAAGCCCTTAAAATAAAAGGTCTTCCTACACTTATGATTTATAAAAAAGGTGAAATGCTTTGGCGTCAAAGCGGAGAGCTCGACGCAAACACCTTAATCAATTTAGTGAATCAATACGCTTAATCCCCTTTTTCTTTTTAGTACTTGTACTATTCTACTTCTGAAGATTCTAAAAGTTCTTCTTGTTGACCAAATAAACTCATGAAACTTTCTATAAGCGAATTGAATTGCGCAGATGGTTCTTGAATGAATTCTACGTCTTCAGCGCTAAGAGCTATATCTAAACAGCGACGAAATGCTTCTAAATCACTGTAAATTCGATCGATTTTGGTAAAATTTTCATTCATAGATAAGCCTTGATAATAGGTAAGGTGTTCGGTGTATATTTCAAATAATTCACCTAGAATAGCCTGGGCTTTTTCCGGTTTTCCAATTTGATAATAGCCTTCTGCAAATGGTTCCATGAAGGTGTAAAAACCAAAGCGATCCATAGGCGTATATTTCACCGCTAAATCCATGATGATTTCCGCCTTCTCTAATTTTTCTTCAGCGATGAGCTGCTCAGTTAGCCTCGCAAGATTTGACCGATATGAGAGTCCTTGTGATTTCGATTGAGGATCGATATAAACATCTTCATCATCTGCATTTCCCCATTCCCAATTTGTGACAATATCAAACATTAATTCCGAGTCGATTCGACCTAAGTCGAATCCACCTTGATCTTCAGTCATAATCGGAACGAATTTGTAGATTAATCCATCTAATTGTAAATAATCTTTTAAATAAATGTATTCTCCTGGATCCAAACTACCACCTGAGAAATAAATAGGTCTTTCCCATTTGTTATTAGCCAATATGTCGAGCATCAACACTCTGCTTTTGGTGAGTACACTTGGTAAATCAATATCGATATAGTCTACTATCAGTGCGCTATCTTTAGCCTTGACTAGGCCGTTGGCCAGCACTTTTTGCTTGTCTACAGGAACTCTGATTTTGTTGGTCGGGTAGTAAACGATATTTAAATTACCTTCTTCGTATCCGCTCAAATCTCTACCTTGTTGTTTGAGTAAGTAACCCAATTTTGTTTCTTCTCTATCGCTGCCAATCCAATCTATGAATTTGCTGATTTCCCATCTTTCATCTTGATATTGAGGGATGGCTTGGTAATACACGAGATCTCTTGTTCCAAATTTGTATTTATCATGAGATAGCTGTGATGGAATAGGATCGCTTTCGTATGCCTTTCGTTTCATTTGGTCGATATACCAATCCGTACCGAATAAAGAAGAGTTAATTACCCGTACATCAGTTCGATAATTTTCAATTTCTTGAACATACCAAAGTGGAAAAGTGTCGTTGTCTCCTATGGTAAAAATCATAGCTCCTGTATCTTCTTGACAAGAGCTCAGATAAGACATAGCTGCAGAACGCGCAGTCTCCCTACCTGAACGGTCGTGATCATCCCAATTTTGGGCTGCCATTAAAAAAGGAACGCACAAAAAACAAAGAGCTCCTACCCCTATGGCTAATTTGAATTTTTCTTTTTGCACAAATTTTTCTACCTCTTTGTACAAGGCACTGACTCCAATCCCGATCCAAAGGGTGAAGATAAAAAAGGACCCGACCAAAGAATAGTCCCGTTCTCTGGGTTGAAATATGCCCGGATTGGTGTAAAATTGTATTCCAATCCCAGTTAAAAGAAAAAAGACCATTAGCACCCAAAACTGTTTCCAGTTTCGCTTTGCTTGGTACACCATTCCAATGAGTCCTAAGAGAAGAGGTAAAAAGAAATAAGTATTTCGAGCTTTGTTGTTTTTCAGGTCATTTGGTAAGTTTTTTTGGCTACCTAGCCTTGCATCATCTATGAAAGAAATGCCGCTGAGCCATTCTCCATCTCCGTTATACCTTCCTTGAGCGTCATTTTGTCTTCCCACAAAATTCCAAAACAAATAACGTATATACATGTATCCAAATTGAAAGTCGAACATATAATTGATGTTTTGCCACAAGCTGGGAGGCTTTACATCTATATATTCTGAAAAGTTTCGTAAAAAATCAATGTACTGCGCAGTGTCTACTTGCCCTTCTTTATTGAGGGTTTGAAATCTATTAACTGCATTCCTCAGTTCGGCATTGGCATAGTATTCAGGTTTAATACTAAAGGACAGGGCCCCGTAGTATTTCATGTAATTCTCTGTATTTTGCGCACTCCACATTCTTGGTAAAAGACCGACATGACCAGGGTCTGGNTGTTGNAGAGCGTTCTTGTAATTATTGACAATNACATATTTTCTGAGCTTNAGNTCTTTCTCGTATTTTGGTTTNTCATCCTTTGGAGGGCCCGCTGGTCCNAATTGNTCAGAANAATAAGCGCCGTAAAANGGACTCTCAACACTTGGATACTGCTCNCTGTTGTAATATGCGAGAAGTGACCTNGCNTCTTCGGGATTATTCTCGTTNACNACCGTTTGNGCATTAGCTCTAATNGGAAGCATAAACCAGGTNGAAAANCCTATAAACATAAAAAGAGTNCAGTGTACAATGAGATAAGCCGTNGGCCAATCTCTCTTTTTNGTCTCCTTTATAGCATANAAAAACAANGCGNTCAATAAAAGTAGCATGAATATGGTTCCNGAGTTAAAAGGCATNCCNAGTTGGTTNACAAAAAATACTTCTGCACTTCCAAATAGGCTTAGCACATATGTCAAGGAATATTTAAAGACTAAAAATAGAAGGGCNATAACTGTGANNTTNATTAGGATNAACTTTTTCCAGTCCAAGNTTTTANNCTTTTTAAAGGCNTAAAGCAANCCTATNGAAGGTATNGCCAAAAAGCCCATGAATTGGATTCCAAAAACNAGACCTACCACAAAAGCGATGAGCATTAACCATTTNTGTCCTCTTTNTTNATNGAGNTCNTCAGACCATTTTAGTCCTAGCCACAATAATAANGACATCACCAAACTCGCCATGGCGTANACTTCTGTTTCCACNGCGTTAAACCAAAAACTATCTGAAAANGACAAACTTAAAGCAGCTACANNTGANCCACTTAAAATAACTATGGTCTTTGNTAAGGAGTANGATTNAGAATTAGNTTCNTCTTCACTCCATAATTTTTGAATAAGATTAGAAGTGATTAAAAAAGTAAAAAANACAGTNAAGGCACTTGAAAATACGGATACCATATTTACCATTAGTGCNATTTTGGTGGATNCTCCAAACGCAAAAGTGGCGAAAAAGGCACCNATCATTTGGAATANAGGTGCTCCTGGCGGATGTCCAACCTGCAGTTTTGCTGAGGTAGAAATNTACTCGCCTGCATCCCAAAAGCTNCCCGTGGGTTCTACTGTTAGNCTAAAACAAATNAGTGCNATTCCAAAGGAAAACCATGCGNTNTACTTCTCTAATGTTNCAAAATTTTCANNCATTTGTCATGAGTTAAAAGACCATTGGCGAAAATACCAAAAAATAGTTTTTGGAAATNNTAAGAATAGTTTAAATTTGCAGCCGCATTNTGGTNNTGGCCTATGGTGTAATTGGTAACACAGCTGATTTTGGTTCAGTCGTTCAAGGTTCGAGTCCTTGTAGGCCAACAGGATGAATTAAATTGTTTANATTTACANTATAATTCGAANAATGATGAGGGGACTGCGGTCCCCTCTTTTATTAAATNATATGTTGCTCAAGCAGAAAGTTGATGATTTATTGGAAAAAGCGCTCNTNGAGCGTTCTGATTTATTTGTTGTNGATTTCTCTGTAGGTGCAGATCATCACATACATATNACANTNGATGGCGATANATTGGTNTCTGTTCAAGATTGTATAGATATCAGCAGAGCAATTGANCANAATCTANATCGTGAAGAGGANGATTTNTCGCTTCAAGTNTCTTCTTGTGGNGCGACTTCACCTCTTGTNAAATTTCGACAGTATCCCAAACANATTGGNAGAAAANTTGANGTAAANGNAGCNGGTGAGCAGTACAAAGGAAAACTAATNGAAGCCCANNAAGAATNTATTATTCTTGAGTGGAACGAAAGAGTNCCTAAAGAAATTGGAAAAGGAAAGANAACAATAACACAACAACAAAAAATAGAATTTGAGCATATTGAAAAGGCAAAAGTGCTCATCACATTTTAATGATAAATGACTAAATGGAAAATCTAGCTTTAATTGAATCTTTTTCGGAGTTTAANGATGACAAGTTTATNGACAGAGTTACACTGATGGCNATTTTGGAAGATGTATTTCGCAATGCATTGAAGAAAAAATTTGGNTCAGATGAAAACTTTGATATCATTATTAACCCTGANAANGGAGATTTAGAAATTTGGCGAAACCGGATNGTTGTAGAAGATGGAATGGTTGAGGAGCCTAATGAAGAAATNTCATTGACCGAAGCGAGAAAGATAGAACCCGACTTTGAGGTNGGTGAAGATGTTTCCGAGGAGGTTAAACTNTTAGANTTAGGAAGAAGAGCTATTCTTTCGTTGCGNCAAAATTTGATTTCTCGNATNCACGAGCACGANAANACCACTATATACAAGCANTTTAAAGATTTAGAAGGTGAAATTTANACGGCTGAGGTGCACCATATAAGACACAAGGCNGTTATTCTTCTCGATGATGAAGGAAATGAAATAATTCTTCCAAAAGATCGACAAATNCCTTCTGATTTNTTTAGAAAAGGGGATAATGTCAGAGGNGTNATTGAATCNGTAGANCTCAAAGGATCTAAACCATCNATTATTTTATCGAGGACTTCACCNAAGTTTTTGGAGCAATTATTCTTTCAAGAGATTCCTGAGGTTTTCGATGGATTAATCACCATCAANAAAGCNGTTCGAATTCCAGGNGAGAANGCNAAGGTTGCGGTAGATTCTTATGATGATAGAATTGATCCTGTAGGAGCNTGTGTCGGAATGAANGGTTCTAGNATTCATGGTATAGTNAGAGAATTAGGAAATGAAAACATAGATGTTATTAATCATACCAATAATCAACAATTATTGATTACNNGNGCGTTATCACCNGCTAGAATAAGTAGTGTGAAAATCGANGANGAAAAGAAAACNGCTCAGGTGTATTTNAAGCCAGAAGANGTTTCNAANGCCATTGGNAGAGGTGGACATAACATCCGTTTNGCAGGNCAACTNACCGGTTATGAAATTGATGTNTTCAGAGAAGGNGTTGAAGAAGATGTAGAGNTAACAGAGTTCTCAGATGAAATNGANAGCTGGATTATNAAGGAGTTCCANAAAATNGGATTAGATACGGCTCGAAGTGTTTTAGAGTTNGACNCNTCTGATTTNGTAAANAGAACAGATTTAGAAGAAGAAACCATAAANGAGGTCCTCAAAATTTTGAAGGCTGAATTTGAAGAATAAATTAAGCGGTTATATTTGTANATAAGCGAAGGGTATAGGCCGAATAGAAAAGAGATAACAACTATATGAGCGACACGCCAACCATAAGGTTAAATAAAGTTTTAAGAGAATTGAATATTTCTCTTGACAGGGCAGTAGACCATTTGAAAACNAAAGGAGTTGAGATAGAAGCNAGACCAACGACTAAAATTTCAAGTGANGTTTACCAAGTTTTATTGGACGAATTTCANACTGATATGTCCAAGAAAGTGGCGTCTCAAGAGGTGGGAGAGGAACAGCGCAAGGAAAAAGAAGCCTTGAGGTTGAANATAGAGCAAGANCAAGAAGAGAAACGAATTGCTCGAGAAAAAAAATCGGAAGAAATCATCAAGGCCAAAGCTGAACTGAGCAAACCTAAAGCTGTTGGCAAAATAGATTTAGAAGAAGATGGGAAAGCCAATCCTAAAAAAGAGGTTGAGGCAGCTGAACAACCAAAGACCGATTCAAAGCCTGAAGAGGTCACCCCTGAAAAAACGGAAGAAAGTGTTGATCAAAAGACAGATGAAACTGTTGAGCAAGTAGCTCCTAAAAAGACAGAGGAAAGTAAATCTGACACTGCGAGTGAAACTGGGGAAAATGAGTCGATAAAAACTCAATATAAAAAGCTTAGTGGAATTAAACTCACTGGAGCAAAAATTGATTTGACTCAATTTGAGAAGAAGAAAAAGAAGGAGGATTCGTCAAAAGCCAAAAATCAAGATAAAGACAATAAAAAGCGAAAGCGAAAGCGTATCGTTTCTGACAATAATCAAGGAAGAGGCCAGAATAATCAGAACAGACGAGGAGGTAAAAACAGACCTAAACAAGGAGTTCAAAAGGCCGAGCCAACTGAAGAAGAGGTTCAAAAGCAGGTAAGAGAAACACTTGAAAAACTTCAAGGTAAATCATCCAAAGGAAAAGGAGCAAAATATAGAAGAGAAAAGAGAGATTTGCATAAAAAGCAATCTGAACTCAATCTAGAACAACAAGAGATTGAAAGTAAAATTCTCAAAGTTACAGAGTTTGTCACAGTCAATGAGCTGGCCACAATGATGAATGTCTCTACGACTCAAATTATTTCTGCCTGTATGTCTTTGGGAATCATGGTTACTCTAAATCAAAGATTAGATGCAGAAACCCTGGTCATTGTAGCTGAAGAATTTGGTTTTGAAGTAGAATTTATTACCGCTGAAATTGAAGAGTCAATCGAGGTAGACGTTGAAGATACCCCTGCTGATTTAGAGCCAAGAGCGCCTATTGTGACTGTAATGGGTCACGTTGATCACGGTAAGACTTCACTTTTGGATTACATTAGAGAAGAAAATGTAATTGCCGGTGAAAGTGGTGGAATTACTCAGCATATCGGAGCTTATGCAGTAACTCTTGAAAGTGGTCAAAAAATGACCTTTTTGGACACTCCTGGGCATGAGGCCTTCACAGCGATGCGGGCGAGAGGTGCTCAAGTCACCGATATTGTCATAATTGTTATTGCCGCTGATGATGATATCATGCCGCAAACAAAAGAAGCTATTGCTCACGCACAGGCTGCAGACGTCCCCATTGTTTTTGCCATAAATAAAATTGACCGACCCACAGCAAATCCTGAGAAAATTAAAGAGGGCTTAGCCCAAATGAATTTGCTTGTCGAAGATTGGGGTGGAAAGATTCAATCGCATGATATTTCTGCCAAAACAGGCGAAGGTGTTAATGAACTGCTTGAAAAAGTGTTGCTAGAGTCAGAATTGTTGGAGCTCAAAGCGAATTATGAGCGCGATGCAATAGGTTCTGTAGTTGAGGCTTTTTTAGATAAGGGTAGAGGATATGTTTCAACGGTATTAGTACAAAACGGAAATCTTAAAATAGGAGACTATGTCTTAGCGGGTACCTGCAGTGGTAAGGTTAGAGCAATGCAAGATGAAAGAGGTAAGCAAATTAAGGAAGCTGGTCCAGCTACTCCTATCTCAATTTTGGGTCTAGATGGAGCTCCTCAAGCAGGAGATAAGTTCAATGTGATCAGAGATGAGCGTGAGGCCAAACAAATTGCGTCTAAAAGAGCTCAATTGCAGCGAGAACAAAACGTGAGAACACAGCGCCATATCACTCTAGACGAAATAGGCCGTCGTATTGCACTTGGAGACTTCCAAGAACTCAATATCATTTTAAAAGGTGATGTGGATGGATCCGTAGAAGCACTTACTGATTCCTTTCAAAAATTGTCCACTGAAGAAATTCAAGTCAATATCATCCATAAAGGTGTAGGAGCAATTACCGAGTCTGATGTGTTGTTAGCTACTGCCTCTGATGCAATCATTATCGGATTTAATGTAAGGCCAATGTCTAATGCAAGAGCTTTAGCTGAGAAGGAAGAAATCGACATCAGAACGTACTCCATTATATATGCAGCTATAGATGATATCAAGTCAGCCATGGAAGGCATGCTAAGTCCTGAGATGAAAGAAGAGGTTACGGGAACTGCCGAAATAAGAGAAACCTTCAAAATATCAAAGATTGGAACTATTGCTGGTTGTATGGTATTAACTGGTAAGATTTTCCGTAATTCTAAGGTGAGGTTGATTCGTGAAGGCGTCGTAGTATTCGATGGTGAACTAGCGTCTTTAAAACGTTTTAAAGATGATGTCAAGGAAGTAGCCAAGGGTTATGATTGTGGAATGCAAATCAAAAACTACAACGACTTAAAGCTAAAAGATACCATTGAGGCTTATCAGGAAGTTGCTGTTCAGAAAAAATTATAAATTACTTTTTAGGGTTTAATCAAAATTGCAGAAGGGAATTTTTTTCGAATTTCTGCAAATATTCGCTCCGCTTCTAGTCGATCGTTAAAGTTGCCTAAACGAACTCTGTAGGTAGGAGTTTGGAATTCAATTCTACTCTCAAATTCTCCAAAAACTTCATTGGCTTGCTTCAACAAATCTTGGGCTTTTGTATAAGAACCGAACCCTAATTGAATTTGATAACTGCTCTCTTGAGTTCTAAGAGATGTATAGTTTTCAAAGAGTACTTTCATTTTTTCTGGATCATCTTCTAGTCTTTCTTGCTGATTATCAGTTAGTAATATCTCATTTTGAGCCTGTAATGCTTCAGAAAAAAACAGTGAGAAAAAAAGAAGTGAAAAATAGAACTTCATAGCGATTTTTTTTACGTCATAAAATTGAGAAATTTTGTTTAATATTTTCGCTAAAATCACCTTATTTAGATTGAATATAAATTGTAAACTACTTCTTTTAAAGGTTTTAAAATAAAGGACTGAGTCTTATTTTTGAGGCCAATTTTAGAGGGGTAATTTTGCCTAGACAAGAAGTATCTCTCTCGAAAGCCACTAAATAGATAGCAATTAATTTAGTATGAGAACAAACTCAAACCAAAACCTGCCAGTATTAAACTACATTTTTAAAACTGCACTCGTATTTTTAGTGTTTACCATTGCTGCTTTTGCACAAGATGCCGCTGAAACGCCAGCTGATTTAGGTGGTGATCCAGTTGCAGGTAAACAACTCTTTAACCAAAATTGTGCTGCCTGTCATGCGCTTAATAGAAAGATGACAGGTCCTGCCTTAGCCAATGTAGAAACACGTCTAAGCGAAGATGAAGGCCTCGACAAAGAATGGCTGTATGCATGGATTAAGAATTCGGCAGGAATGATAGCCTCAGGAGATGCGTATGCGAACAAAGTGTACAATGAATACAACAAAGCCGCGATGACGGCTTTTCCTACTTTGAGCAACGCAGACATTGATAATATTTTGGCTTACACTGCGGCTCCACCTCCTGCACCTGTAGTTGCGGCAGCTGCAGCAGATGCTCAAGTTGTCGTTGCCGATTCTGGTATTGCGGATGAATTGATTCTAGCCATTTTGGCATTGGTTTTAGCCGTGCTAGTTATCATGCTCTTTACGATTCAACGCACTTTAAAACGTTTTGCTCAACTTTCTGGAGTAGAAGTTGTAGAAGAAAAATCTAAAGGAACACCGATTTGGAAGGCCTTTATTCAAAACCAGTTTTTAATGTTTGTTACAGTAGTTGTACTACTTCTCATGAGTGCCTATTACGCTTATGCTTATATGATGCAAATAGGAATTGACCAAGGGTATGCGCCTGTTCAACCAATTCACTATTCGCATAAAATACACGCAGGTGACAATAAAATTGAATGTACCTATTGCCACTCTTCTGCTCGAGTTTCTAAACATTCGGGAATCCCGTCACTCAACGTATGTATGAATTGTCATAAATCGATTTATGAGTACAAGGGTAATCCAGAAGGTCCATCAAAAGAAGATTTGGCTAATGGATACACCAATGAATTTTACACTAACGAAATCAAGAAATTGTACAAGGCTGTTGGATGGGATGAGCAAACACAATCTTACACAGGCGAAGCTCAGCCAGTTGAATGGGTGAGGATACACAACTTGCCAGACTTTGCTTATTTCAATCACTCTCAGCATTACAGTGTAGCAGGTGTTGAATGTCAAACTTGTCACGGACCTGTTGAAGAAATGGAAATCATGTATCAATACAGTCCATTAACAATGGGGTGGTGTATTAACTGTCACAGGGAAACCAACGTAGCCTTAACCGACAATCCGTATTACGAGAAAATACACGAGGCACTATCTAAAAAGTATGGTGTTGAACAATTAACAGCGGCCCAGATGGGAGGCCTAGAATGTGGAAAGTGTCATTATTAAAAAGCATTACAACTAAACCATGAGTTCAAATAAAAAATACTGGAGAAGTGATTTCGAATTAAACGGAGATTCTAAAGTAATCGAGTCTATAGGAAAAGACGAGTTTACAGAAGACTTACCCGTAGTTGGATTTTACGAAGACAAAAATGAACTTGATTCGAGCAATGCTTCGAGAAGAGATTTTTTGAAATGGGTTGGTTTTAGCACGGCTGCAGCTACAGTTGCTGCCTGTGAGGGTCCAATCAAAAAATCTGTACCCTATGTGGTTCAGCCAGATGAAATCGTACCAGGCGTTGCAAACTATTATGCCACTTCTATATCTAATGGATACGATTTCGCTTCTGTACTTGTAAAGACACGCGAAGGAAGACCCATTAAGGTAGAAAATAATGAAAGTGCTAAGGTACTTGGAGGAGCTAATGCTAGAGTTCAAGCTTCTGTTTTGAGCCTTTATGATAAAAACAGAATCCAAGGACCAATGGCAAATGGGGCTCCTATTGAATGGGACAACCTCGATACGGCCGTTGCGGCAAGATTAAATGCTATAGCTGATTCTGATCAAAAAGTAGTGCTCGTAAGTCACACTAAGAGCAGCCCTTCTTACAAAAGATTAATAGCGCTTTTTGCAGAGAAAAATGAAAATTTTGAACACATTGTTTACGATGCGATTTCGTCAGATTCAAGTCTTTCTGCATTTGAACAGCGTTACGGTGTTCGCGCTTTAGCGGATTACGATTTCTCAAAGGCGGATGTAATCATTTCATTTGATGCTGATTTCTTAGGAGATTGGCAAGGTGGAGGATACAGTAAAGGCTACACGGCACATAGAAGACCAGAAAATGGAAAGATGTCACATCATATCCAGTTAGAGTCTAATATGACGCTTTCAGGCTCAAATGCGGATAAGCGTATACCACTGAGTCAACACCAACAAAAAATAACACTCGCTAAGCTGTATAACACGCTTAAAGGTCAAGATGCTTCTGGTGGTTCAGATGCTTCTATGGATGCTTATGTGAGTGCTATGGCTTCCAAAGTAAAAGCCGCAGGTTCTAAGGCTGTTGTGGTTTGTGGCCTAGACGATCAAATGGCTCAGTATATCACTTTAGCCATCAATGAGATGATTCAAAGTGAGGCTTTTGATACTAGCAAACCGAGATATACAGCTCAAGGAAGTCTTCAAAAGTGGAATGCGCTTTTAGACGACATGGAAGCCTCTAGAGTAGGAATGCTTCTTTTAGATGGAGTCAATCCATTGTACAACAGTCCTGAAGCTGAGCGTTTTCAATCGGCTATGAGCAAGGTTGGATTTACGGTTTCAAGTGCCTTCTTAAATAATGAGACAGCAAGTGCATCAACCTTTGTTGCTGCAGCTTCTCACCTCTTGGAATCTTGGGGAGACATGCAGGTCAAAGCAGGGTTTTATGGTTTGACACAACCCGTTATAAGAGAACTTTTCGATACACGTCAATTTGAGGCTTGTCTGCTTAAATGGGCAGGAGTAGAAGACAGCTACTACGATTTTGTCAGACAAACTTGGGAAACTTCCGTTTTAGAGGGTTCATCATGGAATAAGGCATTGCAAGACGGTGTTTTCGTTCGCGATGAAAATGTGAGTTTGAGTCGAAGCGTTACTGAAGCGGATCAAGAATTAAGCGCTGCAAGATCATTATCGAACACTAGAGTTAACGACAGTGAACTTGTACTGTACGCCAAAACTGGAATGGGTGATGGTAGTCAGGCGAATAATCCATGGCTACAAGAATTCCCTGATCCAATTACCAGAACCTCATGGGATAACTATTTAACGGTATCTAAAACCGATGCTGAAAAATTAGGTTTAGTAAATGAATATGTGGCCAATGGAGGTTTAGATGGATCATATGCTAAGATAACTGTAGGTGAACAAGTTCTAGAAAATGTACCTGTGATTGTTCAGCCAGGTCAGGCTGTAGGAACTTTTGGTTTAGCCTTTGGTTACGGAAGAAAATCAGGTATTCAAACCGAAATGCAAACTGGAGTGAATGCCTTTAAACTCTACCTAAATAACTCAAAATCTCAACAAGTAAAAGTTGAAAAAATGAGTGGTATGCATGAATTTGCATGTGTTCAGTTGCAGAGAACACTAATGGGTAGAGGTGATATTATCAAAGAAACCGATATGAATTCTTATTTACATGAGGATGCGGCGGTTTGGAATAAAATTCCTCTGGTTTCACTTGATCACCAAGAAGTGCCAGCTTCAAGTGTTGACTTATGGGACAGCTTTGATCGATCGGTTGGACACCACTTTAATATGTCTATCGATTTAAATGCTTGTACAGGCTGTGGTGCTTGTGTAATTGCTTGTCATGCTGAAAACAATGTGCCTGTAGTTGGAAAAAGAGAAATTCGAGTTTCACGCGATATGCACTGGCTCAGAATCGACCGCTATTACTCTTCAGAGGAAAGTTTTGAGGCTGATAACGAGAAAAAAGAAGATTTAGACGGTCTATTTGGATCTAATGGTAGCCTTGGTGGATTTGGAGAATTAGAAAATCCTTCGAATAATCCTCAGGTAGCCTTCCAACCTGTAATGTGTCAGCATTGTAATCACGCTCCGTGTGAGACCGTTTGTCCAGTAGCGGCTACTTCGCACTCTAGACAAGGTCAAAACCACATGGCGTACAACAGATGTATTGGTACACGTTATTGCGCGAACAACTGTCCTTATAAAGTAAGAAGATTTAACTGGTTCTTATACAACCAAAACGATGAGTTTGATTTCAATATGAATAACGACCTAGGTCGAATGGTATTGAACCCAGANGTNAANGTTCGTTCTAGAGGNGTGATGGAGAAGTGTTCNATGTGTATNCAAAGAACACAGAAAACAATACTCGANGCGAAACGAGACGGNAGAGCNATNAAAGACGGTGANTTCAACACAGCNTGTTCTGCAGCNTGTGATANNGGAGCNATNGTATTTGGAGATGTGAANGATCATGAAAGTGAANTAGCTCATTTAAAAGAAAACAACAGAATGTATCANCTGNTAGANCACGTAGGAACACAGCCTAANGTATTCTACCAAGTGAAAGTTCGAAATANANNAGAAGCCTAAACAATNTTTAAATTAAACAACAACTATGGCGTCGCATTATGAAGCTCCGATACGNAAACCTCTTGTCCTTGGGGACAAAGGNTACCACGACGTATCAATTGATATCGCTAAACCAGTAGAGGGAAAGGCAAATAAACAATGGTGGNTTGTTTTTGGNATCTCCCTTGTGGCCTTTTTGTGGGGAATTGGTTGTATCATTTACACAATCTCAACAGGTATTGGTGTTTGGGGTCTAAANAAAACNGTAAACTGGGCTTGGGANATCACCAACTTNGTCTGGTGGGTAGGTATTGGTCACGCAGGAACCTTAATNTCTGCAGTACTNCTCCTCTTTAGACAAAAATGGAGAATGGCCATCAACAGNTCTGCTGANGCGATGACCATNTTTTCAGTNATTCAAGCNGGTTTATTTCCAATTATACACATGGGTAGACCCTGGCTTGCNTACTGGGTATTACCAATTCCAAATCAATACGGGTCTTTGTGGGTGAATTTTAACTCGCCTTTACTTTGGGACGTNTTTGCGATTTCAACTTATTTATCGGTTTCTCTTGTATTCTGGTGGACAGGNTTATTACCNGATTTTGCCATGATTAGAGATAGAGCGGTTAANCCNTTTCAAAAGAAAATTTACAGTTTACTCAGCTTNGGNTGGACAGGTAGAGCAAAAGATTGGCAACGATTNGAAGAGGTTTCNTTAGTNCTTGCAGGTCTNGCNACTCCTCTNGTACTTTCGGTACACACGATTGTATCTTTTGACTTCGCCACATCGGTNATACCNGGTTGGCANACCACTATTTTTCCACCGTATTTCGTTGCNGGGGCAATNTTNTCTGGTTTCGCGATGGTGAATACNCTTCTTATNATNATGAGAAAGGTTGTGGGNCTNGAAGCGTATATCACCGTTCAACATATCGAATTGATGAATATCGTNATTATGATTACGGGTTCAATNGTNGGNTGTGCCTATATCACAGAGNTATTTATCGCTTGGTATTCTGGNGTAGAATACGAACANTANGCATTCTTAAACAGAGCGACTGGACCCTACTGGTGGGCGTATTGGTCAATGATGACCTGTAATGTATTCTCTCCACAATTCATGTGGTTTAAAAAATTGAGAACNAGTATTATGTTCTCCTTCTTTATCTCCATTGTNGTNAATATAGGAATGTGGTTTGAGCGTTTNGTNATCATTGTTACTTCGTTACACAGAGATTACNTGCCATCTTCATGGANCATGTTCTCTCCAACNTTTGTCGATATNGGAATTTTNATAGGNACAATTGGATTNTTCTTTGTNTTGTTCTTATTGTATTCTAGAACNTTCCCNGTAATCGCACAAGCTGAAGTAAANTCAATNCTNAAATCTTCAGGAGNGCGTTTCAAAGAATTNCGNNACTCAGGAAAACCATTATATGAAATGCCAGCTAGTCGNGGAGTAGTACGAGAGTANGACGAAGCTACNGGAGAAGTAATTTCAAATTCGCAATCAACTAATAATCTGGACTAAAATGGCTACAAAATTAATTCGAGCATTATACACAGATGACGACATTCTAATGAATGCTGTTAAAGCGGTTAGNGAAAAGAAACTNCATATCGAAGAGGTNTANACGCCTTTTCCNGTCNACGGATTAGACAAAGCCCTCGGNTTAGAGGATACACGTATTTCAGCTGCTGCATTCATATATGGGTGTTTAGGNTTNTCCGTAGCCATTACNATGATGAATTANATCATGATTCAAGATTGGCCNCAAGATATCGGNGGTAAACCGAGNTTTAGCTTCTTTTTNAATATGCCTGCCTTNGTCCCAGTNATNTTCGAGATGACNGTATTTTTTGCAGCTCACTTNATGGTAATTACCTTNTATTTAAGAAGTAGAATGTGGCCATTTAAAGAAGCTGAAAATCCAGANGTGCGAACAACCGACGATNACTTTTTNATGGAAGTAGCTTTAAAAGGTGATTTAAAAGAACTTCANGAGTTTTTATTAGACACAGGTGCTGTTGAAGTTCAAATACCAAAAAACAATGAATAACATGAAATCGACTTTACCATATATCNTAGCATTGAGTCTAGTANTGACATTGACGTCTTGTTTTGACAAAAACAAACCCAACTTTCAGTACATGCCTAATATGTATGAGTCTGTGGGGTATGAGACCTATCAAGAGTCTGACTTATTTCCANAAGGTACAGCNGCAATGCTTCCTGCTGANAATACGATTCCTAGAGGNTGGATGCCTTACGAATTCGANAANACTATAGAGGGCAAAGAAGCAGCAAGANCTCAAGAAAGTCCACTTNCAGNGGANCAAGNTGANGAAAANCTCNGTAAAGGAAAAGAACTATATGATGTCTATTGTGCCATTTGTCATGGAGCTAAAGGTGATGGTCAAGGACANTTNGTNAAAAGAGAAAAAATTCTAGGGGTACCTAGTTATGCNGATCANGGTAGAAATATTACNNNGGGAAGCACTTATCANACCATTTATTATGGACTAAATTCAATGGGTTCATANGCAGCNCAATTGANTAATGAAGAGGAAATNTGGCAGATTTCNGAATACGTAATGAAATTAAAGACAGACCTAACAAAATAAGAAAACAAAACTATGTATCAGTTTTCAAATAGATTTAGATTAGNAACCTTCGTTTTAATGGCTCATCGGNNTNTTNGGACTTGGTTATGGATTTTTAAGTGCTCCTTCAACCGTAGATGAGGCAAAGGCGATGATGGCAGCCGGTCATGACCAGCACGGTTCAGGTCACGGCGACGAAGCTAATCAAAGCGATGCTCACGGCGAGGAGACTCACGACTATCACCTTGAAGAAGCAGTTGTAGCTGAAACGGACCACCACGAAGAAGCGGCATATGAAGAAGCAGGAAATGAAGCTCATCACAGTTCTGGTCATGGCGCCGAACAGGCACATGGTTCTCACGATGCATCTCATGATCAGCGCATGTTAGATCAAATGAAAAATAGACCATGGTCAGCGTTTTATGTAGCAGCATTATTTAGCTTTTTGATCGCTCTTGGGGTACTCGCATTTTACGCTATCCAAAGAGCTTCTCAAGCAGGATGGTCCCCACTTTTATTTAGAGTAATGGAAGGTATTACAGCCTATCTCATTCCGGGTGCGGCAATTTTATTCTTATTTTTTGTGTTGAGTTCTATGCACCTGAATCATTTATTCGTTTGGATGGATGCTGACGTAGTTGCACACGACAAGCTCATTCAGAACAAATCAGGATACTTGAATTCACCTTTCTTTTTATTGAGAGCATTATTCTTTATTGGAGGTTGGATTTTTTACCGCCAACTTTCAAGAAAGTATTCTTTAGCTCAAGACCTTGCCACTGATGATTCTAACTTTATAAAAAACTTCAGATGGTCAGCAGGATTTTTGGCCTTCTTCTTGGTAACGGAGTCAATGATGTCCTGGGATTGGATCATGAGTGTAGATCCACATTGGTTTAGTACACTTTTCGGATGGTATGTGTTTGCATCCTTTTTCGTTTCGGGTATTACAACTATTGCACTTGTGACAATGTATTTGAAATCCAAAGGTTACTTAGAAATTATCAATGACTCACACATACATGATCTCGCTAAATTTATGTTTGGAATTAGTATTTTCTGGACTTACCTGTGGTTTAGTCAGTTCATGCTTATTTGGTATGCAAATATCCCAGAAGAGGTCACGTATTACGTGATGCGATTTGAGAACTATAAAGTTCCGTTTTTCGGAATGTTAGCTCTGAATTTTATCTTCCCGTTATTAGTTTTAATGAGAAGTGATTACAAGCGTGTGAATTGGTTTATTCAAGTCACTGGAATCGTCATTTTATTTGGGCATTACATGGATTTTTTTAACATGATTATGCCAGGAACTGTTGGAGCATATTGGGGCTTCGGCATAGCTGAATTAGGTGGTATTCTATTTTTTGCAGGATTGTTCTTATACGTAATTTTCACTGCATTGACCAAGACACCACTTACACCGAAACGCAATCCTCTCATCGAAGAGAGTAAACATTTTCACTATTAATAACCAGAAAGTAAACGATAGATGTCAACAGTATTAATTTTAACAGTAGTCGTATTAGTTGGAGTTGCCATTTGGCAAATGGGTAAGATTTTTGAGATTTCTCAACTAGGGGCAAAGTCAAAGGTTCATTCTGGAGTTGCCAACGATGAAGACAACAATTACAACGGTCTGCTTATCTTTTTGTTTCTGGTATTTATCTACGGAATTACCATATTCAGTTTTGCTCGATACACAAAATTTTTATTGCCCATATCGGCCTCTGAACACGGATTAGATACTGATCAATTGATGTGGATTTCAATGGTCATCATTATGATTGTACAGACCATTACGCAGTTTTTACTGCACTATTTCGGATATAAATACCGAGGAAAAACAGGTCAGAAAGCACTCTTTTTCGCCGATAATGATAGATTAGAATTTATCTGGACCATCATTCCTGTAATTGTTTTAGCCGGACTTATTCTATACGGATTATATGCATGGACAAACATTATGGATATCAATGATGAGGATGATCCGCTAATTGTGGAGCTCTACGCACAGCAATTTAACTGGACAGCGAGATACGGTGGAGAAGATAATGTTCTTGGTGATGCAAGTGTTCGACTTATTGATATTAACCGTGCCAATGTTTTGGGTTTAGACGAATCAGACCCTTATGCTGAAGATGATGTAATCGTGAAGGAATTACACCTTCCTGTGGGTCGCAAGGTTAACTTTTACATGAGATCACAAGACGTATTGCATTCGGCTTATATGCCTCACTTTAGATCGCAAATGAACTGCGTACCAGGTATGGTGACTCAGTTTTCATTTACACCTACCATGACTACAGAGGAGATGCGCTTACAGCCTGAAGTCATTGAAAAGGTAAGGAGAACAAATAAAATACGTGCAGAACGTGCAGCAAATGGCGAGCCTAATAGCGAGCCTTGGGAATTTGATTATCTCCTGCTGTGCAACAAAATATGTGGAAAATCGCATTACAATATGCAAATGAAAATCATTGTTGAATCTGAAGAAGATTACAACAAATGGATGGCAGAGCAGCGTTCTTTTATAGAGACCGTAGCGCCTGTACAATAAAACGCAAATTGAATTAAGAAAAAAAACTGTTATGGCTCACGATTTAGAACACCATCACAAAGAAACATTTATTACGAAGTACATCTTTAGTCAAGATCACAAGATGATTGCTAAGCAATATTTGATTACAGGATTAATTACCGGATTTATAGGGATTGCAATGTCCTTATTGTTCCGTATGCAATTGGCATGGCCAGGAGAATCTTTTCCTGTATTCCAAGCCATATTGGGAAAATGGGCTCCTGACGGAGTAATGGATGCAGATATTTATCTCGCACTTGTAACCATCCACGGAACACTTATGGTCTTTTTTGTATTGACCGCAGGATTGAGTGGAACTTTTAGTAACCTGCTTATTCCATTGCAGATAGGAGCGCGCGATATGGCTTCTGGATTTCTGAACATGCTTTCTTACTGGATGTTCTTTGTATCTAGTGTCATCATGGTAGCTTCTATTTTTATAGAATCTGGACCTGCTGCTGCGGGATGGACGATTTATCCTCCACTCTCAGCCTTACCACAAGCTCAGCCTGGTTCTGGTACGGGAATGACGATGTGGCTTCTTTCTATGGCCATATTCATTGCATCTTCTCTATTGGGATCATTGAATTATATCGTTACAGTAATAAATCTCAGAACAAAAGGTATGACCATGACCAGATTACCTTTAACGATTTGGGCGTTTTTTGTCACGGCTATTATTGGAGTGGTATCTTTTCCGGTTTTACTTTCTGCGGCATTGCTATTACTTATGGATCGTAGTTTCGGAACATCCTTCTTCCTCTCAGATATTTTTATTCAGGGAGAGGTTTTACACTACCAAGGAGGGTCTCCTGTATTGTATGAGCACTTATTCTGGTTCTTAGGTCACCCTGAGGTATACATCGTTTTGCTACCAGCTTTGGGAATCACTTCTGAAGTTATGGCTACTAATGCGAGAAAACCAATTTTCGGATACAGAGCGATGGTTGCATCTATTATCGCAATCGCTTTCTTATCAACAATTGTTTGGGGTCACCACATGTTCATTTCAGGAATGAATCCATTCTTAGGTTCTGTATTTACATTCACAACACTACTTATTGCGATTCCATCAGCTGTAAAAGCATTTAATTATATCACTACACTCTGGAAAGGAAACCTTCAGCTTAACCCTGCGATGTTATTCTCCATAGGCTTGGTGTCAACCTTTATTACAGGAGGATTAACAGGTATTATTTTAGGTGACAGTGCTTTGGATATCAATGTTCACGATACTTATTTCGTAGTTGCTCACTTCCATTTGGTAATGGGTATTTCTGCACTTTACGGATTATTTGCTGGAGTGTACCACTGGTTCCCTAAAATGTTCCAAGGTAGAATGATGAACAAGAATTTAGGATATATACACTTTTGGGTGACTGCAATATGTGCTTATGGTGTATTCTTCCCAATGCACTTTGTCGGAATGGCTGGTGTGCCGAGAAGATATTACCAAAATACGGCATTCCCTATGTTTGACGAATTGCAAGATGTTCAGGTATTAATGACCATGTTTGCTTTAATCGCTGGGGCGGCTCAATTGGTGTTTGTTTACAACTTTATATACAGTATTTTCTACGGAAAGCGTGGACCTCAGAATCCTTGGAATTCAAATACGCTAGAGTGGACTGCTCCTCAAGAACACTTCCACGGAAACTGGGAAGGAGCTATTCCAGAAGTACACCGTTGGGCTTACGATTACAGTAAGACTCATGAAAATGGAGAATACATTATCGAGGGTCAAGATTTCGTTCCTCAACATATTCCATTACAAGAGAATGAAGAAGAGCTGAACCACTAAGCTCGAACCTTATAAATTTAAAGGCCTTTCATTGAAAGGTCTTTTTTTTTGCTGAGCTCAATAGATGAATATTGGTTATTTTTATAGTTCAAGAACTAAGCAGAACATGAACAGTCATTTAGATGCCAGTGGAGCTCATTTTGAGTCTGAAGATCACGAAGTCGAAAAGGTATTGCGTCCTAAAGGCTTTGATGACTTCACAGGCCAAGACGCTATTCTTGAAAACTTAAAAGTCTTTGTAGAGGCCGCTAATTTGAGAGATGAGGCCCTAGATCACACACTTTTACACGGACCACCGGGTCTTGGAAAAACCACACTTGCCAACATCTTAGCCAATGAACTCGATGCAGCCATTANAATTACCTCTGGGCCTGTCTTGGATAAACCCGGAGATCTGGCTGGTTTGTTGACCAATTTAGAAGAGCGAGATGTGCTATTCATTGACGAGATACATCGCTTATCTCCTGTAGTAGAGGAATATCTCTATTCGGCAATGGAAGATTTCAAAATTGATATTATGATTGAATCTGGTCCTAATGCAAGAACGGTTCAGATCAATCTAAAACCATTTACTCTTGTCGGTGCAACTACTAGATCTGGTCTACTCACTGCCCCAATGAGAGCTCGCTTTGGTATACAATGTCGTCTCTCATATTATTCTACACCATTATTATCTCATATTGTACAANGATCTGCAGGAATATTGAATGTGCCAATAGGCGAAGAGGCTGCTATTGAAATTGCAGGAAGAAGTAGAGGAACCCCTAGAATTTGTAATGCGCTATTGAGAAGAGTGAGAGATTTTGCCCAAATTAAAGGAGATGGTAGTATTGATATTAAAATTGCACAATACGGACTGAATGCCTTGAATGTAGACACCCATGGTTTAGACGATATGGACAATAGGATCTTATCAACCCTTATTGACAAATTTAAAGGAGGCCCAGTAGGAATTAATACTTTGGCAACCGCTGTTTCAGAAAGTCCTGAAACCATAGAAGAAGTTTACGAACCTTTTCTTATTCAAGAGGGGTTTATTGTACGCACCCAGCGAGGTCGAGAAGCGACCGAAGCAGCTTATAAGCACTTAGGGCGAAGCCGACCATCCAATGCTATGGATTTATTTAACAACGAATAAAAAATTGAATCAAGGAGCAAAATACGCGTCTCTAATTAAGGAGAAGGCCAAGAATTTGGGTTTTATGGCCTGTGGAATTTCAAAGGCTGATTTTTTAGAAGATCAGGCTCCAAGACTTGAAAAGTGGCTAAAGCAAGGGCGCCACGGAGAGATGTCCTATATGGAACGCAATTTTGACAAACGCCTTGATCCACGCCTTTTGGTTGACGATGCAAAATCGGTTGTAAGTCTGCTCTACAATTATTATCCCTCCGAAGAAAATAGAATTGCCTCAGATTCATACAAGATTTCAAAGTACGCATACGGTCAAGATTATCACAAGGTCATTAAAGATTTGCTTTATGAACTACTTCATGAAATTAAGCGTGAAATCGGCGAGGTACACGGCCGTGTTTTTGTAGACTCGGCACCTATCTTAGAAAAGGCTTGGGCAGAGCGTTCGGGTCTGGGCTGGGTTGGTAAAAACACCAACTTAATTCAAAAACAAACGGGATCTTATTTCTTTATTGCAGAACTTATTATCGATTTAGAGCTTGAAGCAGATTCGCCAACGACAGACCACTGTGGTTCATGCACAGCCTGTATTGATGCTTGTCCAACTCAGGCGATTATAGAGCCCTACAAACTCGATGGCAGCAAATGCATATCGTATTTCACCATAGAGTTAAAAGAAGAGATTCCACAGGCGTATAAAAATCAATTTGAAGATTGGATTTTCGGCTGTGACGTATGTCAAGATGTTTGTCCTTGGAATAAGTTTTCAAAACCCCACGGACAAAAGCTGTTTGAATTACCTGAAGCTTTAAAATCTTTCGAAAAAGCAGACTGGCATGACCTGACTGAAGCGACCTTTGGAAGACTCTTCAAAGAGTCGGCTATTCAGCGCACAAAATACCGGGGTATAAAACGAAATATTGATTTTGTCAGTGCTGAAAAGTAATTATCTTGCACTCCAACTAAACTTAACTAATGATGAATCAATTGCAAAATCTCGATTTAATCGTCATTTTTTTATACCTGATAGGTATAATTGTCTACGGTATTTCTAAATCCAAACGCTCAAGTTCAGAAGATTATTTTCTAGGAGGACGAACGATGAGTTGGCCTATTGTGGGAATAGCATTATTCTCAGCAAATATTTCCAGTTCAACTCTCGTGGGTTTAGCCTCTGATGGATTTCAAACCAATATCAATGTGTACAACTACGAGTGGTATGCCGTTGTGATTCTCATCATTTTTGCGATATTCTTTTTACCCTTTTATTTAAAATCTGGGGTGTATACCATGCCAGAATTTTTACAGAAACGTTATGACAAGCGTTCTAGATATTATTTCTCATTGATCACCATAATTGGGAATGTGATGGTCGATACTGCGGCCGCACTTTATGTCGGTTCGATTGTACTNAAACTACTTTTTCCCGAAGTCTCATCGACAACCATTATTATTTTATTGGCCATAGCCGCTGCCGCCTACACCATACCAGGAGGGCTCAATTCAGTAATTCAAACTGAAGTCATTCAGGCTGTCTTATTGATTATTGGCTCTTGCTTGATTACCTATTTTGCTTTTGATCAGCTCGGTGGAGGATGGAGTACCATGATGAGTTCTTTAGATGAATTATTAGCAGCTGGAGGAGTTGATTTTGGAGAGAGAGCAGCAAATGGAAAATACATTCCCACCACTGCGGATGAGGTCTTTAGTGTCGTACGCCCTAGTAATGACGAATTTATGCCATGGTGGGGTTTAATTTCAGGAGTAGCATTATTAGGCTTTTATTTCTGGGCCAATAACCAATTTATGGTTCAGCGAGTCTTAGGAGCTAAAGATTTAAATCACGGTCGTTGGGGCGCNTTATTTGCAGGATTTTTAAAGCTCCCTGTAATATTCATTATGATTGTACCTGGGATACTAGCACTGCTGTTATTTAATACCCTTGACATTAGTGAACTTGGATATATGACCGCTAACGGGGTTTGTGAAAATTTAAGTGACTGCCCGAATTTGACCTATCCAGTCTTGTTATTTCAATTGTTGCCAAGTGGAATTTTGGGCTTGGTAGTAGCTGGATTACTCGCAGCAATGATGTCTTCGGTATCTGCAACCTTTAATTCAGCTTCAACGCTAATCACTATGGATTTTGTCAAACAAATCAAGCCTGATTTGAGCAGCCAACGTTTGGTGCGAGTAGGTCAGTTATCTACACTTATTCTTGTTATTTTGGCTTCTGNTTGGGTACCTTATATCGAACAAGTAAGTGACTCCTTGTGGGGATACTTACAATTAGTTATCGCATTTACATCGCCTCCAGTGGTTTCGGCTTTCGTTTTAGGTCTTTTTTGGAAAAAAGCAAACCGTCATGGTGCTTTTTTTAGTCTCATAGGAGGAGGGATTTTTGCNGTATTTATGATTCTCTCTATGTCATTTGGATGGAGTACGTACATCAATGAATTACACTTCTTAGCCAAAGCGAATCTGTTGTTCGCCATTAGTGTGCTGATTCATATCGTTGTGAGTCTTGCATCGGCCGCACCTGATGCAGAGGTGGTTGCAAATTTCACCTACAAAAAAGCCATTTACGAACAAGAGACAGAAGAATTAAAGTCACTTCCTTGGTATCAGAACTACAGAATTCTGGCTATTATCTTAGGTGTGATCACCGTTATTGTTGTTGGATTTTTTTGGTAATTAATTGAGATTCATTCCATAGAATAGATTCAAAAGAATTAATTTTAATTGAAAATTCTAGGTTTATGAGCAATTCAAAGCAAAAAAGAGAGGCTTTAGTTTATCACGCAAAGCCTACTCCAGGAAAAATTGCTATCATCCCCACCAAACCCTACCAAACCCAAAGAGATTTAGCACTGGCTTATTCTCCTGGGGTTGCGGAACCCTGCTTAAGGATAGAAGCTGAGGCAGATGACGTTTATAAATACACCTCAAAAGGAAATATTGTTGCCGTCATCTCCAACGGTACTGCGGTTTTAGGCTTGGGCGATATCGGTCCTTTGGCGGCTAAACCGGTAATGGAAGGTAAGTGTCTGCTCTTCAAAATATTTGCAGATATCGATGGAATCGACATCGAAGTAGATACTAAAAACGTTGACGAATTTGTTGAAACAGTTAAGCGAATCGCTCCTTCTTTTGGGGGAATCAATCTAGAGGATATTAAAGCGCCTGAGGCCTTCGAAATAGAACAGCGTCTTATTGAAGNGCTCAATATCCCTGTTATGCATGACGATCAACACGGAACGGCAATAATTTCTGCTGCAGCACTTTTAAATGCGATAGAATTAGCAGATAAAAAAATAGACGAGGTTAAAATTGTGGTCAGTGGAGCTGGAGCGGCTGCAGTTTCTTGTACACGACTCTACAAAGCATTTGGGGCTAGATCAGAGCAGATCGTAATGCTAGATAGTAAGGGTGTGATTCGAAAAGACAGATCAAATTTAACGAGTCAAAAACTAGAGTTCGCTTCTGATCGTAAAATAGATACCTTAGAAGAGGCCTTAGTCGGTGCAGATGTTTTTATCGGATTGTCTATTGCTGATATTGTCACTCCAGAAATGCTCAAAACAATGGCTGCTAATCCTATTGTATTTGCCATGGCCAACCCAGACCCAGAAATTGCCTATGATTTAGCTATTCAAACAAGGGAAGATATCATCATGGCTACTGGCCGATCTGATCACCCAAATCAGGTCAACAATGTTTTAGGTTTTCCTTTTATTTTTAGAGGAGCCCTAGATGTGCGTGCACGCAAAATCAATGAAGCCATGAAAATGGCAGCTGTAAGGGCATTAGCTGATTTGGCTAAGGAACCGGTCCCTGAACAGGTGAATATAACATACGACATCACTAAACTCACCTTTGGAAAAGACTATATCATCCCCAAGCCTTTTGATCCCAGATTGATTAGTAAAATACCTATTGCTGTTGCAAAGGCTGCTATTGATTCTGGAGTGGCACGCAAAGAAATCAAAGATTGGGAGCGTTATGAAGAGCAATTAATTATCCGATCCGGTAATGATGACAAGTTTGTTCGTTCGATGCAAGCCATTGCTAAGAAAAACCCTAAGCGGGTTGTGTTTGCAGAAGCCGATCAGATTGATGTGCTTAAGGCAGCTCAATACGTACACGACGAAAATATCGCTACCCCTATCTTACTCGGTGATCTCGAAGTGATTCTAAGCCTCAAAGAAGAAATTGAGTTTGATGCGGATATTGAAATTATAGATCCGAGTAGTGACAACGAGCGAACTAAGCGACACGAATTCGCAGAGTTATTAATGCAGACCAACAAACGTAAAGGCTTGACGAAATATCACGCGAAGTCCATTATGATTCAACGCAATTATTTTGCTTCGATGATGGTGAGAACCGGTGCTGCTGACGCAATGATTTCGGGTTATTCCAGAGCTTTCCCCATGGTATTACGCCCGGTTTTTGAGGTTATAGGAACGGCAGAGGGTGTTCAAAAGGCAGCGACGATGAATGTCATGTTGACCAGCAGAGGTCCATTGTTTTTGGCGGATACGGCTATTAATGTAGATCCAACAGCCGAAGAACTCGCTGAAATCGCTTTAATGACGGCTAATGCCGTTAAAGATTTAGGGTATAAACCTACAATTGCTATGCTGTCGCATTCGAATTTTGGGTCTTCTAAAAAAACACAGGCAGTGAAAGTTAGTGAGGCAGTTCAAATGATGCACAAGTATTATCCTGAAATTGACATCGATGGCGAAGTGCAATCTGATTTTGCACTTAACCCAGAAATGACTGCAAATGATTTTCCTTTTTCAAAATTGACTGGTAAAAAAGTGAATACGCTTATTTTTCCGAACCTCGATGCGGCTAATATTACCTATAAATTGATGAAAGAATTACATGGGGTAAAATCTATAGGGCCAATCATGCTTGGCTTGAATCATCCTGTTCACATTTTGCAACTCAGGGCGAGTGTAGACGAAATTGTAAACATGGTCACTTTCGCAGTCGTCGATGCCCAAAAACAAACCAAAGCATGATTACATTCTTAAGAGGAAGATTGATCGAAAAGAATCCCACACATATCATCGTGGAATGCAATGGAGTTGGGTATCACGTAGATATATCATTACATACCTATGGATTAATTCCCGACGAAGAATCGGTTCAAATTCACACCTATCTTCAAATTAAAGAAGACAGTCATACCTTATACGGATTTTTTGATACTAGCGAACGAGAAATCTTTAAACTTTTGATCAGTGTAAATGGAATTGGAGCTTCAACCGCTCGAACCATGTTGTCTTCGTTAAATCCAGATGAGATAGGAACAGCAATTGCTCAAGAGGATGTAAAGAAAATACAAAGCGTTAAGGGAATTGGATTAAAAACAGCCCAGCGTGTAATTATTGATTTAAAAGATAAAATCAGCAAGGTAGAAATCAGTGAAAACTTTGTGGGTATAGGTGCTGCACTACAGCAAAAAGACGAGGCCATTGCGGCTTTAGAAGTTTTAGGTTACAACAAAAAATCTTCTGAAAAAATCATCGATACATTGCTAAAGACAGACGCCGAAATGTCTGTTGAGCAATTGATAAAACAAGCTTTAAATCGTCTTTAGGGTATATGCTTCAAAGAATCAAAAAAAATGTAATCGTCTTCTTTTTGCTTGGAGTTTCATTTAGCTCGGCCCAAGAGCAGACTGCATCTGATTCTATTCCAACGGGCCCTGCAATTGGTAAATTACCTGCTCTAACCTATGATGGATTACAATCGAAGTATACCTATGATGCCTTGTCAAATCAATATGTTCTTAGGTCATATCTCGGAGCAAACACTATTGGTTTTCCAAAAATTTTAAGTCCAGAGCAATACTTTGAGTGGGTTAAAAAAACACAAATCAAATCGTATTTTAAAACGAAAATAGAAGCCGTTGAAGGAAGAACTAGTGGATCTCAGGAGAATCAAAGAAACTTGTTGCCAGAGTTCTATATCAACAACGATTTCTTTGAAACCATATTTGGAGGAAATGAAATTGAAATTATTCCAAGTGGCTCAATAGCAGTTGATTTAGGTGTTTTATGGCAAAAGAACGACAACCCTTCGCTTTCGCCTCGTAACCGCACCAATACTTCATTTGATTTTGATCAAAGAATCGGAGTTGGTATTAATGGAAAAATAGGAGAGCGACTTCAAATCAATGCCAATTACGATACTGAAGCTAGTTTCGACTTTCAAAACATATTCAAATTGGATTACACGCCTACTGAGGACGATATCATTCAAAGTATTGAAATTGGTAATGTAAATATGCCACTAGCCACATCGCTGATTCAAGGAGCCGAGCGGTTATTTGGGGTGAAAACCCAATTACAATTTGGTAAGACGACGGTTACGGCAGTATTCTCAGAACAGCAATCACAAAATAATTCCATACAGGTACAAGGGGGAGCAGCTGTTAACGAATTTGAGTTGAGCCCTATTGATTATGACGAAGATCGACATTTCTTTTTGGCACAATACTTTAGAAATCAATACGACAGAGCCTTAGAAAATTACCCATTTATCAATTCTCAAATTCAAATTACACGTCTTGAAGTATGGGTGACCAACAGAAGTCAACAAACTCAAAACATTAGAAATATTGTAGCTCTTCAAGATTTGGGCGAGCCTAATATTGAAGACACACGAATTGGGCGTTTACGTCCTGATTTGACTGATTTTTTAAATCCGCAATCCGCAGTAGGATTACCGCAGAACAAAGCCAATAAATTCAATCCGGAAAACAATGGTGCTCCTACTTATTTGAATAGTGCCATCAGATCAATTGCAACTGTTGAACAAGGATTTGAGATCCCCTCATACACTATAAATCAAGGATTTGATTACAGTTATTTAGAGAATGCTAGAAAGTTAGAGATTGGTCGCGACTATCAGCTCAATGAACAGTTAGGGTATATATCTCTGCGTCAAAAATTAAGTAACGATGAGGTGTTGGGAGTTGCCTATCAATATACGTATAATGGTGAAGTATATCAGGTTGGAGAATTTGCCAATGGAACAGCATCTATACCGACAGGCGATTTAAATCCTTCAGACAATCAAAATCTTGTGGTCAAGATGCTTAAGAGCAATATTACAAATGTCAATGATCCTATTTGGGACTTGATGATGAAAAATATTTATGCTACGGGTGCTTTTGGACTTACTCAAGAAGACTTCAAAGTTCAAATTTTTTATAACGATCCCAGTCCTAGAAATTATATTACACCAGCAGAAGGGAGCAGTTTTTGGCCAACGGCATTTACAGATCGCAGTTTACTCAATATTTTCAATTTTGACCGCTTAAATATTTATCGGGATTTACAGGAAAAAGGAGATGGCTTTTTTGATTATCTAGAAGGAGTCACAATCGATTCAGAAAATGGATTAATTCTTTTTACCAAGGTGGAGCCCTTTGGGTCTTTTCTCTTTGAATCCTTGCGCTCACAAGAAGAAGAGAATTATGAGGATGAAAACAATCAATCTTATAATCCCAATCAAGACAAATTCGTCTTTAGAGATCTTTATGCTAAGACCAAAGCAGCTTCTCTTCAAAATGCAGAAAAGAATAGATTCCGAATCAAAGGAAGTTATAAAAGTCAATCCGGTTCTTCCGGAATTCCAATAGGAGCGTTCAACGTGGCAAGAGGATCGGTTCGGGTTACGGCTGGAAGTCGAATTCTGCAAGAAGGAATCGATTATACTGTTGATTATCAAGCTAGTACTGTTCAAATATTAGATCAGAGTATTCAAAATAGTAATTTGCCTATCCAAATAAGTGTTGAAGACAACGCTGTTTTTGGTCAGCAAACTAGGCGATTTAGTGGAGTCAATGTGGACCATATCTTCAATGATAAGCTGAGAATTGGAGCAACCTGGTTAAATTTAAGTGAACGACCATTAACTCAAAAAGCGAATTTTGGAGTGGAGCCTGTCAACAATACCGTTTATGGATTTAACGGTCAGTTTAGTACTGAGCTTCATATTTTAACTCGAATCGCCAATTTATTTCCAAATGTTAAAACAGAGGTACCCTCTAAAGTTTCTATTCGGGCAGAGTTTGCTGCTTTAAGACCTAACGCACCTAGAATTGCTGATTTTAATGGAGAGACTACTTCGTATATTGATGATTTTGAAGGAGCTCAAGCATTTTTAGACATTAAAGGAGCGCAATCTTGGTCTATGTCATCGCCGCCTTTGGCTTATTTTCAAGATGGTTTAGAAGGATCAGGGCCCACAGACCCCAATAATTTACGAAACGGATACGGTCGGGCAAAATTGGCTTGGTATTCTATTGATCCTATTTTTTACACATCACAACGACCTTCTTCTTTAAATCTGGACGATATCTCAACAAATGCGACTAGACGTATTTTTATCGACGAGATTTTCCCTCAAATTGACATTGCTCAGGGGCAAACTACAGTACAAAGCACCTTGGATTTGGCGTACTATCCGGAAGAGAAAGGTCCTTATAACAACGATCCAAATTTTGATCAGCGCAGTGACGATCAAAAATGGGGAGGAATAACCAAGGCTTTAAACACTACGAATTTTGAACAGGCTAATATAGAATACATACAGTTTTGGCTTTTAGATCCTTATGTTGATGGAATCACCCAAACTCCAGGGGAGTTGGTATTCAATATTGGTAATATTTCTGAAGACATCTTGAAAGATGGTCAAAAACAATACGAAAACGGTTTGGCAGTTCAAGATGCCTTAAATAACAGTATAGCCAGCAGTTGGGGTGTTGTTCCTAACAAACAATCCCTAGTATACGCTTTCGATGCAGATGATGGCAATAGGCAGCTTCAAGATTTGGGTTATGATGGTCTAGCAGACGCATCAGAATCGGGGGTATATACATCTAATTCCGGAGAAGACCCAGCTTTGGATAATTATGAATACTACCTCAATAGAGATGGGGGTATTTTAAATCGTTATTTCAACTTCAATAATCCAGAGGGTAACGCGCCTACTGCAGTTTCTAACACAGATCGAGGATCAACAACCCTACCTGATGTAGAAGATGTAGATCGAGATTTGACGATGAACACAGTCAACGCTTATTTTGAGTACCGCATTCCTATAGGACCTAATACTACAATAAATGACAGATTTATAACCGATATTAGAGCAGGTGAGACTCAATTATTACCTAATGGACAACAACTTAACCGTCGTTGGATTCAATATAAAATTCCTTTATCTGAATTTGATTCTGCAGTAGGTGGGATCACTGATTTCAGATCGATGAGTTTCTTGCGCATGTATTTAACAGGGTTTAGTTCGACCACTGTTTTGCGCTTTGCTACCTTGGATTTGGTTCGTGGAGATTGGAGAAATTACACGCGAAGTTTACAGCCTTTAGTAGATGCCAATTATCAAGATGATGGAACGCTTGTGGATGTAAATACTGTAAACGTAGAAGAAAATGCTAATAGAACTCCTATTCCTTATACACTTCCTCCAGGAGTCGTTCGGGAACAAATCAACACCAATAATACCATTATACGTCAAAATGAGCAGTCGTTGTCGTTTAGAGTGGAACAGCTCGAACCGGGAGATGCTAGGGGAGTGTTTAAAAATGTAAACTTGGATTTACGCCAATATAAACGTTTAAAAATGTTTATGCACGCGGAGTCTATTTTTGAAAACGATTATTTGGCTGAGGACTTGCCTATTGTAAGTTTTGTGCGCTTGGGTACCGATTTTGTTGAAAATTATTATCAGGTTGAATTGCCTTTAAAGTTTTCTGATTACAGCAGTGTTACTGCTGAAGAGATTTGGCCCAACGAAAATGATTTAGACATCAATTTTGATGACTTAAAACGCATTAAATCTCAAGCCATAGCGAATCAAACCTTAAATGAACTAAGGTATTTCGAAAACATAGAAGGAGAGTGGATTGAGGTTAATGCAAATCAAAGCCGTACACTAGGGGCCATGAGAATTGGTATTAAAGGAAATCCTTCTTTGGGAAGTATTAGAGCGCTAATGATCGGTGTGTTGAATCAAGACGATCAGTATGCAAGAGCTGAGGTTTGGTTTAATGAATTACGTTTAGCTGGTTTCGATAACGATGGCGGTTGGGCGGCAATTGCTGCTATGGACGCCAATATGGCTGATTTGGCTAATGTTACCGCAAGCTGGAATACCTCTACTTCAGGATTTGGTGGAATTAATCAAGCTCCAAATCAAAGAGCAAGAGCTGATATGAATCGATATGATATCGTTAGTTCATTGGATGCTGGAAAATTATTGCCTTCGAAGTGGAATGTTAGAATACCATTGAATTACGGATTTTCGAAAAGTTTAGTCACTCCAGAATTCGACCCAGTTTATGAAGATTTGAAGCTGTCGGATCGAATTGCTGCTGCCGCTACTACAGAAGAAGCTGAACAGATTCGAAAACAGGCTGAAGATTACACGCTTAATCGCACGGTTTCTTTAAATGGTTTGCGTAAAGAAAGAGGCGCAGAGGCTAAAGCGAATTTTTTCGATATTGAGAATTTCACCTTTAATTTTGCGCATAGCAAGACCAATCATAGGGACTTTGAAATAGAGGACTTAATCGATGAAAACATAAATGCCTCTGTATCTTACAGTCACAGCTTCAAGCCAATCACTATAGCTCCATTGGCTAAAAACGATTCTATTTTGAAAAGTGAATATTGGAAGTGGTTAAAAGAAGTGAATCTGAATTTATTGCCCTCATCAATCAGTTTCAGAAGTAACTGGATAAGGAGTTTTAACCAACAGCGTTATCGTCAAGTTTTAGAACCTGGCGTAGATGCCTTAGCCCTTCCTTTATTACAACAAAGAAATTATCAATTCAATTGGCAGTACAGTTTAAATTACAATATTGCCAAATCTCTCAAAGTGAATTTTAGTGCCAATCAAAATAGTATCGTCAGAAATTATTTTAGAACTGATGATTCCGTAAACGCTGAAGAAATAAATGAGGATGCTCAAATTTGGGATGGATTTTTTGATTTAGGAGAGCCAAACCGTTACAGTCAGCAGATGCAACTGAACTACCAATTGCCATTCGATAAAATCCCATTCTTAAAGTTTATGAGTGCGCAGTATACGTATACGAGTAATTTCGATTGGCAAAGAGGAGGAGAAGCGCTTAGACAATTCGCTGGAAGTGAAATCAATAGTGTGCAGAATGCAAATACCCAATCACTTGTTATTAATGCCAATTTTCAAGGCCTGTATCAATTTCTTGGGTTGAATAGAGGAGCAAAAAAAGGCGTTGGAAAAACATTTAAAGATGCACTTACCGCATTAAAAAGAGCTTCGATTAGCTTTACCGAAAACAAAGGAAAATACATTCCCGGATATACCCAATCTATTGGGCTGTGGGGAACATTAGAACCGAGTTTAGGTTTTGTCTTTGGATCACAGCAGGACGTTCGTTTTGAGGCTGCGCGTAACGGTTATTTAACAACTTTTCAAGAGTTCAATGCTCAGTATTTAGACAATACAAATACGCAGGCTACATTAGCGGCGACCATTCAACCCAGTCGATCGTTAACCATTGATTTGGCTGCAGATCGCAGATATAATTCGAGTTATGCAGAGCGCTTTCAAATAGATACTGCAGCTGATGGTACCTTTAATTATGTAAATCTCCTAGGTAATGAAAACGGTAATTTTAGCATTACAAGTAGTATGATTCGAACGGCCTTTAGCGAGTCTAATACAGCAGAAAATTCCGCCCTTTTTCAGCAATTTAAAGAGAACAGGCTAGCTATTGCAAATCGATTGGCTGCTAATTTATCGGATGGTGCGATTGAACGAGATGAAGATGGTTTCCCTAGCCGATATGGCAAAACGAGTCAAGATGTATTGTTTCATTCCTTTTTTGCGACCTACACAGGAGCGGATACCCAAAGTTCGGATCTTAGTACATTCAAATCTTTACCAATCCCCAATTGGACGTTAAAATATACGGGCCTAATGAACTCTGACTGGTTTAAAGAGAAATTTCAGCGTTTCAGTCTGACACACGCCTACAGATCTGCATTTAGTATCAACTCGTTTCAGACCAATCTATCCCGAAATGATGGTCTTTACAATATCGAGAACCAAGATATCAAACCTGAACTTATTATGAACAATGTGGTCTTAAACGATCAATTCAACCCATTGATTCGAGTCGATTTTGAAATGAAAAACAGCCTAAGTGTATTAGCTGAAGTCAAAAAAGATCGCGCCTATTCTCTGAGTTTTGACAACAATTTACTCACCCAAATTAGCGGTACAGAATTGACCTTAGGTTTGGGGTACCGCTTAAAAGACTTACAATTCAGCTCAATGGTTGGAGAGAGCAGACGAGTGTTTCAAGGAGATCTAAACATCAAGGCAGATATTTCAATTCGAGACAACATCACAATCTTGAGAAGCATTACTTCCGATAATCGACAAATTACATCTGGACAACGTTTGTTTTCGACAAGAATAAGTGCTGATTACGCCCTTACAAAGAATATTAACGCCCTCTTTTTCTATGATCAAAACTTCTCCAAGTTCAAGGTGTCAACGGCCTTCCCTCAGCAAACCATAAACACTGGTTTTTCACTGCGATATAATTTTGGAGAATGATGATAAAGCTACTTTGAGATAGTTTGCTTTTCACTTAAATTTGAGAAAACTAAATTGTGAACTGAATGAACATACCTGAAAATTTAAAATACACCAAAGATCACGAATGGATTCGTGTAGAAGGTGACACAGCTATTGTGGGTATCACAGATTTTGCTCAAGGCGAATTAGGAGATATCGTATATGTAGAAGTGGAAACTGTTGATGAAGACATTACCAAAGATGAGGTCTTTGGAACGGTTGAGGCTGTCAAGACCGTCTCCGACCTTTTTATGCCCTTAAGCGGAATCGTAACAGAATTCAATGAAAAATTGGATGACGAGCCCGAACTGGTCAATTCAGATCCTTACGGAGAAGGCTGGATGGTAAAAGTTCAACTTTCAGATTTAGAAGAAATCACTGACTTATTGGATGCAGAAGCCTACAAAACCTTAATAGGTGGATAAAATTCTAAAGTTTAAGTTTAGATTAGCTTTTATTTTTTGGGTTTTGGGAATAACTACTTTGAGTTTAGCCCAGCTAGAAGGTGACTTGCGGTATATCGAATTGTTTGCAGGCTTTGATAAGCTGGTTCATGCATCGTTTTATTTTGGCTTTACTTTTTTGTTATCCCTTGGTTTTGTAGAGTATAAGCGAGTAGTGTTAACTGTCAATCAACTCATTTTGATTGGAATTCTCGCAGCATCGTATGGACTCTTTATCGAATATTTACAACAAGAATTAACCACCTCAAGACAAGCGGAGTTCTATGATATTTTGGCAAATTTGACTGGTACTTTATTTGCGGTATTATTTTTGAAGTATACCTCTTGGTACTATAGACATTTAATTTAGTCAAATATTTATAGCACTTTTAGAATTAATAATTAAATTAGCGTTTATCAAATAGACTATTATGGAACTGAAAAAGAATCCGAAAGCAGACATCAATCAAAACAGTAGCTTGTATTTTGTGATAGGTTTGGCTGTTGTAATGCTTGTTGTTTGGAGAGCTTTAGAATACAAAAAATACGANAAGNCNAATGATTANGACATCGCTCTAAATGTAGAAGATCAATTAGATGAGGAAGTGCCGATGACAGAACAAATCAAAACTCCACCTCCGCCTCCACCTCCGGCAGCTCCTGAGGTCATTGAAGTTGTAGAAGATGAAGAAGAGGTTGAAGAAACTGTAATCGAATCAACAGAAACTTCACAAGAAGAAGAGGTTATTGAAATAGAAGATGTTGAAGTTGAAGAAATCGACGAAGACATCACTGTACCTTTTGCTGTAATTGAAGATGTTCCTGTTTTCCCAGGTTGTGAGGGTGCAAGTAATAAAAAAGCATGCTTTCAAGAAATGATGCAAAAGCACATTAGAAAAAACTTCCGTTATCCAGAAATCGCACAAGAAATGGGTGTTCAAGGAAGAGTGAATGTGATGTTTGTTATCCAAAAAGATGGGAGTATCGGCGGAATTCGAATGAGAGGTCCAGACAAGAATTTAGAAGCTGAAGCGTTGAGAATTATCAACAAGCTTCCAAATATGACTCCTGGAAAACAGAGAGGTAGGCCGGTAAAGGTTCCGTTCAGTATTCCAATCACCTTTAGATTACAATAAAATCAAAACCAGGTCTTTAAGACTTGGTTTTTTTTTGTAATAAACTTTGATAAATACTTCTCCTCAGGCGTTCAGGGTTTATAAAGAAATTCCCCATCGGATTATCGTACTTAGCCGTGAGCGTTTGATCATGAGCAACCTCGTCTTCAGATTTGCCGTTGTCTAATTCAGTTTGAATACGATTTTTGATTTCGGTTAGAATAGTGGTGTAATCCTCTAGTTCTTTTTTAGATGAGATTTGTCCGTGTCCAGGTATGATTTTAGTCTCGTCTGTAATCAGTGCTAGAATATCTTGGTGTGCTTTTAGGTATCCATCAATGCTACCTCCGTTGGCGATATCAATATAAGGGTATCTATTAGCCAAGTAGGTATCACCCATGTGTATTACGTCCTGATTTACAAAATAAATAGCGCTATCTCCATCGGTATGTGCATTATCCAAATGAAGAATGAGCAGAGTCTCGTCTAATTCATATAAATTCATCTGTTCGGCGTACCCGATTTTGGGAAGGGCTTCTATTTTTTCTTGCTCTTTCAGTTTGAGGTATACATTTTCATGAGCGATGATTTGTGCGCCTTGATTTTTAAAATTGGCATTGCCTCCAGTGTGATCTCCGTGCATATGTGTATTGATTAAAAAAGCTATGGGCTTATCGCTTATTGTTTCAATTTTCGCTTTGATGGCCTCGCTAATATTGGCAAATTGAGAATCGATCATAACTAGGTAGTCTGAGGATTCAAATAAGCCAATATTTCCACCCCGTCCTTCAAGGATATATATTGATGTACTGAGTTGTTCAATTTTAATTTCAACTTCTTGACTCCAAGTGCTTAGAGAAATAAGAAGCAAGGATAATTTCAATAGAGTTTTCATAGTTTTCTTTTGTATTCTACAATATACGAACCTTATCTTTGCGCCTTAAATCGAGAAGAAAGAAAATATCTTGAACAATTTAGTATCCTTGACATGGGGTGATTTTAAAGCTCTTACTAAGATTAGACTTGCTTTTAGCGTTGTTTTTTCTTCACTAGCAGGATATCTTCTCGCAGCTTACAACATTGACGCATTTGAAATCTATCTTCTATTAGCAGGAGGCTTTTTTCTCGTAGCTGCTTCAAATATTTACAATCAGGTTATTGAAATTCAACTCGATGCCAAAATGCAGCGGACCTCGAATCGTCCACTACCCAAAGGAAGAGTGCATCCTAATACAGCCTTATTTATAGCTGTTTTCTTTACACTTTTCGGGGCTTTTCATCTTTATTATCTCAACGGACAAACAGCTTTTTTTGGTTTGTTATCTACCGCTCTATACGTCTTGTTTTACACTCCATTAAAGACCAAAACACCCTTAGCCGTTTTTGTAGGAGCTATTCCTGGGGCTATACCCTTTATGCTTGGATGGGTAGCCGTAACCGATGATTTTGGAATTGAAACCGGCACCTTATTTATGATTCAGTTTTTTTGGCAGTTCCCACATTTTTGGGCCCTAGGTTGGATGTTAGATGAAGATTATAAAGCGGGCGGTTTTAAAATGCTCCCTACATTGAAAAAAGACCAAAGTACTGCACTTCAAATCATTTACTATACCTTCTGGACTATCTTGAGCTCAATTATTCCTTACTTTGGATTTACAGGTAGGTTGATTTTGTCATTACCCGCCATGTTATGTGTTTTATTGCTCGGATTATTCATGTTGTATCCAGCGTTGCAGCTCTATCGATTTCAAGAGACTATCTTTGCACGAAAATTGATGTTGCACTCAGTGATCTATATAACACTCATTCAAGTTATCTATGTAATAGATGCTTTAGTATAAAAGAAAGCTATGGAAAAAAAATCGTTAGAATTAGAGTANAAACAAAAAGAAAACCGCTCAAAAAAGATGCTGTTGTGGTTTGGTTTAGTCAGCTTANTTATGGGCTTTGCTGGTTGGACTAGCGCATATATTGTCAGCAGTAAACGCAAAGATTGGGTCTCGTCTATGGAGTTGCCNCANGCNTTTNTNTGGAGNAGTATNGTAATTNTTTTATCGAGTTTAACCTACATTTTTGCCTCAAAACAATTAAAGAAAGATGAGTTACAAAAAACATTTTTGGCTTTAGTTGCCACATTTGTTTTAGCCTTGGTCTTTGTTTTGTTTCAGTTTGTTGGATTTTCTCAAATGATTCAAAATGGATATTACTTTACTGGACCCACTTCGAGTATAAAAATGTCCTTTGTTTTTTTAATAGCTTTTGTTCACCTTGTACACTTGTTTGCGGGCCTTATTTCACTGTCAATAGTGCTCTTCAAGACCTTTAAGCAAAAGTACAGTTCAACCGATAAAATAGGGTTTGAATTGAGTGCCACCTTTTGGCATTTTCTAGGGGCATTGTGGATTTATTTAATTCTCTTTATGTATTTGGTAAACTAAAATTTTTGTATTGTTCACAAAGGTGTAAATTTGCGAGCAATAATAACCTAATCTGGAATATGGAACATTCAAATTCAGTTACAGCAACTGACGATTCATGGAATGGAGGAGGAGACCAACCTCTAAGAGCAAGCTACGGAAAAATGATGATGTGGTTTTTCATTGTTTCCGATGCATTGACATTCTCAGCTTTTATTGCGGCTTACGGATTTTCGAGATACAAATTCATTGAAACCTGGCCAATTGCGGATGAAGTTTTCACTCACGTACCATTCTTTCATGGTAATTACCCCATGTACTACGTAGCTTTCATGACCTTTGTTTTAATTATGTCTTCAGTGACTATGGTGCTGGCCGTAGATGCTGGCCATAAAATGAAACAATCCAAAGTTGTATTCTACATGTTTCTAACGATTATAGGCGGATTAATTTTTGTCGGTTCACAAGCATGGGAATGGGCTACTTTTATTCGAGGAGACTATGGAGCTTTAGAAACTAAGGGTGGCCGAATTTTACAATTCGTTGATGCCTCTTCAGGAGAGCGCATGGCAATAGGCTCATTCGCCGCCGATATTCCAACAGAGAGAGCAAATCATACTAGACAAAGCGGAATTTGGTATACTGAAGGGGAATCATTGCCAAGCTTTTCATTGGCCGAAGTCAAAGCCGGTTTTGAGGCCAATGACAATATTTTAATACGAACAGAACAAATCAATGAAGAGGGCGAGAAGACGATTCTTAGTAGAGAAGAATCTCTTGGTAGATTTACACAAGCTGTAAGGGTAGTAGAAGGAGCAAACCTTATACGAAACGAGTACGGTAGTCGATTATTTGCTGATTTTTTCTTCTTTATCACTGGATTCCACGGATTTCACGTTTTCTCTGGAGTAGTGATCAACATTATCATTTTCTTCAATGTTCTTATGGGTACCTATGAAAAAAGAGGTCACTATGAGATGGTTGAAAAGGTTGGGTTATACTGGCACTTTGTAGATTTGGTTTGGGTATTTGTATTTACCTTCTTTTACCTGGTCTAATTTGTAAACATAAAGATTATGGCACACGAGCACAAATTAAGTATTTTCAGAGGGTTACTAACCTTCCAAAACAATGTTCAAAAAATCTGGGGTGTACTTATATTTTTAAGTATTGTTACCACAGTAGAGGTGGCACTGGGTATTATTAAACCCAGTATACTCACTGATTTCTATTTATTTGGTATCAAAAGAATCAACTGGATTTTTATCATTTTAACAATAGTAAAGGCCTATTATATCGCGTGGGATTTCATGCACTTAAGAGATGAAAAAGCATCGTTGAGAAGAACGGTCGNATGGACTCCATTCTTTTTGGTATCCTATTTAGTTGTCTTATTGTTAATTGAAGCAACTTATATTTACGAAGTGTTTAAAAATTCATTTCTAGCTTGGAATTTTTAAAAGAATATTCCACTATTTGTAAGAGATTAAAGACGGTTTATGCCGTCTTTTTTATTTTTGTACTGTTATGAAAAAGATTGTTGTATTAGTTGTTTTGTTTATTCTGCCTTTGGTAGCCTATCTATTTTTTGCTTCAGGGGTTAATAATTTTGGCCGATTACCTGTTCTCAAAGAAAAAGTAGGTGAATTGCAAATACTTTCAGAGGAGACTGAGCTTTCTCTAGACGGTAAAATCACTATTCTCTCTTATATGGGTTCTGATTTAGCTGATAAACGAGGTTTTTTATTCAATTACAATCAAAAAATTTACAAGCGTTTTGCAGACTTCAACGATTACCAAACCGTAGTTGTTCTAGACAGCACTCAAAAAACTGAGGCTGATGATTTAATTCAAGAATTAGGAGCTATTACAGATACAAGTGCATGGAAGTTTATCTTTTCTAATGAAAATCAAATTAAGGAACATTTTTCAACCCTTGATGTTCCTTTCAATCTCAATGAGAATTCGGCGACTAATCAGATCTTTATCATTGATAAGGAACGTAATCTCAGAGGGCGTATTGATGATGAAGACCAGGGATTAAAATACGGGTACGATTGTTCTAAGGTAGCCGATCTCAATAATAAAATGGAGGATGATGTAAAGATAATTCTTGCCGAATATCGTTTAGCTTTAAAAAAGAATAATGCCAAGTAAGACCAATAAACAGCGAAAATTTACTCTGATNTGGGTTTCAGCCGTTACCATTGTATTCGGTGTATTGGTCATTCCAAGTATTTTGAATCGAATAAAAACCAAAAGCGTTACTGATCATCGAAGAGCCATAGGTACCTCAGAATATATGTATTCTGCAAATGAGAAATTGGCCTATGTGATGAACGCGGGTGAGCCCAGAAAAATGCCTGTGTTTAGTCTTTTCAATCAGGACAGTATGGAAGTGAATAGTTCAAACTTGTCGGGTAAGATTGTAATTTTAGATTTCTTTTTCACGACCTGTCCTACTATTTGTCCCATAATGAGTAGAAATATGGGGTTGCTTCAAGACGAATTTAAAACCAGTCCTGTAGAACTACTCTCTATAAGCATAAATCCTAGATACGATACTCCAGAGGTATTAAAATCATACCTTGAAAATTACGGCGCCTTAAATTCTAACTGGAATCTATTAACCGGAGACCGGGAGCGCATCTATGAAATTGCCAGAGAAGGATTCTATTTATACACGGAAGAGAACAAAGAAGTCGCTGGAGGATTTGAACACTCGGGTATGTTCGCTTTAATGGATAAACAGGGGTATATCAGATCGCGATCTGATGAATATGNAAATCCANTTGTCTATTATCGTGGTTCGGTGTCTAAAGAAGCCGGANTAAATAGTGATGGCGAAGAAGAACAGATAAGTATTCTAATAGAAGACATCTATAAATTGCTAAAAGAAAACTAAAATGAAAAACGAAAAAAGAGTAAATCTATTTATTAATATCGTGTCCATAGTAATTCCAGTTGTGGTCGCATTATTGTTTCAAGTAAAATTACCAAATGTAGAACCTTTGACNTTCTTACCGCCGATTTATGCTTCTATAAATGCTATAACGGCTATTCTTTTAATTCTTGCCCTAAGAGCGATTAAATCGGGAAATAAAAATTTACATCAGCGTTTAATCAACCTATGTATGTTAGCTTCTCTGCTATTTTTAGTAATGTATATAGCATATCACATCACTTCATCCCCTACTTCATTTGAAGGAGGTCAAGCNATGAAGTACGTNTATTATTTTGTGCTTATTTCACATATTNTACTCTCAATCATNATAGTACCNCTAGTGCTAAAAACCTATTCTAAGGCTTACTTAAACGATTTTGTGGCCCACAGAAAGTTGGCCAAGATTACCTTTCCGATTTGGTTATATGTGGCTGTTAGCGGCGTCGTAGTTTACCTTATGATTTCACCTTATTATGTTTAAAAAGTTAAGTCGTCTANTACTATTATTAGTTTTGATTTGCTATCAGTCAAGTACTTATGCTCAATGTGCAATGTGCAGGGCTGTGCTTGAAAGCGAGGGTAACCAATCTACTGCGGAAGGTATTAATGATGGTATCGTTTACTTAATGGCTGTTCCTTACATTTTAGTAGGTGCCGTCTTTTTTGCAGTGTATCGCACACTGGTGTTACGCAAAAAATAGGCTTTTTATAAACGGGCATAGTAATTTATAAATCCCGTAGAATAGTTTTTTTATCTTATTGATAATAAAATAGTTTGCTGAAAAAATAACCTTAATCAGTAAACTATGAACAGTATCAAAAACCTGAAGAGAATTCACAGAATTCACAAGTTAATTCAATCTGAATGCACTGGAACTCCATTGGAACTCTCAAATCGCTTTAATATAAGCGAGCGCTTAGTGTATCATTTAATTGAGCAGCTTAAAGATTTTGAAGCTCCAGTTAGCTATGATCGAAGCCGAAGAACATACTACTACAAAAAAGCTTTTGATCTCGAGGTTGACATTTGTGTTAAANTTCTAAATCACGAAAAAATCACTCATTTATTGGTATGATTTTTAANGTGCAAGATTTATACGTTGAAGCCTATTTTATTTGCTNAAAAAGTAAAATATGGATGAATTTAAACAGAAGTGTACTAAAGTCGTAATGGTTGTCCTAGGAACCCCTGTGACTATTTAATTATCCTTAAAAATTTTATTGTATGAATCAAAAATTAGAATTACATGATTATTTTGAAATTCAAGAATTGGAACAACGCTATGAAATGGGATGGATTGATGGCGGAGAAGTTCAGGCCAGTGTAGGACCTGAAGGAGATTTTAAAATTTAGAAATATTATATAAATTTAAATTTACTCATCAAATCATTTATGCAGCTCAAGCCAAGATGGCTTTGATTGTAATTTATTGATGTAACTGAATGCGGATATATTCATCAAGCATATATAAATTTTAAGATCCTTTTTCATCTCTCAAGCAACGTACGCTCAAACTTGGTCTGAAATTTTGCAAGCTATAAAACTGCGACTCTCGCTTTCATTTTCTTCGCCGTCCAAAACATGAAATATCAAAACTCATAGTTACTACATTCTTTGATTACTGTCGTAGTCAACCGTAAGAACATTACCATTTGCTATGGCTTTATACCATTGGCCATCGCCGTCGGTTTTCACCCAATACTCCATGGATCCGTCTCCCATTACTCTTGCAAATCCAAAATCGCGAGCGACTTCGTCGGCTCTACCTTTTTTAGATGAATCTTGTAAATCTGGAAGTCCGCTTGTTCCTCCACGTTTTGTTTTCTTGTCCATATTTCTGGCATCTAGAGGTGCACGTTCATCGATATCTTTAGTCCCTTCAAATTTGGTGAAGAAAGCATTTAACACTCCTAATTGAAGTTCGGCTGCTGTTACTCGCATTTTGTATGGGTCGGAATCGTTACCTCTACCAAGCTGTGCACCATGATCTGGCTGAACATACAGTGTGACTACAGTGTCTCTATACCTGTCATAGTTAGCCGCAAGATTCCACATCGAACCACTAGCAAACATGTCACACCACGCATTTCCACCTTCGTTATCAATGTGTTGCTTGTGTTCTGTCATTGCTTTTTCACCATCTCCCTTCCCCCCATTAGCATTTCTTCCATAATCATCGGTCGTTGAGCTTTGAGATTGAGTAATCATCTTACCATAAGGATCATATCCAATTGATGCAGTCGCATCTCCCCATGATCGAATCACTTTACCAAATACCCTATTCACGTCATCTTTGATATCATCTTCTATTTCACCTTGTACCCAACGACCAACTTTCATAAGTTCAGAACCAAATGCTTGATGTTCTGCTGGGAATTCTTTCTTTGCTCCAAATTTTCCTGTTGGGGCTGCTTTTGCTATTTCTTTCCAGATTTCGTCACTCACATTAGCAAGTGATAGTTCTAGATCTCGGAAAGTAGATCTATCCCCAGAACTTCCTCTTACAGCATTGATAACTTCCTCTGCAAGCTGTCTTAATGCAGAACCTGGGTTACTCATCAATAGTTGCAGACGTGCCATTCCAATGCTACTATCAGCGGTTTTTGTTTCTTCAAGAATTCCGCGGGTGTGGTTATAGCAGTTCCTCTTGTAGTCGTCTAGTTCATCTATTGCTCCTTGAGTGAGGGGGTACTGAGCAATAATCCTTGTAATATTTGTTGCAGATCTCATTCCTTTACACTTGGCCGTGAATTCGACCTGGTCATTTCGGTCAAGGCCCTTATAATAGGTTCTTATAGGAAATCCGTACCCGAAGTCTGGAGGCATTTCTCCATCAGCCATCCAGTGCTTAAAATCCCAAGTAACGTCAGGGCCATGCCATGCTCCTCCTTGTTCTACTAATTGAGGGAATGGTGCGTCAAAAGATTTTAGTCTAAGGTTAACATCTTTCTCCCTTCCTTCTTTCAAACGCTCTGTAATATCATTTTTATCATATAATTCCCCCTTTTTAAGATGCTCTTTATCTGATTCATTAATATTGCTGTAAATGTCTTTTTTTCGAGGCTCACTTAAACTGGCGTTAATATCTCTCTCTTCATCTTCATTTATTGCCCTTTGAGCTACTTTATTAGTGTTATTTCGAGACATTAGTAAAAGCTGAGCACTAGGAGAATATAATGCTCTAGCACCCATGATATCCGCCTCTTTCTCAAGAGCATCATCATTATTTACATTTACCTTACCTTTCATCTGCATGGTAGGCTTTACTCTTCCTTGCTTTTGCTGAACCACGTGCCATGCTTCGTGTGGCAAATGTTTCTCTTGCCCCGGCCCTAGATGAATATCAGTCCCTTGGGCATAGGCATGGGCTTGTAATTGTGCCGGCTTTTGTGAATTACGGTGAACTTTAACATCATCCATCGAATAACCTGAAAGATTTTCAACGCCAGATTTAAGATTATCTGGCAAGCCTGTATTATTTTCTTTTTTCTGAACGGTTTGGGTCTCTTTACCTGAGTAGTGATCTGCCACAGACTGCGATTGAATGAGTTTGCCGGATTGCTGACTTGTATTGGCTAGGTTTTGAAATGACATTAATTGTGAAATTTGTGAGCCGTTGTTAGCATTTTCTTGGAGCTTCCTCTGAGAAATAGCTCCAGGTCGGTTGTCTAAAAAAGATGCTGATTGATCTTGTCCAATTTGATTTTGTGAATCATTAGAAAAAACCTCTTGCGTTTTATTATCTTGGACTTTTTTGACTTGATCAGACATCCATATAGAGAACTAAACCATAAAAGTAGAAAATGTTTATCACAAAAAAAATAAGTTGGCTAATCAATACGAGGAGATATCAAGCGTGACTCTTGATCTTAAAATATCCATTTTCTTTTTCAAATAACACCTCTGTTCTTCATTGCCATACTCCCTACTTAGCAGATATAAAATCCCTAAATAGACTATTAATAGCAAAAGAATCTCGTAAAAAGGATTGAGTTGGATTAAAAAACTACTCATAAAATTCTTCCATATTAAACTTGATGAATCGGAATAATTTAAAATATTTCGAATTACACCTCTAAAAAATTTATGACTATTTGATGTGTCTTCAAAAGAACCTTTCTATGTCTTTTGAGTAATATAATCTGATATATTTTTCAGGAGCCAATCACTCGCTTTGTCAGCACTAATACAAATGAAGATTCCAAATTATGCATTAAAATGAATGAAAAACCTGAAGTATGTTATTTGATTAATTCACTGAGCTTTTTTTCAGTGGCACATTGATTTTGACTTTAATTTATCTGAGTCATTTTTATAAACCTGTACAAAACTTGTTTCATTCTATACTTCAAACAAATGGCCGCAACTATTTTAATGGACTAAATACCTTGGAATACAAGGAGATTTTGGGTGTTATAATTTTCTGCTTTTTACTATTTCGTATAGTGTATGCATTGTGCATTGTAGGAGCCTACTTTTCAAGAAAATTAAAATCTATTATTTATGGACAAAAAAC
>NZIP01000043.1 GCA_002691645.1 Flavobacteriaceae bacterium
CTCGCTTTGTCAGCACTAATACAAATGAAGATTCCAAATTATGCATTAAAATGAATGAAAAACCTGAAGTATATTATTTGATTAATTCACTGAGCTTTTTTTCAGTGGCACCTTGAATTTAACTTTAATTTATCTGAGTCATTTTTATAAAGCTGTAAAAGACTTGTTTTATTCTATACTTCAAACAAATGGCCGCAACTATATTAATAGACTAAATACCTTGGAATACAAGGAGGTTTTGGGTGTTTTAATTTTCTGCTTTTTACTATTTCGTATAGTGCATGCATTGTGCATTGTAGGAGCCTACTTTTCAAGAAAATTAAAATCTATTATTTATGGACAAAAAACTGAAGTTAAATGAATCGCAAATGAAAAACATTCATGGTGGACTAGCTCCTTTTCTGATAATAATGGTGGTTGATGCATTTTTATTGGGTACGATGTCGGGCTATATGTTTGAAACCTATATCTCAGAATATAAATCAGGAGATCATGAGTAATTCGAAATCAAACTGGAGCATCGCTATTATTGAGTTATATATTGATTGTTTTGAATTTGGAAGAAATTTATATTGTAAAATTCACGATATCGAATGATATGAAGTTCAATCAAAACTGGGCACTATTAATTTTGATAGTCATCTTTATATCTTTTTTTATTCTCGGAAGAATTCTTAAGTCATTTATTTCTTTGTTATGAGAGTCAGGCAGAATAAAATAAATACATGTGCCATTGCTTGCTTCCAATCTGTAATGCAATTCTATAGCATTAAGTATTGTGATTCTAGTTTACCAAGAGTGAAAGAAGCCAAGGGATCTAGTCTGTACGACTTAAAAATTGCCTTTAACAAAGAGAATGTAAAGGCCGACGCCTTTTTTTCATTAAACAAAACACTACCTTCTGATGTTAATCTTCCAATTATTTTATTACTGGGAAATCTAAATAAAACTGGACATTTTGTGGTATTATACAAGGTTGAGAAGAGTTATATAATTTGGTTGGACCCAGCTATTGGGGAGCTTGTTCACCTGTCCAAAGAAGTCTTAAAAACACTTTGGACAGGTGTTTATTTACAAATAAAAGTTTAAAAATTTTGTTTAATGATGTAACAATTTCGCATTTTTGCAGTCTTAAAAAAAAGAATCCAAAATAGGCTATGATAAAAATCGAGAACCTGCATAAATCGTATAAGATGGGCAGCAACTCTCTGCACGTGTTAAAGGGAATAAATTTTAAGGCTGAAGCAGGAGAATTAGTTGCGATAATGGGGTCTTCAGGATCTGGAAAATCTACCTTCTTAAACATTTTAGGAATGCTCGACGAGGCCGACGAGGGTATTTATACCCTTGATGAGGTCAAAATTGAGAAACTCGACGAGACAAAAGCTGCGGAATACCGCAATAAATTCCTTGGATTTATTTTTCAATCGTTTAACCTGATTAATTACAAATCGGCAGTTGAAAATGTAGCCTTGCCTTTGTATTATCAACGGGTACCTCGAAAAGAACGCCTACAAAAGGCCCTGTCTTATCTCGAAAGAGTAGGGCTCAAACCTTGGGCAAACCACCTTCCAAGCGAATTGTCTGGAGGACAAAAGCAACGTGTAGCCATTGCCAGAGCCATTGCAGCAGAACCGAAGGTGTTACTTGCAGATGAACCTACTGGTGCTTTAGATAGTCAAACCTCATACGAAGTCATGGATTTAATTCAAAAAATCAATGACGAAGGAAATACCATTTTAGTGGTAACTCACGAAAACGAAATTGCCCATATGTGCAAGCGTATAGTCTATTTAAAAGACGGTGTGATCGTTGAGGATAAGAAAGTAGAACAAGTTAGGGCCTCTCAGTATGTTAAGTAGAGATACTTGGAAGGAAATATTTGACACCATTCGTAAGAATAAACTAAGGACTTTTCTTACGGGATTCACAATGGCCATTGGAATTCTTATTGTAGTAATATTAGTTGGCTTCACTAATGGACTCCAAAATACATTTCAAGAATTTTTTGGCGATGATTCTACCAATACATTTTTCATTTTCCCTGGGAGAACATCAATGCCATACAAAGGTTATAAATCTCAAAGAAGAATAGAGTTAGATAATAGCGACCTAGAGGATTTATCAAATAATTTCGCCCTATTTATCGATTACATTACTCCACGTATCAGCAGAAGCAGTAATGTGAGTTATAAGAATGAATCTAATAATTATACCAATAGAGGTGTAGCTCCTTCCCATCGCATTAATGAAAAAACCATTATGATGAAGGGGCGCTACATTAACGAACTCGACATCAAAGAAAAGACTAAGAATGCTGTTATTGGAAGGCTTGTTGAAATTGATCTCTTTAACGGAGAAGATGCCTTGGGTAAATTCATTTCTATTGGAAATAGCATATTCAAGGTTGTAGGTGTTTATCAAGATGATGGAGGAGATAATGAAGAGCGAATAATTTATATTCCTTATACCACTAGACAAAGAATAGAAAAGGGAAATGACAAACTCAATGAAATTATTATTGGTTTTAAACCCAGCATAGGATATGCTGGGGCACTTACCCTGGAAAAGAACGTTACGAAATTTCTAAAGGAGAAAAAATTTATTGCTCGAGAGGATCGCTCTGGAATATTTGTTCGAAATCTAGCTGAGGAATTAAAGCAAACTCAGCAGTTGGCTACAGTTTTAGGGTTAATCGCACTCTTTTTTGCTGTTGGTACAATTATTGCCGGTATAATTGGCGTAAGCAATATCATGATTTTTGTAGTCAAAGAACGGACAAAAGAGATAGGTATCCGAAAAGCATTGGGTGCAACACCAAAAATGGTGATTAGTACTATTTTAATCGAAGCAATAACCATTACGACCTTGTCTGGATTTTCTGGAATGCTATTTGGTATTTCAATTTTGCAAAATCTCGGAGAAAAGTTGGAGGACTACTTTATTAAAAACCCCTACATAGACCTTGGGTTTGCAGTTTCAGCAACTGTAGTTTTAATTGTATTTGGAACAATAGCAGGTTATGTTCCAGCTAAAAGAGCAGCCAGAATAAAACCAATTGTAGCACTTAGAGACGAATAAATGATAAGTTTTTTATTACAAAGAGATACTTGGCAAGAAATCTTCAGTTCTATCGGAAAAAATAAAATCCGAACTGGTCTGACAGTTGTAGGTGTGCTATGGGGAATTTTTGTGTACATCGCAATGTCTGGAGCAGCAAAGGGTCTCGACAATGGTTTTGAAAGAGCCTTCGAAAGTGTTGCGAAAAACAGTCTTTTTGTTTTTGCACAATCTACATCAAAGCCATATGGAGGTTATAAAACGGGCAGAAGATTGAGTATAACCTTAAGCGATGTTGAGACACTCAAAAAACGAATTGCAGAAATTGATATTATAGCTCCTAGAATTGTCAAAGGAATTTTTGGCGGGTCTCCTGCCTTAGTGGTTAGAGGGCAAAACACTGGGAATTACGCCGTTTATGGAGATTATCCTGAATACACAAAAATTGCAACTAAGGAGATTTACGAAGGTGGGCGTTACATCAATGAAAAAGACATTGAAATGTCTAGAAAGGTTTGTGTCATAGGTGAACGTACACAAAAAGAACTTTTTGATTTAAATGAAAATCCAATAGGGCAGTACATTAGAATTGACAATGTGTATTTCAAGGTTGTTGGAATTCACAAGTTTGTTCCTGGAGGTGGTTTTGAAAATGACAGTGACGTATTTATTCCTTTCTCTACCTTCAAAAAATTGTACAATACAGGAGAGAAAATAGGCTTTATGGCTATTGCAGCTTACGATGACGCTGATGTAATTCAGGTTGAAAAAGATGTAAAGGCAGTTTTAAAAGCAATTCACAAAGTTGATCCAACAGATGAGCGCGCCTTTGCTTCGTTTAATTTGGGTGAAGTATTCGGACAAATCATGGGCTTTGCTAATGGGCTTAGTTTTTTGTCTTTAATTATCGGAATTGCTACCATTTTGGCTGGAGTAGTTGGAATTGGAAATATACTTCTGATTTCTGTGAAGGAGAGAACTAAAGAATTAGGGGTGCGAAGAGCTCTAGGAGCCACTCCTGCAGAGGTGCGAAATTTAATTTTATTAGAGAGTGTTTTTTTGACTGTTATATCTGGTATTGTAGGTATTGTACTTGGTGCTATGGCCTTGAGTACGCTTAATTATTATACCCAAGACACAGACTTTCCATATACAAATCCAACGGTTGAGATTGAGTATGTGGTTGGGGCATTGTTTTTAATGGTTTTTTTAGGAACACTAATTGGATTAATACCTGCTCAAAGGGCAGTGAGTATAAAGCCTATTGAGGCATTAAGAGAAGAATAATTAACGTTTAGAACTAGAAAAAGATGAAAGTAATTTTAAGATGGACTTTAATAATGGTCNTAGTAATTGGAGTTTTATGGGCGGGAGCCTTTTTTGTAAAATCCAATAGTAAAGCTGCTATTACATATGAAACTTATAGTCCGTTTTACGGCGCTATTGAACAAAAGACTGTGGCTACAGGTAAAGTAGTTCCTGAAGACGAGGTAGAAATCAAACCTCAGATTTCAGGTATTGTCGATAAAATTCTCAAGGAAGAAGGAGATCAGGTAATGGCTGGAGAATTGATAGCAGTAATTAAAGTTGTTCCTAACGAACAAGCTCTTAACTCCTCGCAGGGGCGAGTTAGAAATGCAGAGTTGGTTTTGAATAATTCTAAAATTGAGTATGAACGCAACAAAGCTCTTTTTGATAAAGGAGTGATTTCCAATCAAGATTTCATAAATCTTCAATTATCTTATGAAAGAGCGAAACAAGAACTTCGAAATGCGAGAGCAGATTTTCAAATTATAAAATTGGGTTCTGCAGGAGGTTCTTCTTCAGCAAATACAAATATTAGAGCTACTGTGGATGGAACCATTTTAGAGATTCCTGTCGAAAAAGGATACCAAGTTATACAAGCCAACAATTTTAATGCAGGAACGACAATAGCAACAATTGCAGATTTAAAAAATATGGTTTTTGAAGGAAAAGTAGATGAAGGAGAGGTTGGAAAACTAGAAGTTGGAATGCCTTTAAAAATTAGTTTAGGGGCTGTAGAAGATAAAGAATTGGATGCAAGGTTGCGTTTTATTGCACCTAAAGGAGTAGAAGAAGCCGGTGCAGTTCAATTTAAAATTGAAGGTGATGTTGAAGTAGGAGATGAGTTTTTAGTTCGCGCTGGTTATAGTGCCAATGCTTCATTAATTTTAGAACGAAAAGAAAACATATTGGTCATCCCTGAAGCCCTTCTACAATTTGATAGAACCACAGAAAAACCTTTTGTCGAAGTAGAGACTGGAGAACAGCAATTTGAGCGACGAGATATTGAAGTTGGAATTTCAGATGGAATTAATATAGAGGTCTTAAGTGGAGTTGAAGAAAATGACAAGATTAAAGAGTGGAATAAGACAGAACCTATTAAAATAGGAGAAGAAGACATAGAAATTACAGTCTCAAATTAATAGTTATGAAGAAAATCCTTTTAGTAATATTATCGCTTTGTGTTTACAGTAATTCATCGGCCCAAATGAAAAAAATGGGTTTGTTAGAGTGTGTGATGTATGCTCTAGAGAACAACATTAGTATAGCCCAATTTGAATTAGATTTAGAGAACGCAGCCTTGGCCGAAAAAGATGCCTTAGGAGGGATGCTGCCAAGAGTTAACGGATCTATATCATTGAATGAGAGTAAAGGTTTAATCTTAGATCCTCAGACGCAAACCAATACGATAGGAACCATTTTGTCTGGAAGTGCAGGCCTTTCTTTTGGTTATACTATATTCGACGGGTTGAGAACGATTAGACGAGCCCAGCGTGCTCAACTTAATTCACTAGCAACCCAGTATCGAGTTGCAGATTTAAAGGATGACATCAGTCTTGCAGTTGCAAATGCTTACCTAAGGGTAATATCAAGTAAAGAATCTCTCAAGGTTGCTCAAGCTCAATATAATATCACTGAGCAGGATTTGAAGCGAACTCAAGAACTTGTTGCTTCTGGTGTAGTTCCTCGAGGAGATTTGTTAGAAATCGAAGCTACTGCGGCAAATCAAGAACAACAGGTGGTCAATGCAGAAAACAGTGTTATTATTTCTCGAATAAACTTGGCGCAATTACTTCAAATTACAGATTATGAAAATTTTGATATAGCAGATGAGTCCTTTGAAGTTCCTTCTTCAACTATTCTCGAACAATCAGCAAAATCAATTTTCAATAAAGCGCTAACATTTAGAAATGATATACAAGTTTCAAAATATAATGTCGCTTTAGCTCAGCAAGATTATAAATTGGCTAAGGGTCAACTTTTTCCAACTTTAAGTGCGTTCTTAAATTACAATACTTTTGCCAGTGATCAATTTCGATTAGAGCCTAATTTAAATGAAAATCCTGCAGACCCGACAGATGATTTTTCATTGATCAGACCTGATGTTATAACACAATTGTATACTAACGATGGTATAAACTATGGGTTATCTTTAAATATTCCTATTTTCAATGGTTTTGCCACCTCAAATAATGTAAAAAGGGCAGAAATCAATGTAAAAAGATCTGAACTTCAATTCGAACAGGTCAAACTAGATTTAGAAAACACTGTTAATCAGGCTTATGTAGATGTAAAGAGTTTCGCCAAAGCCTATGAAGCAGCTCAAAAAACCCTAGAAGCACGACGATTAGCCTATCAATATGCAAAGGAACGATTTGATGTGGGATTGATGAACGCCTTTAATTTTAGTCAAGCTCAAGCAAGACTCGATAATGCTGAAGCCAATGTTATTCGCACCAAGTACGATTATATCTTTAGATTAAAGGTGTTAGAGTTTTACTTTGGATTACCATTAGCAGAAATGCAATAGTTTTACCCTTAGATGTTGTAAATAACGTGACTATTTTATGCTTTGATACTTCAACTAAAAGTTGTTCAATTGGTTTATTTGAACACAACGCTTTAGTTGATGCCATTGATATTTTAGACGAAAAGTATGTNCATAGTGAAAAATTGCACACTGAAATTGAAAATCTNCTNCAGAANAATAATAGAGATGTATCTNATCTNGATGCNGTGGCNATTGGAAAAGGGCCAGGATCTTACACNGGACTTCGAATNGGNGTTTCANCNGCAAAGGGNATTTGTTTTTCATTAGATATACCTTTAGTGGCTATAGATAGTTTNAAGATTTTGGCGCACAGTCAAAGGTCTTCAAAGGATTCAAACCGCTTGATGTTACCCATGTTTGATGCACGAAGAGATGAGGTCTTCTTACACTTATTTGATGAAAATTTCAATTCGGTATGGTCAACACGCAACCAAATTATAGACGAATCATTTTTTGATGAACTCAATAAAGTCGATAGACCAATAGTAATATGTGGCGATGCGTCTGTAAAGGCCGAAAAATTGCTTAGTGCTTATGGAGCGATAAAACATATAGAGTTTGTGCATAATCAGCATCCATTAGCTCAGTATATGGGTGAAATTGCTCAAGAGTATTTAGCTCAAAAAAAGATTGAAAACTTGGCGTATTTTGAGCCCTTTTATGGAAAAGAGTTTCAGTCTATTCCTTCAAATAAATAGTCTTAATCTGTTTTGATTTCTTCGGAAACCATAACTTGATGCGGGAAGGGAATCTCTATTCCATTGGCATCAAACGTAAGTTTTGTCTCTTCTATGATGTGAAATCGCACAGTCCAAAAGTCTTGGCGTTTGGTCCAATATCTAAGACTTAAATTGACTGAAAAATCCCCTAGTTCATCAACTACACAAACTGGAGCAGGTTCTTGCAGCACTAATTCATGATTATTACATAGCTCTAGTAGAAGGTCCTTTGCTTTTTTCAAATCGCTGGTATATCCAATTCCGATTTTAAAATTATCTCTGCGATTAGGCTCTGAACTGTAATTGATAATAGACCCATTTGAAAGAGATCCATTGGGTATTATGACTTCTTGGTTTCCAAAAGTGTTAAGTTTAGTTGAGAATACGGTGATTTGTTTTACGCTACCTTCAGTACCCTGAGCAGAAATCCAATCTCCTACTTTGAAGGGCTTGAAAACCAAGAGTAAAATACCACCAGCGAAATTCGAAAGTGAACCTTGAAGAGCCAATCCAATAGCTAAACCTGCCGCTCCTAAAATTGCAATTAAAGAAGATGTTTTGACCCCTAGCTGAGTGATTACCGTTACAAATAGGAGTACTTTAAGCGCATAGTTTATAAAGTCCTGCACGAACTGAACTAAAGTAGGGTCATAGGTCCTTAGATTGAAAAATTTAGCAATCCAATGGTTGATAATTTTAATGACCCACCAACCAACAATGGCTATGAGAAGTCCTAAAAAGATATTAGGAAGAATTATCCACAGGTATTCTATGGCAAACTCCAAATGTCGTTGGTAGTCTTGTAATATTTTTGATACTTCGTTTTTCATATCAGTTTGGGGTTTTAGCCATTAGTAGCTACTACTTGTTGAATTTGATCTCCAAGCATATTTTTTAACATGGTTTCGATTCCATTTTTTAAGGTAAAGGTTGAGGACGGACATCCAGCACAAGCACCTTGTAGAAGTACAAAAACAGTTTTGGTTTCGGGCTCGTATTTTTCAAATTGAATATTTCCTCCATCACTAGCCACAGCAGGTTTCACATATTCTTCAAGTATGGATATGATATTTTTACCCAAGTCTGTTTCTGCAGAAGGATGCACTGCCAAAGCAGTTTTTGTTTCTTGCTCGTTATCAGAAGAAAAACCTCCGGGTGTCTGATTTTTGGTGTCAACAGCCTCTTGTCCACTGCTCAAAAATTCTTGTATTTGATTTCTTAGTTCAACTTGGATCTCAGTCCATTCAACTTCTTTTATTTTGGTTATCGAGATGTAATTTTCATCAAAAAAGACTTGCTTGACAAAAGGCATATTGAAAAGCATTGCGGCAAGTGGAGCGTGTTTGGCCTCAGAAGCCGAGGTAAACTCAAATAAATTGGGTACAATTTTTCTGTTGGCCACAAATTTCATGACTTCTGGATTTGGAGTACTCTCAACATAAATTGAAGTTGCTCGTGTTTTTTGGGAATCCCCTTCATTTACAATAACCAAATCGTCATTTAAGTAGTCTACCAGTTTTTGGGCTAATAAATGTTTTACATCATTCCATTCAGCAATGTCGTACTTGGCAATGGCGATGAAATCACTCGCGATAAATACCGATTTTACGAAGGGAAGGTAAAACAGTTCCGTAGCCAATGGTGAATTTTTGGCCTCGTCTATGTTGTGGTACTCATACTGACCTTTAACCAAAAAATGATTGCTTTCAAATTTTAGTATTTGTGGTTTATCTGTAGTTTTTACGGTAATTGTATAATCCATAATGCAAATTTACACCAAGGGGCGTAAATATGCTGCTCATAGATTTGTAATTTAGCCTTTAAAATCATTTTATTGACAATTATCGAACTAGTTCCCAAATCCATTAAATACTTGAATATCTTTATCGCAAACATCCTTTAAATGAAACGGATATTTTTTGTACTTGCCATTTGTACGCTGAATGCCTATCCGCAGTTTCATGCTCCAATAAATCAGGATTATTTAACTACTAAAAATTATGTGATTTTTCCAGGGGTTTCTGGGTTAGCAGTGGGAGGACAAGCACATGTTTCTTTTAGAAATCTCTTGTTTACAGATAAACAACTGGTGAATGAGAATTATTTAACACTGCCCAGTGCGAGTAATATAAAACGAAACTTTGAATTGCCAACGATATACGAATGGAGTGCTCATCATCGTGTATGGGATCGCACAGGAGTCAGCTTTTCGATTTATAATGACACTAGAAACTATCCATCCATTTCAAAAGTTTCAACCGGGTTAGCAAGATCCATATACTTTGGTAATAATATTCGGAGTATTCGAAGACTAGCTATCGGAGCTCGAATGAATTATGTAGGATTAAAGTATAGCATATTTGGTGATGACAATTTAACATTGGGAGTTTTAGAGAATTTATTGACCTATGATATCGGTTTATCCTTCGTCACGAGTAAATATTTTGTTCACAGTGTTCTGAATAACATTAGCTCGAAAAGAGCTAGTTTTAGTGATTTTGATAGTGCATCTTCCCAATTTGCTCTTCATGTGGGATTCATTCAAAGTGCCAACTCGATAANAATAGAGCCTTCTGTAATGTTTCAAACAGATTTTATTCCTGAGAATTCTCCTTTTAAACCTAAATTTTTACCCTATACTTTAGATTTTAATTTTAAAACCTACACTTACGTTAAAACCAATATCCTTTGGGGTGCCATATCCTATAGAACCACACCTGGCTTTGACAACAATGACGTCAGAAATGATCCGGATTTAGCAACTAATCCTAATAGAGATCCTTCAAGTATTTACGAAGGTAACTTTTCATCACTTTCGTTTTTACTCGGATTTCAAAATCAAAAATTAATGTTTGCCTACACGATGAGCGTTCAAAGTGCTTTTGACAGTTTTTATAAAAACCAATTCAATCAATCTGAAATGCTCATCCCAGGGGTAACCTACCATCAATTCACCTTAGGACTAAAACTCAGCGGAAATGGGATGCGCTATTATGAAAATTCAATTAATTCGGCATCACCGTTTTATTAAGTTACCCAAGAGACTTTGAGTATATTTGTGCTCTAATTTCTATCANTTATGCTCATAAAAAGTGTTCGAGGATATACCCCAGTCGTCCCAGAAAGTTGCTTTATTGCAGAGAATGCTTCCTTAATTGGACAGCTTAGTATGGGAGAAAATTGCAGCATTTGGTATAACGCAGTACTTAGGGCAGATGTACACTATATAAAGCTAGGTGATTCAGTCAATATTCAAGACAATGCTGTTGTGCATTGTACTTTTGAAAAATCTCCTACAACCATAGGTAATTTTGTTTCAGTTGGACATAATGCCATTGTACATGGCTGTACGATAGAAGACAAGGTTTTAATTGGTATGGGTAGTATTGTGATGGATGATTGTATCGTAGAGTCTAAATCAATCATTGCGGCAGGAGCGGTATTGACCAAGGGTACTCGAGTATCTTCGGGTTCAATTTACGCTGGAATTCCTGCAAAAAAAATAGGTGAAGTCAGTCCTGACCTTCAAAAACACGAAATAGAACGAATCGCCAATAATTATAAAACTTACGCTTCTTGGTTTAAAGAGGGGCAAGAATAAACACGTAGTAAACATGAAAGCATATGTATTTCCTGGTCAAGGAGCCCAGTTCACTGGAATGGGATTAGATCTTTATGAGAACAACGCCCTCGGAAGGGATCTATTTAAGTCAGCTGATGATATTCTTGGTTTTTCAATTTCAAAAACCATGTTTGAAGGAACTCCAGAAGAGTTGAAACAAACCAAAGTAACACAACCCGCTATTTTTATTCACTCGGTTATTATTGCCAAACTTCTCGGTGAAAACTTTAAACCTGACATGGTCGCAGGTCATTCCTTAGGAGAGTTTTCAGCCTTAGTGGCTGCGGGTGCATTAAGTTTTGAAGATGGTTTGCGTTTAGTGAGTGAGCGAGCCCAAGCAATGCAAGAAGCCTGTGATGTGGAAAAAGGAACTATGGCCGCCATTCTTGGCCTAGAAGATCAAGTGGTAGAGCAACTCTGTCAAGAACAACAAGGCGATGTGGTAGCAGCTAATTACAATTGTCCAGGCCAATTAGTCATTTCAGGTCAATGGTCAGCGGTAGAGGCAGCATGTGAATCAGCTAAAGAAAAAGGAGCTCGAAGAGCGCTATTATTGCCTGTTGGGGGAGCATTTCACTCACCACTGATGAAGCCGGCCAGAGAGCGCTTAGAGCAATCCATTCAGAATACCAATTTTCAGAACCCAATATGTCCGGTTTACCAAAATACCGTTGCAAGAGGAGTTGATAATGCAGCTGAAATCAAGACTGAACTCATTGCTCAGTTAACCTCTGCGGTGCGTTGGACTCAAAGTGTTCAAAATATGATTGCTGATGGCGCTAATGAATTTATAGAATTGGGCCCAGGAAAGGTTTTACAAGGTTTGGTTAAAAAAATAGACCGAGCAGCAAACACCTCTTCGGGAAACCCTTTAGGTGAATTGTAAATACAAGTAATACAGGGCGAAAACACCTAAGAAAAACATTCCGGCATAGGTCAGAAGAATCATTTGCTTGCTTGGACGGTGTTTAGGATTCATTTCCTCTCCTTTGATGTTTTTGAGATTCATATAACCAATGATTGGAGCAAAAACAAATGATGACGAAGTTGCGAGTCCAACCAAGAACATCATATTGGACGAAAAAACATTAATAACTATCCAGTTCACTATTCCTAGAACGATGACCATTATTACAAATTGTAGTTTTGTTGATGATTTGTCCTTAGGAATCCATTTGAGTTCTTGCAGCACAGCATTACTCACTCTAGCGACAGCATCGTGACAGGTCATGCAAGTACTAAACATAGTTGCAAACGCAGCGGTAGCAATTAGGGCATAGGCCCAGTTGCCCAATTGAACCGTAAAGAGCTCGACTAGATCATTTGCAAATGCTACACTGCTTTCAGAGAGTTGATTACCGCTACCGTAAAGGGTGTAATATCCGATGATTAAAAAGAAAAAAGCCAAAATTGCGGTGAGCCAGTAGCCTGTGTCGAATTCTCTCATCGCTTGTGTAAAGTTGGGTTTAAAACTTTTGGATTTCATTTTTTCTAAACTCCACATACTCACCCATCCAGATGCTTCTACAGCCGTTGGCATCCATCCTAGCAAACTGATTAGAAAGAGTACACCAACTTTATCAAACCACTTTGGAGCCTCGAAAGCATCAATTACTGGTGCTTTACCATCATTAACAACCATTATTGTAGTGGCGAGCAATGCAAAAAATAAAACGCTGATAATTATTTTTAATGCCTGTTCTAAAAATTTATAACGTCCGATGACAAGAAGAACAGTGATGAATAGAAATAAACCTGCAGAGATGTATTCCAAAGGAATTTCATTCCACTTCATCAAGTTAGCCAACAAACCTGTAGTGACACTGTAAAGTGCAGATAAAACCGTAAATGTGCTCACAAGAGTTATAAGTNCGTAGAGATATAAATAAGTCTTTCCTCTTCTTGAATATCCTTCGATTAAGGAGGTTTCAGTGGATTGTGTATAACGCACTCCAAATTCAAAGAAGGGATACTTCAAAATATTGGCCAGTGCAATAGGTATGGCCATCAATATTCCGTAAGTCCCTCCAGCCTTTGTAGAAAGCACTAAATGAGAAGTTCCAATGGCCATTGAGGCAAATAAAATTCCTGGGCCAAGTGCTTTTAAAAAAATCTTTACTTTCGAATTTATCATCTGTCTACTATTGGTGTGTTTAGTGTATCAAGCTATTAAAAAAATATGAAATAATTTTGTTAAAGCTACAAGTAATCAGCTAACATGAAAAAGTTCGTATTTGGCAAAAGATCAAAAATTCCATCACTGCAGTATTCTTAGTTGTATTGATTTACGCTTTAGGTCCCCGACCCAAGATTACTGAGGATAAACAACTTCCGAAATTAGAGCTGTCCATTGAGAATATCGAAACTTATATCGACCAAAAAGAACGAAAAGTAAAAGGCTTAAAGCCTGACAATGAATCCGAAATTATTTGGGCTGATCAGGCTGGTGTAAAGACCAAATACAGTATTGTCTATCTACACGGATGGTCTGCCTCAAAACTAGAAGGTGCTCCCGTACATTACCGTCTAGCTGAAACATTTGGTGCTAATTTGTATTTACCGAGATTATATGCTCATGGTATTGAAAAGCAAGTTCCTTTTGAAGAGATGACCGCAGATAAATTAATTCAATCGGCAAAGGAGGCCATAGCTTATGGACAACTTTTAGGTGAAGAACTTATTTTGGTTTCAACTTTAACGGGTGGATCGCTCGCTCTATACCTCGCTTCAGAAATTGAAAATTTGAANGCGGTNGTACTGTNNNNTNCNNATATCGAAATTTACAGTCCAACAGCCAAAATTCTAGATAATCCTTGGGGCGCTCAAATTGCAAAAATAATTCAAGGATCTGATCAGTTTTACCCTGATGTTCCACAGCGCAGAAAACCATTTTGGAATGATCATTACGCTGTTTCGGCATTGCCTGAGCTTCAAGCTTTTTTAAGTACACATATGAATAAGGCTACCTTTAAAATGTTAGAAGAACCACTGTTTTTAGGATACTACTATAAAAATGAAGAGGAACAGGACAAGGTGGTGAGTATTGATGCAATGCTTGAGATGTACGAGCAAATAGCTACACCTGAGTCAAAAAAATATAAGGTAGCCTTTCCTGAGGCAGGAAATCATATTATTGCGAGCCCTTTAGCTTCTGCTTCAGTCGAAGAGGTATATCAACAGACTACTCAATTCCTAATAAATACTGTCGGTCTTGTAGTCGCCTCTCCAACAGACAATAAACGCAACAATGCTGAAGACTATCCTCAGTTGTAATAAAACACCAACCAGATATGCAGTCCAACGCCCACAACTAGGAGTGAGACACCTATAATGTGAAAGCTCAACAAAAGATTGAGGACTCTCGATTTCGACTTATAGCTGTATTCTAGAAGTAATCCAACGAGCTGATTAAAGAGGTATAATCCCGCCAAGGCAAGTAAAAATCCATATTCAGGTTTAATCGCATGAAAGTAAAAAATGATAGGACTATAAAGACCAATTTTGTTGTGTTGCTTTAATTTTTTATCGAATTCTGCTTTTTTAATCGCAATACTGAATGAATTTTCCGTTGGATTGAACTTACTGATGGAGTAATTTCTGGCTTGAGTTACCTTTTCGTCAGAGATTTTAAGCGTTATATATTGACCTGGTTGAGGCTGAAAATATCTTTTGTGTTTTTTGGGTAATTCCAAAGTGAATTCAACATAAAGTGGTGTTAAATTTCCTTTATGGATGATTTTAACTTCTGCAAAATTCACGTGATACTCTAAAGCTCTTAAAATAGGATACAGTCAATAAAAATATTGGATTCAACGTGGACAAGCCACTTTTGTTTGACCTTTTGAAATTGAAAAAGAGCTAATCTATGCTAAGATTTCAATTTTGGCTCCAACATGAATTTCACCATTATTGCGCTGTACAGCATTTTGTCCAAATAAGATTTCATTATTAATCTTACGATAGCTACTAAGGGTTTTTAAAGGTTCGTCTCCTTTTTCTCCTGTTTCTGGATTCACTGTGGTTAGAACACAACGTTTACATGGTTTGACTAAGTCAAAAATTACCTCACCGACTCTTATAGTTCTCCAAGAATCTTCTTCAAATGCTCGACTCGCATTTATGACTAGATTTGGTCTGAAGCGTTTCATGTTAATGGCATTAGGTAACCTCGAATTAAGGTCTTCTAGAGATTGCTCTGAAATAATTAAGAAGGGATAGGCATCTGAAAATCCAGTGATGTGATTTGAGGTATCCTCAATCTTTTCGACCAACCTTTTAGTGCTATTAGGCATATATACAAGTCTACATGATTTACCTAATTTGGAGCTGAACCAAGAGTCGAGCTGCGTATCTACTAAATAAGCCATACAGCTATCGTTCCAAATACGCACCTCTATAGAAGAGTTTGAGTGTCCCACAAGAGGAACTTGAGTTTTTTCTCCCTCAAATTCTAATTCAATATGGTTTTTGCGCAAATGCGTTCGAAACAATGCCATTCGCTGTTCTGTACGCTGGGTGATAAAATTATTGTTTTGGTCAATGAGCATCCATCTTCGATCAAGAGCTAATCCTCTATCTTGGACTTGACAAGTCTGATGAGTAATTCCTTGAATGGATTTAATAGGATAAGAATAAAGTGCTGTTAAGGTATGCAATGGTCAACTTCATTTTAACAACTCAAATTTAGTGTAGATTTTGATTTATTCACTTACAAATGAAACTCATTCTAGAAAGAGCTGTAAATAAATTAATCTTCTAAAGAAATCGTTTGATCTTGCATCATCTACAGATTCCGCATTTATTCTTTCATCAATTCCAACACCTTGTCTAAAGGCAATTTAGAAATGACTTGACCCTTTTGACCTTGAAGCGTTTCGGCGGCAAAAAGAGAATTGATAATTGCCTCTTCTGTCGCTTCTATGGTTGCCAGAAATATTGGGCTCATGGCTTGATTGTTTAATAGAAGAGGTCTATAAGTACTTGATTTTGGACTGTATGGAATAAAGTTTTCTTCGGTTACAGATAGGGCAATTACATAATCTCCACTTCCATTTGAAGCAATACCTCCTGTCTTAGCTAAGCCCATAATTGCTCTTTTTGCCACACGTTCTAAATTTCTTGAATCTATGGGCGCATTTGTAATAACTACAATCATACAAGAGCCGTCGGCATTGTTAAATACGTGATCTTGAAATGAAAACTGTTGCAAGGCTTTGCCAATAGGCGCGCCATTTATTTCTAATACGCCACCAAAATTACTTTGCACTAGAACGCCTATTGTATATCCGCCCAATGAGGCCGGTAACACTCTAGACGAAGTTCCTATGCCTCCTTTAAAACCAAAACTAATGGTTCCCGTACCTGCGCCTATATTTCCCTCTGTGACCTCTTTGTTGCTAGCATTTTTAATGGCTGATAACACGTGTGATTTTTGAATGTGCATGCCTCTGATGTCATTCAGATAGCCATCGTTTGTTTCACCTACCACTGGATTCACTGACCTTACATTTTTATTTTCTTCTTGCTCTAGTGTGTACGAAATCAGTGCCGATGCGGCCTCTGGCACACTTAATGTATTGGTTAAAACGATGGGCGTTTCGATGTTTCCCAACTCTTTAACTTGAGAATAGCCCATGAGCTTTCCAAATCCATTAGCTATATAGATTGCTGCGGGAACCTTATTTTGGAAAATATTTTTTTGGTGTGGAACAATGGCAGTAACTCCTGTTCGAATCGAATCTCCTTCAATCAGTGTTGTGTGACCAACAGTAACTCCTTTGACATCTGTAATTGCATTTAGTGTTCCTGGCTCAAAAATTCCAATTTCAATTCCGTAATCTCTAGCCCTTTTCTCTTGTGAAAAGCTGTGTATGCTTGACAACAAAAAAAGAAAAACTAAGAGTGTTTTGTTTAAATTCATTTAGTAGCTGTGTTTTCCGATCACCCATCCATTGGAGCCAAGGATATTATCTGCTGAATCTGCGGCATCTTTTTCTAAGGCCGTTCCCATACTGTCGTTCCATCTATTGAGATATCCAAAAAGTGCGACTACACCTAAAATTTCAACAATCTCACCTTGATCAAAATGTTGGCGTGCAGCCTCAGCTATCTCATCGTTTACACCGTTGGGTACTTGTGATGCCGCTATCGCCAAATCAAACATAGCTCGATCTGCTTCTGAAAATGCCTGGTGTTTTTTATAATCCCATAGATTAAGCATTCGCCCTTGAGACGAGCCGTATCGCTCCGCAGCACGTATGGCATGAGCTTCACAATAACGACAACCGGTAGTCATGCTTGAGAGGTATGCAATCTCTCGTTTCATAGCACTTGTAATACGCCCTTTATTTTCCATGACGGCTTGATTCATTTCAACAAATGCATTAGCTATTCGAGGTCTATGCATCATGGTAAACAGGCTATTAGGTGTGAATCCTAAGGTTTCCTCATAAAATTCAGCCATAGTTTGAGCTTGTTTTGTGGCATTTCGGTCTAAGGGAGAAACTAAAGGTTTTTTCATAGAAGTAATTTAAAGATGAGATTTATTGATTAATGCTCTAAAACGCAAAGAAGCTAGCATTCCTATAAATGCAAAAATAGCCAAAAGCAAAAATACCAGTTGATGACCCAGTAGCCCAGGATAGTTATCTAGCAAAACCCCCATTACAGGTCCCATGAAAATATCTGGCGTATAACCGACTACAGAAATGATACCCACTGCTGTTCCCGTAAAAGCATATGGAATATGTCCTTCTTGAATGGAGGCGAAGTAGAGTGTTCTCAATCCATAAGTCGCAATGGCCGTTATAATTAAAGAAAAAATAAAAAAACCACTCAAAGGAGCGATGACCTGACCTGAAGCAAATAATAGTGCTCCACATAAGAGCAGTCCGAACCCTCTAATGAGCCATTTAGAACTTGACGATTTATCGGCGGCAAATCCTATTACAATGCAAATCAGAGGGCGCAAGTACATTTGATAGGAGCCAACTTTTGCAGCATCTACTTCGTTAAACATCATTATTTCCGCTGCATATAGAGAAAGAATATCTGTTACCTTATAGCCGCAATAAGCACAAAGAACAATCATAATCAACAGTCCAACAGCCGGGAATCGTGAAACTTTTAAGATGGTTTGAAAGGAATTATTTAAGATGAAGTTCGCTTCTTTATCTACTTGCTTCGTATTTTCTAAAAAGAAAAAAACCAAAACCCCAACTAGCATGATCATTGCTGAGGTGTATAAAATTAGCGTTCTGAAAGCCTCTCTTTTCTCGATAAACGAAGTGCTGACAACATCTTCGGGTATGAGAAGAGCAAATATAAAAATACCTAAGGCTCCAATCGAGGCAGCCACAGTACCTCGACCACCTTCCAAAAATCCAAAGGCTTTTCCTTGATGCGATGTGCCTCCCCAGTTTCTTGTGGCCTTAATCATTGCAGACCAAAACAAAAATGTCGTAGAAAAGCCCCAGTATCCATAAAGCCATTGCAACTGATTAAAATTTGGAAATTGGGCCAAAACTAATCCTCCTAACGCTGTTAAGCAAAGGGCTGTACCCATCAATTTACGAGGATCGTACTTGTCCGCTAATGTTCCTCCCAATAGGTAAGAGACCAGTGCAATAATGCCATAAGTAGAGTATAGGGTGCCTAGTTGCAAATTATCCAATTGAAATACCTCTAAAAATGTAGGTCTAAAAATGCGCGGTAATAAAAAGGGCAAGGTAAAAACACTTTCTCCCGCGGTCATCAGAAGAATAATGGTTAAAATCGATTTGAGTTTAGAAGTCAAGATGGCCTACTGAATTTGTACTAGTTCTTTTTCTAAGGCAACGAGTAATTCTTCGGCTTCTTCTTTAATTGCAGCTACATAACTTCTATTGGTATTTGAAACCACAATACTTAAACTGATTGCATTTACAAGGTCAAATTCTTTGGCAGGTTCAGATAAGCCTTTGTAGAATTTACCGCTGAGACTGTCAAATAGATCTATGTCTTTTTCTTTATAGCCAAAGTTTTGGGGTTCAATAACAATAGATGATTTTATAATGGGAAAAATTTCTTGATAGTACACAACATCCATGTTAGCATTTACTCTATTGCTGTAATTATTTGAATTTTGATAGTACTTAATGACTTTAGAGGTTAAGGAGTCATTATTAATAAGGTCAAATTGACCGGTACTTTCAAGTTCGTTAAATATGGTATTGACTTCAGGGTACTTATGGGAGTACATTAATCTGCTTAATTTGTCGTTGATATCATCAATACTGCTCAAGTTTCCTTTTGCCTTAAATTCATTCAAAATAGAATCGCAATTAGAAATACTACTGTTAGAAAATTCTATGTGATCATCAAATAACAGAAGCTGTTTTTCTAAATCGCTAATTAGCCCTGTGATGTAATGTAATTGTCGAACAGAATCATCCTTACGAGAATCCCATTCATTAATCCAAAAAGAAATCGTTATACCCGCAACAATAACCGCGAACTCTAGTAAATATCTAGTTAGGTGTTTCTTCACACCTAAAAAGTACAATAAAATGGTGCCCTTTCAAAATAGAAACGCGTGGTCGAGATTTTAAAACGGTAGACTCTTATGATTTAATGAAAACTAAATATTAATTTGACTAATTAGCTTTTAGGTTTAACTTACTTCTGTCACTTAATTTTTTTGAGGCCTACTATGACACAAATCGGTTCTATAGCTTAAAGTGAATCTTCATTCCTTCATGTGAATCGACAAATCCTAAATCAAGGTAAAACTTAATGGCTTCTGGTCTTTGTTTATCGGTGGTCAACTGCAAGACATGATCTTTTCGCTCTTGCGCTCTTTTGATGGCCAATTTGAACATCTCTGTACCTAATCCCTTGCCGCGGAAATCTTTGTCAATCCTAATAGCTTCAATTTGTGCTCTTATTCCACCTTGATAGGTGAGGTACTGAATGAAACTAAGTTGTAGGGTTCCTATAACTTTCCCGTAATCTGATTCGACGACTATCAATTCTTGATTAGGATCAGAATTTATATTTTCAAATGCTTTGAAGTAGTTCTTAGGAAGTGGTTCTCTATAGTCTTCTCTCTTGGCTCCTAACTTGTCATCAGCAATCATTTTGACAATAAACGGAATATCTTCTATGGTAGCTCTCCTACACCTCATGTTTTAAAGTTAGTCAAAGAAAAATGTCGAACTGTTTTTTTAGTATTTCATAAGCGTTTAGTGAATCAACAGTTTAAAAAAAGAAAAGGGAGACACCTATTTAGATATCTCCCTTACTGTACTCGAGGCGGGACTTGAACCCGCACGGCCACAATGGCCATTGGATTTTAAGTCCAACGTGTCTACCAATTCCACCACTCGAGCCCTTGCGGCGCTTCGAAAGCGCTTCGAAAGCAACCAAAACAATTTACATTGTTTTTGAGCGAAAAACGGGATTCGAACCCGCGACCTCCACCTTGGCAAGGTGATGCTCTACCAACTGAGCTATTTTCGCCTTTCATCCTTCTTGGTAGGGTCGGCAAATTTAAAACAATTCTTTAAAATTTAAAGGTATGTTTTAGATTTTATTAAGGAGTTTTTTGATTTTGTTGAGTTCGTTCAACGCTTCAATAGGGGTGAGGTTATTGATATCTAAGCCAATTAAATCCTCTTTGATTTGCAACAGTACAGGATCTTCTAGTTGAATAAAGCTGAGTTGTGTTTGTTCTAATGCTTTTTGCTGGGCAGTAACCTCTTCTAATTGAGCAGTTCTTTTTTGTTTTGAACGACTTTCTTCCAATTTTATCAAAATTTCTTGAGCGTGCTCTAATAATTGTTTGGGCATACCTGCCATTTGGGCGACGTGAATTCCAAAAGAGTGGTGCGAAGGGCCTGCAATTAGTTTTCTCAAAAAAAGAACACCATCAGCAGTTTCTTTAACTGATACGTTGTAATTTTTAATTCGACTGTACTGTTCACTCATTGCATTTAACTCATGATAGTGTGTGGCAAACAGCGTTTTAGCTTTACTTTGATGATTGTGCATATACGCGGCAATAGCCCATGCAATTGAAATTCCGTCATAAGTGCTTGTTCCCCTTCCGATTTCATCTAATAACACTAAACTTCGGTCGCTTAAATTATTTACAATTGCGGCGGTCTCATTCATTTCAACCATAAAAGTAGACTCACCCATACTGATATTGTCACTGGCGCCGACCCTAGTAAATAGTTTATCGATTATTCCGATTGAAGCGGAATTCGCTGGAACATAAGAGCCTATTTGCGCCATTAAAACAATCAGTGCTGTTTGTCTTAAAATGGCTGACTTTCCGCTCATATTAGGTCCAGTAATCATCACGATTTGTTGGGAATCTGGATCGAGTTGAATGTCGTTGGCGATGTAGGGTGTATCCGATTCTAATTGTTTTTCGATTACAGGATGTCGTCCCGCTTTAATCAGTATTGATCGGTTTTGATGTATCTCAGGTTTGCAATAATTCGATTTTTTGGCGCAATCTGCAAATCCAACTAAGCAGTCCAGTCTTGCAACGGTTCGGGCAGTTTGTAATAATTCCGCTTTAAATTTTTGCAATTCTTCAATTAGACCGTTAAAAAGTTCTAGTTCTTTAGCAGCTATTTTTTCCTCTGCGCCCAGTATTTTTTGCTCATAGGTCTTAAGTTCTTCAGTGATATAACGCTCGGCATTGACTAGTGTCTGTTTTCTTGTCCAGTTTTCGGGAACTTTATCCTTATGGGTGTTTCTCACTTCAATGTAATATCCAAAAACATTATTAGAGCTGATTTTGAGCGATGGAATACCCGTGATCTCACTCTCCCGTCTGAGCATTTCATTTAAGAGTTCTTGACCCGAGTTTGCTAATGTTCTTAATTCATCTAGTTCCTGATCGTATTGGGATGCAATGACACTTCCTTTTTGAAGTAGAGCAGGTGCTTCGGGATTAATCGCTTTAGAAATCAATGCTTCAATTACTGAACAACTCGCAATATGAGCAAATAGTGTTTGAAGTTCATTTAAATCAGTCTTTTTTAAGATAACATCTAAGGATATAACTTCTGTTAGACTCGTTTTCAAGTGATTTAATTCACGTGGATTGATTTTAGTCGAGGCTAATTTTGCTGCATAACGCTCCAGATCATAAATTGATTTTAAATGATCTTGAACCTGCCTTAATTCTTCAGTATGATTGAAGTAGTGATGAACAATTTTTAAGCGTTGATTAATTTTGACCTCATCGGTTAGAGGTAAGGCAATCCAATGCTTTAGAAGTCTCCCTCCCATTGGTGTACAACTATAATCTAAGACGTCAAAAAGAGTAGTTGCTTCGCGATTTAGTCCAAACAGCAACTCTAGATTTCTAATTGTAAAAGCGTCCATCCACATTTGATCGTCTCTTCTCAGTACCTGAATATGATTGATATGTCCCATCAATTTAGGTTGTGTTTGAGAGAGATAATAGAGCACTGCGGCAGCTGGACTAATGCCTAATTCATTCTCAAGGACACCAAAACCTTTTAGGCTATTTACTTTGAGATGAGAACAGAGTTTTTGCTCTGCCTGTTCTACTTCAAAAATCCAATCTTCAAGGGGATGCAAATGGTAAAGACTTACCCAAGAATCTAACAGAGCACTCTTTTGGGGTTTGGCATAAAGTATTTCAGTGGGATTAAAGTTTTGTAATAACTTATCAATATAATGCTGATCTCCGGAGGCGATAAGAAAGTTTGATGTAGATACATCGACAAAAGCAACAGCCCATTTCTGTTGGAGTTTAAAGACCGCCGATAGATAATTATTAGTTTTTTGTTCTAAAATGGCATCATTCAATGTTACCCCGGGAGTAATAAGTTCAGTAACTCCTCTTTTCACAATGGTCTTTGTCTGCTTAGGATCTTCTAATTGATCGCAAATAGCAACTCGATTACCCGCTTTAACGAGTTTAGGTAGATAGGTTTGTAAAGCGTGGTGTGGAAAACCAGCTAAAGGAGTTTGGTCGCCGCCGTTGTTTCTTTGGGTCAAGACAATATCCAAGATACGAGCAGCCTTTTGCGCATCTTCGCCAAAGGTCTCATAAAAATCTCCCACCCTGAAAAGAAGCATTGCGTCGGGGTACTTACCCTTGATCGCATTGTATTGCTTCATAAGGGGAGTGGTGCCATTGTTCTTTTTTGCCATAATTTTACCGAAAATACTCGCTGTACCAAAGTGAGCAAAACAAATGTTGATATTTTGAACAAATCGTTGAAAACTAACTTTAGAAAGCTTTCCAATACTGAACTTAACAGATTGGCACCAGAGGAATTTAAAGAGGCCAAAAAAATTCCTTTAGTGGTAGTTTTAGACAATATCAGGAGCTTAAATAATATTGGCTCTATTTTCAGAACCTCGGACGCTTTTAGAATTGAAGAAGTTTTTTTATGTGGAATAACAGCCCGCCCTCCACATAAAGATATTAGGAAAACCGCACTGGGAGCAACTGAAAGTGTAGCCTGGCGCTATTTTGATAGCACTCGTGAAGCTTTGAGTGATTTAAGTGCTAAGAATTATAAAATCGCAGCTGTTGAACAAGCTGAAAACGCATGTGACTTGAATGATTTTAAGATTGATTGTTCCAGCGGTTTAGCCGTTGTATTCGGACATGAAATTCAAGGTGTTGCTCAGGAGGTAGTAGACTTATGTGATGTCGTTATCGAAATACCTCAATTTGGCACAAAACACTCGTTCAACGTAGCTGTTTCAGCAGGAATTGTGCTTTGGAATTTGCATAGACAATTTTCCTCCAAATAAAAAAACCCCAACAAAGAATGTTGAGGTTTTATATTATGTTTGAGTTAGTTAGTTGAACGCAATTACTCAAAAATATTCCATATTCACAAAATTATCTTAAAATTTTAATTAAGAATCAATAATTAATCCGAATACTGCTGAATTAACAATGCGTTTTCTATTTTGAATACAATTTGTTTAAAGACTTCATTGTCAACTATAAAGTCATTTTTTTCGAGATTTAATTGAAGGTATTCAAAGTCTTTTTCTACTTTGAGATAACATTCATAACTCTTTATAATTTTCTTCAAATAGTCTTCTGATATTCCCATTTCGTACGGTCTACCTCTTTTCAAAATTTGTCCTTTGATTACCTCTAAAGGTCTTCGAAGATAAACGTATAGGGAAGGATTTTTTAAATGTGTAAGGCTAAAATTGTACCAGCGTTTATATAAATCTAAAGCGCTTCCTTGGAGGTTTATCTCTGCGAACATCAAAGATTTAGAGAGGTGATAGTCACTTAAGATTCCTTGAGGTTTGGTTAAATGTTGAAAGTGGTTTTCGATTTGTTCACTTCGATCTGCCAAAAAAGACAATTCTACGGGAAGGCTGTATTTATCCTTATTCTCATAAAAGGAAGAGAGAAATGGATTGTTTTCAAAACTCTCAAGAAAATAGGGGACTTCAAAAGTTTCAGCGATTTTTTGACAAAGTGAAGTTTTACCCACACCAATACAACCTTCAATACAAATGTAACCGCTGTTTTGCCAAAATGACTTTCGGCTCATATGAAGGGTTTTTTCTACTGCAATGACATCATTTTCATCTTCGCAATGTGTTAAGAGTTCTGTTGTGATGCGCTTATTGAGTGGATGTACTTTTTGAGGCGCAATGTCCATTAAAGGTTTTAGTACAAATCTGCGTTGTGCTATTCTTGGGTGAGGTAATTCTAATTGTGTAGTTTGAATGGTTAGGTCTTCGTAATACAACAGATCAAGATCAATAGGCCTGTTGGTGTAAGAAAAATGAGCCTTTCGTTTACGACCTAATTCTTTTTCTATAAGGAGCAATTTGTTGAGGACTTCATGAGCGTCTAATCTTGTTTTAACAGCAATACACGCATTGATAAAATCATCTCCATCGAAACCAACAGCTTTATTTTTGTAGCATTTGGAGCACGCTACAACAGGGCCAATTACTTCATCAATTTTAAATAAGGCTTTTTGCAGGTGAATAAAACGATTTCCTTGGTTGCTTCCAAGGCCAATAAGGACTTCTACTGTATCTGCTTTTCGCATACGCCAAATTAATAATTCCACCTAACATTGATTATATTGCGGATTAAAACTTTAGATTTTGGATTTTCTTAAAAATACTTTGGCAGCAACAATCGGAGCACTTGTAGCATTCGGAATTGCTTTTTTTATGTTTTTTATTTTCTTAGCTGCTTTGGGCAGTGCTGAACCTGATACGAAAATTGAAAAAGAGAGTGTACTTCAATTAAAACTAAGTCAGCTTGTGGAAGAATATTTGGGCACAGACCCTAACGACCCCTTTGCTGCTCTTGTTCAAGATCGTATTGGTTTTGATCAACTATTAAAAGCGGTAAGTCTGGCTAAAACGGATGATCGAATTGAAGGGATTTCAATTGAAGGTAATATTCTTTCTTTGGGCTGGTCACAAATTAATGAACTCAGAGATCTACTGATTGATTTTAAGTCTTCGGGTAAATTTATTTATGCATACAATGAGTTGTATTCACAAGATGACTACTTTTTAGCCAGTGTCGCGGATTCTATTTTTATGAATCCAGTGGGAAATTTAGATTTTCGAGGTTTGGCATCAGAGGTGTTGTATTACAAAGATCTTCAAGAGCAGTCTGGAGTAAAAATGGAGGTTGTTCGCCATGGCAAATACAAATCTGCAGTCGAGCCTTATTTGAATGATGAGATGAGTGAAGAAAACAGAATGCAGATCAAAGCTTTATTGACCTCCATTTGGAACGAGGTAACCAATTCTATTTCAGAGGAGCGAGAAATAAGTACAGAGCGTTTGAATGAAATTGCAGACGATTTGTTAGCAAGAAGTGCTGATAGCGCAAAAGAATTAGGATTGATTGATGCATTGGTCTACGAAGATCAATATTACAGATCACTGTCTAATAGGTTGTCTGGAATAGACAATGAACTTGCGGCAAACGACAAGCCTGAAATGACAAGTCTCAATAAGTATCTGCGTTTTGCCAAAACCAAAAGATTGTACAAGGGTAAGGATCGTATTGCCGTCTTGTATGCCAATGGGACCATTCTTTACGGTGAAGGAGGTAGCGCATATATCGGACAAGAATCTATTGCACGCGCTTTAAAGCGAATTCGAGAAGACCGAAAAGTTAAAGCGATTGTACTTCGTGTGAATTCTCCAGGAGGAAGTGCACTCACATCAGAACTGATATGGCGTGAATTAAAACGTACTCAAGAACAAAAGCCTATCGTAGTTTCTATATCTGATGTAGCAGCTTCAGGAGGATATTATATCGCTATGGCTTCAGACTTTATAATGGCACAACCTACATCTATTACTGGTTCTATTGGTGTGTTCGGTACATTGCCCAACTTTAGTGAGCTCAGTAAAAAAATAGGAATTACTCCGCAGTGGGTCGAGACCAATAAGCAATCTAGAGGTTACAGTGTGTTCGGTCCAATGACTCAAGAGAATTACAACGAAATAAAAGATGGCATAGAGCAAACTTATGATATCTTTTTAGAGCGAGTTGCAGCGGGTAGATCTATGGATAAAAATCAGGTAGATGAATTAGCTCAGGGAAGAGTTTGGAGCGCATCTTCTGCTCTTGATAATGGATTAATCGACGCTTACGGTGGAATTTATGATGCTATTGAAAAAGCAGCTGAATTGGGCGAAACCTCTGACTACGCAGTGCAAAGTTTCCCCCGATATAAATCGGAATTTGAGCAAATATTTGGCGATCTTTCAGAGGCCCAAACCAAGGTTTTGCAACAAGTGACTAAAGCCTTTTTACCGGAGCCTGTCAATGCCTTAAATCAAAAAATAGAGCAGATCAAGGCTAAGGAAAATCAAATTCAAGCTCGAATGCCTTTTGAACTGAAAATAAGATAATCCTCAATGGATAAATTGAAGACAAAAAAAAGAGCTTTATCGCTCTATATGTACTTGAGTGGTTTATTCATCACTTCTTTAGTTGTTTCGAATCTCATCTTTCAAAAATTCTTCAGTTTCAAACCTTTTGGAGAAATTGAAATCTTCGGTGCTCCAATCTTTGAAGCATCTGTTGGCCTATTACCCTATCCAATTACTTTTTTAATTACAGATTTAATTTCGGAGATCTACGGAAAGAAAAAGGCTAATCAGGTAGTTATCACTGGAATTTTTGCTTCTTTTTTTTCTCTTTTGATTGTCTTCGTATCGGACGCATCTTCAGCTACAACTTGGTCTCCCTTATCGAATGAACTCTTTAGTCGTGTTTTTGGAAATACGGTAATAGCTGTTTTTTCGTCTATGATGGCCTATTTATTAGCTCAATTTGTAGATATTCAGATTTATCATTTTTGGAAGAATCTCACCAAGGGAAAACACCTTTGGCTAAGAAATAATTTCTCCACCTTTTCATCTCAATTTATAGATACATTGTCAGTGATTTCACTCTTGTGTTTTTTTGGAGAAATTCCTTGGGAACGCTTTACGGGACTGGTGATTTCAGGTTTTTTGTTCAAGGCAATGATCGCAGCCTTGGATACTCCATTATTATACTTGGGGGTGCATCTTATCCGTAAACAATTCGGATTAAAAGTTGGAGAAGAAATACAATTAGATGCTTAAGGTCTTCACATTGAGGCCAACTCTATAGCCCTCGTGATTTCTTATATTCATCACCGCTCCATCTTCAAATATGAGGTATTGACCTTTAATGCCAATCAAAACACCTTCAACATTGGGATCTTTTTTGAGTGAATGACTCTTAAGTACTTTTTCGATTTTTTGGCTATAAGGGAAAGCAATTGGTACATTGTTCAACTCAGCAATAAGGCAGTCTCTTACCTCATCTGGAATATGGGTTTGAAGGCTGTTAAAAACCTTACCGAGATTTTCTTGGCTTTCAGTTGTAGTCAGCATGGTGCGCCAGTTCGTTTTATCACTAATATGATTTTTTAAAGCGACTTCAGCTACACCGGCTAAGTACCGATTTGGAGTTTCTAAAATAGCCATCGCTTGATGAGCACCCTGGTCAATCCATCTTGTAGGGAGTTGTTTCTTTCGCGTAATACCAACTTTAACTGTTCCCGTATTTGAGAGGTACACAATGTGTGGTTGTAATTGCATTCTCTTTTCAAATTCTAAATCTCTATCCTCTTCTCCTAAATGGGCTTTACTTAACTCTGGTTTCATAATCCATTCTCCAGCCTTGGGAGATTCAAAAAAACACTTCTTACAAAATCCTTGAGCAAAAATAGTCTCGTCCGATCCACAATTAAGACACTGATAGCCCTGAAGCTCTAAGCGTATTTTTTTATGAATCAATTGATTGAGGTGAATAAGGTCGTTATCTAACTCAAGATAGTAGTTAACCTCTGCAGCATTTAGGCGGGTTGTCATTTTTTTTAATACCCCAGAATACAACATAGAAATTAGGTTTGAAAATTAACGCAATAAGCATACATTAGCAAGGTTAAAGTTACTAATAATGGCCTTACCTCTTTTTAATAGTATTGCATCTTGGTGGCTAAAAAAGCGAATTCATCAGATAGAATTGTTTTTGAAATATCCAGGTGATGTTCAATACGAGGTACTGCAAAAACTACTTGATCAAGCTCAGCAGACCGAATACGGCAGAAGATTTGATTATGGGAGTATTCGCAATTACGAAGATTTTAGAGCTAGAATTCCTGTTGTTCATTATGAAGATATCGCTGATACCATCGATAGAACTAGAAAGGGTGAGCAACAACTTTTTTGGTCATCAGATATCAAGTGGTTCGCTAAAAGTAGTGGAACAACTAATGCCAAGAGCAAATTTATTCCCGTCAGCCAAGAAGCGCTTATCGATTGTCATTTTAAATCGGGTAAAGACCTACTCTGTTTATATCTCAATAACAATCCTGAGTCTAAACTTTTTACGGGTAAGAGTCTGAGGCTAGGTGGTAGCAAAGAACTCTACAAGGACAACGGAAGTTATTTTGGAGATTTATCAGCTATTCTTATTGATAACATGCCTAAATGGGCAGAATACAGCAGCACTCCCAGCAACAAGGTGTCGTTAATGTCTAATTGGGAAGAAAAGTTAAAGGCCATTATAGACGAAAGTGTCTCCGAAAATGTCACCTCTTTGGCAGGAGTGCCTTCTTGGATGTTAGTTTTATTGAATCAACTACTCAAGGAGCAATCTGTTGAAAATCTCACGGCAATTTGGCCTCAGTTAGAAGTTTATTTTCATGGTGGAGTGGCCTTCACTCCCTACAGAGAACAGTTCGAAAAAATTCTGCCATTTGATTCAAAATGTTATGAAATCTACAATGCTTCAGAAGGTTTCTTCGCTATTCAAGATCAAAACTTTTCTGATGAATTATTGTTGATGTTAGATTATGGAATCTTTTATGAATTCATTCCAATGGAACATTACTCTTCAACAGATTCATTTCCGAGGGCAATACCTTTGTGGGAGGTTGAGAAAGATATCAATTATGCTATGTTAATCAGCACTAATGCCGGTTTATGGAGGTATTGCATCGGAGATACCGTTAGATTTACTTCAACTTCACCCTATCGCCTGAATATAAGTGGTCGCACAAAGCATCATATCAATGTTTTTGGTGAAGAACTAGTCATAGAAAATGCGGAAAAAGCATTGGATTACGCTTGTAGAGTTACACATAGTGAGGTGATTGAATACACTGTTGCACCTATTTTTATGAATTCAAATCAAAAGGGAGCACATCAGTGGATGGTTGAATTCAAAATTCAGCCTGAGGATTTAGCACTTTTTGAACAAGTATTAGATGACCACTTGAGAAAACTCAATTCTGATTATGACGCCAAACGAAATGGGGACATTACCTTATGTCTTTTGAAGATGAATGTGGCCTCCCCTGGACTTTTCTACAGATGGATGAAAGAAAAAAACAAATTAGGAGGACAGCACAAAGTACCTCGTCTTTCAAATGATCGCAGTTTTATGGAAGAACTTTTTGAATTGGAGGCAGAATTGGTTTAAGAAACTGCCTTTAGTTTACTGAGTCGCTCAAATGAAAGGTGACGTTCAGCATAGGATTTATCAACCACTAAACTTTTTGAATCAGAAGATGGCATTTCGTACATGGCCTCTATAAAAATAGATTCACAAAGTGATCGAAGACCTCGAGCTCCCAGCTTGTAATCCATGGCTTTTTCTACGATAAAATTTAAGGCGTCATCTTGAATTTCAAAAGAAATACCATCCATTTCGAAAAGTTTTTTATACTGTTTGATAATGGCATTTTTCGGCTGCGTTAGAATTTCCTTTAGAGCTTCTCGATCTAATGGATTCATGTGCGTGAGCACAGGAAGTCTTCCAATAATTTCGGGAATCAATCCAAAGTCTCTCACATCTTTTGGAGTGATATATTGAATCAAATTCTCTCGATCTATTTCATCTCCTTTTTGCAATTGACCATAACCTACAGCCTGCATATTTAGACGTTGGCTAATAAGTTTTTCAATACCGTCAAAGGCTCCTCCTGCAATAAACAGGATATTTTTGGTGTCGACTTCTATAAATTTTTGGTCAGGGTGTTTTCTTCCTCCTTTGGGAGGTACATTCACTACAGTTCCCTCTAAGAGTTTGAGCAAACCTTGTTGTACTCCTTCACCTGATACATCCCTAGTGATAGAAGGATTGTCATTTTTGCGTGCAATCTTATCGATTTCATCAATAAAGACTATACCTTTTTGCGCCTTCTCTAAATCGTAATCAGCAGCCTGAAGTAAGCGCGTTAAAAGACTCTCAACATCTTCTCCTACATATCCCGCTTCGGTGAGTACTGTGGCATCGACAATAGCCAGAGGTACTTGAAGCATCTTGGCGATACTCTTTGCCAAAAGAGTTTTACCCGTTCCAGTGCGTCCTACCAACAGAATATTACTCTTTTCAATTTCGATTTCTTCGGCTGAGGTTTTTTGTGTAATTCTCTTGTAGTGATTGTATACCGCAACAGATAATATTTTTTTACTGTGATTTTGGCCGATTACATACTCGTCTAAAAAAGCTTTGATTTCTTTGGGCTTTTTTAAATCAAAATCTTCAAGATTACCATTGGATTTACTGTCGTTATCTTCTGTGGCAATAAAGTGTGCTTGTTCCACACACTTGTCACAAATGTGGGCTTTATTTCCAGCAATAAGAAGAGTTGTTTCTTCTTTTTTGCGACCGCAAAATGAACAACTTAAATCCAATGAATCCATGTTTAGCTGCTATTTGAGTTAGTTTCTAATTAAAATTTCGTCAATCATTCCGTATTCCTTTGCCTTATCTGCCTTCATCCAGTAGTCTCTATCGCTATCTGCATATACGGTATCAAAGTCTTTCCCGGTATGTTTGGCAATAATTTGATACAATTCGTCCTTTAAGGTAAGAATTTCTTTTGCAGTAATTTCAATATCTGAGGCTTGACCTTGCGCTCCGCCCATAGGTTGATGTATCATAACACGTGAATGTTCGAGTCCACTTCGCTTGCTTGCAGTGCCCGCACACAGTAATACAGCACCCATAGAAGCCGCCATTCCTGTGCAAATCGTAGCGACATCAGGTTTTATGAATTGCATAGTGTCATAAATTCCAAGACCAGCGTACACGCTTCCCCCAGGTGAATTGATGTAAATCTGTATGTCTTTAGAAGCATCTGTGCTTTCTAAAAATAGCAATTGGGCTTGAACGATATTGGCTACTTGATCATTGATTGCTGTTCCTAAAAAGATAATACGGTCCATCATCAACCTCGAGAAAACATCAAAAATGGCAATATTCATTTGACGTTCTTCAATGATATTTGGAGTGAGCCCTACAGGGTACATACTAGATATCATTTGGTTGTAGTAAAGGCTACTTATCCCCTGATCTTTAGTTGCAAATTTTTCAAATTCTTTAGCAATATCTTTCATAAAATTCCTTTCTCAAATGAATTACGCTTTGTAAGCTTCTTTTATAAATTTCTCAAAATTTAATTCTTTCTTCTTCAAATTTCCTTCCATTTTGATTAAATCTAATAACTTTTGATTCATCAATTGAGAAGATAATCTGCGGGTTTCGTCCTCATTGCTCATTACACGAGCTGCGATTTCGTTTAATTGTTCTTCAGGAGGATTCATTTGACCGTATTGCGCCATCTGTGCCTTAATAAATTCTTTTGCATAGGCTTTTAATTCTTCGAAATTCATCTGAAGTTCATGCTGGTCTATTATTTTGGCTTCAATAAGTTGATAGCGAATTCCTTTTTCTGATTTTTCATATTCAGTAAGTGCTTCTTCTTCGGTCAATGGTTTTTCTCCACTCACTCGTATCCACTTTTTAAGAAAATCTGAAGGAAGGTCAAATTTGTGATCTTCTAATAGACGTTCAGTGTAATCTGCCATTAATTTTTGGTCAGATTGCTGCACAAATTGTTTTTCTCCATCTTCTTTGAGTTTTGCTCTCAACTCTTCTTCTGAGGATATAACTTCAGGGCCAAAAAGTTTATCGTAAAGCTCTTGGTCAAGCTCAGCTGGTTCTCTCTTGTTAACTTCTTCAACAGTAAATTGAATAGTTACATTATCCAACTCTTTAACTTTTTCTTCACTTACACCAAGATGTCTGGCGAGTAAAAGATCATTGTCGAACAAGTTTTTGGTGCTGAGCTCTAGAACATCAGAAGCCTTTTTACCTTTGAGCTCTTTGATTAATTTCTTGCTTTTAAGCTCAGTTAAATCAAGTTGTGTTTTGTGGTCCACTTCTAATTGTTCATTAAAAAAGCGACCATTAACTTCTGAGTCATTAGACACTGAGTCTTGAGAAATTAATTTACCGTATTGTTTTCGAATTCTTTCAATTTGTTCATCAATACTTTTTTTATCCGCAACAATGTGATAATGTGTAACCGATTTTTTGGTTTTTATTTTTGCTTCAAACGAGGGTGCTAATCCTAACTCAAAATCAAAAGTTAAGGGATTGTCATCCCAGCTAAATGCGTCTTTTTCAACAGGCAGAGGATTTCCTAGTACCTCTAATTTTTCTTTGTCTATATAAGATCCAATTTGTTCTTGAATCATTTTATTGACCTCATCTACCTGTACCGCCCTTCCGTATTGTTTTCGAATCATGCCCATTGGCACCTGTCCTTTTCTAAATCCAGGAATGTTGGCGTTTTTTCGGTAATCTTTTAGGATTTTGTCAACTTGAGCGGTGTAATCTTCTTGTTGAATCTCAAGGGAGAGTACTGCGTTTAACGCATCGACCTCCTGTTTGGTTATTTTCATTTAATTATAGCATTTAAGGAGCGCAAAAATAGGCTATTTTAAGGCTGTCTACAACTTAATGCTCATGATCCTGGAGGTCGCTTTGAAATATTTCCTGTAAAAAGGATTGCATGAGAGATAATAACAAGCTGTAAATCAATGCAGTCCACAGGGAGTTTACAACGAAATTAGGAACTATAGAACTTGCTAATTGTATAATTAATGCGTTGATAATCAGTAGAAAAATTCCTAAACTTAAAATTGTAATGGGAAGGGTTAGTACAATGAGTAATGGCTTGACAAAAAGATTGAGGATGCTCAAAATTAATGCTACTGCCATTGCAGTAAAAAAAGTTTTGATTTCTACACCTGGTAAAATTTCGGCAATTATTATAATTCCCAGGCTATTGATTAACCATCTTATTAACGTCTTCATTCTTTTTCAAATATAAAATCTAAAACGGTTTTGGAAAAGGCCGTTGGATTTTCTGCATGCAACCAATGACCGGCGTTAGGTATATTTTTTAAAGCTGCACTAGTAAATTGTGATTTAATGAAATTTAGGTCTTCTGCTAAGATGTAATCTGAAGCCGATCCTTTGACAAAAAGGCTTGGACCAGTGAATTTCATTTGAGGTGAAAGGGCTTGTCCTATGACGTGTCGATTTGTTGCTAAGGAATTAATGTTGCATTTGAGGCCTAAAACTCCAGGTGATTGCCAAAATAAGTTTTTCATTAAAAATTGTCTAATCCCAGGGTTGCGAATAGTCTTAGAGAGTGCGATATCAACTTCTCCTCTTGATTTGTGCTGTTCAAAATTTAAACTCTTCAGCGCATCAATAATATAATCGTGATGCGGTGGATAAGCCTTTGGAGCTATATCCGCAACGATTAGTTTTTTGATGTTTCCAGGATGAAGGCAAGCAAAAAGCATCGCTGTTTTCCCCCCCATAGAATGTCCGAGTAAATAAAAGTTAGAAATGCCGTGCTGATGTATGTATTGTTCTAAATCCTCACACATTAAGGTATAGGAGAAGTCGTTGGAATGGAAACTTTTGCCGTGATTTCTGGCGTCAATTAAATGCACTTCAAGGCCAAGTTCACTCCATTTTTTTCCAAGTGTTTTCCAATTGTCAGACATGCCTAAAAAACCATGTAAAATCAGTAGTTTTCGGGAGGACTCTCCAAGGATTATACTGTGTAAACTGTTTTTCAATAGTTTTTGAGCTTGTGATTGTACATCTGTATGACATTTTCTAATCCCATATAAATAGATTCGCATATTAAAGCGTGACCTATTGAGACCTCTTTTAGGGATGGGATAGAAGCAGCAAAGAATGCGATATTGTCTAAACTTAAATCGTGACCTGCATTTAGGCCAAGACCTAATTTGTTTACCTCTGCGGATGCGCTGATAAATGAAGCGATAGCCTCAGTAGGGTCTTTGGCGTATTGCGCAGCATATGGCTCTGTGTATAATTCGATACGATCTGTTCCGGTATCTGCCGCAGCTTTAACCATTTCAATATCTGGATTCAGAAAAATCGAGCATCGAATTCCTTCTGCTTTAAAGATTCTTATGGTTTTCTTGAGAAAGTCCTGATGCGAAATGGTGTCCCATCCGCTGTCTGAGGTGAGGGCGTCAGGCTCATCTGGAACCAGGGTTACCTGAGTAGGTTTGATTTCTAAAACCAAATCGATAAAACGATTTATGGGGTTTCCTTCAATATTGTATTCGGTAGTAACCACCTTTTTGAGATCTCTGGCATCTCGGTATTTGATGTGGCGCTCGTCAGGTCTCGGATGGACAGTTATTCCGGCAGCCCCGAAATCTTGAATGTCTTTCGCCGTTTGTAATAAATCAGGCCTATTAGTACCTCTGGCATTACGCAGTGTAGCCCATTTGTTGATATTTACACTTAAATGTGTGCTCATTTTGTCGAATTTCAGTTACAAAAATAGGCATTCAGTCTGAGCCTTTGTAGGGATTGTTGTATTTTGCAGTATATTTCGAAGGCATGAATTTGACTGAGTTATTGCAGAATGATCTACCGATATTTACACCTGGCCAAACCATAGGAGAACTCCATGACTTTTTTGCGGAAAACAATTTAACGCATATTGGAATTTGCGAAACCTCTGGATTGTTTTTGGGGTTAGTTTCTGCCGCTTCTATTAGAGACCTATCTAAAGAAATAGATGTCTCCAAAGCAGAGCAGCTCTTTCAATTCGATGCCGTATTTTTAGAAGACCATTTTCCGGCACATTTGCGTTTTTTGAAAAAAAATCAATCCAATATTATACCTGTCTTGAACTCAGAGCGTCAGTTTTTGGGATACATTACCTCATTGGATATAGTGTATAAATTAGAAGCATTACCTGTTTTCGAAAAAGACAACGATACCTTGATCCTCTCAAAGGCTAGCGAAGATTTCTCTTTGGCAGAAATTGTTCAAATTGCCGTTTCAAATCAAGCTATAATCAATGGCGCTTTTATTGTCGAAAAAACTGAAGTAGAAACTGTTGTAGTGATTCAATTACAAACAGAAAGGATTCAATCTTGTTTAGATGAGATGAGAAGATTTGGGTACGATATCTTGGAAACTTCTTTTGAAGATTTACATGTGGAAAATCTAAAGGTGAACGCTGAATATTTAAATCGTTATTTAAACGTATGAGCAAGGAAATAGGTATTTTCGGAATTCATATTGATCAAGATGAACAAAAGGTTGTAAAACAATTGTTACAATCGGCAGCTGATTTGAATTACAAGGTTTGCTTTGAATTTAAATTTGCCCAAAAGCTTTTAGAAAAGACAGACTTGGTTGTAAAAGGATACAAAACTTTTAAGAGCCACAAGGAAATAGACGAAAGCTTAGCCCTTTTTATTTCTATAGGCGGCGATGGAACAATGCTAAGGGCTTCTAATTACATTCGAGACAAAGGAATTCCACTTGTGGGAATCAACACAGGTCGATTAGGATTTTTATCCACATACAAAAAAGAACATACCCTATCGCTTTTAAAAGAATTTAGTCAAGGAAATTACGAGCTTGATTTTAGACAACTTATAAGATTAGAAAATCGCACTGAACTTCTAGGTCCCAATTGGGAGAACGATGCGCTCAACGAAATTACTGTCTCAAGAAAAGATACCGCTTCGATGATTACCATTGAAGTTTGGTTAAATGATCATTTTTTGACATCCTACTGGGCGGATGGATTAATTATGGCGACTCCAACAGGGTCAACAGGCTATTCATTGAGTTGTGGAGGTCCAGTTATTTCTCCAGGAGCGAAGTCTTTCGTATTAACGCCTATTGCCCCGCACAACTTAAACGCGCGTCCATTGGTTATTGAAGACGATACGGTCATTAAACTAAAGGTAAGTGGACGTGAATCACAGCATCTAATTACTGTGGATTCAAAGATAACTACTATGGCTAATGAAGAGGAAATCGTAGTCAAAAAGACGCCGTACAAACTTAAAATGTTAAACTTTAAGGGAGAGCATTTTCTGCATTCACTCCGTCAAAAAATGCTATGGGGAGAAGACAAAAGAAATTAATTTCGGTATTCAGTTGTTTTCTTTTCAGTTGGGTTGTAAATGCTCAAAGAATAGAATTTGGATACTTGACTGGTTTTTCATCAGGCTTTGGCGATGTTGGAAGAGAAAAGGCATTCAAGGCTGGGAATACAACTCAAGGTCTTCAGCTTAAGGTACATCGCAATTCACGTCTTTCATATCGTTTAAATACCAATTTAATCAAATTTACTTTTGATGATGAACTTTCTAATGATCAGTATCGACTAAACAGAAAATTCAAATCAAATGTCAATGCCATAGAAATTACTGCAGGAGTAGAATTCAACTGGTATTCTTTTAATCCTTTTAATGAAAGGCGAAAATTAGTGCCTTATGCCTACATCGGACTGGGTTATGCACGTTATTCAGAAAGAGCTTTTGTCCTAAATGATTTCTACAGATATGGAGATGGAACGCTTATACAGGCTATTAAACCTGAGTTAATTGTTGATGAGGATGCTCCTGATCTCACTATTCCATTACAAAAACAAATATATGATACATACGAAGCACAATATAAAAAGAACAGCACTCTACTTTTGCCTATTGCCCTTGGAATGAAGTTTCATTTGTATCGAAATTTGAACTTGCACCTAGAGGTAGGAATGAGAATGACAAGGGTAGATAATTTAGATGGTGGTGTTGTCATAGCAGATGTCCCTGTCCCTGATGGAATAGATCCAAAAGATAAAGTCTATTTTCTTGGAAACGGACAAAATGACTATTATATGCTGACTAATTTTGGATTAAGCTATACCTTTGGGCAAAAACCAATTCTAATCAATTTTAAATAAGTCCTAAATCAATGTTGGAGATGAGTGAAACATTACCTAGACACCTTGCCGTAATTATGGATGGCAATGGTAGATGGGCCACAGGAATGGGAAGACCTCGCGCTTTAGGTCATGAAGAAGGAGCAAAAATGGTCAAACGCTTTGTTAAGCATTGTGCCAAAATGGGAATTGAGTATCTCACGCTTTTTGCTTTTTCAACAGAAAATTGGCTGAGACCAAAAAAAGAAGTGAACACCTTGATGCGCATCTTGGTAAAATCCTTGAGAAGTGAATTGCAAACTTTGGTTGAAAATGACATCCAATTAAGAACCATAGGTGATACAAAAAATTTACCACAGGTCGTGCAGTCCGAACTAGAGGAGGTTTTCGCACAAACCAAGTCAAACACAAGGATGGTCTTAACCTTAGCCTTAAGTTATGGTTCTCGTCAAGAAATTACTAGTGCGATGCAAGAGATTAGTGCAAAAGTTAAAAAAGGCCTAATTTCGCCGACTGATATTGATGAAAAGCTAATTAATAGTCATCTTTACACCTGTTTCATGCCAGAGGTCGATCTGTTGATTCGAACAAGCGGAGAATTCAGATTGAGTAATTTCATGTTGTGGCAATGTGCTTACGCCGAATTGTATTTTACAGATACATACTGGCCAGACTTTGATACTCAGGAATTAGATAAGGCATTAGCTAGTTATCAAAAGAGAGAACGACGATTTGGAAAAACTACAGAACAACTTCAAGAATTCAATGTTAATTCAAAATAAACGCAGGTTTATAGCTTATTTTTTTTTAGGATTTTCCTTTTTAGGCACCCTATCAACTCTAGCTCAAGAAATGAGTTTTGGAGAAAGTGAAACTTTTATTCTTGGCGACCTCAAGGTCACAGGCTTAAAAAGTTATAACGAACAGACGGTAAAAACCTATACAGGTTTACGGGTTGGACAGGTCATAGAAATCCCTGGAGAGGAAATTTCAGGAATTATTAAAAAACTTTGGAATCTTGAACTCTTCAGCGATGTGGCCTTTTATTACAATGACATCAAAGGGGATAGTATATTTCTCGAACTCAATATCAAGGAACGCCCAACACTAAATCAAGTTACCTTTTACGGGATAAAAAAATCTAAAGCCGATGAGTTGCTCAAGGATGCAGATTTAAAAACGGGTAAAAAAATTACTGAAAGTTTAATAGCCAATACCAAAAACTACATTCAAAATACCTATAAAGAAAAGGGGTATCTCAATGCAAAAGCAACCATTGCCACTTCTGCAGATTCATCTGGAGTCAATGTCCAAAATATGGTTATTAACGTCAACAAAGGTTCTAAGGTTAAAATTGGAGAAATTGTATTTGACGGTAGAGAAAAACTGAAGTCTAAAGCACTAGAAAGAGCCCTTAAGAATTCAAAAACCAAAAAAATCTATCGCTTTTGGAAGAAATCCAGATACAAAAAAGAAGATTTTGATGAAGATCTTAAAAGTTTAGTAGATGCGTACGCCGAGAAGGGATATCGGGATGCGAGAGTGATTGAAGATAGCATTTATCAGATCAGTGATGAACTCATCGGTATTCATCTCAAAATTCAAGAGGGGAATCGCTATTATTTTGGAGATATAGATTTTGTTGGAAATACCGTTTATTCTGATCGTGAACTCAACCAACTTTTGGGAATCAAAAAAGGAGATTCTTACAATGGAGTACAACTTAAAAAGAGAATAGCAGATACCTCTAAACCCGATGGAGAAGATATTACTAACCTCTATCAAAACAACGGTTATTTATTTTCAAGTATTAACCCTGTTGAGGTCTCTGCGCAAAACGATACCATTGATTTTGAGATTCGCATTATAGAAGGAAAAGAGACCTTTCTAAATCATGTTAATGTTGTTGGTAATGATAAGACTAATGATCATGTAATTTACAGGGAACTAAGAACCAAACCTGGACAGAAATACAGCAAAGACAATATCGTAAGATCAATTCGCGAGCTTGGACAATTGGGCTTTTTTGATCCCGAGCAAATTGCTCCTGATGTTCAAAACCCCAATCCAAATGATGGAACAGTAGATTTGGAGTACTCCTTAGTCGAATCTGGATCAAGCCAAATCGAACTTCAAGGTGGAGTTGGAGGAGGAGGATTCATTGGAACTCTTGGATTGTCATTTAATAATTTTTCAATAGGAAATATCTTCAACAAAGAGGCCTATAAGCCTGTTCCGATGGGAGATGGGCAAACCTTTTCTCTTCGATTGCAGGCGAGTCGAACCTTTCGGGTATATAGCCTTATATTCGCTGAACCTTGGTTGGGCGGAAAAAAGCCGGTTAATTTTAATTTTTCACTGCAGAGAACACAGCAATTTGCTGCTTCTTTTGCCGGTGGGCGATTTGATGTAGATAAATCAAGAGGATTTTCAATTAGTGGTATTTCTGCAGGCTTGTCTAAGCGTGTTCAATGGCCTGACGATTTCTTTGTCATATCTCATGCTTTGAGTTATCAATACTACAGTTTTAACAATTTTAACAACGGATTATTCAATTTCGGAAACGGGTCCTCAAACTCAATTACTTATACCATAGGAATTTCAAGGAGTTCCCAAGGTCCTAGTAGAATATTCCCGCTAACAGGTTCAAATTTTGAGTTTTCAGCTCGTCTAACTCCCCCGTATTCTGCGTTTTCTAAAAAGGATTACAAGGGTTTGCGAGAAGAAATTAGAGAGGTCACAGAAGAGCTTTTAGATGTAGGAATTGACGGAGAAAATGCAACAGAACTCAGTCGAGAGTTAGAATCTCTAGAGGAAGAGCGATTTAAGTTATTAGAATTTTATAAAATTAAATTTAAAGGCGATTGGTACACTCGCATAGTCGATAAACTGGTCTTTAGAACTAATGCAGAGTTTGGGTTTTTAGGGGCGTACAATAACGATATTGGTAATGTTCCTTTTGAGCGTTACTACGTCGGTGGAGATGGATTAGGGAATTTTACGCTTGATGGTCGAGAAAATATTCAGCTGAGAGGATACGAAAACAGTTCAATTACTCCGTATAGTGTTAATCCGATTACAGGTCGAAGAGAACAAGATGGTGGTACGATATATAACAAGTTTTCGCTAGAGCTAAGATATCCATTGACCCTAAAACCTTCGGCTTCTATTTATACCTTGACTTTCTTAGAAGCGGGTAACGCTTTTAATAACTTCTCGAAGTTCAATCCATTTGAACTTAAGAGGTCAGCAGGTATTGGAGTAAGGATTTTTATGCCGGCGTTTGGATTACTAGGTATTGATTTCGGTTATGGATTTGATACAGATGCCAATCCAAATTCTTCAGGACCTAGCGGCTGGCAGACACATTTTATTATAGGACAACAATTTTGATTTATATGAGGTATCGACTTTGGCACGGTTTTTTCAACACAACACTTGTAGCACTTATTGCGTTTACTTGTGTAGAAGATGCATATGCGCAAAGAGGTATTCGAATAGCTTATGTGGATATGGAGTACATTTTGGAACAAGTGGCTTCATACCGAGATGCTGAGGACGCTTTAAACGAAAAAGCATTAAAATGGCAAACAGCTATTGAGTTGAAAAAATCAGAAGTCGATGAATTAAAAGAGGCTTTGGCTTTAGAACGTGCAGTTCTTGCGGAGTCTATAATAAGTGATAGAGAAGAGGATATTAGATTTCTAGAAAGTGAAATTGCAGCGGAGCAACAAGAGAAATTCGGACCCAAAGGAGAATATGTGTTGCAACAAGAGCTTTTGATACAGCCTATTCAGGATCAAGTCTTTGAGGCGATTCAAAAGATAGGTAAATCGAAAAAGTACGATTTTATTTTTGATAAATCTGCAGATGTTGTAATGTTGTACTCCGAAAAAAGGCACGATATTAGCGATTTAGTGCTTAGAGAAATCGGAAGAGCGGTACGTTTGAGTCAGTCTAAAGAAGATCAAGAGTTTAATGATCGTTTAAAAGCACTGCAAAACGAACAGGAATTGGAAAATGATACTCGATTTGATCAAGAGGTTTTAGATCGACAAAAAGAACTCGAAGAGGCACAAGAAGCGAGACAAAAACAAATCGAAGATCGAAAAGCTGAAAATCTGAGAAAGCGAGAAGAGCGAAGAAAAGAATATGAGGCTCGTAAAAAAGCTGCTCTTGAAAAAAGAGAGGCGCAACGAAAGGCAGCGATAGAAGCAAGAAATAAAAGAGTAAAAAAAGACAGTACAAACAATAATTAGAATTTAAATTAAATAGAGATGAGATCATTAAAATCAATTGTAATAGCGGCGTTATTAATTACCGCAACTAGTTCAGTAGTCGCGCAGAGTAAGGTCGCACACATCAATGTACAGCAATTATTAGCAGATATGCCTGATATGAAGTCTGCACAAGCTGAATTAAAAAAGTTAGAGACTACTTACAAGGCAGATATAGAAGCTTCTGTTGCTGAGTTACAAAAGAAATTTGTAACCTACCAGAATGAAGCGAATTCAAAAACTGCAGGAGAAAACAAGGCTAGAGCAGACGAATTGCAAGCAGCTGAAAGAAATATTGCTAGTGCTGAGCAAGCAGCCTTGCAAGAATTACAGAAGAAACAACAAGAATTATTTGCTCCTATTTCTGATAAAGCAAAAGCAGCCATAGAAAAAGTAGCGGCTGCACAAGGATTTGATTACGTCATTGATGCGAGTCCAGGTTTAGGTCTTATCGTTGCTAGTGGTAGTGATATTCTTGCAGATGTTAAAAGAGAACTAGGGTTTTAATTAAAATCCATGCTATAAAGTACAAGCCGCTTGTTAATCTAACAAGCGGTTTTTTAGTTTTATGATAGGAATTTTTGACTCTGGTGTAGGCGGATTATCACTTTTAAATGCTGTGCAAAGGGTCTATCCTTTTGAAGACTGCATTTATATATCCGACAATAAATACGCTCCTTTTGGAGAAAAAGAAATAAACTTTATTCTTGAACGTTGTCGAAAACACGTTGATTTTCTTATTGAACAAGGTGCGAGCATAATTATCATAGCCTGCAATACAGCTACAACAATTGCTATAAATTCCCTTCGAAAAGAGTTTGATCTTCCATTTATTGGTATAGAGCCTGCTATTAAACCTGCTATTACAATCTCAACAAGTTCTAAAATTGGGGTAATAGCCACTCGAGCTACTCTCAGCAGTTCTTTTTACAACACTACTAAGTGTAAGTATGCAAATAACGATTCTGTTGTTGAGATCATCGGAGAAGGCTTTGTAGAAGCTGTCGAGTCGGGTATCATACATTCAAAATCGTTTCAAGAACATTTAAGAAAAACAATACTTTTTTTTAAACGTCATGAAGTGAGATTTGTGGTCTTGGGTTGTACTCATTATTTTTTTCTCAAAGACGAGTTTGAACGAATTGCAGGCGGCGATATGATCTTTATAGAACCCACTGAGGCAATCATCAAAAGACTAAAAGCAATCTATGGTGAAAACCATATTTCTACTTCAAAACAATCAAAAACCTCAATCTATTGCAGTGGTGCAGGTGATGCTGTGCTGCGTATACTCAAAGGGCAAAAATTTAGATTACTTCAGTTAGACTATTGATTTTCACCCAAGTTTCTATTTGAAAAGAAGTAGCATGTCTTTCGTCTTTGGGATGATTAGTTTTTTTCACAAGTTTCCACTTCTCAAAATCGATTTCTGGAAAAAAAGTATCGGCTTCAAAGATACCCTCGACTCTTGTGATTTCAAGAGTTGTAGCTTTTGATAAAGCTTGTTGATATATTTGACCACCTCCAATAACATACAATTTTGAGTAATGTTCGAGTGTTTTTATGGCATCTTCTAGGTCATTAAATAATCCATCAACTTCAAAAGGTGGAGTGTAATTTTTATCTCGACTCAGTACATAATGCGCTCTACCAGGAAGTGCTTTTGGAAAACTCTCTAGAGTTTTTCGTCCCATGAGCATTGGACTACCCATGGTTTGAGCTTTAAAATGCTTGAAATCTTCAGGTAGATGCCATGGTAGGTCACCATTTAGTCCCATACCTCTATTTTGATCGAAAGCTGCAATGATGATTATTTCAGAAGTGTTCAAATTGTCGTTATTTTGTGAGCAAAATTAAGTGAATTCACGCTTTTAAAGATGGGATATCGAATTAAAAATATAAGCGGATTAGCTGTAGTTGAAGTTGTGTTTAAATTTGAGGCAAAACCGACAGACCGTGTTTTTGTCGCAGGAGATTTTAACCACTGGAACCCTAAGTCAATTCCACTTTCCTTGCATAAAAAAGGATATTATGGCTGTACTATTTTGTTGCCAGCTAAAAACAAGTTCGAATACAGGTTTGTCGTTAACGAAGAGTTTGTTCAAGACCCGACTTGTGAGACAAGGATTTGGAATTCTTTCGCCCAAGCCGAAAACTCAGTACTTACCACTTAAACAGCTACAGCTGCTTTTATGGCTGGATGTGGATTATAGTTTTCTAGGGTAAAATCCTCAAAACTGAATTCATCAATGGTTTTGATAGCAGGGTTAAGCTTCATTCTTGGTAGTTCCCTTATCTCTCTGCTCAATTGTAATTCGACTTGCTCTATATGATTGTTGTAGATGTGAACATCTCCAAAGGTGTGAATAAAGTCACCGTATTCTAAACCACATACATGTGCTACCATCATACAAAGCAGTGCATATGAAGCAATGTTGAAAGGCACTCCTAAGAACACATCGGCACTTCTTTGATACAGTTGGCAAGAGAGTTTGTTGTCAGCGACATAAAATTGAAAAAAAGCGTGACACGGAGGTAGTGCGGCTTTACCATTAGCTACATTATCTGAAAAACTCCTTGATGTGTCAGGGAGTACAGATGGATTCCAAGCACTGACCAGCATTCTTCGGCTGTTGGGATCGTTTTTAAGCGTTCGAATCAATTCATTAATTTGATCAATTTCTTCCGAATTCCAATTTCTCCATTGATGACCATAAACAGGCCCTAGATTTCCTTCTTCATCTGCCCATTCATTCCAAATACGAACTCCGTTTTCTTTGAGATATCCAATATTAGTATCACCTTTTAAAAACCACAGCAACTCATATATGATAGATTTGAGATGCACTTTTTTTGTCGTAACTAGCGGGAACCCATCTTGCAGGTTAAATCGCATCTGGTAACCAAAAATACTTTTTGTTCCTGTGCCTGTACGATCACCTTTATCTACGCCATTGGCTATGATATGTCTAAGTAAGTCGTGGTATTGTTGCATAATCAGGTCTCTCTATTCGATAGAGCTAATCTAATGCAAGCTCAACTATTTTCTTTATCATTGCAGAAGTAGTTATGAAAAAGTAATCAACCGAGAATGATTCCTGCCATGGTTGCTGATAAGAGCGATGCAATTGTTCCTCCAATTAGCGCTTTTATTCCAAGTTCTGAAAGGAGTTTTCGCTTAGAAGGTACAAGAGCTCCTATTCCACCAATTTGTATTCCAATTGAAGCGAAGTTCGCGAAACCACAGAGCATGTAGGTTGCCATAATCACTGATTTATTGTAAGCCAATTGAATGCTAGAGGCGCTGTCTTTTAATTCAGCTAATTGGGTGTAAGCAACAAATTCAGAAGCTACAATCTTAATCCCTAAGAGTTGTCCCATTAAACTAAGGTCTTCCTGTGCCACTCCAATAATCCACATCAGAGGTGCACAAAGCATTCCCAAAATAAGTTCTAGCGACAGAGATTCAAAATGTGTTTTGTTACTTATCCATTCATTTAGTGCGCCTATTGTTCCAATTTCAAAAAGAATACCGTTTATTAGAGCAATCATTGCCACAAAAACCAATAACATACCCCCGACATTTACAGCAAGTTTAATGCCTTCAGTGGTGCCGTTAGAAAGTGCATCTAGGATATTATCCCCAAAATTCTGCTCATCTATGGCTACTGTTTTGCTGACTGTGTCTGTTTGTGGGATTAAAATTTTTGAGATTACAACGGCTCCTGGCGCTGCCATAACGGAAGCGGCGATTAGATGCCTCGCAAATTCAAGTCGTAAAACAGGATCATTTTGACCTAGGAATCCAACATATGAAGCTAAAACTCCTCCGGCTACAGTGGCCATCCCTCCAATCATGACTAACAAAATTTCAGACCTATTCATGTTTTTGAGATACGCCTTGATCAGAAGTGGAGCTTCTGTTTGTCCCAAAAAAATGTTACCTGCAACCGATAAACTTTCAGCTCCTGATATACCTAATGATTTGGTTAAGGCCCACGCCAATCCTTTGACTATTCTCTGAATTATACCAAGGTAATACAATACTGAGGTTAGCGCTGAAAAGAATAAAATTGTAGGTAAAATTTGAAATGCAAAAACATATCCTATACTAGGGTCTTCAATATTCAATAGGTTTCCAAAAACAAAACGACTACCCGTCTCTGTAAAATTTAAAATATTGGTAAAAAAGGAACCTAAAATATTAAAGAGTTGTTGAACAACTTTAATTTTCAAAACACCTAAGGCAAGCATAAATTGTATGCCAAGACCTATAAACACAATTTTCAAGGGAATCTTTTTTCGATTACTCGATAAAGCATAGGTCACCAAAAGCAGAAAAGCGATTCCCAACAAACCTCTTAAAAGTGCGGTAAAACTCATTATTTCCCTCTGTTTTTAAGTTCGTCTCTTAAAAGGGCAGCAGCTTCGTAATTTTCAGACTTCAACATCTTTTGTAATTCTTCGTCAAGTTGACGAAGGCTAAAATTGGCATATGGGTTCTTTGAAACTTCTGACTTGGTGTTCAACTCAAAATCTTGAAAATTGTCTTGATCTAAATCGACTTCAGATTCTTCTGTATGGTCTTCGCCTTTTTCTTCAAAAGTATAGTATATCCCAGCTTGTTCTAAAATCTCTGGATAGGTATAAATGGGTGCTTGAAAACGTTGAGCCATAGCAATCGCATCACTTGTTCTGGAATCAATGATTTCCTGAATACCATCTCGTTCACATATTAAACTTGAGTAAAATAAACCGTCTTCTAATTTGTGTATAATTATTTCTTTGAGATCCACTTGAAATCGATCTAAAGTATTTTTAAAGACGTCGTGGGTCATTGGTCTTGACGTTTTTAATTTTTTCTCAAGGGTAAAGGCTATAGCTTGGGCCTCAGGAGAACCAATTACAATTGGTAATTTACGATCCCCGTCAGATTCTCTCAACACAAGAATGTAAGCGTTATTGTTGCTGTGACCGTAGGTGAATCCCTTAATTTCAAGACGTATTTTTTTCATGAACTGCGTACTACAGACAAAGAAATGAAAAAATTAACCGTTTTGAATTTTAAAGGCTTTTAATTTTTCAATTAATTGTGGTACAACTTCAAATGCATCTCCGATAACAGCGTAGTCAGCTGCCTTTACAAAAGGAGCTTCAGCATCTGAATTAATGACGACTTTCACTTTCGATGAACTCACTCCAGCGAGGTGCTGTATAGCTCCAGAAATTCCAATAGCGATGTATAGATTGCTAGCTACAGGTTTTCCCGTTTGACCTACGTGTTCTGAATGTGGCCTCCATCCCATATCAGAAACTGGCTTTGAACAAGCCGTGGCAGCTCCAAGAACATCAGCTAAGTCTTCAATCATTTTCCAGTTTTCAGGTCCTTTAAGGCCTCTGCCTCCTGAAACCACAACATCTGCATCAGCGATGGATATCTGACCTTCAAGGGTGTCCTGACCTTTAATTTCAAGGGCTGAAGATGCAACATCAGCCGTAAGTTCAAATGATTCAATTTCAGTTGCTGCCTGGTCTAGGTTTTGACCAAAACTATTTTTTGTCAAACCGAGAATTTTTACGTCGGCATTCAGTTGCGTATGCGCAAAAGCTTTATTGCTATAGACACTGCGCTTAACAGTGAATGGATTTTTTTCAAGCGGAATATCAACTACGTTATTGGTGTAAGCCGCTTGTAATTTTTGGGCTAAAATTCCAGACATGTATTTGGCATTAGTCGAGCTCGAAACTACGATGATATCGCAGTTCAGTTTTTGACTGACTTCTGCCACACAATCAGCATAGTTTTTAGCATTAAAAGACTTTAAGTGCTCACTGTGAACTTCTACGACCTTTTTTAGGCCGTATTTTTCAATAGTAGTTTGCTCGCTACAATTTATACTGAGAGCGAATGCGTCTGTTTCCATGTAACTACCTAGAGCCTTACCATAGCTTAATAACTCTCCCGAGTTGGATTTCAGTTGACCATTTTCTGATTCTAAAACGATAAGTACTGCCATGTTATATAACTTTTGCTTCTTTGTGTAATTTTTGGATAAGCTCATCTAAATTTCCAGCATCTATTAGCTCTACTTCAGCTTTTTTACTCGGTTTTTCAAAGCCTATGTCAGTAGTTTTACATGCTGTTGACATAGGTTCAATGACCTCGATGACTTTTTTTCGAGCAGTCATAATTCCCCTCATGTTAGGAATCTTTAGGTCACTCTCTTCTACTAAGCCTTTTTGACCGCTCACAATTAGAGGTAAATGGCATGTGAGGTGTTCAGTTCCTCCGTCAATTTCTCTTGCGATTTCGGCCTTACCATTTTCAATATCTATTGAGGTACAGGCGTGAACAACCTCTACATTTAAAAGTTCGGCAAGCATACCGTGCACCATACCTCCATTGAAATCAATAGACTCTTTACCGGTAATGATTAAATCAAAGCCTTGGTCCTTTAGGTAATTACTTATTTGTTGAGCGACATAAGAAGAGTCGGTAGGGTTTGCATTGATTCTAACAGCGTGGTCTGCACCTATTGCGATCGCTTTTCTTAGTATCGCCTCTGTGTCTTCTAGACCAACGTTGACCACTGTAATTTGAGCTTGATTTCTTTCTTTAAACCAAACTGCTCTTGTCAGTCCAAATTCATCGTTGGGGTTGATGACGAATTGAACACCTTCACGATCAAATGCCGTGTTGTTTTCGATGAAATTTATCTTGCTTGTAGTGTCTGGTACAGCACTGATGCAGACTGCTATTTTCATATAAATTAATTAATCCAATTAAGTGTTCAAATTTATGAATATTATCCTAATTTACTATGCATGCATAATTTAATTTTTACCCTAAAACAGCCATTGGCTGCTAAAAGAAAAGTATTAATTTAGCCGACTAAATTTAGCACTTATGAAAACCTTACAATTTAGAGAAGCAATAGCTGAAGCAATGTCTGAGGAAATGAGGAGAGATGATACCATTTACCTTATGGGAGAAGAAGTTGCGGAATACAATGGAGCCTACAAAGCTTCTAAAGGAATGCTTGATGAATTTGGTCCAGATCGCGTTTTGGATACTCCAATTTCAGAAATGGGATTCGCAGGAATTGGTGTTGGTTCTGCCATGAATGGTAACAGACCAATAATTGAGTTTATGACTTTCAATTTCTCATTGGTAGGTATTGATCAGATTATCAATAACGCCGCAAAAATGAGACAAATGTCTGCGGGGCAATTTAATATTCCTATGGTTTTTAGGGGACCTACTGCATCAGCAGGTCAGCTCGCTGCAACCCACTCTCAAGCCTTTGAGAGTTGGTATGCAAATTGTCCAGGCCTCAAAGTTGTTGTGCCATCAAATCCAGCAGATGCGAAGGGTTTATTGAAAGCAGCCATAAGAGATGACGATCCTGTCATTTTTATGGAGTCTGAACAAATGTATGGAGACAAAGGAGAGGTGCCTGAGGGAGAATACCTCATACCTTTAGGTCAAGCTTCAATTCCAAGGGAAGGAACAGATGTTACAGTAGTATCCTTTGGTAAGATTATTAAAGAGGCATACAAAGCGGCTGATATCCTTGAAAAAGAAGGAATTTCAATTGAAATTATTGATTTGAGAACTATCAGACCTATGGATCATGAGGCTATCATCAATTCAGTTAAGAAAACAAACCGCCTAGTCATATTAGAAGAAGCATGGCCTTTTGGGAATATAGCGACTGAGATTACTTATCAAGTTCAAGCCCAAGCTTTTGATTATCTAGATGCTCCAATTGTAAAATTGAATACTGCAGATACACCTGCACCTTATTCTCCGGTTTTACTGCAGGAATGGTTGCCTAATGCGCAAGATGTTGTTAAGGCAGTTAAAACGGTCATGTACAAGCAGTAGGCTAGTGCAACAATAGATTATTAATACCTAAGTTGAGTTTGATAATTCATTGTTTTTAGTACATTTGCGCACATTAAAATCTACGTATAAATAAATCTAAATATATATTATGGAGGCATTAGTTCCCTATTTATGGGCTTTTGGAATTTTAGGATTACTATTTGTTTTGGTCAAAAACAGCTGGGTTTCTAAGCAAGCAGTCGGAAATGAAAAAATGGCTGGAATCGCAAAGAACATTGCAGATGGTGCAATGTCCTTTCTAAAGGCAGAGTATAAAATTTTATCAGTCTTTGTGGCGGCAGTTGCTGTACTACTTTATTTTAAAGGTCAAAGTGATACAGGATCTAACGGGATGGTTGCCGTCTCTTTTATTATCGGTGCTATCTGCTCTGCACTAGCTGGATTCATCGGAATGCGCGTTGCAACCAAAGCCAATGTTAGAACAACTAATGCAGCTCAAGTGTCATTGAGTAAAGCTCTAGAAGTTGCTTTTGCTGGAGGAGCCGTAATGGGATTAGGTGTTGTAGGATTAGGTGTTCTTGGTCTTGGTGGACTTTTCATTTTATACAGTAACCAAGGATGGGAAATCCCTACAGTACTAAATGTACTTTCAGGATTTTCATTGGGAGCCTCTTCCATTGCACTTTTCGCCAGAGTAGGTGGAGGAATTTATACCAAAGCAGCCGATGTAGGTGCTGACTTAGTAGGTAAAGTAGAAGCTGGAATACCAGAAGATCACCCGCTAAACCCAGCAACTATTGCTGATAACGTAGGAGACAATGTTGGAGATGTCGCAGGAATGGGAGCTGACCTTTTCGAGTCTTATGTAGGTTCTATCATCGGTACCATGGTTTTGGGAGCTACCTTTGTAGTACTACCTGAATTCAAAGCGTCTTTTAATGGATTAGGAGCGGTGTATTTGCCACTTGCTCTTGCTGCAGCTGGAATCATTATGTCAATCATCGGAACATTCTTCGTAAAAGTTAAAGAAGGAGGAGATCCCCAAACAGCACTTAATCTTGGGGAGTTTGGTTCTGCGGGATTAATGTTAGTTGCTTCTTACTTTTTGATTGGGGAGTTTTTGCCTGAATCATGGGTTGAGGGCGGAAAAGAATTTTCTTCTAATGGTGTATTCTATGCAACAATTGCTGGATTAATCGCTGGACTTCTCGTTGGAAAGGTAACCGAATACTATACAGGTACAGGTAAGCGTCCTGTTAACAATATCGTAAGACAGTCAGAAACTGGTGCTGCGACAAACATCATTGCAGGTTTAGGAGTAGGTATGATGTCAACAGCAATTCCGATTATCTTAATCGCTGCTGCGATCTTAGTTTCACATCACTTTGCAGGTTTATACGGTATCGCTATTGCAGCTGTAGGTATGCTCGCTAATACAGGAATTCAGTTGGCCGTTGATGCCTATGGTCCTATTTCTGATAATGCCGGAGGAATTGCTGAAATGGCAGAGTTACCGTCTGAAGTTAGAGAGCGTACAGATAAATTAGATGCTGTAGGAAACACTACTGCAGCTATCGGTAAAGGATTTGCAATCGCTTCTGCAGCTTTAACTGCCTTAGCCTTATTCGCTGCATTTATGAAGACTGCTAAGGTGACTTCAATAGACGTATCACAGCCGACTATTATGGCAGGTCTTCTATTAGGAGCGATGCTTCCTTTTGTTTTCTCAGCCTTGTCGATGAATGCTGTAGGTAGAGCTGCAATGGCTATGATTGAAGAGGTGCGTCGTCAATTTAGAGACATCCCCGCTTTAAAAGCTGCTTTAGAGGTGATGCGTAAATACGATTCAGATATTGAAAAAGCAACTCCAGAAGATCGAGCGATTTTTGATGCAGCAGACGGAGTAGCCGAATACGATAAATGTGTTGAGATTTCCACTAGAGCCTCTATTCGAGAAATGGTATTTCCAGGTCTTTTGGCTATTGTTGTTCCTGTAGCCGTTGGATTCATCGGTGGAGCGTCAATGTTAGGTGGACTTTTAGCTGGTGTAACAACAGCAGGAGTCTTAATGGCGATTTTCCAATCTAATGCTGGAGGAGCTTGGGATAATGCAAAGAAAACGATTGAAAGTGATGGTAGAAAAGGTACAGAAGCTCACAAGGCAGCTGTAGTTGGTGATACTGTTGGAGATCCATTTAAAGATACTTCAGGACCTTCCTTAAATATCTTGTTGAAATTAATGTCAGTAGTTGCATTAGTAATTGCACCGAGTTTAGTTGCAGACGAAGACTTAAGTGCTTATAATACAGATCAACAAGTTGAAAAAACAGAAATCGCTAAGACTGTATCTGTCGATGTAGAGAAGGTTGAATCAGGAGAACTTGTTGCCACTGTGATGGAGAAAACAGACACTGATGGTGTAGTTGAAATCAAAGAGATGGAATACAAGGCGAATTCTGAAGAAGAATTAAGAGCTATACTCGCTAAGGAGCACCCTGAAGTTCGATTGAATTAAGGTTCAGCCCTAAGAAATAAAAAAAGCCTAGAATTTTCTAGGCTTTTTTTATTAAAACAATCCGTTGATTTCTGCTTCTATACGGTTGATGATTTTTCCTAAGTCATCTGAATTATCTACAAAATTCAAATCGTCCACGTCGAATATGATGAGTTTACCTTTGGTATAACTCTCTACCCACATTTCATATCGCTCGTTTAATTTACTTAAGTATTCAATAGAAATTCCACTTTCATAATCGCGGCCTCTTTTGTGTATTTGTTTGACCAGGTTTGGAATTGAACTTCTCAGATAGATTAATATATCTGGAGGTTTTACCAAAGATTCCATAAGACTGAACAATTCCTGGTAATTATCAAAATCTCTTTTGGTCATCAGTCCCATACTGTGTAGGTTAGGAGCGAAAATATGAGCATCTTCATATATGGTTCTATCTTGAATTACCGTTTGGTCTCCTTTTCTAATATTCAAAATTTGTCGAAAACGTGTATTCAAAAAATAAATTTGCAGATTGAAACTCCAACGTTCCATGTGGGTGTAGAAGTCATTCAGGTATGGGTTTTCGACTACGTCTTCAAACTGCGGTGTCCAATTGTAGTGCTTGGCTAATATATCGGTTAAAGTTGTTTTGCCGGCTCCAATATTGCCAGCGATCGCAATATGCATATGCAAAGATTTTTAAACTGTGAATTTCGTTAATTTTACTGGGTTATAAAATTTTGATATTAAACTTTTTTATCTGCCTAGAGTCATAACCCTAACCAATTGATTATGATGAAGAACTTCTTCTTTTTTTGTGCCTTAGTTAGCATTACAGTATTATCAGCTCAAGAGCTTCAAGGAAAAGCCATTTATAAATCTAAATCTAAAATTGAAATTTCTTTAGAGGGAAGAAATATCCCTGCAGCTCAAAAACAAATGATTATGGAAAGGATGAAGAAAATGTCTGAGAAGACATTTGAGTTAACTTTTAGTCAAAAAGAATCTTCATACAAAGAACAGGAACAACTTGAAGCTGGTGCAGCGGCAGGAGGAATGCGTATGGTTTTTGCTGGAATGGGTGGTTCGGGTTCAGCTTATTACAAAAACATTCAAGACAAAATTTATCTGAATGAAAATGAGCTTTTTGGCAAGGTGTTTTTAATACAAGATGAATTACCAAAATGGGAGTGGAAAATGCATCCTGAAACTAAAAAGATAGGTAACTATACCTGTTATAAAGCTACAGCAACAAGAGCTAGAGATACGGTTTTAATGAAGCGTTTTGAAAAGATGCAAGTAGATGCGAAACCGAAGAAAGAAAAAGACAGTACACAAACAAAAAAACGTCAAGGGCGCCAAAGGTTATTGTCCAGAATTGGAGCTGATGAAAACCCTGAAATAATTGCCTGGTTCACCCCTGAAATTCCTGTGAGTCAAGGTCCTTCTGACTACTGGGGATTACCAGGTCTGATTCTTGAAATTAACGATGGCCGTTCTTCATTACTTTGTTCAGAAATTAGATTAAATCAAGATGCTGAGGAGAAGATCAAAAGGCCGTCCAAGGGAAAGAAAGTTACTCAACAGGAATACAATACTATTATGGCTGATAAAATGGAAGAGATGTCTGAGCGATTTAGAGCTGGAGATGGAAGAAGAGGCCGAGCAGGTAAGGGAATATCCATTCGTATCCAAAACTAGGTTGACCAATGCGTAAATTTTATGTCGTTTTAGGTTTACTCCTCAGTTTACAGACTTTTGCTCAAATCAAAATAGAAGGTGTAGTTACAGATAGTATTGGACTTCCTTTAGATGTGGCCAATGTGGTAGCAATAAATGAGGAATCTCAACTCTTAGAATCTTTTGGTATTAGTGATTCACAAGGATACTATAAAATAAATCTCAAGTCAGAGACGACCTATCAATTAAAGTTCAGCTATTTGGGATTTAAGCCAAAAGAATTCAAGCTGACAACCGAAGATCAAGATATTTTATTCGACGTTGTTCTTGAGGCACAACCTCAAAATTTAGATGAGGTTGAGGTAGTTTACGAAATCCCCATAACAATACAAGGAGATACCATAGTATATAACACAGACTCCTTTGTAAGCGGAACAGAAAAGAAATTAGAAGATGTATTAGATAAATTACCAGGGGTAGAAGTTAATGACGATGGCCAAATAGAAGTTGAAGGCAAGCGAGTCACAAAGGTGATGGTTGAAGGTGAAGATTTCTTTGATGGAGATTCAAAATTAGCAGCCAAAAATATTCCGGCAGATGCGCTGAAAAAGGTAGAGGTGCTTCGTAATTATACCGAAGTTTCACAGCTTAGCTCAGTAACTAACAATCAAGATAATATTGCATTAAACATTAAACTTAAAGAAGGAAAAAAGAAATTTTGGTTTGGTGAAATAAGTGCTGGACTTGGAAACGATGACAGGTATAGTATTCATCCAAAATTGTTTTATTATTCACCCAAATACAGTTTGAGTGTATTAACAGATGCTAATAATATCGGAGAGGTTGCTTTTAGCGGAAGAGACTATTGGAGTTTCACAGGAGGGTTTAAAGGAGCTACAAATCAAAATACAGGGACAAGTTTTAGCACTACTTCAGCTGGTCTAGGACTGTCACTTACCCAAAATAATACGGCAAAATCAGTGGTTTCGAAATTTGCGGCATTGAACTTTTCATATAAACCCTCTGAAAAGTGGCTACTTACTGGATTTGGAATTTTTTCAGATGCAGAAACGGAAATAGAGCGATTAACCCAAAGGACTTTTGTCAGTTCAAATTTACTCGAAACTGTTTCTACCAATAATTTACAAAATGTAGCTCTTGGTATTGCAAAATTTTCAAGCCGCTTTAAGCCATCAGATCGGTTTCAATGGGAGTATGATATTCTCCTTCGAACTAATGAGGAAAGAGAACAAAGTAATACCCTTACCGTGTCGACAATAACTGATTTGATTGAAGAAAATCAAGATCAAAAACCAGTCACGGTTTCTCAATCGTCTAATTTATATTGGACTTTGAACGACTCCAATATAATAGCTGCAGAACTCAAAGCCGAAAATGCTACCGAAGATCCTTTTTATCAAAGTATAAGGGAACAACAACCTTTTTTAAACTTGATTCCCTTTGACCAAACTCAAAATTTTTACAACATCAATCAGGTGCAAGATGTCACCACAAAAAGACTTGATTTAAAATTGGATTACTTTTTAATTACCTCTCCAAATACTAATTTAAATATCACCTTGGGTGGGATTGAAAGTAATCAAGAGTTTGATTCGTCTATATTTCAACGATTAGATAATGATCAAAATCTTGAATTTACTTCAGAGCAATTCAACAATGATGTGGAGTTTAACTTCAAAGATCGTTTTATTGGATTGTATTTTAAGGCCAAGTATGGAGACCTTACCATTAACCCTGGCCTATTAGCTCATCGGTATACTACTGACGACCAGCAATTAGGAAATCGAATAACTCGAAACTACACACATATCTTGCCTGAGTTTTTTGCAAACTACCAATTCAAACAATCCGAGAGTATCCGTTTAAACTACAGGGTGACAAGGTCCTTTACAGATATAAACAATTTTGCAGAAGGAATACTTTTTAACAACTACAATGTTTTGTTCTCTGGAAATCGAAATTTAGAGTCAGCACTTTTCCACTCCTTGAATTTGAGTTTTTTTAGTTTTAATATGTTTTCTCAACGAAATATATTTTTCAATGCATCTTACAATAAAAGAATAGATGCCTTAAAAAGTTCGGCACTTATCGGTGGAATTAATCAAGTTCGAACAACAATCAATTCGAATTTTCAAGACGAGTCCGCCTCTTTTTCTGGTAATTTCCAACAAACTTTTGGTCGAATTAAAGTCGGTTCACGAGCTGGGTTAAATTATTCAAATACGTTTAATGTGGTCAACGATAGAGCTCAAAACTCTGAATCTTTTAATCACAATTACTTACTTTCGCTAGGAAGTAGTTTTGTCAATGCCCCAAACCTTGAAATTGGTTATCGTGTTGCCGTGAGCGATTACAATACAGGTACAACCAGTTCAATATTCTATACAGAGAGGCCTTACTTAAAATTCGATGCTGCGTTTTTAAAGCATTTTGTACTAGTAGTAGATTACGATTATTACAATTACTACGACAAAGCTGATACTGTCTCAAACACCTACTCCTTTTTGAATGCTAATTTATCCTTTCAAAAAGAAGACAGTAAGTGGGAATTCATTCTAGAAGCCAAAAATTTGGGAAATAATCGCAACCTGAATCAAGATAGTTTTAATGAGCTGTTTTTTAATACCTCACAATACATTGTCCAGCCTAGATTTATTGTTTTTAAACTCAAATACAATTTATAATTACATACATTCTTTGTATTTTCGCCATCGCTTGAGGAGGGATTTGACTGATTGCAACCTCATTAAAAATGCTAAAGCAGTTGATTCGATATGATCTTATCTAGAGTCATTTATTCCCTTCTAGCCTAAACGAATGAAATTAGTAGATGTATGAGTTATTTTTTTACCTCCGAGTCTGTTAGCGAAGGCCATCCAGATAAAATAGCAGATCAAATCAGCGATGCTCTGTTAGATCATTTTCTGGCTTATGATCCTGAGAGCAAGGTGGCATGTGAAACTTTAGTCACCACGGGTCAAGTAGTTCTAGCTGGTGAGGTCAAGAGCAAAATATACTTGGACGTTCAGCAGATTGCTAGAAAACGTATCAATGAAATTGGTTATAATAAAGGAGAGTATAAATTTAGCGGTGATAGTTGTGGGGTGATTTCATTGCTTCATGAACAAAGTTCTGAAATTAACCAAGGTGTAGAGCGAGCTACTCCTGAAACACAAGGAGCTGGTGATCAAGGAATTATGTTTGGGTATGCTGTAAACGAGTCTGAGGAGTATATGCCTTTAGCCTTGGTGTTGTCTCATGAAATTCTAAAGGAATTAGCACGAATTCGAAAGGCACATTCAAAGGGAGAAGAACAAAAAATTCACTATTTGCGACCAGATTCAAAGGCGCAGGTTACCCTCGAATACGATGAAAATCACAAGCCAATTGCTATAGATGCCATTGTCATATCTACCCAACACGATTCTTGGGACACCGATGAAAACATGTTAAATCAGATTCGAAAAGACATGATTGAAATTGTAATCCCCAAAGTCATGGCTAAACAACCTGCTCAGATTCAAGAGTTGTACAACGAAAACATAACTTATCACATCAATCCTACAGGGAAATTTGTAATCGGTGGACCTCATGGGGATACGGGATTAACAGGGCGTAAAATTATTGTAGATACCTATGGTGGGAAGGGAGGTCATGGAGGTGGTGCATTTTCAGGAAAAGATCCTTCAAAGGTTGACAGAAGCGCGGCTTATGCAGCTAGACATATTGCTAAGAACTTAGTTGCAGCTGGAGTATGTGATGAGGTTTTAGTGCAATTGAGTTATGCCATTGGAGTAGCCAAGCCTACTTCTATAAGTTTAAATACCTATGGACGAAACTATACTAATTATTCAGATTCAGAGCTCGCACAAAAAATTGCAAGTCTTTTTGACTTGACCCCTTATGGTATTGAGCAAAGACTAAAGTTGAGAAATCCAATCTATGTAGAAACCGCTTCTTACGGTCACATGGGTAGAACACCTCAAAAAGTGACTAAGGTTTTTGAATCAAATTACAACGGCACCAAAAAAGTAGAGGTTGAATTATTTACTTGGGAAAAGCTAGATTACATCGAAAAAATTCAAGCAATTTTATAGATTGCGAACTTAAATGTCCCAAAAAATAGTTCATTACTGACCTTTAGCAGCACTATGAAATCCAGACTTCAAAGATTCAATTCCAAAATAGAGGCAATTGCCGAACACAATCAGGTTCCAGCTTTGAGTTGCGCCGTACAGTACAAAAGTGAAATCATTTACGCTAAGGCATTCGGTAAGCATGGAGGGTTTAATTCCAATCCCGTTCTTCCCGAAACATCTCTTTTTAGAATTGCCTCCATTGCCAAATCGATCACAGGTTTAGCCTTGGGTCGAATGATCGATAAAAAGATGTTGTCGCTTGAGGAGTCTATTTTTGAATATCTTCCTCACTATCCAAAAAATAATTTTGATATTAACATCAAGCACTTAGCGACACATACTTCAGGAATTCGTTCGTATAAGGGCAAGGAGTTATTCTCTAATAAACCTTATAGCATAGAAGATGGGCTAGGACTTTTTAAAAATGACCCGCTGTTATTTGTGCCCGGTGCTGATTATTACTACAGTTCGTATAATTATGTCTTGCTTTCTGCAGTCATGCAAATTGCAGCAAAAGAATCATTTGGGAGTTTTGTTCAGCGGGAGGTTTTAGATGCACTCCAAATGTCACAGACCTTTGAAGATGGAACAAGAAACACTCTTTCCAGAGAGATGAAAAAAAGAACGGTAAAAATGTATTCCAAAACTAAAAATGGATACAAAAGAGCCTCTAGGGTAAACAATACCTATAAGATGGCAGCTGGAGGATATTTGTCGACCGTGAAAGACATCCTTAAATTAGGCCAAGCGGCTTTGGACCGAAGTATTTTAGAGCCTTCAACATGGGATGAAGTGCTTACCCAACAATTTGTAATGGCTAAACCAACCTATTACGGACTGGGTTGGCAATGCAATCAAGAACTTGATGAAATGGGTTATATCGGTCATATTGGGCAGGGTGTTGGTGCTTATACAAATCTTTTTGTATACCCAGACGCAGAACTCGTTGTTGGACTAATGATCAATGCTTCTGTGCCAAATTTACAAAGAGCACTAGACAGTGCGTACAATGTTTTGAGAAATGGAATACCCTAATAATTGTTCAGAATCTTTTTGTTTTTGGAGTGGTAAGAGCTAGAAATTTTTCTTCTAAATCACTGTTAATCAATTTCATTTCTAGAATCTCCAATTCGTGCTCTCGAGCAAAATCAAGAATTTCTTCACGTATATCGCTATGGTCTATACTTTGAATCTTGTACTCAAAATCTCTTGTATTTTCTACCTTTTCAACTTTGTTAATCTTTTTTAAAAAGGCTTCTTCTACTCGGTAGTCAAAGGATACCCGAATGTAATTTCCAAGGTGATCGAACTTTTCATTGTAAACGATTTCACCCTGGTGCACAATGGCGATTTGATCGGCAAGGTATTCGACTTCACCCAACATATGAGAACTGAAAATCAAGGTCTTATTTTTAGATATTGCATTGATTAAGCCTCGAATTTCTATTCTTTGCGCCGTGTCTAATCCTGCCAAGGGTTCGTCGAAAATATAAATTTGCGCTGGACTCAGCATGAGATTCGCGATTCCGAGTCGTTGTCTAAAGCCCTTCGATAAATTTTGAATTTTTCGGTTTAAGACAGTTTGCAGTTGTGTTTTTTCAATTAATTCTGAAACGAAGCTTAAACTGCGGTTAAATATTTTCTGCTGAAAATCTAGAAATTCTTTGACGTAAAGCTGCTCGGGTAAGGGGTTGTAATCAGGTAAAAATGCGATTTTGGATCGTATTTCTTCAATTTGAGTGAAGGCATTTTTTCCTTCTATAAGTACTGAACCTGTGTCTGGTTTTTCGAGGGTCGAAAGAATTCTCATTAGGGTTGATTTCCCTGCCCCGTTATTACCTAGTAAGCCGAGTCTACTCCCCTCTAAAAGTTTAAGATTTATCACTTTTAAAGCTTCAGCATCACTGTAGGTCTTTCGAATTTCTTTCAATTCAATCATGGGATAAGCTCATTTCTTTATCAAAAATAAGACATATGAATAATTGATTCCGACGCTATAAATGATGAAGACTTAACAATAATTCGAACTTGAGATTAAATAATCTTCTATTTGCAACCGTAAAACGATAAAAAGTCAAAAAAAAAGTACAGAAAACTATTTTCAGCCGTGAATTTTATATATTCGCCACATGTTTGCAAAAATTTTTACTTACAACGCTTATTATTTTGCTTATTTCAGTAATTGAAACAGGGGCGTTGTAGTATGTATATAAAATATTAGAAGTCCCGTTTTATCGGGGCTTTTTTTTTGATATGAAAATAGCAATACAAGGAATATTAGGGTCAAACCATCACATTGTGGCGAATTCTTATTTCGGCGAAGGAAATGAGTTGTTGCTCTGCCATTCTTTCGAATCTGTGGTTCAGAAACTTTTAAGTGATCAGGCCGATATGGGCGTAATGGCTATTGAAAATTCTCTAGCTGGTTCAATCATTCCAAATTACGCCTTACTTTACGACCACAACCTAAAAGTCATTGGTGAGTATTATCAAGAAATCTCACATCATTTAATGGCCAAAGAAGGTCAACGTATACAAGATATTGTTGAGGTACATTCGCATCCTATGGCTCTTTTACAGTGCACCAACTTCTTTAAGAAGTATCCTAAAATAAAATTAGTAGAGGCTGCTGATACGGCTCTTGTTGCCCAGCAGATTCACGAGAACAATCAACTAGGGATTGCCGCGATTGCCCCCGGATTGGCGGCAAATCTATATGAACTTGAAACCCTAGCCACTGATATCCAAAATTTAAAAACCAATTCTACGCGCTTTTTAATCGTTACTAAGGAGCAAGGTGAACTTGATACAGAAAATACAAACAAAGCCTCTTTGCGATTTTTAACCGAACACAAAAGAGGAAGCCTTGCTGCGATTTTAAATATGATGAGTGATTGTCGGTTGAATTTAACCAAGATACAATCCTTGCCGGTTATAGATACCCCATGGAAATACGCTTTTTTTGTGGATGTTACCTTTGACGACTACGCTTATTTTCAAAAGGCTTTAGCACTTATAGAGCTCATGGCAGAAGACGCTCAAGTTCTTGGAGTTTATTCGGATCACTTAAAACAAATCCAAGATTAGGCATGAATACAGCGCAGCGTTTACAAAGTGTCAAGGAATACTATTTCTCGAGCAAACTTAGAGAAGTAAAGCAATTAATCACTGCAGGAAAACCCATTATCAACATGGGTATAGGAAGCCCTGACTTACGTCCAAACCAAGAAGTTTTGCAAGCCCTGGTTTCGAGTCTAGAAGATCAATCTGCTCATCAATATCAGAGTTATCAAGGTATTCCAGAATTGAGAACTGCCATTTCAGCATTTTACCAGAGACATTATCAAGTTTCTCTAGACGCTGATAAAGAAATTCTTCCGCTGATGGGATCTAAAGAAGGCATCATGCATATCTCTATGGCCTATTTAAATAAAGGCGATAAAGTGCTCGTGCCCAATCCAGGTTATCCAACCTACAGTTCAGTTTCAAAATTGTTAGAGGCTGAAATCATGGCCTATCCATTGGATGAAAAAAAGAATTGGTGTGTTGATTTTGAATGGTTAGAGCAACAAGATATGAGTGAGGTGAAATTGATGTGGGTAAATTATCCCAATATGCCCACTGGAGCTAAACTAAGTGCAGATGACTATAAGCGTTTAGTAGATTTCGCTAAATCTCATGGTATTCTTTTGGTCAATGACAATCCCTATTCATTTATCGCTAACGATGAGCCAACTTCTATCATGAAGTACGTGCAACCTACAGATCCAGTTTTAGAACTGAATTCTATTTCAAAAACCTTTAATATGGCAGGGTGGCGTGTTGGAATGCTCGTCGGTGCTGCGGATACCTTACAAGAAGTGTTAAAGGTCAAATCAAATATGGATTCTGGTATGTTTTATGGAATTCAAAAAGGCGCTGCAAAAGCCTTAGCCCTTAGTACAAATTGGTTTGAGGAACAAAACACGGTCTACAATAAACGAAAAGATCTCGTGTGCAAAATAGCAGATCACCTGAGCTTAACTTACAACAAAGACAGTACTGGTATGTTTATTTGGTGTAAAATCCCCTCGGATAAAACCGCTGACCAAATTGTGGACCAGCTACTTTATGAGTTTGATATATTTATTGCACCTGGTCATATTTTTGGTTCACAAGGCGATCGCTTTGTTCGTTTTTCATTATGCGTGCCAGAGCCTAAAATAGAAGAAGCCTTAAAACGTGTTCAATCGAGATGAAAAAAGTCGGAGTCATAGGGTTAGGTTTGATAGGAGGTTCTTTCGCCATCAGTATTCGAGNGCAATATGAAGGTGTGGAGCTCATCGGTTTAGATGTAATTGAAGCGCACAGAAATCAAGCGCTCACTTTAGGATGGATAGATGCTGTTTATGACATAAAAGAACTCAATGTGCTTAAGTCTTGCGATTTGGTTTTTTTAGCTGTTCCTGTAACGGTTATTTGTAAACTATTAAGCGTGGTGCTCGATACTGTAGATGAGCATACACTTGTCGTCGATGCAGGATCGACCAAACAAGAAATATGTAGATCGGTCAAAGATCATCCTAAGAGATCTCAGTTTTTGGCGTGTCATCCCATTGCAGGTACTGAGTTTTCGGGACCAAAAGCAGCAATAAAAGATTTGTTTACTCAAAAAATTCAGATACTGTGTGAATTCGATAAAACCAGAGCTGATTTGGCTAAGAATGCATTGGCGGTTTTTGCGGGTATGCAAATGGAAATTCGGTATATGGATCCAGTTATGCATGATAAGCATTTAGCCTATGTTTCACATTTATCGCATATTTCTTCTTTTATGTTGGGTAAGACAGTGATGCAACTTGAACCAGATGAAAAAAATATTTTTGACATGGCCGGTTCTGGTTTTGAGAGCACAGTTCGCCTAGCTAAAAGTTCACCTGAGATGTGGGCGCCTATATTTCTTCAAAACAAAGAAAATGTTATCGATTCTTTGGAACGCTATATTGACAATTTACAGCAGTTTAAAGAGAGTCTAATCGAAGAAAACGAAGCTTTTATACACTCAGAAATGAAAGATATAAATTCAATAAAATCAATACTTAAGAGAATACCAACAAATAATAAATCACAGTAATGGAAAACAAGAAAGAACTCAGAAATTGGTTAAACGATATGCAATTGTCACATCCTTTAGTCATTGCAGGACCTTGTAGTGCAGAGACCGAAGATCAGGTCTTAAAAATAGCTCACGAATTAAAAGATACAGATGTNAATTACTATCGTGCNGGGATATGGAAGCCAAGAACTCGNCCAGGTAATTTTGAAGGTGTAGGTGCTATTGGGTTGAATTGGCTTAAAAAAGTAAAGGAAGAAACAGGTCTTAAAACAGCAACCGAGGTCGCGAACAAGGCTCATGTTGATTTGGCCTTAGAAAATGATGTTGACCTATTATGGATTGGAGCTAGAACGACAGTAAGTCCATTCAATGTTCAAGAATTAGCAGATGCCCTAAAGGGAACAGATAAAATTGTTTTAATCAAAAATCCAGTAAATCCAGATTTATCTTTGTGGTTAGGAGCAGTTGAACGTTTTTATAATGCAGGGATTACCAAACTCGGAGTTATCCACAGGGGGTTTTCGACTTATAAAAAAACCAAGTACAGAAATATACCAGAATGGCAAATGGGTATTGAATTACAGAGTAAATTTCCCGATTTACCTATCATTAATGATCCAAGCCATATTGGAGGTAAGCGCGATTTGATTTTTGATATTTCTCAGACGGCTTTAGATTTAAATTTTGACGGNTTGATGATTGAAANNCANTGTGANCCTGANAATGCTTGGTCTGATGCAGCACAACAAGTAACTCCAGATCGCTTAGTTGAAATCATGAAGGACTTACGTATTCGCAAGGTTGATGACGACGAGTCAAAGTACGCTTCTAAATTAGGTGCTTTAAGATCTAATATAGACGTACTCGATCAAGCTTTGCTCGAAACGCTTTCTGAACGAATGGGTGTTGCTCAACAAATTGGTCAGCTTAAAAAGGAGCGCAATGTAGCCGTATTACAATCCAATCGATGGAATGAGATTTTGGGTAAGATGATTTTAGAAGGAGAGCAAAAAGGATTAAGCGAAGAATTTGTATTGAAAATGTTCAAGGCAATCCATCAAGAGTCGATCAATCACCAGGAAAGAATCCTGAATAAATCTTAAGTATTACCAAACGATTAAGTGCGCGGTNAAGTATATAAATCTACGGGAAGTTGGTATCAGGTTAAAGCTGAGAATGGCGAATTCTATTCCTGCAGAATTAAAGGAAAATTCAGGATGGATGGAATCAGGTCAACCAATCCTGTTGCTGTAGGAGACTGGGTGCATTTTGAATTAGAAGCTCAGACTGACGATCTTTCTGGGATTATTCACAACATTGAAAAACGCAAAAATGTCATCGTTAGAAAATCGGTAAATCTCTCGAAACAGCAGCACATTATAGCGGCTAATATCGATACAGTTTTTTTATTGATCACTTTGAATAATCCTGTGACTTCAACGGTTTTTATTGATCGTTTTTTGGTCTCTACAGAAGCCTTTGACGTGAATACAGTTCTTGTATTTAATAAAATTGACACCTATGATACACAAGAATTGGTAGCGCTCGAAGAGTTGATTGCAGTTTATGAGAAAATAGGGTATACCTGTTTGAAACTTTCTGCCAAAGAACTTTCAAGTTGTCAAGAACTCATAGCACTTATGAAGAATAAGACCACCTCGTTTTCGGGGCATTCAGGTGTTGGAAAGTCAACCCTAGTCAATACTATTGAACCAGGACTTAGGCTCAAGACCTCTGAAATATCAACCCAACACCTACAAGGACAACATACCACTACTTTTGCACAGATGCACGATTTATCTTTTGGTGGTAGTATAGTTGATACTCCTGGTATCAGAGGATTTGGATTAGTCGATATTGAAAAAGAGGAAATCTCTTCTTTCTTTCGAGAGTTTTTTGAGTTGAAAGCAGAGTGTAAATTCAATAATTGTCTTCATGTTGACGAGCCTAAATGCGCCGTTTTAGAAGCCTATGCATCCGGTGAAATTGCGATGAGTCGATACAAGAGTTATTTGCAAATTCTCAATGATGATGAGGCCTTAAATTACAGATAATGAGAGTAGTAATTCAAAGAGTGAAAAACGCTTCAGTGCGTGTAGATGAACAAGTGGTTGGCGCTATTGATCACGGATTGCTGCTTTTGCTTGGAATTACTCAAGAAGACAGCACTGAGGATATCGAATGGCTCTGTAGAAAAATTGTACAAATGCGCATATTCGGAGATGAAAATGATTTGATGAATAAATCGCTTCTAGACATAGATGGAGAAGTCTTGGTCATCAGTCAATTTACCTTACACGCTTCCACTAAAAAAGGAAATCGTCCATCTTTTATCGCAGCGGCAAGACCTGAACAGGCTATTCCGCTATATGAACAATTTATAACGGCAATACAGAATTATATCCCTCAAAAAGTACAAACCGGTATTTTTGGGGCAGATATGAAAGTAAACTTGCTAAATGACGGTCCAGTGACCATTACAATGGATTCAAAAAACAGAGAATAAGTATGAATATAGAAGATGCACAAAAACAAGTAGATCAGTGGATTCAATCGCACGGAGTTCGTTACTTCAATGAGCTGACCAATATGGCGCAACTCACAGAAGAAGTTGGGGAGGTGGCTCGAATTATTGCCAGACGATATGGAGAGCAGAGTGAAAAAGAATCCGATAAAGAAAAAGATTTAGGAGAAGAACTTGCTGACGTCTTATTTGTAGTGCTTTGTTTGGCCAATCAAACAGGAGTGAACCTCAAAGTAGCCTTTGACAAAAAACTTGACCTAAAAACCAAGAGAGATCATGAGCGGCATCACAACAATCCTAAATTAAACGATTAATGCACGCAGTGAAAATATACAAAGACCAAAATCAAACGCTTAATGATTCGGTACGCCTTACAGGTAGTAAAAGCGAATCCAATCGCCTGTTAATTCTACAAGCACTCTTTGAACGTTTTTCAATTGATAACCTGTCTAATGCTGATGATGTTAAGGTTATGAAAAAAGGACTGCAGACCAAATCAGGAACGGTGGATATACATCACGCAGGAACAGCCATGCGATTTTTGACTGCGTATTTTGCCACCCAAAAAGGGTCGAAAGTGGAGTTGACAGGGTCTTCAAGAATGAAAGAAAGACCTATCGAAATATTAGTCAATGGCTTAAGGCATCTTGGAGCTAAGATTGAATACCTTGAAAAGGAAGGTTTTCCGCCGCTTCAAATTCAAGGAACTGAATTAACTGAGTACAGAGTTTCATTACCGGCTGATATCAGTAGTCAGTACATCTCTGCTTTAATGCTTATTGCTCCCTCATTACCTAAGGGATTAGAAATTGATTTGGTTGGAAAGGTTACCTCTGTTCCTTACATTAAAATGACTCAAGGTTTATTGCAGTCTTTGGGTATTGAAGTTTTATTTCAAAACAATCTTATTCGCATTGAGCCTTTAAATCTCGAAGATTTAATGGTAGATAAAATGGTCGTAGAAAGCGATTGGAGTGCTGCGAGTTATTACTATTCGATTGTTGCACTGAGTTCTTTAGGTTCTTCTATAGAATTGTCTGTTCTAAAGGAGTCTTCTCTACAGGGCGATCGCGTTTTAGCTACCATTTACGAAAGCTTTGGAGTTCGTACTCAATTTTTAAAAGATAAGGTCCGCTTAGAGAAAATCGATACAGCAGATACTTCAGCTCCATTGACCTTGGATTTGGCTGATGCTCCAGATATTGCTCAAACAATTGCCGTTACTGCTTTAGGGCTAGGGGTATGCTGTGATTTGTACGGTCTACACACTTTACCTATCAAAGAAACTGACCGTCTGAATGCGATGAAAATTGAATTGGAAAAATGCGGAGCTAAAGTTCGTATTACTGCAGATAGTTTGCATTTAGAACTGGCTCAAATCTCATCTAATGAGGCAGAAATTGACACTTATCAAGATCACCGAATGGCCATGGCTTTTGCGCCATTATCGCTTCGAATACCTCTGCAGATAAATCAAGCAGATGTTGTATCTAAGAGTTATCCCGATTTTTGGGAAGACCTAAAGCGCATAGGCTTTCAGTTGAGTCATTAAACTATTCTTACGAATCTCTTGACAAGCCCCCTTTCAATATTGTATATTTGCGCGCCTAATACGTCATTATGAAACTATCCAATTTTGATTTTGAACTTCCGAAGGAGTTATTGGCCGAATATCCTGCTGAAAATAGAGATGAATCACGCTTAATGGTGATTCACAGAGAATCAGGCAAAATAGAGCACAAGATGTTTAAAGATCTTCTTGATTATTTCGATGAAGGAGACGTTATGGTGCTCAACAATACCAAAGTTTTTCCTGCTCGTCTGTATGGAAATAAAGAGAAGACCGGAGCGAGAATTGAGGTATTTTTATTGAGAGAACTTAATCAAGAGCAGCGCTTATGGGATGTTCTAGTCGATCCAGCGCGTAAAATAAGAATTGGAAATAAATTGTACTTCGGAGAGGACGATAGTCTTGTGGCCGAAGTCATTGACAATACAACATCAAGAGGTAGAACACTTCGTTTTTTATTTGACGGATCTTATACTGATTTTCGCAGAAAGTTAAGAGAGTTAGGAGAAACTCCACTACCTAAATACATCAAAAGAGATGTAGAACCAGAAGATGAGGAGCGTTATCAAACTATATACGCAAAATATGACGGTGCTGTAGCTGCGCCTACTGCCGGGCTGCACTTTTCAAAACATTTACTCAAGCGCTTAGAAATAAAAGGAGTAGACTTTGCTGAAGTCACACTCCATGTTGGTTTGGGTACTTTCAATCCTGTAGAGGTCGAAGACTTGTCCAAGCATAAAATGGACAGTGAAGAGTTAATCATTGACGAACGAGCTACTGATGTAGTAAATAATGCAAAAAATAGTAAGAGAAGAGTTTGTGCCGTAGGTACTACAGTGATGCGTTCATTGGAGAGTTCAGTTTCTTCGAATCACAATTTGAATCCTTACGAAGGTTGGACCAATAAGTTTATCTTTCCTCCATATGATTTTAGTATTGCCAATTGTATGGTGACGAATTTTCATTTACCTAAATCTACGCTTCTGATGATGGTGTCTGCCTTTATGGGACATGAGCTAATGGAAAAAACTTATAAACAAGCTGTATTAGAAGGGTATAGATTCTATTCCTACGGAGATGCCATGTTGAT
>NZIP01000044.1 GCA_002691645.1 Flavobacteriaceae bacterium
CGCCGCTCATCTCGAAGAGGCTCTGGAAAGCTCTGCTTGCGTTGCGAGGCACGCCGGTGCTCGGCGCGTCGCTCAAAGAGCTTGCACAGGCGCTGCCGTTCGAAGTACCGTTCGAACAACTTCGCCTGGCGCGCCTGGTGGTCGCTCGCAGCTGAGCGGGGGGTGCCTCGCCCGTGTCCCTTGAGTGGTTACAGGGGGTGCTTGAGCTCACCCGACGGCGACTTCGGGAATTCGGAATCTTGCCCCCTCCTGGAGGAGTTTTGCTATAGTACAGACACGAGATATCTGTAGCCCACCACTTAGAATTTGCGATATGAAAAACTCCTCCAGGAGGGGGGTACGATTCTGAATCTCTGAATGTCACCTTGGGGTTCAGCCGGTGGTCAGGTCCTCCCAAATTTTAGCTGTCAAATCCTTCATCTTTCCCTCGCCGGGGGCGGCGGCCACGGCATCACTCAGGCGCTCCTTGACAAGCCTTCATCTTTCCCCTCGCCGGGGGCGCGCGGCCACGGCATCACTCAGGCGCTCCTTGAGAAGCCTTCATCTTTCACTCGCCGGGGGCGGCGGCCACAGCATCACTCAGGCGCTCCTTGACAAGCCTTCATCTTTCCCTCGCCGGGGGCGCGCGGCCACGGCATCACTCAGGCGTTCCTTGGCATCACGGCATCACGTCTTTCACTGGCCGGGCGCGCGCAGCCACGACGGTATCGTTGAGTCCTTCACAACCTCCTCTTGCCTCGCCGGGGCGTGACCGCCGAGGCTTGAGGTGGCACCAACAGGCACGCCTTTCGCAATCCCATTGTCCTCCTCATCTTGCCAGCTCTTGTGGCGGAAGTTGACAAGGCCGATCTTCGAGTTGTACTTACCATTATCAAGCATCACCTTCTTTGCCTCCACGAAGTGGCTTTTCANCACCAAGTTCTTCTGGACGACCTCCTGGAAGGAGGTCTGTGTGACCCTGCGCTTCTCAGCCTTTGTCATCAGTTGGTAGCAATCACTCATAACGTAGCTTTCGTACAGATCCTTGATCGAGATGAAGTGAGCGACAGGAACGGGCTTCACTGCCTCCGTCTTCTCAAAGCGGTCCGCCACCCAAATCGAGAGCTCGTCATTCTCCGACAGGTACTTGGCGCCGAGGGCCTTTGTCTCGGCGGGAAACCGTGGNGCATCGCCCCCATGCTCCACGATGTAACGAAAGAAGGCGCAGCGGTGCTCCTCCTTAAACTGTGGCGTCTTCAGCGACTCGTCTTTTGGCTTGAACTTCTCTGGCGCGGCCTGAAGCTTGTCTTCATCATCAGTAAACGTCATCTCGAAGGGGAAGACACGNACNCGCTCGAGTGCCGCCTCGCCCTTCTCGCCGGTAACAGGCGGCTGCTTGTTGCACTCCATGATGATGGTTGCATGCAGCTCCACCTCCGTCTTGTTCGAATGGCACGCTCGTGCACTGAGGGTGTCGCCACCGGTGAGCTTCTTAATGCACGAGAGGCGCAGTGACTCGTTGAAGCCGTCCTCTGGCTCGCTGAAGACGAGCCAGCGCTTTCGGTGCAGGTTTGCGGCCTCTGGATTCGGCCCATCTTTGATCGGTTGGGTGAGCAGCGCCAAGTGCCCCTCCGACGCGTACGAGCCCGCCGTGTAGCTCATCAGCTCGTTCAGCACACCTTTNCCGTTCCGGCCGCCGCCGTTAGCGAGCACGAAGTTCTCCGGTCGTGTGCCACTCAATCCCGACTTGAGGACGCTCGTATAGCCCTCGCGCATCTCCTGTTTCGGCAGGATACTGTCAAAGAGCGCCGACACCTTGTTGTTCTGCGCTTCCGTCGGTTCGATCCACGGGCGGCCGCAGTTCATCATGCAGAGATNGAACTTGCTTTGNGGCACNANGACGCCCTCTCGCAGGTCAAAGGTGGCGTTCGTAAAGCAGAACAGGTNGTGATTGCGATCAAACGGNTCCATCGGAAGGGAGTACGCACGCAACTTGTCCACGACNAGCTGGCGCAGCTGCGTGTTNTTTTTGTTATCGTGGTCGTGCTGCTGCTTCTCCTCGCTTTCCCCGTCGAACAGTGACTTAATCAGCGGTGTGTTTGCAGTGAAACTCACCAANATGTCACCATCATACCTCCGATTGCACTCGATCTCGTTGAACAGAAGCGAGGCCAGGTCGTTAGCAGTCTTCTTGTCATTCCAGTGCGCAAGNTTTCGCCACAACTTCTGTGCGATGGCGTCGACGTGATNCTGGATAGATTCTTTGTTGCACGTTGTTTGCTTGTATTGTCTGTCCACTTTGCTCCACTTCGNGTTTGCATACTCGTCCACCAAGGTGTAGCTCGTCATGATGTCTCCCTGCGGCCCACTGTTGAGATCGGCCTTGAACGCTTCCCACGCAGAAGCCAGATCCTCGCTGATGCGTGTCAGCTCAAAGTCGCTCCATTTGCCGTCGCCGNCACCGCTCCCTTTGCTATCGCCCTCGCCGCTCCCTTTGCCGTCGCTTTTGCCGCTCTCGGCATCATCGCGCTCGTTACAGCTCTCATGACCGTTCTCATCATCGCGCTCGTCACCGCTCTCATCATCGCTCTCATCATTGCGCTCGTCATCGCGCTCGTCTGCTCCCCAAGCCTTGCGGACGGCGCCATTCCAATCGCACTTCAACTGCGTGTACTTCGCGATTCTGTAGAGTTGAAGGACGCACTCCAAAATCATGTGGTTGAGTCGCTCGTGTCTTATGGATTTTGTCCAACGCTTTTGCCACCAGATGTAAAGAGCCGGATCCTCTTCCACCGTGATGAAGAGATCGCCAAGCAAAGCGATCACAAAGTCACGCAGGTCCACTTCTGTGAACGTTCTTTGATACCAAGGAACCGAACCGTTGCAAAAGAGCGAGGTGCCCACGAGCTCGATGTGTCTATCCTCGTTGGCCTCACGAGAGTAGTGCATTAGAACCTGCCGCTCGAACGGCAGATGACTCTGGTCAAACTCAGGGGCTTTTATCGGCACCCACATCTCTTCGAATNCTTGAGTGATCGCCTCGCTGCTCCCTGCGCCGTCGCTCTCGACCACGTCACCCCGCCATCTCAAGTACAGGTCTTGTGCCATGTCGCGCATGCCGCCCTCACCGTGCTCTGCTGCGGCGCACATGGCGCCAATGATGCGTCGAATGTCTGTCAGCACCAGCCCTTGCGGGTCGATGTTGCTCACGAGATCTTGGTAGAGGGTTGGNGGCTTCTCCGTCCCTACAGTTCCATCTACAGTCTCCTCCGACTCGTCGGCACTGTGCTTCGGCTGCTTGGAGGCTCGTTCATGCGATTGCAGCGTGTGGGAGGATCCAGGTTGTGGNTGCTGCGTGCGCTGCTGTTTCGATGGTCCAGGTTGCGATTGTAACTTCCGCTTCGGCTCCGGCTTGTCAGCGAGGTAACGGTACCACCTTTGCTCTCGCCCAGTCACGCTCCCATCCTTGTCNTATCGAAATGGGGGTTCACATTGCTTGAGCGTACTCGTGTACGCAATAAAGTCTGTCGTTGACATACTCTGCTGCCAAACGACCTGCATGCGCCTTCCTACGTGCTCCTTTACCTCGCTGTTCACCTCCGCATGTCGGATCTTCAACTCCAGGTCTTTGTCGGGTGTCGCCGCGCGTTCGGTGACCATCTTCACAGAAGGACGTGTTGGCTTGAAGCAGTCCATGTCTGCTCTCGTATTTCCCTAAGTGAAACAAAAAATGGTTGGCAAATCTGACGACCAACAAAAAAAGTCTTTTCGCNGACACACTCGGAGTGTCACAAACGTCTCAGCTCACCACCCAGCAGGCGGGCTGCGCCGCCACGACCGCGGCATGNGCATGCCCTNGGCGCACGCGCTCAAACTCGNTGCTCGCCTCGTCGAGNTCGACGCTTCGNACCCGCCACCGGCCCTTGATCCACACGCCCACACGGGACGCGTCCGATCGATCNACNCCCTTCCAGAGAGTNGTNNTCGANACGCGTTCGCTCTGNGCATCNCCNGCACGCTCNTTGATGGCNCTCGCCAANAGCTGCAGCTGCTGCGANAGGAGCGTGATTTCNCCCATTCGGTCCTGAGCGACATACACGATCTGCTTGCCCATGCGCTTCTTCGCGTGAAATTCGGGTTGGACGCCCGCAAGGCGCTGGGTAGGGGTCAGGACAACCGTCTGACACTTTGTCATGTGGAACCCCACTCTTACTCAAGCACTACATATAAATCTGACGAGCGTGTGCGCAGTAACGTCCAGTATCAGGAAGCAAATGTGTCAAGGTGAGACGGCGCAATCTGACACGCACGTCAGATTGTGTGTGGCAGCAGGTCATCGGACCCATGTACGCGGAGCCCATCGGCGAGCTCCCGAATGCTATGCAGGCCGCGATGATCCTGATGAGGACCCAACAGCTGGTCAATCGCTGCCATAACTTTCTGCTCTGCCTGCGCCGCTTGGGAATGGGTGACGACGACCTGAACGTTGCGCTCACAAAGGCAAAAATGCGCGTCTATTACGCCCTGTTGCAAGGGGATACGACCAAGTGCCGCGCGGCCATCGAGTCGCTGAAAGTTTTGGCAAATGAACAACTCGACCACGTCATGGACGGTAGAGGCGCTGTATCCGTCGTGCGCCCCATGGGTGACCACTATGACGGCAAAGCAGGACACACTGACGAGAACGCTCGTCAGTTGGGCGACACGCTCAAGAACAGCATTGAGGGGATGGAAGAGAAGTGCGCGGCCATGCAGCAGTTTCGGTGAAGACAGCCAACAAAATAAATGGATTCCCACGCACGCCCGTTCGACCTTCGCGGCGACGCATGGCTCTTCACCGAGCTCCCCGACGAGCTTCTCACCATCGTCATGGCGCACTACACGGCCCACCTGCGCAAGCGCATGCTCTTGTCGTCCGTTCGATGGCTGGCGCCCTGGATGGACGTGCAACACATCATGGGCTTCACCGTCCGCGAGCTCGCTCGTCANCACAACGACTTTGCGCGTGAGCTGGATATGCACGAGACATCGCGCTTCTACATCGCGCTGAGAGACTGAGGAGAGGCGAGAGGGGTCCGTTGCGCNCGNACGAGAGGCACGTCAGATTGCAGTGCGTTAACCCTTTCAGGACGAGTGTATCATGGGTGATACGTTGAACAAAATGTTAACCCTATTCTCTAATCCGCTGAGACTGCCGATGCAACGATCTTCTCTGCAAGCTCGACAGGCAGGTTCGTCTCCAGTGCCTTAGTTGCCTTCTCCGTNTCCATGNCGACNCGCGCCTTGACNTTNTTGANATNCAGNCCAANGANCGTGTCNAANTCGCCNGCGATGATCNNNTCGNNNAGGGCGANCTTGTTGGCATCNGAGCCNANGGGGAAGACNCGCTCGTCCTCTCCGTACTCCTCGNGAAACTCGAANNNGCACTCGAAATACAGCGCACTGGAGCCGTCAGGGAAGTTGGTCATCNNTCCACGAAAGGGGGTNTCTACCCCTTGAAACAGGTCAGTGACCTGGAGCTTGNTNAGGTACCAGTCNATGAATGCGATCTTCTCGGCGTCCGTGTCGATGTAGAACACGAATCGAGANGACAAACGCCACCGATCGGGACCATCGCCACCGTCAGGGATCGTGAGCACAAGCGCCTCTTTCATGGCATATTTCATGGTCTGTTCGATCGAAAATGTTTATTTTGTTGCCGCTCACGCCTCGGATGCTACAGTCGTACGTCCTTCACTCTTCTTCTTCTTCCGCGTCACCCTCTCGTTCCAACGCATCGATTCTCTGCAACCGACTTTGCAAGCCATGGCACATATGGCAAAGCGCGCGAAGCTCGCCTGTGTGTCGATGGAGCTTACTGAATTGGGTGATGTGGTCGATCTCGAAGCCTGCCGGTCCAAAGCTGCCGTCATTGAGCTGCCACATGGGACACTTCTCTCTACCGTGCGGTGCCGCGCATCTGAAGAGTTGCTCCCCTGCAATAAGGAGCTTCTTCTCTGACGAGAGTGGCAGCCGTGACGGCTTCAGCTTCATGAACATGCGAGAGCACTCCTTTAGAGCTTCCTGTTGCTCGGCATTCACGACGTTCACGCGTCGGAGCTCCTCCCGCATCTCGGCCAGCTCGAGTTTCAGTGTCAACACCTGGCGCTGAGAATCTTCTTCCAACCCGCTCTGTGTCCGTTTACTCATTTCCTTTTGTTAAACAGATTAATTAAGCCCTTTCCGGACCAGAGCTGTGACCAGAGCTGTATACTGTAAGGGCAATCATGACACTGTAACAAGTCGGAAAATGAGCGCTAAACCCACTCTACAGCCGAGTTTTGCCCCGTGGATCCGCACACCCACACTCTCTGCTCCAGCGCTTCTTGCAAGCATTCAAACACCACCATCGAAGCGACGATTAGTCGATGAGAATCGGAGGGCTTTTCAGAAGCGAAGCCAGTTCGCAGAGAGGCTCCTCCATTTCAGACGCAACTTTGTTACAGTGAACGCTCCACACGATCGTCTCGGTCCCACCGAATCGCACGTTGAAGTGATAGGACTCTGGCTGTGCGTTCGCCTTGATGTTCAAGTAAAAGGCCTTTGCAGCCTGGTGATAGTCATTCGAGGAGAAGAGAATTTTGCCGTTGAGGAGCCATCCAAGACCGAGTGTCGTCTTCGCCATCTTGAGCGTCACGGGGCCGCATGCGAAGCTCACACACTCCACCTCCACCACCCGCGTCTGCGCAATCCTTGCAATCTCGGACGCCATCTCTTGCGCCGCACTCTTAGCCATGTCCACCTTGTCACCATCTCTGTTAGTCAGCGACAAAACTGATCTTTTGAACTTTTTTCTCGTAAGGGTTCGGACGCAGAGTACAGGGACATTTTGTTGGGAGACCACCCCACGCGAGAACTGGCGGAACGTTACCAGTTGGACCGGGAATCGGTGGCGGCGTTGCAGATGGAGCAGTTTGTGTAGGCGACGTTTCTACACAGACACACTCCGGTCACCACGACCCCCCGCAGATGTCTACAGCCACACACACACATTCAAATCACCCGCGCCCATTTCACACGAGTCTGTCATCGAACACTGGTATCGATCACAACCCCTCGAGATCACGCCTCATCCCGCGCGCGCTTGCGCGGCTCGTACGGAACGATCGAGTGGACGATGATCAATTCGCGATAATCTGGATAGTTGATGATGTAAGGCATCGGCTGTTTGAGCCATTTGGACCACACCATGCCTTTGTGCGGCATGCTTCCGTGCCACATAGGACCGCCGTAACAACGAGGTGGCTCGTCGACCGCCTCCACGATCAGTGTCTGCGTCTTGTCCACGAGCTTAACCTGCGCAAAGTCTTCGTCGTCCTCGCAGTGCACGACGTGAGCATGATGATCCACCGTGGTCCACGTGAGCTTGTACAGCTGTGGCTGTGTGTCGTAGGCCTTCTGGCACTCGTCCATCACACGCGTGACCACGCCAGTCGGCATCTCCTCCTTGTTCTCATCGATGATTTCCTGGATGGCACGGATGGCCTCCATGTGTGTGCGTGTCGTGTCCCGACCTTCTGTAGAATCTGATTGTCGATCAAAAATGTTTATTTTGTTGCTGACTCACGCCTCAGACGCCACAGCCGCGCGCGCCGACACGACGTCTTTGCCGAATGACACGGGACACACACTCGAGTGCCCGGCATCCGAGTGACGGAGAAGTCGCAGCGGCCTCGACGCCGGCGCAGTGAGCGCAGCGCGCGACACCCAGCTCGACGTCGCAGCAGCGTCGGTCGTGCCGCACGCGCCGAGCCCCCTGCAGATGTCCCAATTGTCCCATGCATCGGTGGTCGGCCCGAGCCTCGGGCTCCATATCGGTCAAGCGGCCCAACCATCCGAGCCCGCGCGACACCGCCGTTGTTGGCCGAGCACGCGACTGAGCACGTGGCCGATTTAGCGCGAGCACGCGACCGGCGACCGAGCGCGCGACGTGGCTTCACAGCTTAGGTGCAGCTTAGGTGCAGCAAACGTTACAACGCACAGCACGGGACCGTCCGGACAGGACCGACATACACTGTTTCCATCCAGCCTAAAGCTCTTCAAACACACTCCCCGTCAGTAGGTTGGTGATATGCGCGCCGAGTGACGTGGCGAGTGAAAGGTGGTACGCGCGAGGGTCATCTTCATACATTCGAGCCACCTCCTGCTTGTCATCAAGGTGTTTGATGCCGAGCAGCCAGGAGTTGGTGGCTGTCTTGTCGGCCGATAAAAAGACGAGAGCTGCCACCATGTCCTTCTCTTCCGAGTACCAACCTCCAACACCGTAACGCTCCATGCAGGCTCGGAGCGATTCGCCTTCGTAGTTCACCTTCGTCTCGTTCCAGTGGTAAAAGTCCCACTTCGTCTGCACGCCGGTGCTGTTGCGGGCTCCAGTGCTCCTCGGACGACGCGGTCTCTCACCCATCTTTTGTTGCGGCCTTTGCTGATAGATGAGCGTATCGTAAAATCTGATTCTGTCCACACGCGGCCTTGGCGGAACTGTTTTGTCGCGGCTTGCCTCCAGCTTTTGCATGCCTTTCCTGAACGGCTGCGAGCCTCGACCCCAAATCGTTGCAGTGTGTCGCAATTCGCTGTTCTCCATCAGCAGGTGATGCACATCCAGAAGATGTGGGCAGGTCTGCCAGCTTTGTGGACTGACCTGATGTGGTTGGGTGCGCCAAAGCCGTGGCACTGTGGTCCACGCATTGTCGTGCATTTGGAGCCAAGTGCACGAGGGTGTTAAAATGACGGTGAGAGAGAGCGCGCAGTTGGCGATCAGCGGGCCTGTCCGGCGCGATGCCGTCGGTGACCAGGATGCCCCACTTGGCGCGAGCTTCGCTCCCTGGATTTCGAGAGTACATCCGAAAATGGCGGCCCCCAAACAGCAGAGCCTGTTGTCCCCCCGTACGTGCGTAGCATCGCCCCCTACGCGTGTGCACCGCGGATCACCACCAGCTATCCGAACAGGTTTGCACACATCCCTCGCTGCGTGTGCATCGAACATGCGAGGCGCCCAAGTGCTCTGCCTCGGCACAACTCACGAGGCAGTGTCCTAAATTTGCGTTATCGACGGCATGCTGTGCAAACAAGTTCCAACCGAAGTCCTCCTCGTTGCGCGTCGATTTCTTCGAACGATAGGGACATGCGTGTCCCACATGCCAGATATGTCCGGGAAAGCTGCGTTCATTCATCGCCTTACGGATCGCGCGATATCCTGCATCGCGCAGTGTGGGCATGACGTCACGATTGAATTCGCGGATCCGTCGTAATTCCTCACATGGGACAGCAAAGCCAGTGAATGACGCGCAGCCTTGGGGCTCGAACGATGGAGCGTACGACGGCGCATACGACGGCGATGGCCACAAGTCCGACTCCGTCATGGTCAGCTGCGCGAATACGTCGGTGACGCGAAGCGACGGCCACGATGCAGACAAGACGCTGTAGCGTATCACCCATGGCATTCCTCGGCAGAGAACACTGCGACCTCCCCCTTGCCACTCTCCACGTGGTTCCTCACGGCCGCTGGAGACACGTGTGAAGGTCACCAGAAACTGCAGCGGCACCCATATGTGGACCTTCCTTAGATGCCACACCACCATCTCGTCGTCCATGAGCTTCACGATGAGGCTCCGCAAAATGCAAAATCTCAGCAACCACCGAGCGAGCACGCTGAAGAGCCCGTATTCGAGAGAGCCCCAGTAGTGGAGGAGGACGAGGGAAATGGCCGGCGCACACCACGCAGCAGCCCATACGCGGTGAGCCAGAGCCAGTGCTTGCTGCACAACATGTGGTGTAAAGAGCACATCCAAAAGGTATCTTCCCGAGAAGAACAGGCCTATGGCAATGCATTGTAACAAGCCGCGCAATACGACTGGGTCCTGCATGCCATGATCCAACGACTCGTCGTCAGAGTCATGCTCTGCCATTGGAGTCAAGAAATGCAAACTGTTGGGTTGAATTGAGAGACCCCTGAGAGACGGCTTCGAG
>NZIP01000045.1 GCA_002691645.1 Flavobacteriaceae bacterium
ACATATTAATTAAGACACAAATTTGGAATGAATAATAACACTAGAACAATACGTCCTTCATAAATTAATGTCAAGTGAAATAGAAAAATTACTTCACCTTGAAACCCACTTAAACCAAAAGTTAATTGGACAAAAAAATGCAGTCGAAGCTGTTTCTGAAGCAATCAGACGCAACAAAGCTGGTCTGAATCCCGCAGATAAGCCTATTGGATCTTTTCTTTTTATAGGACCAACCGGTGTGGGCAAAACAGAGTTGTCTAAAACACTAGCTTCTTATTTGTTTAATGACAAAAATGCTATAACACGAATCGATATGAGTGAATACCAGGAAAAGCATAGTGTAAGTCGTCTTATTGGTGCACCTCCAGGATACGTGGGTTACGATGAAGGTGGCCAACTGACCGAAGCAGTGCGGCGCAGACCATATTCCATCGTATTGCTAGACGAAATTGAAAAAGCCCATCCTGACACCTTCAATATTTTACTTCAAGTTTTAGATGAAGGCCACCTCACAGACAGTCAGGGAAGATTCATTGATTTTAAAAACACTATAGTTATAATGACCTCTAATATCGGTTCAAATTATTGGAGCGCCTTATCAGCGGAAAACTCTTTTAATTCTAAAGAGGTCGAAATGATTCAAAATAAAGTTCAAGATGAGCTAAAACAACACATGAAACCCGAGTTTTTAAATAGAATTGATGAAATAACACTTTTTACACCCTTAACACCTGAGGACATCTCAGTAATTACAAGTCTTCAATTAGAAGAACTTGTTGACACTTTAAAAGAAAAGGGAATCGATATGCAATTTACAGAAGAGGCCGTTACTTTTCTGAGTGAACAGGGCTATGACATGCAATACGGAGCTAGACCGTTAAAGCGCATTATACAAAAGGAAATACTTAGTCCTCTTTCAAAAAAAATTCTTTCTGGCGATATAAAATCAAAAGGAGGCGTAATTTTAGATAACTTTGATAACCGATTGGTATTTAGAACTCAAATCTCTAGCTAGCCCATGCAAATAAGTAAATCCTTAAAAACAAAACAGTTTATTTTAGAAACCGTAGCTCCCCTATTTAATAAATACGGATATCACGGTACGAGTTTAAGTGTAATTACCGAGGCAACAGGTTTAACAAAGGGAGCACTTTATGGCAATTTTGAAAACAAGGAAGAACTGGCCCTTTCCGCTTTTGAATACTCCAAAAACATATTACTTAAACATATTATTAATGCCTTACAAGAAGGTGAAACTTCAATGTCTAGAATGTTTTCGCTTATCAATTTTTACAAATCGTATAATTTAATAATAGAAGAGTTAGGAGGGTGTCCTATTGTAAGCGCTGGGGCGGATGCCAAACATAACAACTTTGCACTATCACAAGCAATTAAAGAAGTGCATCATTCTATCGAAGGACATATTGCTCATGTAATTGAGCAAGGCCAAATCAAGGGTGAATTCAAATTGAAATTGCCAGCAATGCAATACGCAAAGCAATTTTACACGATTTTAAATGGAGGTGTAATTTCTAGCATTATAACTTCAGATTCAAAATACTTTAAGAATTCGGCTCAATATTTGGAATATCTTATTCAAACCGAATTTGCAAAATAATAACTAGCACTTAATTCACAGCTTAGCAGTATTCATGGGCATTCAACAAGTAAATATCAAAAATAAGCGCGCGAGATTTGAATACGAGATACTTGACACTTATGAAGCTGGAATTGTACTTGCAGGAACTGAAATTAAATCTATTCGCCTGAGTAAAGCCAACATATCGAATAGTTTTTGTGAGTTCAATCAAAATACTGAACTTTTTGTAGTCAATATGCAAATAGATGAATATTCTCACGGCAATCATTACAATCATCAACCAAAAGCAGTTAGAAAATTGCTGCTGCAAAAAAGAGAACTCAGAAAATTACACAAAGAAGTGTCTCAAAAAGGAATAGCTATTATCCCCTTGCGCTTATACCTAAACGAAAAAGGTTTAGCTAAACTGCAAATCGCTCTGGCAAAAGGGAAAAAATTATACGATAAGCGAGAAACTATAAAAGATAGAGACAACAAACGAACACTCGATCGTATTAAGAAAAAGGAAGTTTAGTTCAAGCCTTCTTTGTCTTCGAGTAAAGGCACAAAACGAAATTCACCATGAAGACTTTTGGTGAATTTTGTAGTTGCGGTTTTAATATATCTGTGCATGAGCTGTGTATTTCCGTCTCCAACTGGAATGACCAATCGCCCTCCTGATTTTAACTGCTTTAGCAAAGCTTCGGGAAGCTGAGAAGCACCGGCAGTAACAATAACACCATCAAAAGGAGCCTGTTCAGCGTAACCAATATATCCGTCTCCATAAATCATTTTTTTTGGTCTATAAGGCATTTGCTGAAAGAATAGTTTGGTTTTCTTGAACAATTCTAATTGCCGTTCAATAGTATATACCTTTGCCCCTAATGCAATGAGCACGGCTGTTTGATAACCACATCCTGTACCAACTTCTAAAATTTTATCTCCAGTTTTTACATCCAATAACGAACTTTGGACGGCCACTGTATAAGGCTGAGATATGGTTTGATTTGCTCCTATCGGAAAAGCCTTATCTTGATATGCATGGGCCTCGAAACTGCTGTCTAAATAAAGATGACGTGGAACCTTAGCAATCGCTTGTAAAACATTCTCATCTGTAATCCCTTTAGCTTTAAGTTCTGCAACTAAATGGTTACGCATTCCCTGATGTTTTAATTCGTCTTTTCTCAGCATTTCCTAAAATGTGTGGGACAAAATTAAACATTGTTAACTCTACTTATATGGCTATTTTTGCAGAAAAATAATTCTATGTTAAAAGCAGGTGTTTTTGGAGCAGGTCATTTAGGAAAGATTCATTTAAAATTATTAAAGGAATCTTCTAAATATGAGTTAGTTGGGTTCTATGACAATAATGAATCACATGCAATTGAAATTCAAGAAACCTTTGGATATAAATTTTATTCATCACAAGATGCACTTTTAAACGAAATTGATGTTGCAGTTATAGTAACTCCAACACTCACCCATTTTGACATTGCGAAAAGAGCACTTGAATTCAAAAAACACATCTTTATAGAAAAACCGATAACACTAAATCTAGAGCAAGCCGAAGAATTGATGGTACTCGCCAAAGAAAACGGTGTTATAGGAGCTGTAGGGCACGTTGAAAGATATAACCCTGCCTTAAGATCAGTAAAAGATATCATCGATAATCCGATGTTTATTGAGACGCATCGACTCTCTGAATTCAATCCAAGAGGAACAGATGTGTCTGTTGTAATGGATCTAATGATTCACGATATCGAAATCGTTTTGAGTATGATATCCTCAAGTTTAGCAGAAGTGCATGCAAGTGGAGCCTGCGTGCTCTCTCAGTCTCCAGATATTGCCAATGCTAGATTAGTATTTAAAAATAAATCTGTTGTTAATTTGACCGCGAGCAGGATATCTTTAAAAAATATGCGGAAAACCAGGGTTTTTCAAAAAGATGCATATATCAGTATTGACTTTTTAGAAAAAGAAAGTGAAATCGTTAAAATTGATAGTCCTAAGGCCGACAAGGCAATAGATCCCTATCAAATGACCTTGACTAATGCCGAAGGTGAAACAAAAATTTTACATTTCGAAAAACTAAAGACAGAAATGAACAACGCCATACTTGATGAACTTGAAAATTTAGCCGAGGCAATTCATTTAAAGCGTTCACCCTTAGTAAGTTTAGAGGACGGTACCAAGGCTTTAAAGGTTGCCTTAGAAATCATCTCAAAAATAAAAAACCAGTTAAACTATTCAGGAAACTAGACCCTAACACTTAATTTAATCCTATTTCGAATAATGGCTATACGTGAAAATTTAGAACATATCATTAGTGAGATTCCGAAGAACGTCTCCTTGGTAGCCGTATCAAAGACTAAACCTTTTGAAGATTTAAAAGAAGCTTATGAGGCAGGTCAACGAATCTTTGGAGAAAATAAAGTACAAGAACTCGTAGAAAAGCAAATGCAGTTACCTGATGATGTACAGTGGCATATGATAGGTCACCTGCAGCGTAACAAGGTCAAATATATTGCGCCTTTTATCTCTTTAATTCACTCGGTTGATAGTTTAAGGCTTCTCAAGGAAATAAATAAACAGGGAAGTAAATTAAACCTGAAAATAAATTGCCTTTTGCAAATTCATATTGCTCAAGAAGAAAACAAATTCGGCTTGTCCGCTACCGAACTAGATGAAATATTCACTTCGATTGAAGATTTTGAATTTGTAAACATAAAAGGCTTAATGGGAATGGCTACTTTTACCAATGACCAAGTCCAATTAAAGTCAGAGTTCACATATTTGGCTCAACTCTTTAAAGAAAAAGCAATAGATTTCAAAAATCTAGAAATTTTGTCAATGGGTATGAGTGGAGACTATCAGCTCGCCATTGATTGCGGGAGTAATATGATCAGAGTGGGTAGTCGTATATTCGGGGCTCGAAATTATCATCATTGAATCGTTATTTTGCCATATTAGACATCGAATCCACTGGAGGAGCCTATAATGAGGAAGGGATAACTGAAATAGCTATTCATAAATTTGACGGGAGCCAAGAAATCGATTACTTTCAATCACTCATCAATCCTGAAAGGGAAATACAGGAGTTTGTCGTAAAACTGACAGGAATTTCAAACAAAATGCTCAAAAATGCACCCAAATTTTACGAGGTAGCCAAACGGATCATTGAAATTACCAAAGACTGTGTTATTGTTGCTCATAATACGAGTTTTGATTATCGGATTTTAAAGTTAGAGTTCGACCGACTTGGTTATGATTTTACAAAAGAAACCCTGTGCACTGTTGAATTATCACAAAAGTTAATTCCAGAGGCCGATTCTCACAGTCTAGGCAAGTTGGTAAAGGCATTGGGTATAGCAGTGAGCAATCGACATAGAGCTTCTGGAGACGCTCAAGCGACACTCGAATTGTTTAAAATTCTACTTCAAAAAGATGCCACCAAGGAAATTTCAAAATCTCTAATCAAGAAAAACGAGCATTTTCATTTGAGCCAAAAGCAAATAGATCTAATAAATAATCTCAGTGAAAAAGCAGGCATCTACTATTTATATGGCAAGGAAGAGAATTTGCTTTACACTGGACAAAGTAAAAACATCAAAACAACACTAAGTAAAAAGTTTGCGTCAAAGTCCAAAAAAGATATGTCTTTACAAAAGAGAACAAAGCATATCATAGAACAACTGATTACAAATGAGTTGTTTCGCAATATCAAATTTATTCATGAAACAAATGGTCGATTTAATTTAAATGCAGTAAAAAAAATTAGTCCAGAAAACGACAAAATTCGACTACTAGACAAACACAAGATTTTTTTGGTCATAGAGAAAGAAAATACCTCTGCTCAGAATTATATTTATTTTATTGAAAATGGAGCATTGAGTTACTTCGGTGTCTGTAAATTGAATTATCAAATCAGTAAAATTAAGATTCTTAAGAAAAATTTGATTAAAATTGAGCAACATCTATCTATTTATGGTCAGCTCATCGAACAAAAATTCAAAGAAAATCCAGAGAAATACGAAATTCAACTCCTTGAAGATTAGAGACAAAATACACGAAGTAATATTTGAGGCCGACACTCCACTTGGCAAATTATTTGACATCGTATTAATCGTATTAATTCTCAGCAGTCTAGTGACCGTAATGTTGGAGAGTGTTCAAAGTATCAATGCGCAATATCAAGAGGTCTTTAAAGTCATTGAGTGGAGCATCACAATTTTTTTTAGCCTTGAATATGTACTAAGAATCGTATCAGTCAAAAAACCAAAAGCCTACATCTTCAGTTTTTATGGTATTATAGACTTTTTAGCTACACTCCCACTCTATATTTCTTTATTTACAACCGGATATCACGCCTTAATCACCGTTCGCACCCTTAGACTTTTGAGAATCTTTAGAATTCTTAAAATTGTACAATTTACGAGCGCCGCATCACATCTAGGCCAAGCCCTGAGAGCCAGCAGAATCAAAATTCTAGTTTTTATATATACAGTATGCATTTTGGCAATTCTATTAGGTACTTTGATGTATATCATAGAGCCAGAAAGCTCAGGTTTTAGCAGTATACCAAGATCAATCTATTGGACCGTAGTCACTTTAACGACCGTAGGATATGGCGATATAGCACCTCAAACACCTTTAGGACAATTCATTGCGACTATGGTCATGATCTTAGGATACGGGATTATCGCTGTACCTACAGGAATCGTTACAGCCTCTCTAAACCAAAAATATACCAAACAAAACACCCAAGCCTGCAGAAACTGCAGTGTAGAAGGTCATGAAGATGATGCACAATTCTGCTTTAAATGCGGAGATGAATTATGAAAACACTTCTATGTATCTCTGGCCCTACTGCATCAGGAAAAACAAGCTTAGCGATTGATCTTGCCAAAACCTATGAAACAGAAATCATTTCGGTCGACAGTAGACAGTTTTATAAAGAAATGAGCATTGGTACAGCTGTTCCCAGTGAAAGCGAATTAAAAGAAGTTAAGCACCATCTTATACAGCACAAATCAGTCAGTGAAGTTTATACCCTTGGAGATTTTATTCAAGAAGCGAGAACAATCTTAGATTCTTTATTTATAAAACATGAATTTGTCGTGGCTGTTGGAGGAAGCGCCTTATTCATGGATGCCTTAATTAACGGCATTGATGACTTTCCAAAAATACCGCCTAGTATTCGACATAATCTCAATGCCCAACTGCAAAAAGAGGGGCTTAAACCTCTGCAAGACGAATTAAAGCAAAAAGATCCTGAATACGTTGATAAAGTTGATCTCAATAATCCTCATAGACTCATAAGAGCACTTGAAGTATGTCGAAGTAGCAACAGTCCTTATTCAAGTTTTTTAAAAAAGTCTTCAAATAAACTGCCCTACAGAATTCTTCATTTTGGGATTAAAATAGAACGAGCCCTGTTATATAGTAGAATTAATGAACGTGTTGATTTAATGGTAAATGAAGGGCTCTTTACAGAAGTTCAAAGCTTAGTTCAGCATAAAGGATTAAACGCTTTAAATACAGTAGGTTACAAAGAAATATTGTCGTTTTTTGACGATCAAATCAGTCGTGAAAATGCTGTTGAAGAAATCAAAAAAAACAGTCGTCGATACGCTAAAAGACAATTAACTTGGTACCGTAAAAACGAAGATATTCATTGGGTTGGTTTTGAGATGTCAAAAAGTCAACAACTCCAAAAAATTAAATCCCGAATAGACAATAAGTGTGAAATAGTGATTCTAACCGGAGTGAGCGGCGTGGGCAAAACCTTTTTGGGTCAAAAATTATCCGAATTAACGGCGATTCCATTTTCAGATGCAGATGACTTTCACCCCGAAGCCAACAAACAAAAAATGAAGTCAGGTGTGCCGCTCAATGATCACGACAGATTACCATGGCTACTGGACCTCAATACACATATCAAAAAGAGTGAGACAGCACAAGGATTAATACTCGCCTGTTCAGCCTTGAAACATGAATACCGAAGGATTCTTGAAAAAGAGGTTAAAAACAAAATAAATTGGGTTTGTTTAGAAGCAAATGCTGAAGTAATTCAAGCGCGACTTCAAGAACGAAAAAGTCACTTTATGCCCGCAAGTTTACTACAAAGCCAATTAGACACTTATGAACCAACCGAAGATGCATTACACTTAAACACAGAAGAGTCAGTTGAAACTTTGTGCAATGCCGTATTGTTTGAATTATACGGAACTTAAGAATTAATCAGGGTTTACAACAAGTCGAAATCCCTCACCGTGAATGTTGAGTATTTCAACCTTTTCATCTTTTTTGAGGTACTTGCGCAGTTTGGCTATATACACATCCATACTTCTAGAAGTAAAATAATTATCGTCTCTCCATATCTGAGTTAATGCAAGTTCCCTTGGCATTAAATCGTTGAGATGAAGTGCTAGTAATTTTAACAACTCATTCTCTTTTGGTGATAGCTTAATGGGCTCCTCGCCAGAATAACTCAAAAATCTCAGTTTACTATTGAGCTGAAAATTTCCAATCTCAAATTCAAACTGTTTAGATTGAACAGATTGATTATTAATTGACTTTCGTTCTAGTATTGTTTTGATCTTTACCAGCAAAACCTCAGAATCAAAAGGTTTATTTAAATAATCATCTGCTCCTGCCTTATATCCCTCCAAAACATCTTCTTTCATTGTTTTGGCCGTTAAAAATATTATTGGAACATGCTGATTCTGTTGTCTAATTTCACGCGCGAGTGTAAAACCATCCTTATATGGCATCATAACATCCAATATACAGACGTCATACTCCTGTTTTTTGAATTTTTCAAACCCCTCCATACCATTTTTAGCCAGTACAACCTCGAAATTATTCATTCCTAAATAGTCCCTTAAAACAATTCCAAAATTGGGATCGTCTTCTACTAATAATATTCTTCTTTTTTCTTCCATAGGTATAAGATTTAAGTCAAAGGGAATTTTACAAAAAATATACTACCCTTTCCTTTTTCACTTTCAACAAAAATTGAGCCGTTATGTAAATCAACAATGTGTTTCGCATAAGAAAGACCCAATCCGTGCCCTTTTACATTGTGCACATTGCCTATATGTTCACGGTAAAACTTTTCAAATATTTTCTTTGATACGGCTTTTGTCATACCCATTCCGTGGTCTTCAATTCTAACCACTACAGAATGGTTTTCATTGTAGGTTTGTATTCCTATATACAATTCTTGATCAGAGTATTTGACTGCATTATCTAAAATATTGACAATGAGATTGGTCAAGTGATGTGCATTACCTTTTATGATATCTTGATCTGCTATTAATTTTTTTTCGAGAAGCCCTTTTCTATGGTCGATAAGTAATTCAACATGAACTACCGCCTCTGATATGATTTCATGAATACTCAGTTCTTCTTTCTCAACTTCAAACTGTCTTTTTTCCAACTTAGATATTTGAAGAACGTTTTCTACCTGAGCGTGCATTCTCTTATTTTCATCTCTAATCATTTGTAAATACCGATCTAGCTTTTCCTTATCTGATGATATGATAGGATTTTTTATCGATTCCACAGCCAAATTGATGGTCGCAATCGGTGTTTTGAATTCATGCGTCATATTATTGATGAAGTCACTTTTAATTTCAGAAATTCTCTTTTGAGTGACTAGTTGATATATAGAAATGATAAAAACAATAATAATAATTGTAGTAAAGACGACAGAAAGAGTGACAAGACTAGCTATTTCAGAGAGCAGAAATTCTTTACGATCAGGAAAAAACAAGGCTAAAGTGTAGTCTGTCATCCCTTCACTATCCTTAAAGATTGGAGCCTTGTATAAATTTTCGCTCTTAAAATCGAATTGCTCACTTCTGACCAATGTTGGAAACTGCATACTTTCAACTCCAAATTCAAAGCTCGAATCAATACCCCTATTTTGCAATTCACTTTCAATGGCTTGATACAGGTCTTCAACCTCAATTCTATTGTGAATGGGAATAGTTTTGGCCGCTTCCATGAAGACATCATCATATTGGGCTTTCTCCATTTTAGTCAACCCTCCTATTTTCTCCAAAACCTCAACAGGCTCTAAATAGGTTTCATTATTATCCAGAGAAGAACTCGCCTTAAAGATTCTTTTTGTCCGTGTAGAAGTGTAATTATAAATAGTTGAGGTGTCTCGAATGAGGTGTCCCTCGTCGTCAAGAAAGGTAGACGGCATGTCATATCCCTCTTTTAAAATACCATGAGAATAAAAAAGAATCTCCTCGTCCGTTAGGCTCCTATCTATAAAAAAGAAGTTCTGAATTTGTTGTGATTGAGGGTCTCCAATACTATCGATCAGAAAAGCAAGTTTGTCGTAATATCTTTTACGCTCTTTAGCTTCCACATTTTCAGCCGTTGAATTTAGAACGTCGGCTATGACATTTGAAAATTCTTCTGACTTCGAACTGAATGCCGTTTGCATCCAATACACTTGAACGACGATAATACCGGCAAGTGCTAAGCACATCAAACCTATGGTATACGAAAACCACTTCTTGTTCATAGCTCAAATATAATTGTACAATTTAACTTCGACCTTGACTTTAACTTCGCCTTAAGAATTATTGAGCCCTTCGCTGCTATCTCACGAGTATTTGCACCTTAATTCGAACCCTCTTTAACATTAACAACTGTTCATCTAATATAATGCTCTTAAATTCTCTGTAGGATAGTATTACCTATGACAATAATTGTTGGGTGGAACGAATGGGTGTGACTATAACAGAAGGTTTATGTTGTGATTAATGTAAATGAATGCTTTTATTATATTTATATAGACTGGAATAATAACATTTGTAATGTAAATCAATCTAGTCATTAAATAAGCCCCTAGTTAACACTGAGGGCTTTTTTTATTCTTAATATTTAAATCTAAATCTCTAACAAAACAGCGTAAAAACTCAAAATATAGCGTTGAAATTGATTTTAACTTGAACTATTAACAACATCTCTTGAAACAAGTTCAATACTTGAGAATATCGATGAAATGCACAAAATCATCGATTAATTACACTACTTTTAGTATCCCAAATCATCATATCATATAACAATGAGCTTTAAATCCTACACCACGAAATTATCTAAATTGCTAGACAAGTTGTTTTTACGCTTTGTTTGATAGTGTTTTTGGTTAACTGAACACTTGTCTTGTTCAAGGCCGTTATTTAGGTTACCGTGTGTTAGTTTCTCCTATTTGGCGGCCTCTTTTTTTGATATTCATACTTAATATATCCATCAAATAGGCAACTATTTAGATTGTAAATTCTATAATCAGATATGCCTAAACATCAAACCACTCCTCTTGATCGATAGATTCAATGCTATAAATTAAAAATTGATTTTACCAATTATGGAAGAGAAAAAATGAATTTTAGGGTTCAAGAGAGGGTTGCATACTCCTTAGTACTTTTCGAGTAGAAATAAATTCAAAGTGTCTTAAAAACAAAGTGAATACTACTCTTTATTTTTATAGAAATGTATACCAAATAGCAAAAGAGCTAATATTACTGAAATTGCTTTTACAGGTCTTGGAATTAAAAAATCAAAGTGACTGAATTTTCTAACAGCCAATTCAATAAGGTTTAATATTGTTAACCCAACTGCAATTTTGTAATAAATTTTCTTCATAATATCAGAAATATAAGCACTAGACCTTAAAAGTGGCCAAAAATTAATCCCTTAGTTCAGAGTCTCGTTTTTCTTTTTCAATTTGATTATTCAAGTCTCTTTCACCCTCAAAATACCTCAAGAATTCAGCATGAACATTATCCACTACCCATTAAAAACAAACACTAAATTCCTCTACTAATAATTTTTAGAAGAGAATAATGCCTTTTAGATCACCAGTATCTTCGAGCTCTTCTAAAACAGAAAATTACCAGGAAAACAAAAAAGACAGGTTTACTGTACATTTCAATTTCTGTTCGATAGTTTTCTAAAAAAACCTTTACTTGTGTTAAGTCAATCTGCGATAAATCAATAAGAGGTAATAAATCAAGACTATCCAATAAACCGAATATGCCTAACAAACCAAAGATTATCCATACTAGACCTTTAAATCTTGCTTTTTTTTTCGGCTCTCTTTTTTTTCCAAAAATGTGGTCGAATAATTTATTTTTTGTGCTCATCGAGGATTCTGTAAATGTTGCTTGCAATATAAATTATCTTAAGAGACACAAGGTTCATTTCTTATTCTTCTTGAAATATTTAAAGGCATTATAACCCATACCTATACTAAATACAAGATTAGGGACAACAAGCAGGTAGTTGTATTCATATTCTGACAAAGAGGCTGTTACAGCTCCAAAAAAACAGGCAAAACAAGTGATGACATAACCAATGAAATTATTATGGTTAGGATTACGACTCATATTAATAAGACTACATAGGTATTGATGGGTAAATACCTTATTAATTAATCAATGCGTTTTATTTTATTTGATTTAACTAAGAAATAAACAAGTGAAATGATTATGTATAAACTCCATAATAGAATAGCTGATTTTTTATTATCCATTAGCACATAACAAATTTGAAATATAATAAAAGAGTATATGGCTTGGTTTTTAAAGAAGGTTTTGAAAGACACCAGGTAATTCTCTATGTCAAACTTTTTTCGTTCTTCATCTGTCATAAAATTATACCCCGCCAATAAAATTTTGGCATTTTCTTTATTCATGAAATGTCCAATCGCGTAATATAAAGCAGAGACAAAAATAACAGGTATATAAATCGACATCACAATTAGTTGAAATTCCGCTAAATTTAAATTAAAATCATATGAATAAAGTCAAGCCTAGGCACAATTTTTTATTATAATTTAAAAGACTTTACTAATTTTATTGAGGCTCGAATACTATTTATAATGTAAATCACTCTAGCCGAAAACATTTATCCCTAGTAAACACTAGGGTTTTTTTATTAGTACCATTGTCAAACAATAGATGACGTACTTCATAATGTTCAAAAATTATATTTAAAATTGATTGAATTCCATCTCTAAACCTGGTTTCTTTTTAATTAGTCCAAATAACAATTACCACATTATCAACGATTTAGAGAAAAAAATTCTATTTTTATATAAAACGAATATTATGGAAAATTTACAATTGAGTAACAGCTGTGTGAACTGTTCTAATTTTAATGACAAGGCTAAGTCTTGCTCGTTTCACAAATTTGAAGTAAGTGAGAAATACACATGTGAAGAATTTAACCATTAGATTTTAATCAAATCCGATCATAAAGAGCCTACGTTTGTTATGCTCTTTTCTTTTTACAACGCATTTAGATTAAATACTTTTAAAGAAACAACTCCCTACTAATTTTGTCAGTGCATTCTGGAAATTATTCAAGTATTGACTCCTCTTTTTAACTCTGTACATATATTATTTGGACATAAGCGGGGCTTGATATAACTTTTGAGCCTGTCTATATTGTACATAAACTAAAATCAAATGAATATTTTAATTAAAGGAAGCTTTAAAACTACTTACGAAGCAGTTCACAAGGAATGGCTAAATGGCTCAGAAACAAGGGCTGAATGTTGCGATGAATCTCGATCGATCATTAGTAAAGTTGATGATTACAACTACATAGCTCTGTTATTTGATGTAGATTTTGAAAAAATGTTGACCCTAATGGCCACTCCTGAAAGAGCAGAAATAATGCGAGAAAACAGAATAAAAAATGAAATGTATCAATTTTCACCATTAGGTCAGTAGATTATCACAACACCCTATCGTTTGAGCTTTTTATCTAAAATGACTATTTTTTTTGGGTAAAAATTAGTTTGATTTATATTTTATTGAGTCAAAGAAGTTTTTATCACATGTTGCTTTTTGATTATCTAGCCAATTTCAATTACTCAGAACTTATTTCAGAGTTTATTGTATACCTCACAATAGTTTTAGTCATAAGACTTCTTCTTTTCGCCGCTGATCTATACTTTTTAAAGAAAAAGAAACAGTTTCCAAATCTCTTTCTTGAAAACGACCATCTACGACTTAAACTCTATGAAAATCAAAAAATAAAACAAAAATACCTTGATGACCCAGAACTTTTGAATCTTTTAAAGCATCTAGAAACAAATAATGCTACAGCGCTTCATGAATATGTAAATACCTGGGCAAAAGTCAGAATTTCTTTTTTACAGTCCCTTTTAGGCGCTATTCCGATTTACATTGTAATCCGACTGAAATGGGACCAAGTCATTATTAGCTATCTCAAAAAAGTCATTCAAATATTATCAACAGTATAAAACGATTTATTCTGGCTGATCTAAATCAAAAACAGGGATTAAATTCGATTGTTTAGGAGAAAAATCTGAATTAGTTTCCATGATGTCGCTCATAAATTTCCACCATTTTTGTACGATAACATTAGCTCCCAAAGCCTGAGAATCTAATTCTTCACATGTTTGAAAAGCATATACACAGTTTGTTTCTTCGTCATAGTAAATACTATAATTTTCAATCCCTGAAGACTTTAAAAGCGTTTTTAACTCTGGCCAAATTTCTTGATGTCTTTTTTTATAGGTGGCTAAGGTTCCTTCTTTTAAATACATCTTAAAAGCTAGTTTTTTCATAATTACCGCGTTTATTGACGTTGAAGGCTATAAGCTATATTAAGAACCTTAATTTGCACCCTTTGTACTGTTAACAATGGTTAAAAGAGAATATAACAAAAAAGTCCCTATTTCTAGAGGCTCTTCAAGTGAGTTATTGACTTCTTACTTAACTGAGTTTAACACAAAGTAATTCTAAGCTAGTAGCTAATACATTAGGCATTAAGCCCTTTTATAGTTTAATAATTTTCTCAAGTGTGTCTTTAGATGGCTTACCCGTCCAGTGGTAACCTTTATCGCTATTCCAAGTTGCACTGTCTTTTAAATTGAACTCTGCCAGCATTGTGTCGTGCTTATACATATAGACGGTCTGGTCTTTTCTAAAAGCAACCCAGAGGTCTTTTCCTATGTAAGACTTTTTAAGTGTAAATGAAGCCTTTAATTGAACCTTTAAGGTCTCTTCTTCTCTGACTGCTAGAAAGTCTGCACCTTGCCAGTCATTAGAGAGCCATACGATATCATAGCCGTGCTCAATAAGTTTCTGAGCTACAAAGTGAAAGTTGTACTGTTCTTTCCGCTTAGCATTTAACTGCTCGTAAGCAGTGGGGTAAGATTTAAATTTCACTAATGATAAGATTGGGTGCTGTAAAAGTATTGTAATATATCGACGTTTTTATGCACTTTATCGATATTAAGAAGTATTCAAGGCATTTCAAGAGATGTTCGAAATATCTCAAGAGTTAATGAAATTCAATATTAAATATTTTGTTTTTATGCGATTTTAATAGAGTTATCTGATGCACTAATACAATTAAAAAAGCCCCTAGAATCAATTAAGATTCTATAGTTTAATTAGTTTCTCTTATAAAGATTTAAAGTAAATCCTTTGAAACATCCCAAAAACGTAACGTAAGCTTTTCTAGTTCAGACTGATACTTTTTTTGTTGCTCAGACGTAAGTAATTCAACATACGCTTGATGTATTTTATTGTTAGTCAATCGAAGACATTCAACGAGCTCTTTTTTTCTATCAGGAAGAAATAGCGTGTGATAACCAATAGTTTTGATTTCTCCTAATGCACCAAACAGGTCCTTAACGGCCAAAATTCCCGACAAACCCTTACCCAGCTCAGCAGATATTTCACCCAGTTGATTTGCGCCTTGGTCTACAGTCAATTCACTTGCAGTATTTTTACCAGTATCCTCTCCAGAACCGCCTTTTAGTTCATTTCTTTTTCCTTCTACATAATTTTTGAGTGCAATCCCACCTCCTGTAAAAATTATTAACCAACCAGGCGGGTGTGAGGCAAAAATTCCAAATGCCGCTAAAGACACCAAACCGGTTTTTATTCCTGCTACATATTTTGTAAGCGTCTGAATATCCATAGAATTGTTTTTGACTAATTCTTCACAATTTCTGAGTATCTCTTCATATTCTTTAAATGCATTTTTAATTTTGGCTACATTTTTAAAATAATTTACATATTCTTCTCCAGCCTTCTGAATTATACCTGAGTGGTCATCGGCTATCGACTGTAGTTTAATTAATGAAGAAACTTTAGAACTTCCTTCAGCGTTCAATTGTAATTGATATAATTTATTGGATAGGTTTGGTTTTCTACCATTTTCCTCAGAATATTGATTTTCAGAACGTAAAGCTTCTTTATTTGTACGAGAATATTCAATCCCTTCGTTTTCTTCTGATACTTTGCTTTTAAAAGATGAATTCCCCATATGAAATTTTCCAAATATTATAATTTTAATTGAATTTTAAATGTCGTTAAATTTTAATTATTTGATTTACGTCTCAAACTAAATGTATTATGAAAAGAATAGTTCTAATTCTGCTTTTTACACCGCTTATTTCTTTCGGTCAAGTCAAGTACAAAGACCTGATGAAAATAGATTCAAAAGATAAGTTTCTAAAGTATATGTTTAACTTGGGGTTTTCTAGTTTAGATGGCGAAGAACCTTACAATTATGCTCTTGACCCGAGTTATGAAAACGGTGACCCTCGGTCAACTCATTTTGCTCTTTGGCAAGAAGAGACAGACACGTTTTTTTTTCAAATATTTAGAAACGCAAATAACGATTATGACAAAATAGCAAGGAAAATATCAAAGAAGTGTGAGTTCTTGAAAATGGTAGAGGTAGAGAATAACGCTTACGCTTGTTATGATTGCCCAGATAGTCACGATTTTATAGGTATAATGGTAAAAGACGGTAGCGGTATGGTAGGGCAATTTATTTATGAAGCTTGGCTGAGTGAATTTTCAGAACAATAAGCAGACTTAATTTAATAACTAAATAATTATGGAAAATTGTCCAGTTTGCAACGCAAAAATTAAATCGGGAAGAAATCAAGGTTTTCTTGGAGGGTCTTCAAATAGTCTGTTATCAGATTCTATAAAACAAAAAATGAATAATAGACTGCCAGAGGAGCTCAAGTTTGAGGAAGCTTGTTACGATTGTTTAAAGACTAATCCAGCTAAACAAGGGACTATAGCAGATTCTATTATCATTTTGAGAGATAAAATGAAAAAAGAGAATGTTTCATACGCAGATGAGGCTAAGGAATTAACTAAAGAAGTCAATGTAGAAGCGCTTAAAAACGTTAAATATTTTTCTAATACACCGACAAACTTTACCGCTGTTCACTACATCGATGCGGTTGTAATGTTTGACTCGGGCTCAAGGTCCACTGCCTCTGATAATCTTGAAGGTGCTTGGAATGTTATACACGACGAAATAGCAATAAAACTTGGAAGTGTTGAAAATGTCGAAACAGCCTTAGAGATGGCGAAAGCACAGCTGCAGTCTAAATGTTTCTCTCTTGAATGCGATAAAATAGCCAATGTGCAACCAACATATTCAGACTTAGCTGCGAATGGAAAAATACTAGTCCACTTAAGTGGAACAGCTGGCTATGTTGATAAGGCTAATATTCATAAAGAAAGTCTTTCAAGAATTAAAAAAATCAAAGAATTAAATAATAGCATTCGAGATAATAAATCAGAAATAACCAATCTTCAAAATTTATATTCTGATATGAGAGAATGGCTAGAGGTTGAATGAATCAACTAATCATTACGGAGCTCCATCTAATGCTTAATTCACTAACACTCGTAATATTGAAGATAATTGGGGGTTTAATCTCAATAATTATAGGGGTTTACCTCATCTCTATTTTCTTAAAAGTAAATCAGAAAAAAAAGATAGGGAGCTCTTGAGTTCGGTTACCTCATTGGATAGAGGAACGCCGTCTGAAAGGTCTTTGATTTTACAATTATTGAAAAGCGGAATACCCTCAGTAACGATTTTTCACGATTTAATTATTAAAAAGGACAATGATACATTTTCTCAGATTGATTTAATATTAGTCACTTCTGAGGGGGTTATAGTTTTTGAGATAAAAGACTTCAGTGGATGGATTTATGGTAATGGGCGTCATACAAATTGGACAAAAGTTTTATCCTTTGGAAGAAAAAAGTATAAGTTCTACAACCCGATAAAGCAGAACAACAGTCATATAACAGAGTTAAAGAAAACTAATAGTCAATTTGAAAACATACCCTTTTTCTCAGTAATTGTATTTTTTGGAGACTGTGAATTAAAGGAGATAGATTACGTGCCTAAGGGTACATATTTAGTAAAAAGTCATAGAGTTTTTGAAGTGCTCAATGCAATAAAAACTGAAAATGAACCAGCTCAATATAAAAACAAGAGAGAAATTGTAGACACGCTTAATACTTTAGTTCAATTGGGAGAAAATGAATATTACCAAAAACAACACATAGATAACATAAAGGATATGGTTGGTAAAGAAAGAGTGTACAAATAAAACTTTCAAAATACTTATTGAAGCTTTAAGAATTGTAGGTATATAAATCTATCTAGAAATACTTGATTATGTGTAGGCTCTAATTTGTGTTATTACTTTTTAAATTCATTCAAAGTGAACAAAACATTGTATATAAACACTTCAGTGTCAAAGGGAGCAAATTCTAAGGCATAATCTAATTTCTTATCGTACTTTACCGCTATAATTATACCCTTAACATTTTTATCGTTTAGGTGTCTTTTAACCCATCCCATATATCTAGTTAATTGACCAAAAGTATCATCACTTGTTTGATTTCTTTTAAGTTCAATGACAACGTGGTTTTTATTTTTTTTATCCTTAGCAAGGATATCAATTATTCCAATATCCGTCTTATATTGCTTTCTTATTAAATCTCCATTTTCATATATTAAATCATACTTTTTACCGAGTTCGGTGTTTTCCCAATTTTTTATTATAAAGTCTTCAAGTTGACTCTCCATATAGAATAGTCCTTGACTATAAGAGGATTCTTCATTTCTTATTTCAAGATTAATAATCTTACCATAAAATTCAACCAATTGATTTAACTCTTTATTAAACTGTTCACGTTTAACTTCAAGATTGTTTTTAAGATTAATAAACTTAACACTCTGGTTTTCTATTTTTGGTTGATAGGCTTTATAAACAAAAGAATCACCATAACGGTAAGGTTTTCCTAAAGAGTTATGCTCAAAATATTGGGAAATGGTAGGATTGTTTTCCGAAACTTCATTCGACCAGGTATCTCCACCAACAAATGCCTCCATAATCCCATAAGCCAAAATAAGCAGGTTAATGTCTTTATAATATAGATATACACAATTAATACCTTTTGTATTACGGATGTCATTATTATGTATACTTATCCAAGAAATCTTTGCGGGGGTGCCCATCCCAAATGAAAATTTCACATCTAAATCAAGATATTCTTTAGGATAATGCGCTGTTTTTAAATTCGTTGTTTTTGATTGCAAAATGAATTCAGATATACTTTGGTGCATATTTTTTGTTTCTTCTTGTTGATGAACAAATCTAAAAATTTGTTGCTTAATTAATCTACTATTCCAAACTCTGCTTTAAAGTCAATAACCCTTGACAATCTTGAAAAAACTTGAATTTTTCCTTTTCCTATTATTCAGACTGTGGTTTTCCGTTGGCCTTAATTTGAATCAATACAGATATTTATCTTCTTGTAGATTAATACTCAAGTAAGGGTCTTTTAACACAAAAAAAGGTGCGTATTTTGGAAAAGCCCAGTATTTACAAGGAAAGTCTTTTAATAAAGTTTAAGTTGAGGTAAAATAGGGTCAGCAGTTATGCCACACATATCTAGTCAACCTTTTTTATCAAGTGGTGCATTTAGTACATATAATAATACTTATACTCTCTATTTGCACCAGCTACTTTACCCATAAATAATTAAGTTGAGATTTAGGAGGCTTATTGTTTCAGATTGGTGTAATCGGTATAGCACTCTTCTTTTGTTTGGGGTTTATATCAATTTTCTTTTTAAACCACCTAACAACTAGATTAGGGATATTTACAAGCAATTTAAGGGTGTTTTAAGCTGTTTTAAGAGCACTTCTATTTTGCCCATACAACACTACAATCTATAACATATTTTCTGCCCTTAAAATTGATTCGAAAGAATGTTATAAATACCACAAGTAATCAACAATTTCTGTTGAAA
>NZIP01000046.1 GCA_002691645.1 Flavobacteriaceae bacterium
TAATAAGGATTCGAATTCAAGTTTATATTCTTCGAGAGACCGCCCTCTATATTGATTGTTTACCCCGATTAAAAGTGAAATTAAATCATAGTTACTGTCCAATGAGGCTTCATTTATTCCTTGATTTAATTCGTCTGTAGTCCATCCCGTTTTGGCTACTATAGTCGTGTGTAGAGACTGATTGATAAGCGGTTCTACGGCCTTAGCCAATTGATGAGGCCAGCGTCCTGCTTGAGCTACGGACTCTCCTATGGTATAGCTATCACCAAGGGCCAAGTAAGTCAAGGATTGCGCATCTTCAGAGGTCTCCGTTTTTTTTTGCTTGCATGAAACCAAGGTCAATAGCGTCAAACTCAATAGATAAGAATAGATTTTCATCGAGATAATATTTCATCTTAAAGATATTAAATGCTAAATAATTTTTTGAGAGATGAATTTGTAACTTAAGCCATTGAATTGAGCAAATTTTATAATTATGAGAACATACCCTTTAGTTTTGGCCTTGTGTTTTTTGTCTTGTACAGAGGCTTTACTTGAGCAGGCTCCACCCAATGTTATTTTTATTCTTACAGACGATCAAGGATACGGCGATTTAGGAATATACGGAGCACAAGATTTCATTACTCCAAATCTCGACAAATTGGCAAGAGAAGGGGTCTATTTTACTTCTTATTACGCGACACAGCCCGTGTGCTCCTCTTCAAGGGCATCTATTTTAACAGGCTGTTATCCCAATCGAATTGGCATACATAATGCCTTTATGCCCAATGCAAAAATCGGATTAAATCCAGCTGAAACTACTATAGCGGAGATGCTCAAAGAAGAAGGATATGCTACGGGTATTTTTGGCAAATGGCACCTTGGTGATGCAGCTCCTTTTTTACCTACTAGACAGGGCTTTGATGAATTCTACGGTATTCTTTATTCCAATGATATGTGGCCCTATCATCCACAACAAGGAAGCTGGTTCAATTTTGATGATATTTTTCTCTACAAAAATGAAAAGCCCATTCGAAAGTTGACAGATCAATCGACCTTAACTCGAGAATTTACCCAAGAAGCAATTGATTTTATCAGTACGCATAAAGACCAACCTTTTTTCGTTTACCTTCCTCATCCACAACCGCATGTTCCTCTTTTTGCACATCCTGATTTTCAGGGAACGCAAGATAGAGGACTCTATGGAGACGTAATTAACGAAATAGATCACGAGTTTGGTCGCTTGGTTCAGCATCTTGAAGATTTAGATCTTTTAGAGAATACGATTATTGTATTCACCTCAGACAACGGTCCGTGGTTATCATACGGTGGACATTCAGGTTCATCAGGAATTTATAGAGAAGGAAAGGGCACCAATTGGGAGGGAGGTCATAGGGTTCCGGCTATAGTATCTTACCCCAGATCAATAAAATCTCCGAGAGTTATCGATCAGCCAGCTATGGGTATAGATTGGTTACCTACAATTGCAGAATGGACTAATGCCAAAATCCCCGAACTAAAGATTGATGGTAAGTCTTTAGTTCCATTATTGACCAATGTCTCAGATGTAAGTCCTCATGAAAATTTCTTTTTTTATTATCGTGTAAATGAACTTCATGCCATTCGTCACCAAGATTACAAATTGTACCTACCTCACACCTACAGATCTTTAAATGGTCGCGTAGGAACAGATGAAGGTCTTCCCATCAATTATGAAATGAATAAAATAGAAGTTCCTGAGTTGTATCATCTAATAGACGATCCGACGGAGTCTAAGAATATTGCGGATAAGCATCCAGAAAAAACAAGAGAGATTTTAAAAATCGCAGACTCAATACGATTAGTTTTGGGAGATGCACTCACTGAACAAATAGGAAATGAAGTGCGACAAGCAGGTGAAGTAGAGTCTTTGAACCAATAAAAAACGCCAGTATGACTGGCGTTTAAAGACTAATTAAAGAAGCAAGAATTGCTATTCAATACACTCCTAATATATAAAATTATTTCTTTTAAATAGTAAATTGCAATTTAAATATATTACTAAATTCCACGGTTTAAATTTCTTAGTTCAGTATCTAATTCATCTAAGTGGTTAATAGCTTGTCGTATGGTAATTTGGTCTTGATGAGCACTATTCGCGACATCATCAATGTAATCAGATTTTATTTTGTGAACGATTTCTCTCAGTTCTTTTAACCTCTCTTCTTCTGTTAAAAAATTATGCTTCTTTTTCAATTTAAACCACTTATTCATTTGCTGTCTTCAAAGTCTTCTAAGCTATAACGCGTAATACGTTTGAATATTTAAAATTTTCGACGAATGAACGCTAGTTTTAAACTGACGTTCATTTTTGGTTATGTATTCACTACGCTATGAAAGCAATTTAAAAATATAGTTTTCAAAAGGTTAGCTTTGAAAAATTAGACCAAATTCAAAAAAGCACGTTCAGTTGTTTCTTGCAAGTGAGCTGAGATATCAATCGATAAACAGAACAATTTTTGTCTTTAAAATAAATTAGAACCAAAAGGGAATCACAACAAAGAGTATTGCTATTGACCACAACAAATAAATATTGAGATAAGGGCCTGAAACGATTTTTACAGCATTTTTAATTGACTTTTGCGAAAACAAGTGATAGAGTTGTTTGTTCAAAAATAGAAGTTGAATAAAGAGCATCAAGTTAACTCCTATTAGGGTGAAGCGATTAGGAGTTAAACCGTTTTCAAAAATGCGATAACCTATAGCAAGAAGAGCAATCAGATTGTCAAAGGTGGTGATATAGCTCAACAAACGAATAATTTTCCACTGTCTTTGATTTAAATTTTTGTCACTCACCGAGAATAAAATAAGTGCACACACGGCTATCAAGATTAAATTAAAAAGCAACAGCAATTCGCGGTCTTCAAAGATATTATTGGGGGCAAACACAAGTGCTACACTGAATAACACAAGTGCTATAAAAGCGAGGGGACTGAATATTTTTGAAAGAAGGGGAGTGACTTTTTCAACCAAGTCGGGATTGTTTAAAACGAGATAGCTTGCGATTATTGGTATTGCTGGCAATCCCCAAACCACAACATTTTCTNTATAAAACCCTTCGATATCTAAAGCAGTTAGGGTAAAAAGTTTAATGGTAATTCCAGAAAATACAACAGAGCTAATTAGCAGTAGCCCGGACACTACCGCGGTATCAATCAAAAACTTGAGATATCGCATTCGTTCTTTTGTCTCATTCCAGTTTGTACCTAAAAACGCAAACCCAATGCAAAAAAGAAAGATCACTACAGAATGAATTAAAGCAATACCAAAAGAATCGCCTTCTGAAAAACCAAAAAAATACTTTAAGAAGAATGCGATAATTACGGCAACTAAACTGCTAATCAAAGGGTATATAAGGGTGTTTTTTCGCTTGAGAGCTATGTAGTAAGACCATGTGGGGACAAGTATAACTCCCATAAAGTGAGCGTAAAACGAATCTTCTGGATAATCTATGATAAAAGGAATTTTGGCAATACATCCTGTAATAAATAGGAGTAAACCTAGGGTGAATAACTCTCTGTTGTGAGGTTTTGAGTCAGTCGGTTTCATAGGCGGATTATCTCAGCATTTACATTTTTAAAAAGACACAGTTCACACAACTAAGAAAACACAAAAAAAATAGGGGATTCTTATTTAATTTAGTTGTTAAATTGTGTAAATGTAGTTTAAAGCAGTTTTATGAGAAGTGTGGTGCTCAAAACAATTGTAATTATAGGGTTTATTCAAATGATAACGGTAAACGCGTTAGCCAATATTCTTCCGATAAACAACAAAACTACAGGAGAAATATCCGATCAGTATGCCAATTTGTTTACTCCTTCGGGTTCAACCTTTGCCATATGGGGATTGATTTATACCCTTTTACTGGGGTTTAGTGTGGCGATTCTTTTCAAGTCAAATTTTGAAAAATTTCCCAAAAAGGCTTTGTATTTATTTATCGCTAATAGCATCTTGAACAGCTGTTGGATTTTTGTATGGCATCACGAAATGATTGTCTTGTCATTAGTGGTAATGCTCTTCTTACTATTGACTTTAATTAGATTGAATATCGTTTTAAATTCTCTTGAATTGTCTTTAACACAGGCTGTTTTCTTACGATTGCCTTTTACGGTTTATTTTGGTTGGATAACAGTGGCGACTATAGCCAATTTTACGGCTTATTTTTCAACCTATGATATACCATTTTATGGTCTTTCAGAACCTTTATGGACCATTATTATACTCAGTGTGGGTGTCGCTATTGGACTCTCTCAGTTGTGGATATTTAAAAAAGGTGCATATGCTTTAGTTTTAATTTGGGCTTATTTCGGTATTTACAGTAAACATCTGTCAGAAAGTGGTTTTAATTCAAACTATCCGGAAATTATTGTTACAACTCAAATTGCTATGGGAATTTTCACCCTAGTTTTACTTGGCATTCTAATAAAAATCACACTAACATCTCAAAATCATAATAATGAAAGCTTTTTCTAAATTTTTCACATTTTGCTTTACTCTTTTACTGACACTGAATTACGCTATAGGCCAAGTGCACGGTTTGCCCGAGGACGACCCAACTGTAATTGAATTGGCAGCTATAGCCCACATCGATCAAAAAATCATGATGCCCATGCGCGATGGTATTCGACTTGCCACAGATATTTATCGACCCAAAACAGATGAGCAAGTACCTGTCATTTTTTCTAGAACTCCCTATAATTTTAATTCTTGGCAAAACGGAGAATTTAGAGATCGACATGTTAAAGCAGCTCTTGCCGCAGTAAAGCGTGGATATGCCTATGTCGTTCAAAATGAAAGAGGTCGTTATTATTCCGAAGGGCAGTGGGATATTTTAGGAATGCCGCTCACCGATGGCTATGACGCCTTTACTTGGCTTAAAAATCAGAATTGGTCTAATGGAAAAATTGGAACTATTGGATGTTCTTCAACGGCAGAGTGGCAGATGGCAGTTGCAGCTTTGGNCCATCCCTCACATGCCGCTATGGTGCCTCAAGGGTTTGGAGCAGGTGTAGGTGAAGTAGGTGAATATGTAGAGCAGGGAAATTGGTATAGAGGAGGTGTAGAGCAATTGTTGTTTTTTGCTTGGTTATACGGAGTCGAGCACGACAAATACAAACCGAGAATTCCACTTGGCGCTAGTCAAGAAGATCTTATTCGAATTTCTAGATTTTACGACTTATCACCAGATAATCCACGGGTAGACATGTCTGAAGCACTTCAGCATTTACCCATTACAGATATTCTTCAAAATGTAAATGGAAAAAGAGAAATTTTTGACCGAATGGTCAATAGAAAACCTAAAGATCCTCAATGGTATCAAGGTGGTTTATACCATGACACTATGGATTTCGGAGTCCCCAGTTTTTGGTTTGCATCTTGGTACGATGTTTCTATCAGTCCTAATCTCGCACTCTTTAATCACGTTCGAAAAAACGCATCAGACCCTAATGTCAGAGAAAATCAATATTTGGTTATTGCTCCTACATTGCATTGCGGCTACAAAAGGGCTACAGAAAACACTTTGGTCGGTGAGCTTTCAGTAGGAGACGCCAGATTGAATTACGACGAACAAATTTACGGCTGGTTTGACATGTGGCTTAAAGGAGAAGAAAATGGTTTCAAAGAGAAAACTCCTAGGGTTCAGTATTACACCATGGGAATGAACAAGTGGCAGTCTTCAGAAACCTGGCCTCCTCAAGGGGTCAAAGATGTGACCTATTACTTGCATTCTGAGGGTTCAGCGAACACATTGAAGGGCGATGGAGTTCTTTCGAGAAAAAGACCGTCTTCGATAGACAAGCCCGATTCATTTACCTATGACCCCATGAATCCAGTAGATTCCTATGGAGGAAATGTGTGTTGCACCGGAAACGCTGTTAAAGGAGGAGCATTTGACCAACAAATCATGGAAGAGCGCGAAGACATATTGGTGTATACCACTCCAGTCTTAGAGAAAGGTGTTGAGGTCAGTGGTGAGATCAAAACGACCTTGTACATTTCTTCAGATGTTTTAGACACGGATTTTACAGTGAAACTAATCGATGTGCATCCCGACGGAAGTGCCTACAACTTGGATGAGACTATTCAACGCGTTCGATATAGAGAAGGGTACGACAAGGAAGTTTTCTTAACCAAAGGAGAAGTAGTCAAATTAGAACTATCGGCCTTATCGACCTCAAACTATTTCAAAAAAGGACACCGTATTCGCATTGAAGTTAGCAGTAGTAACTTTCCAAGGTTTGCAAGGAATCTGAATACGGGAGGAAATAATTACGACGAGTCAGAAGGAGTGGTGGCTCACAACAAAGTTCATCATAGCAGAAAGTACCCTTCTAAAGTCGTATTGCCTATGATGCAATAATTACAAGAGAATGACGAGCCCACTCAGTGCGGTAAATAGTAAAATAAGTTTGCGATAGTGTTTCTCGCTGATCAGAGAAACCAGTTTAATTCCTACAAAAAACCCGATCAGTACGAAGGGAACGAGTTGTAGGCTAATGTTAAAAGAGCTGACATTGATGGTTTTCCAATAAAATATATGGAAAGGAACCTTAAAAAGATTGGTTAAAAAAAACAACCAAGCCGCTGTTCCTATAAACACATTTTTGGGCACCCTCATTGCTAAAAAATAAAGGTTTGAAAAAGCACCAGCCAAATTACCGACCATGGTGGTAAAACCTGTGCTCAAACCCATTATTCCTGCAAAACTCCAATGAGAGGGCACTGTTTTTGAAGTAATGCGATCCATAAGGGCCATAATAATAGCACTGATAATCACGATGGATGCCATTACTATTTTAAAGGATTCTTGTTCAATTTGCTGTCCATATATGACGCCAATAAGAATTCCCAAAACAATGGTTGGAGCCAATTTTTTAATGTAATTCCAATGGGCGTGTTTTTGGTAGTACCAAACCGCTACAATGTCTGAGGAGATTAGTAGTGGCATGAGAATACCTGTTGAAGCTTTTGCTCCAAATACAAAGGCCATTCCAGCAACAAAAACAGCAGAGATTCCTTTGATACCAGCCTTGGAAATACCTAAAAGCAAGGCAGCACCAGCAGCAATCCAAAAATTTTCAAACATAGTTTTGAAATTTCAAACAATAATACAAAAAGACAAAGTTGATGTTCAAAGCATTCGTGTTATTTTTGCCTTTCTATCAAAGCCTTTCAATTTATGATAAATCAAATTCATTCGTTTGACAATCTACATGTTATTGGAGATCGCGTTTTGATTAAGCCCTTATCAGAATCTGAGCGAACAGATAGTGGATTGATTTTACCCCCTGGTGTTCGTGAAAAAGAAAAAATCCAACAGGGATTTGTGGTCAAAGTTGGGCCTGGTTATGCACTTCCTAATCCCGTTGAACCGGACGAGCTCTGGAAGAACGAACATGACGAAGTTCAGTATCTCCCCTTGCAAATTGAAGAAGGAGATTTGGCCATTTTTTTAAAAAACAGCTCCTTTGAAGTGAGCTTCAAAAAAGAAAAGTATTTCATTGTACCTCAATCAGCTATCCTACTTGTAGAAAGAGAATAACAGGAATAATTATTATCTTCAAGTATGATTAAACAACCTTTAACTATTGTATTTTTTGCTTTAGCTGTACTTTTTATGTTCAGTCTTGTGCATCAACAAAAGACGTTTCGTCTAAAGTGACCCATAAAATTGAGCTACCGCCTAATGTAGGCTCAAACAAATACGCAAAAGTTCGAAATTAAAAGACTAAGCTTTTGGTAGACGCTTATTCATTAGCCCAAACCAAAGAGGGGGGACCAATGAAATAAGTATTGAGGTCGGATATCCATAGGGCAGTTGTGGACTCTCAGGCTTATTTTCGAGTATTTGGTATTTTTTAGATGCGATGAAATGATGATCACTGTGTCGGGTTAGTTCGTATAAGACGATACGACCAATCAAGTGATTTGAATTCCACGAATGGTGCGGCTGTACCCTTTCGTATCGTCCATTGGCTTGCTTTTTTCGCTCCAACCCATAGTGTTCAATGTAGTTGATGGTCTCCAAAAATATAAAGGAGAGCACACCTACTCCTACGGCGAAGTACATCCCGGTCAATCCAAAGAAATACGCAACCACCAATAAATAGGTAAGTTGAAAGAAGTGGTACCAAATCATGTCATTGTATACCGATAGAAAAGAGTGCTTATTGTTTTTAAGAAGTCGAAGTTGCAACTTCCATGCATTGATGTACTGCCCAATGACAGAGCTAAACCAAAAGTGATAAACACTTTGATTTTTTTTAGAAGTAGCAGGATCTTCTGGGGTTGCTACATGAGTGTGATGTCCAAAGTTGTGTTCTAAATAAAAGTGCATATAAAGACAAGGCAGCAGAAGGAGTTTTCCTAAACTCCGCTCAAACAATTCTTTTCGGTGCCCTAGTTCATGAGCTACATTTATGGCATTAGTCGCCAGTAATATACCGAGCGATAGAACTAATCCGATGTATTCAGATAGGGTATAGGTTTCAACAGAAAGTTTATTCAGTCCTATAAAAAGAAGCACAAAAACAAAGGGAATGTTGAGGTATAATAACAAATCAAAAAATCGATCGAGTTTTCTCGAACTGAGTTCTTCCGCGCTAAAATCGTCATGTCGCTCTTTGATAATCAGTTCTAAAACAGGAATTACAATAAAGGCATAAATTGGAGTGGCAAAAGTAAACACCCCTTGAGCATATATACTTATAGCGGTCACCATGGGTATAGTGTAGGCGAACAAATACTTTAAGTCTTTCATAATCAATATTTAAGAGCACTGAATATACAAATAAGTTTGAAATGCTTTAATTTGTGTTTAATTCTTAATAGTTCAAACATTGATATTTGATTGGTTAGATATGGGTACGAGATTTATAATTAATCTCGTTTTTATCGCTTCACTAATTCTCATGATTAGAAAGCAAGCCATACTTAAAGTGTTTTCGTTTACATTTCTAATTATCAGTTTGGTGATTTATTTCTTGTGCTACACGCTTAAAAACTTAGACTTAAACTTGGGTATGGCTCTGGGCTTATTCGCCATTTTTGGGATTATTAGGTTTCGAACTGAACCCCTGCATAACGATCAAATGACTTACTTGTTTGTCATTATTGGCATGACCGTTATTAATTCACTCTCAGAAGGTTTTCTTAATACATTAGAACTTTTGGTAGTGAACATCATCGTGTTGAGCGCCATTTTTATAGGAGAGAAATTTTTAAAAAAACCTCCTTCCACAAAAAGCCAGAACAGAACGCCTAGTATTGCAGATCAAAGACTGCAGCTAATGATCCCTTATGACATGGAGAATCTTGAAGAAAATGTTGCCAGAGAAGTTGAACTTCAAGAGCAAAAATTAGGGTGTGTCATTAAATATCACAAAGTTGCCAAGGTCGATAAAGTGTTAAATCAAATCACAGTTCATCTGTATTACTAATGAAAGCGTACAAAACCATATTTTTCTCTTTTTGTTTGGCGATATTTAATCTCCAAGCCCAACAAAGCAGTAACAAATTATGGACTGAAATAGAGGTAGATATTCCAATTGCACATCAATGGGAACTAGGCCTAAGTCAAAACCTTAGATTGAAAGAAAATTACGAGACTATAGACAACTTCTTTACAGAAGCAGATGTTCATTTTAAACCTTCTAAAAAAGTTGATTTATCCGCTCAGTTTCGCTTTTTGAGAAAAAACGATAATCGCGGTGCCATTCAAGGCTATCAAAGTTTCTTTAGGTACAGACTTGCCGCAGAATTCAAGCATAAAATCAAGCTCGGCAAGTTGGCTTTTCGCTCTGCCTATCAAAAAAGAAATTCACTTCAGGGTTTAGACAAAGACAAGCAAACGATTCGTTTTAAACCTTCTTTTGAATTGAACATTAAGAATTGGTCTTACGATCCTACCTTTTTTGTAGAATATTTCAAAGAAGTAGAAGGAGACCTTGAGAAATCATATCGTTATGGCCTCTCTACGAGCATCAAAGTTGCTAAAAATCAAAAATTAGGGGTGAAGTATTTCTTAGAAACCTCTAAAGACGTGACACAGATTACTCAAAAGTATCACGTCCTGCGATTGAAGTATAATCTTAAATGGAACCGAAATTAATCTTCTTCGGTTTTAACCATAACTCTTATTTTTTTCTCACCGTCAGCAGCAGTGGAATCAACAATAATTTCTACGGCACTTTGTTCGCCTAATTCTAATTCTTCACCTTGGTCACTTTTCCAAATAAAGACATTTTCTCCTTCGGATCCCATCATATGTTTTTTGTGAATTTCCATATGCATTGGATTGTCACCCCCATGCATTTTAAAAGATTGGTGCGTAGTTCGAGAGCCCAATAAATAGCCAAGCACTCCAAAAATTACAGCAATTAAAGTGACAACGAACCAATTTTCATTTAGAGACTTCATAATTCATTTATTAGTTAAGTATCTAAATGTACAGCATTTTCAATCTTTAAAAAATACTTTGCACATCCAACCAAATCTTAATTTACCCTTAAACACTTATGTGCCATTTTTTTTCTAATTTGTTCGCAACTTACACGACTAAATAAATAGTATGAAATCGTATATACTAGCCATTGATGCAGGAACCACAAGTTCAAGAGCCATTCTTTTTGATAAAAAAGGGACAAAAATAGCCACTGCTCAACAAGAATTTCAGCAGTACTTTCCTCAAAATGGATGGGTCGAACACGACGCAGAAGAAATATGGAATACCCAGCTCAAGGTCATTAAGGAGGTAGTTCAACAAGCCAATACCAGTCTAGAAGAAATAGCTGCAATCGGAATTACCAACCAAAGAGAGACTACAGTAGTTTGGAACAAGAAAACAGGTGTTCCAGTAGGTAAGGCTATTGTTTGGCAAGATCGTCGTACAAGTGCTACCTGCGAAACACTAAAACAAGAAGGGAAGGCTGATTTATTCGTTCAAAAAACAGGCCTGGTATTAGACGCTTATTTTTCTGGTACAAAAATCAAATGGATTCTCGATCAATCGAATGAATTGCGTCAGCAAGCAAAAGAGGGAGACCTCGCTTTTGGTACCATCGACAGCTGGTTGATCTATAAATTAACCGCAGGTTCAAAGCACATCACTGATGTGACCAACGCAAGTAGAACACTTCTGTTCAATATACACGAGCTTAAGTGGGATAATGAGCTCATGACATTGCTAGATGTTCCTGAAAAAATGATGCCCGAGGTTGTATCTTCCTCAGAAATAGTCGCCCATACAGACACAGGAGTTTTGGGCGCGGCCATACCCATCAGCGGTATTGCAGGAGATCAACAAGCCGCTTTATTCGGTCAACTTTGTTGGAATGAAGGCGAGGTAAAAAACACTTATGGAACCGGATGCTTTTGCATAATGAATACTGGTACAAAGGCTGTTCAATCTAAGAATAAAATGTTGACCACAATTGCTTGGAAAATCGGAGACCAGGTGGAATACGCCATTGAAGGAAGTATTTTCGTCGCTGGGGCTTTGGTGCAATGGCTAAGGGATCAGTTACGTCTCATAGACAGTGCTCCTGAAGTCGAGACGCTTGCTTCAAGTGTTACAGACAACGGTGGAGTAACATTCATTCCAGCCCTAACCGGTTTGGGTGCGCCCTATTGGAATCCAAATGCAACAGGAGCAATTATTGGACTCACCAGAGGTACTACAGATGCGCATATCGCTAGAGCAGCTCTTGAAGCTATTGCCTTGAGGTCGATGGAAATCATTGTAGAAATGCAAAAAGACGCGGGCGTTCAGTTTTCAAGTTTAAAAGTAGATGGTGGAGCGAGTAATAACAATTTACTCATGCAGATACAAGCTGATTTACTTAATGCAGAAGTAGTCAGGCCAAAAGAAACAGAGACTACTGCAATGGGGGCCGCATTTTTAGCAGGCTTAGCCGTCGGATTCTGGTCTTCAAAAGACGAAATTAAAACCATGTGGCAAGAAGATAAAATCTTTCATCCCTCAGCAGATAACGACGCCAAAAAGATTATCGAAATGTGGAATAATCGAATAGAAAAGGTACACTAATTTCATGAATAGAAAACAACAGTTAAGTCAACTTACATCCACAGAGCAGTGGGATGTGGTTATCGTTGGAGGAGGCGCAAGTGGTTTGGGAATAGCTGTTGATGCTGCACAACGAGGTTATAAAACCCTTTTGGTTGAAAAGTATGATTTTGCCAAGGGAACCTCTTCAAGAAGTACAAAACTCGTACACGGAGGCGTACGTTACTTGCAAAACGGTGACGTTTCATTGGTCATTGAAGCCCTCAAAGAAAGGGGTTTGATGAAAATCAATGCACCACACTTGGTACAAGACATGAGCTTTATTATTCCAACCTATCATTGGTGGGCTGGATTATACTACGGCCTAGGGCTAAAAATCTACGACATGATGGCGGGCAAACTAGGTTTAAAAGCCTCTTCATGGATCAGTAAAGAAGAAACACTCGACCTATTAGACAATTTGAATGAAGAGGAATTGCACGGAGGGGTCATTTACCATGACGGACAGTTTGACGACGCGAGAATGGCCGTTACTTTAGCTCAAACCGCAATTGATTTAGGAGGCAGTCTCTTAAATTATATGGAGCTTGTCGAAATCAACAAAACGAATGGGAAAATATCAGGGGCAACCATTAGAGATAACGAAAGTGATGAAATACATCAGGTTAAAACCAAGGTATTAATCAACGCTACTGGAGTTTTTGCCGACGGTATTTTACAACTTGATGAGCCCAACAAACCAAAAATGCTTACTGCAAGTCAAGGCGTGCATTTGGTTTTGGATTCCTCTTTTTTAGAAGGGGAACACGCTTTTATGATCCCCAACACAACAGACGGCAGGGTGTTATTTGCGGTTCCTTGGCATGACCACGTGGTTGTAGGAACAACAGATACGCCTCTAGACAACATTGCAGTAGAACCTCAGGCGCTTGAAGAAGAAATTGATTTTATCTTGAGTAATGCTGCTTTATACATGAAAAATAAGCCTACAAGAGCTGATGTCAAAAGTATTTTTGCTGGATTACGTCCTTTAGTTTCAGTGAATGATCCCAATATAAAATCCAAGGAAATTTCAAGGCATCACAAGGTCAATGTCAGCGAAAGTGGTCTAGTCAGTATCCTTGGAGGAAAATGGACAACCTATCGTAAAATGGCAGAAGACACCTTAGATACAGCAACTATAGTAGGGGATTTAGAAATGATTCCCTGCAATACAGAGAAGCTCAAATTACACGGTTATATGCAGATGGATAACCTTGATGACCCTCTACATTTTTACGGCTCAGATAAGGATAAGGTCGAAAATACCGGTCCTGAGGAAGACAATAAATCCCTTTCAGAATACTTTCACCTTAGTAAAAATCAAATTATATGGAGCGTGCGTTACGAGATGGCGTTACATGTGGAAGATATCGTTGCCAGAAGAAATCGATGTTTGTTTTTAAATGCCAAAGAAACATTAAGCCTTGTACCTATTATTGCTAAGATTATGGCAGTCGAATTAGACCGAGATGAAGATTGGTTGCAAGAAGAAATTAAGAAAGCTGAACAACTAATAAATCAATATATATTATGATCGAAAATCCTTTAATCGCAGAATTTGTGGGAACCGCTGTGCTCTTATTACTAGGAGCAGGTGTGGTAGCAAATGTGAATTTAAAAAAGACTTATGGTGAAAATGAAACTCCCTTAGTGTTGATTACTTCAGCATGGGGTTTTGCTGTTTTTGTTGGTGTTTTTATTACTGCCGAAAGCAGTGGAGCACATTTAAACCCTGCAGTAACCTTAGGCTTAGCCGTGGCAGGAAAATTTCAGTGGTCCATGGCAGGAGGCTATATGCTGGCTCAATTAGGTGGGGCTATGCTTGGAAGTTGGCTCGCCTATCTTTTGTATATCGACCACTATAAAGCGACTACAGATGAGGATACTGTTCGAGGTACATTTTGCACGGGTCCGGCTATTCGCAAGTTTCACAACAACTTTTTTAGTGAGGCCATAGGAACCTTTGTACTTGTCTTTGGAGTACTATTTATTGTTGCGCCCAAGATTGAAATTGACGGGCTTGAGGTCGCCAATTTTGGATTAGGAGCATTAGATGCACTTCCTGTCGGGATATTGGTATGGGTTATTGGTATCGGACTAGGAGGAACAACGGGATATGCTATAAATCCAGCTCGTGATTTCGGGCCAAGACTGGTGTATCAGTTCTTGCCTCGAAAAAACAAGAATGCCGATTGGCCTTATGCTTGGATTCCAGTTTTAGGTCCTTTTACAGGAGCCGTTGTGGCCGGAATTTTATTTAATGTGTTGACTTAAGATTAGTTCGAGAGTAATCCTAAGCCACTTTCAAAGGCCTTGCGATTGAACTTTTCAATTGAGGCTTCAAACTCTTTTGACTTTATGTGCAGTGCATTCCATTTTTGATTCAATTCGTTCATCTAAAAGGGCCAATGTTTCTAAATTTTACAGCGTCAAAATAAGTGTTCATGTCTTGTGCAAAACCAGAGGCGCACAAACAAAGCAGTAGTAATCGAAAAGTTTTCATCAATGTGGATTTTGATTAAATGTATTAAATATGCCTTTATGACCAAGCTTCAAGTCCGAGTAGTTTCTTCCCAAGCTCACTTAGTTCAGCGGTTTGGTATTTTGTTTTTTCCCAGTTTCTCGAATCACCAGGAAAGGCATATCCCTCAGGCGCAATTCTATTTTTCCAAGAGTTGATTCTCCATTCTTTAAGGCTCTGGTTATGTTCTTCTGCAGGCATCATCGAAATGTATTGTGCGATACGCACCTTGTCTTTGCTGTTGTTTGGACGAATTCCGTGAGCCAGTTGACTGTTGAAAATAAGAAGGTCTCCAGCCTCTAAAGGAACCTTGACTATTTTATCTTCAAGTCCTTTTAGATTGGGAATAAATGGATTTTTGTCTTCGGGTTGCTGCTCATTCCACGCCTCAAAATTTTGAAAAAGCCAGGGTACGCATTGAAATCCACCCATCTGCTCATCGGTTTGGTCGGCAAGCGCTAAAACACCTTGCACGTTTTGAGGATTAGTTTGTGGGTCGTAGTCCCAATGTATAAACCCTTTGTATTCAAATCCGGGTTTGTTCGGAAAATTGAGATTTGCTCGATCAATGGTGACCCATAGTTTTTCTGTGCCCCAGATATCTGAGAATGCTTTATGTATGCTTGAACTTTGACGGTTAGACCAGAGCGTTTGATGATTGTATACTTCAACCATTCCCGTATTGACGAGTTCTTTCATCTGCATTTCGGCTCTGGCATGGGTATACCAAGTGCTGGGATCTTCAGGTTTTTTTTCTTCAAATTCCCAGAGAAAATCAGCAGTTTTTGCCGCCTGTATTTTCGAGATCGCTCCTTTAATAACGATATAGCCGTTGGTCTTCCAAAATCTCCAATCCGATTCAGACAATAAGAGCAAATCTTGCGCTGTGGCCTCGGTTCTAAGTTGAAGTGCACTGCTTTTTGCGGTTGAGGGATTTCCAGGAATGGTTTCGTGTTCGTTCTTGTAGGCTTGCATGGTTAGTTCGTAATAAAATTGATCAGATAATTTCTAGCAGTGTCGCTCATTCCGTGATTCGCAAAGCCTCGAAGGTGCACCACTTGCTTATCGAGGTAGCTGTATTCATAGGTGGATGAGTTTTGGAGTTGATCTCCATCATTATCCTCATAAGGGGCGTCGTGCCCTTGACTCTTTGCGATGTGATATACCGCCTCTTTTGCAGGAAGAAACTCCACTCCTACTGAAGCTCCACCAAAATAGGGAATGATAGGGTCGTTTTCGTTGCAAATGCTGAGGTATGCCCTTCCTTGAATAGGTGTAGTGCTGAGGTCATATCCGTCATAAGTATCTGAACCTCCAGTGGCTCCACTTGGCGCATAAAATGAATTATCGTGATATTGTGCTTTTGAGAGTTGAGAAACCACGGCGGCGATACGATCAATGCCCTCGTTTTTATTTTCGATAAACACCCGATTTGCTAAAGCGGCACCATTAGAATATCCTATGATGCGAATGCGCTGAAGGTCTGCATTTTCAAATTCAGAGAGTTTTTCAATTAAATCGCTGAGCATTTCAACATCCGGAGCTTCGCTGGCCTCATCTGAGATGTTCCAACTTTTTCGATATCCAGAGGGAGCTATTAAAATATGATCTGTAACGAGCGTTCTCCACTCGTTTAACATGCCCGATCCGTTTCCGCCATTTCCGTGAAGTAGAATGAGAATGGGAAATCCGTTTGAGGGCGTGTTTTGTGTGGGAACTGCAATGTTCATAGGGTATAGCCACCCTTGAGGTTCCTGAGACCAAGACTTTGAAATTCTTAAATCTGTAGAGGCTGTAAGCACATTTTGGTCGATAGGTTCAACAGCTTCTTCAGTTTGGGGAGTATCCTTTGAACAAGACAGGCTCAAGCAAACCGCAAGGAATAATGGACTCAAATACTTCATATATATACTCATCTATGGAGGAATTTGACATAATTTACCTAAATTTTAGCTTATACAAATCCATTTAATCCAAAAAATAAAACTCCTTGAATTGAAGAAAATTGATCTAACAGCAAGCACAGCATTGACCGTTGGAAATATGGTAGGCTCTGGTATTTTTCTGTTGCCCGCTAGTTTAGCGTTTTACGGAGGAATTAGCCTACTCGGTTGGATTTTTGCAGCCGTTGGAGCCTTCTTATTGGCAATTGTATTCAAAGGATTAGCCGCCAAGTTTCCCAATGTTCACGGAGGTCCTTATGCCTACACCCAAAAAGTATTTGGTGATTTTGCTGCATTTATTGTCGGATGGGGATATTGGATTTCGATTTGGTGTACCAATGCCGCAATTGCTGTAGCTTTTGTGGGATATTTAGGCCTATTTATTCCTGAAGTCGTCGAACAAAAAATGCTGTCTATTCTGACAGGAGTAAGTGTTATTTGGCTTTGTTCGGCGGTCAATTTTTCGTCTTTACTCATGATTAGTCGCTTACAAAAGTGGATTACCATCTTAAAAATAACACCGATTTTAGCGGTGATATGCATAGGAGTTTGGTACGTAGATTGGCAGATGATCAATCTGAATAATTTAAGTGACACTAACTTGTTTCAAAGTATTACGGCAACTACTACTCTTGCGCTTTTTGCGTTTTTAGGCTTAGAATCAGCTACAATCAACAGCAATTCAACTCGTGATAGTGCTAAGACGGTCGGTAAGGCAGGAGTATTGGCCATGTCGATTACCACACTCTTATACCTCTCTTCTTCGGTAGTTATTTTTGGATTACTGCCTATGTCTACGTTGCAAGAATCTACAGCGCCGTTTGCCGATGCTTCTGCTGTTTTTCTAGGAAATACCGCGCAGTATATTACAGGAATAATGGCATTAATAGTTACGCTAGGGGCCCTTAACGGATGGATTTTAATTCAAGGACAAGTTCCTTTAGCCATGGTAAACGACAAGCTGTTTCCCTCATTTTTTGGTCGTAAAAACAAAAAAAATGCGCCCTATCTCGGAATTATCATATCTAGTCTTTTGGCGAGTATCGTTCTGATTTTTCGATATTCTGACAGCTTAATTCAAGTGTTCTCTTTTATGATGAATCTTTCAACTTTATCTGTGTTGACTCCTTTTATCATGTCTATACTCAGCTTAACTTTGTATTTGAGGAAACAAAATAAAGTTAGCCGTAACCAAAATATACTGATTGGTTTTAGCCTGTTGTTTTGCCTCTGGATGATTTATGGAGTTGGAGTAGAAGTTTTCTTTTACGGTATGGGTTTAATAGGAATTGGAATTATCTTGTACCTGATATTTAAAACATCAAAGAGATGAAGCCATTGTTTGTTGATGCTGATATTCGAAAAGCCGAAACCTTACCCACAAGTTTTTACACTGATTTGGATTATTTTGAAGCCGCTAAGGCCAAAATCTTTGAAAAGTCTTGGCAGTGGATAGGAGATATAAACAGCTTGCTTTCACCGCTCGAAAACATGGCTCCTGTCTATTTTCTTTCGCCGCTTATTGACGAGCCTATGGTTGTTGTTCGCGACGAAGACAACCAAATTCAATGCCTCTCAAATGTTTGCACGCACAGGGGAAATATCATGATACATCAGCCCACAAAAAGTAGACATATTCTCTGCAACTATCATGGCAGGCGATTTGCGTTAAATGGTGCCTTTAAGAGTATGCCCGAGTTTGAAGAAACACAAGACTTTCCAAGGCCTTGTGACGATTTACAGACTTATGACACACAGCTGTGGAGCAATCACATTTTTGCAGGAATACGCCCGAGCTTTGCTATTGCTGATGTGCTTAAAGACATGAATGATCGTGTAGGCTTTTTGCCCTTAGATCAATTTAAATACGATGCTGTGCTTAACCGAGATTACAGAGTTCGCTCACATTGGGCCTTATACTGTGACAACTATCTCGAAGGTTTTCATATTCCTTTCTTACATCAAGGGCTCAACCAAGAAATTGAGTATGAGAATTACGAGACCATTTTATACGATTACGCCAATCTTCAAATTGGATATACCAAAGGGCAAAGCCCTTCTTTTGACCTTCCTAAAGATCATATAGATTACGGTAAAGAAGTTGCAGCCTATTACTACTGGTTGTTTCCCAATATGATGTTTAATTTTTATCCCTGGGGATTATCAGTTAACGTAGTGAAGCCCTTGAGTCACAACAGCTGTAAAGTTTCTTTCTATTCTTACGTTTATGACGCTCAAAAATTAAACATAGGGGCAAGCGCAGATTTAGACAAAGTAGAGCGAGAGGATGAGTTTGTGGTTGAAGGAGTTCAACGCGGAATACAATCTCGTTTTTACCAAAGCGGAAGGTTTTCACCCACACGAGAACAAGGTGTTCATCATTTTCATCGCTTGATTGCCACCTTTATGAACGCTTAAATGCTATGAATTCGAAATACTTAAAATCCTATTTAGCAAATTATTTCGATTTAACTGCACTAAAAGTTGAAGAGCTCAATGGATACGACAATAAAAATTTTCGGATTCACACCGAACAGGGAGTTCAGTTCATTGTAAAAACTTATACCGATACAAGTCTTATAACACTACTCGAAGAAGAAAGTCGTATTCTTTCTCAGCTGCAACTCACAATTGACCTTCCAGTACCGCGAAAGTCGAGAAATGCACAATGGGTTGAACGTATTGACGACGGGCATTTCAAAGGTTTGATTCGGGTTTTAACTTACGTATCTGGTTCATTTTTAGCCGATACAAGCCCGAGCCTGCAAACGGCAAATTCAATAGGTCAGCAAACGGCTTTATTGCACCAAAAACTATCCACAATCCAAAGTGGAATTGTAAGTCAGCGACATTGGAATTGGCACCTCAATGCGAGTAAACTACTTAAATCTAAAATGCACTTCATTACTGATTTCGAAGTTCGTAGAGCAGTTCACTATTTTATTCAGTGTTTCGAGCAGTATGTATTGACTCAAAAAGAAGAATTACCCAGTGGATTAATTCACAATGATCTCAACGAATACAATTTGTTGGCCGATACTCAAGGGCTAACAGGGATAATTGATTTTGGAGATATCGCTTACGCTCCGAGAATATACGACCTCGCCATAGCAATGGTCTATATCGCCTATGACAAAGAAGATTACTTGAGCTGGTCTGCCGCCTTATTAAAAGGATATTTCGAGAAGAAACCACTAAATCAACTCGAATTAGAATTATTGTATTACGTCATGGCCATGCGACTTTGTGCAAGTCTGAGTAATTCTGCAGAAGCCAAAGTCACTCAGCCAGAGAATGAATATGCCGGCGTCAGTGAAGATAGGGCCACAAAAATGCTGTTAAGCTGGCTCGAAATAGGTCCTATCAAAGCCTTTGAGCACTATACTAACGCTACTTCTTCTGCAAATACTTCGTCTTTATCTTCGATTGAAAAGTTAGAAGAAAGGCATAAATTTTTGAGCAAATCCTTGAGCGTAAGCTACGAGCAGCCTTTATATCTCAAAAGTGCAGCCCTTCAATACATGTACGACCACAAGGGCATCTCTTTTTTAGATGCCTACAACAATATACCTCATGTGGGTCACAACCATCCCAAAGTCGTAAAAGCAGCACAAAAACAATTGCTAAAGCTTAATACCAATACCAGATACCTCTACGATGAACTGGCAGCTTATGCGCAAGATTTACTCTCACATTTTCCGCCAAGATTGAACAAAGTATTCTTTGTTAACTCAGGTAGTGAAGCCAGTGATTTGGCCATACGAATAGCCCGATTTTGCAGCGGAAAAAAAGGGGTTGCAGTTGTTGAACACGGATACCACGGACACACACAAACTGGAATTGAGATCAGCGATTATAAATTCAATCACCCTAAAGGAATAGGGCAGGCTGATCATATTGTGAAATTACCCTTACTGTCTGAACAAGACCGTCCTCATTTCTCAAATCGATGGCCAGAAATCCAAAAGCAATTGGAGCAATCAACCGACCTTGCCGCATTTATTAGCGAAAGTATTTTAGGTTGTGCCGGACAGGTCCCTCTTTTAAACGGCTATTTACCAAAGATTTATGAGCAAATTAGAAAAAGGGGTGGATATTGCATAGCTGACGAAGTTCAAACAGGATTTGGCCGCGTTGGAACCCATTTTTGGGCTTTTCAACAGCAAAATGTGATTCCCGACATGGTGGTCATTGGCAAACCCATGGGTAATGGGCATCCTATGGGTGCAGTTGTTTGTACTGCTGAATTGGCTGACACCTTTAGCGAAGGCGTAGAGTTTTTTAGCTCATTTGGCGGAAACCCAGTCTCCTGTGTTATCGGTAAGGCCGTACTTGAGGTTATCGCTGAAGAAGAGCTTCAACAGCAGGCCTTACACAATGGAAACTATTACCTCAAAAGCCTTGACGAATTAAAACAGATTCATGGGGGTATTCATGAAATCAGAGGTTCAGGTTTATTTGTTGGTGTTGACCTCAGAGATACATCGGGAAAAGAAGACACAAAAGGTGCGCACTTTGTAAAGAATTTTCTCAGAAATAAAGGTGTTTTAATCAGTACAGATGGGCCTTTGAATAATGTCTTAAAATCAAAGCCTCCCATGTGCTTTACCAAAGAAAATATTGATCGTGTTATCTCGACCATAGATTTGGCACTGCATCAATATCGGCAGTGAATTTGACATCACCCAAATAAATGTGCATATTTAAAAAAAGAAAAACAAATGCATAGTAGAAGACAATGGCTCAAAAATTCAGTTGGACTTGGGAGTTTAATACTAACCCCAAGCATTGGGTTAAGTGCCAAAGAAATCGAGCTTTATAGGCCAAGACCTCTTGAAAATTCGATTCGATTGAGTTCAAATGAAAATCCCTATGGACCATCAAAGAAAGTTCAAGAGGCCATTAATCAAGCTTTTGATCACGCCTGCAGGTATCCCTCTGCATACAGTAGTAAACTAGCAGAAAAGTTGGCCAAAAAACACGGAGTTTCTCCTGAAAGTATTGTAATTACTGGAGGATCCACAGAAGGTTTAAAAGCTGTAGGATTGACTTATGCTCATAATGGCGGAGAAATCATTGCATGTCAACCCACATTTTTGGCGATGATGACTTACGCAAAACAGTGGGATGCTGAAATCAATTGGGTTCCGGTAAATCAAAATAAGGGCTATGATTTGCAAGAAATCGAAAAGCGAGTAAGCGCTAAAACCAAAATGATTTTTTTGTGTAATCCGAACAATCCCACAGGGACGTTATTACCAGCAAATGAACTCAAAGACTTCTGTCAAAGTTTGAGCAAGAAAACCATTGTCTTTAGCGATGAAGCCTATTACGACTATATCGAAGAAGAAAATTATCCATCCATGGATACCCTTGTGCGTCAAGGTGAAAATGTGATTGTCTCTAAGACGTTCTCAAAAGTTTATGGAATTGCTGGCTTGCGAATCGGCTATCTCATTGCCAAACCTTCTATCGCAACTGAATTAAAAAAGAACATCATGGCTATGACCAATGTGTTGGCCATTGCTGCTGCCGATACCTCTTTAACCGACACTGATTTTTACGAGTTTTCATTGGCTCAAAACAAAAAAGCCAAAACAAAAATCTATGAAGTACTGGATTATTTAAAGTTGGATTATGTGCCATCGAGCACCAATTTTGTCTTCTTTCATTCTCAGCGTCAAATTAAACAATTGCAAGCGCAAATGTTTCAAGAAGGGGTTGCGGTAGGTAGACCCTTTCCTCCGTTTTTAGACTGGTGTAGAATCAGCACTGGAACTCAAGAGGAGGTTGATGTATTCGTAAAGGCCATGCTCAATATTTACAATGCTTAATGCCGAATTCTCATTTCGAAGACGCTTCTAGAAATCTCGAATTTAAATTAGGTTCCTCTTCAAAAGTATCCAAAGGAAACATTGGTCGTTGAATGTGCTGATAAGGCAGGCGATATAAATCTTGGTCTACTCCGCCTGGTGTCAATGCCATTACCCAATCTGCTCGTATTTCATACAATTCGGGAACCAAATAACCGATTTTCACCATTAAAATATCGGTTTGTTCAGGGTTCAAATCTAAATCGGTAAAATCTTTCAGGTAGTGATAGGGTTTGCGCTTTTCGGTGACGATAACCTTTAACGACCCCGACTGAACAACTACTTCGGTTCGGGCATTTCGGTCTCCTTCTTTAATAGCCAAAACCTTTCCTTTTAAGAGTACTGGGGGAGCATATCGATTGTCAACAGCTGCTCCAACCTTAGCTGCTACTGTGCCACCTACTCCTACATCAAGGGCTTTTTTGATCAATTCAGGCCCAGGGATAGAGGCGTAAATCAGCTCAGGTCCATCTTCACTTTGAAATTCGGGTTCATTTAATAATTGCTGAAGTGTCCAAGTGACATCACCCGCTCCTCCAGCGGTGGGATTATCACCCATATCACTGACAATAAAAGGCTTGACCTTCGAGTTTAAGGCCATAGTTAGCGCAGATTCAAAATCTGTCGTAGGAGCTACAAAATCAAATTCTTCTCTTACCTCCCAAAATGAGCGTGCCAGATAAGAGGCGCCCTCACTGACTTGTTTTTCATCATCACCAGTAACCATAACTACGGCGTGATTTCTTTTTTCATCAGCCCAAGGATATCCTACCCAAATCGCTGCGTCTATAACACCTTCTTGATGGACCACTTCAGGGATTTTCGCGTAAAGACTTTTTGCTGGTTCTATTCTGGTGCTGGTTTGTTCACCTGGAAGTAAAATCGGAACAGGAATCCAGGCTTTATACTTCGGTTTTCCCTTTTTAGTTTGCAAGCGCTCTATAAGGTTTTCAACAGCTCTTTGCTTACTTTCAAGAGCATCCTCGTGTGGGGCCATACGATAGCAAGTAATCAAATCTGAGAGTGTTCCTAAGCGTTTAGATACATTTCCGTGCAAGTCCATAGAAGTTGAAATCAATGTTTCTGGCCCTACAACTGCCCTTATTTTTTCAATGAAATCGCCTTCTGGGTCCTCGAGACCAACCACGCTCATTGCCCCGTGGATATCAAAGAAAAGGCCGTCGTAAGGAAGGTTTTTTTGAAGCTTATCTAAAGTGATTTGGACCAAGGAGTCGTAAGCCGCTCTGGTAACTATTCCTCCAGGGAGTGCATGCCCCCTTAGGGTCGGAAACCACTGTGCACTGCTTCGTACAGGATGGTTTTCTTCAAAAAAAGGATACATGTCAAAAATATCATCATCTTGTCTGGCATAAAAGGCTTCAGCTGAGGTTTGAGCAGGAGAAAATGTGCTTGATTCTATCGCTAGACCCGCTATAGCGATTCGTGGTTGTTGATTTTGTTCACACGAACTGATCAAAAATCCTCCCAATAAAAGATAAATTAACACTCTATTCATGACCTACGATGTTTAAATGGTGATGATTAAAGTTAATCTTCTTTTCACAATTCAGCTTATTTACAAAGATTCATCTATCTTTTATGAGGGATAAACCTAATGCTTTGGTCATGAATCGAATCTTAGTTCTTTTACTTTTAAGTTTTTACAGCCTTACAGCTTTGGCACAATCCAGTTTTTTTGAGGAGCGCCCGCTCTTTGTCAATGGAGTTGGAGGTTACGAGTGTTATAGAATACCTGCAATTGTTGCAGCTAAGGACGGAACCCTCTTGGCTTTTGTAGAAGGAAGGGTGAATGGGTGTAACGATTACGGCGATGTTGACCTTTTGTTGAGCCGGAGTAAAGACAGAGGTAAAACCTGGTCTGAGCCCAGCTTAATTGTAGATAATGAAAATATTCAGGCAGGTAATCCAGCTCCTGTTTATGACTTTGAAGATCCGAGATATCCCAATGGACGCTTGTTTTTATTTTACAATACTGGAGACGCTTCAGAGCACGAGGTGAGAAAAGGCAACGGGCAGAGAGGTGTGCATTTTATCAGCAGTACAGATGATGGATTAAGCTGGTCTTCTCCGACGGATATTACCAGTCAGGTGCATTTTAATCGACAAAATAGCCCATTAGATTGGCGAACCAATGCCGTAACTCCAGGACACGCACTTCAGCTTAACCTTGGGGCGAAGAAAGGAAGAATTTACGTTCCTGCGAATCATTCTCAGGGACCTCCTCAAGAAAAGTACAACGAGTATAGAGCCTATGGTTTTTATTCGGACGATCACGGGCAAAGTTTTAAAACAAGTCCGGACATTCCCGTTCTATCCTCAAATGAGGCCATTGGAGTGGAGCTTGAAAATGGAGACTTAATGCTCAATATCAGAGAACAAAATGGAAATACCAAAACGCGATTGGTCAGTAAAAGTAATGACGGTGGTGAGAGTTGGAACGAAATCTTTTTTGACCAGAATTTAATTTCACCTGTCTGCCAATCAAGTATAATTAGCATAGTGCACGACAGCAAACAATTGCTGCTTTACTCCGGACCCTACAGCAAAACAGACCGCCATCAAATGTCTGTTTTAATAAGTGAAGACCAAGGCAAATCTTGGCCTATTCGAAAGTTAATCTATGCAAACACATCGGCTTATTCTGACCTTGTGATTCTAGACGATAACAGCATCGGTCTATTTTATGAACGAGACCGAAATGGACTCTATTTTGCGCGTTTTAATCTGCCCTGGCTCTATGAAAATTAAAATCTAAACCTTTCATTAATAAATACAATATCTGATGAATTCAAATCAATCTAAATCAACGAAAAAAAACAATAAAGAAAAGCTGCTGTGGGCTTTTGTAATTGGCATTTGCAGCATCAGCTTATCTTGTGAAGAGCCTGCAGAACCTCAATTTAGACTAGCCCATCAATGGCCAAGTTTAAGCGAAGAATTTCAGCTGGGAAATCCAACAGGTATTGGAGTAAATTCTGAAGATCAAATCGTTGTGTTTCACAGGGCTTCACGCGAGTGACAATACCCCATGCCAGAGACCAATATCGGCGAGGCAACCATACTGACCCTAGATCAACAGACCGGTAATATCATCCATGAGTGGGGGTCAGACATTTTTGTAATGCCTCATGGGCTTGAGGTTGACCATCAAGATCATATTTGGGTGACCGATGTTGCACTACATCAAGTGTTTAAATTTACTGCAGAGGGAGAGTTGCTTTTAAAATTAGGAGAAGAAAGAGTTGCTGGTGATGACAGCACTCACTTTAATTTACCCACAGATGTAGCAGTGGCAAAAGATGGCTCTTTCTATGTCAGTGATGGGTATGGCAATAGCAGAGTGGTTAAATTCTCAAAAGAAGGAGAATTTTTATTGCAATGGGGTGAGCTTGGCAATCAAGATGGGCAATTTGTAATACCACACGGTATTGATTTAGATGGTGAAGGAAACGTATATGTCGCTGATCGAGAAAATAATCGCATTCAAAAATTTACGGCAGATGGAGTTCATTTAAAGACCTGGCAAAATGAGACTACCAATCAATTGTATTCCCTCGTGGTTGACCAGTCTGCAAAGCGCGTATATGGTATCGACTATTACATCATTAACGACAGTACAGTCTTAGGTTCTGATATTTTTGAATTAGACCTTGAACTCAATAAACTGCATCAATTTGGGCGGTCAGGCTCGTATAATGGACCTATTACGCGTTATCACGACATTGCTGTAGATACTAAAGGGAATCTTTACACTGGCGACATCTTAGGCAATACCATTCAGAAGTTTGAAAAAAAGTAAAAGCTATTTAGACTATGATTGAAAAAGTGGACCATAAAGGGGAGGAGGTAGCTCAACAATTATACAGCATTTGGCAAGCGTCCTATCCAGTAGAAAAAGAGATGATTGGGGCTGAGGTTTTTCCGCCACTTGACCGCACAATTCTCGATTTTCAAAGCACTGAGAACGTCTTTTATGCCTGTATCGTTAATGATGAATTTGCAGGAGTTATTGAAGTAGCTCGAATCGAGGATTATATTCACCTTCAAAGTTTGGTAGTACACCCCGCTCATTTTAGAAAAGGAATTGCAACCGCATTGATTAAACACGCAATGAAAACACATGCCAATGCCAAATATTCTGTTGAAACGGGCTTTGAAAATGTTCCTGCGAAAAGACTTTATGAATCTTTTGCATTCAGAGAAACCAAGGTGTATGATACAGATTATGGCGTGAAGAAAATAAGATTTGAAATAAAATTATAGAACATGAAAAAAGTGATGATTTTTTGTGCTGCACTGCTTTTGGTACAATGCGCACCAACCGCAAAGAGTGAACTAAATACACTTATAACAGATTATCAGTCTTTTAAAGCTTTTGATTATGATGAATTTCCATTAGGAGATTACAGTGAGGAGCGTTTTGAAAAACAATATTCTTTTTATCAAGATTGCTTTGATCGTGCGCAAAAAATAAATACAAGTGAACTGAGCGATGATCAGCTTCGATCATTGCATTTATTGCGATTTGTATTGGAACATAGAATTAAGAGTCATGAATTTAAGATGCATTACAATCCCATCTTATCCGATGCAGGGTTTCACAATAGCCTGATTTATCGAGTCCGTAAAGCGGTCGATAAAAAAGGGGCTATTCAATATTTGAAGCTCTTAAAAAGTATCCCCCTTTATATTGAGCAAAATACTGAACTTATTCGCAAAGGAATTGAAATGGGTATTTCTCAACCTAGAGTTATATTCAACGGATATGAGAACTCTTATGAGCAGCATATTACCGCAGATGCATCCTCCAATTATTATTACGAACCTTTTTTGAATTTGCCCGACCAAATATCCACTCAAGAAAAAGACAGCTTGCAAAATGCGGCCAAAGAAGTAATTGAAAAGCAACTGATTCCCACTTTTGTTTCTATTAAAAACTTTTTTGAAACGGAGTATTATCCCAAAACAAGAACGGCCATTGGAGTGAGTGAAACACCTAATGGAATGGAGTTTTACAACAACAGAATCGCCTATTATACCACCTTAGATTTAACGGCAGAAGAGGTTCATCAAATGGGGCTCGATGAGGTACAGCGCATAAAAACAGAGATGCAAAAGATTATAGCTGAATTAGAATTTAAAGGTTCTTTTGCTGAATTTTTGGCCTTTTTAAGAACCGATGAGCAGTTTTATGCCAACTCAACTAAGGAACTACTCATGTTTGCTCGAGATGTTGCCAAGCGTTTAGATGAGCAGTTGCCACGGTATTTTAAAACTCTGCCTAGAAAGCCTTATGGAGTTGCTCCTGTGCCTGATGCCATTGCTCCCAAATACACTGGAGGAAGATATATTGGAACAGCACCTAATAGCACAGAACCTGGATATTATTGGGTCAACACCTACAATTTGCCCAGTAGACCATTGTATACTATTCCGGCCTTAACGGCACATGAAGCCGTACCGGGTCATCACCTGCAAGGAGCTTTGAACGCAGAATTACCAGAGCATATTCCACAATTCAGAAGAAATTTATATTTATCGGCCTATGGAGAGGGATGGGGGCTGTACACCGAATCACTTGCAGAAGAGATGGGCATCTACACGACGCCTTATGAGCGCTTTGGTCAGCTCACCTATTCGATGTGGAGAGCATGTCGGCTTGTAGTTGATACAGGAATGCATGCTTTTGGATGGACTAGAGAAGAAGCAGTGAAGTATATGGCCGAAAACACAGCACTTTCCTTACACGAAGTAAATACCGAAATTGATCGTTATATCTCTTGGCCAGGACAAGCTCTTGCTTACAAAGTGGGAGAACTAAAAATCAGAGAACTGAGACAAAAAGCAGAAGAAGCCTTAGGAGATTCGTTTGACATCAGGGCTTTTCACGAGGTGATTTTAGCCAACGGAACACTTACCCTTCCCATGTTAGAGTCAGAGATTAATGATTTCATCGCGTCGTATTCTTCATCATAGCATTTAGAAAAACAATTACATTTTAGTAATATTGTGCCTGATTTAGAGAGGTGCCTGAGTGGTTGAAAGGGCCAGCCTGGAAAGTTGGTATAGGGGTAACTCTATCGAGGGTTCGAATCCCTTCCTCTCTGCTAAGTTGTGTTTTACATTAAGCAGGTGAAGTTTAAAAGTAATTCTATATAAATTACAAAAGGTATTATTGATCATCCTTGTCCTGATTGTTTATCATTTTGGTCTTTTTTTATAAATGAAATATCACTTTCAATTACTTCTTCACTACTCCCAGGTGTTTGTGGGTATTTCAATTTTTTAATATGAACACTATCACCTAATACCTTATTAAATAGTTTTTTCGAAAGCGGTGTGATTACAATCTCTTTTTGACCTGCCTTAGTTTCTCCACCAAATTTGAATTCTCCTTTGTATGCTCCAGATTCTTTGCCGCTAGGAATATTTTTCTTAAAATTTTGTTGATTAGTTTCTTTATCTGTTCCTTCGTTTAAAATATTTTGACCCTTGAACTCATTATTAATTTGGTCTTCTAATTTTTTTGGATTGGGTATTTCTTGGAGAATTATTTCATTATTTGGATTATTTATTTTGTTACTATCATCAAGTTTAGATTCGCCTTGACTTTCCAATTTTTCATTCTCAGTCTTGATAATATATTGATCTACAAAGTACATTGGAGGGACAGCTAGTTCTTTGGAAATAGTCCAAAGACCATTTTCACTTTTTGCTTTTTTAGCAACTTCTCGTTGTTCATCTAATCTACCAAAAAATTGTCCCAATCCTCTTCCCCAGTCAAATTCTTTACCAATCTTGTCAAAACCCTCAGGGTGATCAAACTTACCAGCACCCTCTTGATCAAATTCATCTAGGTGTTTTTCAATGTATTCACTACTTAGAAATGTATTTACAGGGCTTAATGCTCTTTCATCTGGATTTAGTCTATCAACTTGATCTTGATTCCATTTGAGAAGATTTTGACCTGTTACTGCATCATTTGGAACAACTCTTTGTAAAACATTTTTGTTTACTGTGTCCTGAAGTTTCTGCAGTTGTGAAACTTTTAAACTTGAATTAGCTAAATTTTGATGGTACCAAAGATTGTCTGAAGACTTGGAAAATTTTTGAATAGAACCTAAGTCTGATTAGTTAGAGGAATTATAAAAATTCAGATTCTTTTCTTTTGAAATATGTTCAGGCATTAAACTTTAATTTTTCTTGCAAAGAAGGTTGTTTTTAAAGGTAAAAAAGTTTTTATCATTTTAATTCATACGGTTTCAAAATTTTATTAAAAAATATTAGAAGAGTCACCCAATTTAAGCATGACTATAATTTTAAGTCTACTTTAACTAAATCCCTGATATTAATTAATTTATATATTGGATTTATGAAAAAGTATGTAAAACTATATGAATTTTATTTTCTTTGATGTTGGAGAATGGAGAAACCAAGAACCTATAGATTTTACTCATTGGTTTATGTTGATGGGTGTTATATTACTCATTCCACAAAATGGAAATTTTCCAAAGAGTAAATTAAATCTTATTGGTACACNCTTATTGGTTATTGGAATTGGTCTTATGATTGGTATGTGTGTCCTTGATTTTATTTTTTGGAGCATAAAATCTCCTGAATTTGAAAGTGAAATAGTAACTCACTTGACCAATACTTCAGCAATATGGGACCCTTTTATGAATTTTAATGGGTGGTTTTTCAACATTGGTTTGCTTACTTCAAGTTTTAGTTATTTCAAAAATTCAAAAATTGGAACTTTATTAGTTTTGATAGGTACATTAGTAATTATTATTGGTGTTGGATGGATTAATGTTATTGGATATACACTTCTAACAATTGGGTTTTATATCAATTTTAAAGATAAAAAGAAATCATAGTTAGACCTTCCTTGGCCTTCACAATATACTTTCAACAATATCCAATTAGCCTAATATTTATAAACTAATGATATCTCAAAGTTTTTTTGAAGAGGAGGATAGGGGCTTTGTGCAAATTTATCCGCCTAAAGCTTGAGCGCAGCTTTGCGCTCTATAATGGCGATATCCAAGAGTCTTTTCAATTCTTCATCTTGAAGCTGTGCAATCGTACGTATTTTAATGTGCCTTAATCGTTTACCATTTCCTTCAAGTAGTTGTGAATGCTCAAGAAATTTAACACCCTGATAAAAACCAAGATTGACCCAATTGGTATAGGGTAAAATATATACATAAGCCTCACTCATTCGCTTTGGTCCGATTCCGTATGAAGCAGCTCGATCGCCCAGTCGAACCACTTCACAAGCTTGAGGGTCTTGGGCTAAAATAAGTTGACGCAATCCCATTAGGATGGGTTTTAAATGCTCCTCAGTAAGCTCGAGCAATTCATCAAATGAAGCTGATGTTAACATAGTACTAAGGTATCTAATTCGGCTTATTTCGAAAATAATGAAGGCTACGATATCATTTTTATAGAAAAGAAAGGCCTTATTGTAATTTTTTGCTACATTAAAACTTGACTAACAAATCCATTCACATTCCACAAGAGGTGAATGTTAAAATTCAAGCCATGAAAAACAGTACAAAATGGTCATTATGGACCGCTTTTCTTCTCTGCATAAGTCTTACTCGTGCACAGGGAGAATACAATTTGATCATAGAAGGTTTTGATTGGGGAGCCGCCGTAAATAAGGTAGTACTCAGCAAGACCAACCAACAAACGACATTAGACGCTGAACACTATAGCGTAATAGTGAGCAGAGGTTCATCTGAAGCGCCAGTTAATCCTTCTACGGGTTCACGAGAAGTTATTGCCACTTATACCTCCGACCACAACGGAACATTTAACGAAGAAGGGGAATTTATCACCTTGGTATTAGCAGTGGCCCCATCCATTCGTATCGCTTCACCAATAGTATATACTCCTGGAAAAGGAAATAACTGGGTAGATTATAAGNTATCTATAACCAATTCAAATACCCTAGAGACATGGAATACTGAAAAAGAGCGTTTTATTCCGCTAGTAGACGAGTTTGATTTAAGCGGTTCTTTTTCGCATGGAGCAGTGACGATGTCATACGCGAGTTTTATCCCCCGAGTTCAAAGAGATAAGCATCCCTTAATCATTTGGTTACACGGTGGGGGCGAAGGAGGAACAGATCCAACAATTCCGCTTTTAGCCAATAGAGCTGCAAACTATGCCTCTGCTGACATTCAAGATTATTTTGAAGGTGCTCATGTGCTGGTTCCTCAAAGTCCAACACGCTGGATGGATAGTGGAAATGGCTCAACTCGCGGTCAGGTCGACGACATTTATTACGAGGCATTAAAGGAACTTTTTGATGACTACGTCTCAAAGCATCCCGATATTGATACCGATCGAATTTATGTTGGAGGATGCAGTAATGGCGGCTATATGAGTCTAAAACTTATTTTAGAATATCCAAAGTATTTCGCTGCAGGTTATATCAGCGCCTTGGCTTATTACGGAGAGTTTTTATCTGAGAAACAGGCAAAATCTATTAGAAATGTTCCAATGTGGTTTGTGCATTCAAAAGACGACCCTGTTACCCAAGCCGATAAAACCGTGATTCCAGTTCATCAAAAGTTGATGGATGCCAAGGCCAAAAACGTTCACCTTTCACTTTATGACAACGTAACAGATATCTCGAATCTTTTGGGGGGAGAAAATTTCCACTATCCGGGGCACTGGTCTTGGATCTATTCCCATGCCAATAAGAGTCAGAGAGATGTTGACGGGTCTGTAGTAAAAGTTAAAGGAGTGCCTGTAACTTTAATGCAGTGGATGGCTTCTATGAAAAAATAAGTTAAACGGTGTTTTCTAGAATAATACGCACCATTTGAAAGTGGGCAAAAGCACCGGCAAGTACCCATAAGTGCCATACTACATGGTGATAGTACCAGCTTGTCCAACTGTAAAAAATGGTCCCAACACTATAGAAAACACCACCTGATATGAGGTAGTATAATGCGGTCTCAGGAAAGACTTGTAGTACATTATTAAAATCAAAAACGACAAGCCATCCCATAGCCAGGTATAGAAATAGAGATAAACGCTTAAATCTTCCAATAAAAAAAAGCTTGTAGATAATACCTATTAGCGCTAGACCCCAGACCAAAGTGAGTAGTAATTTTCCAGAGGTTTCTTGAAGTAAACTCATACTCACAGGTGTGTAAGTTCCTGCAATCAATAGGTATATAGCGATGTGATCAATTTTTTGCCATGTCGTTTTACGGGCATCTTCCACACTGTGATATAGGGCTGATGCAGAAAACAAAAACACCAACGAAAAACCATAAATCAAATAAGCCATATGAACAGAAGAGTCGGTGAAATTTAAATGTAGATAATAGTAAACTACTAGAATCGCGCTTATGATTGCACCAAGACCGTGCGTAATCACATTCCATTTCTCGTCTAGAGGTAAGTTCCTGTTGGTCATTTTTAATTTTTCAATTTGGGTAAGAGGTATTCTAATATAAAAGCGACCAAGCAACAAAACCCTATGGTAAATAGGTAGCCTTCTTCGTCTGAGATTCCCATAAAATCATTTCCCAGATGCGAAGTAGAAAGAATGACTCCTGTGAATAACAAGAAGTAAAAAAACAATTTTTTAAAAAGAGAAATCATAACTATTGTTGAGCTTCAAAGTTTAAAATTTCTTCGTTTTCAATGATTTTTTTGCCTGTGGTATTTGATTTAGCCAGCGCTAACATTTGAGTTGCCACACTCAAGGCTTTCACTGGTCTATAAGCAGCAGGTAAAAGCCATGTAAGTTTAGGCATTAAAAACTGTGCTATTCTTTCACCGAAACGGTATTCTTTTCTTTGCCCCATAAGTAGGCCTGGTCGGTATATTCTTAAAGATATTAGCCCTGTTTGCATAACAGCATCTTCAATTTCTCCTTTTAATTTGAGATAGAAGTTTGTACTGCTTGTATCTGCTCCACTGGAAGAAACAAATTGAAATAATTCAGCTGAATTTTCGGCACAAGCTTCAGCTACCTTACAAGTTATATCAAAATCTATACTTCGGTACAAATCTTTATTGCCTTTTACTTGAGCCTGAGTGGTTCGTATGGCTGAGAACACATGGGAACCTTCAATAATAGAATCCTGAAGCTCATCAGTATTCAAAAAGTCTATTTTTTTATACTTGACTTTTGGGTTAGTACTCTGCACTTCTCTTCGGGTAACAGCTGTGATTTTAGAGACTTCATCGTCTTGAGCTAAAAGTGCTATTAGATGAGAACCAATGAGTCCAGTTGCTCCAAATACAATGGCGTGGTCTATTTTCATGATACGGTTTTCAGTTGTTTTTTTAAGGCCCTGAGAAACTTATGAAAATCAACCGTAATGGTATGTCTTGAGGTTTGAATTTGTTTCATATGCGGGTTTTGGGCTTCTTTTTCACAAAGTGATTTGATATTCTTCGGAATTCTCCACTTTCCTGTAATCGCAGCTGCAGCTAATTTACTTTGTTGCTCTGCACCTGGCCAAATACAACCTAAGGGCTGAAACATCCCTACAAAATAGATGTTTCTAATCTCTGGATGGAACATTTTTAAATAGAGTGGAACCTCGCCTTTACTGTAATCGATAAAGTTTTTGTCGAAGAAGGGATGTGAGAGAATATAACCTGTACACGCGATTACAGCATCGTACATTTCTTTCACCCCATTTTTAAAAACAACGTATTGCCCCTCAAATCGATCGATATCACCTCGGGGTTGAACTTTTCCGTGTCTAATCTTATACAACAATTCACTGTTGATAGTGGGATGCGTTGCTCCAAACTTGTGAGTGATCTTAGGTAGTCCGTACCAACTATTGGGTCCTATAGCAAGACGCACAAGTATACCAGCGACAAAATTTCGAAAGGCAATGGGTAAAGCGGTCATTGAAGATGCCACAACATCTGAGGGTTTACCCATAATAAACTTGGGTAATATTCGATATCCACGCCTCCAACTGATGGCTGTTTTTGTGCTCACTCGGCTGGTTTCAACTGCGACATCGCAGGCAGAATTACCTCCGCCAATCACCAAGACTTTTTGATCTCTAAACGGAGCCGCTTTTTTAAATTGATGCGAATGCAGCAGTTTTCCTTCAAATTCACCTGGATAATTGGGGTATTTTGGTTTCCAGTGATGACCATTACATACAATTAAGTCTGTAAAACAATGGTTTTTTTTGACACCGTTTTGCTCAGTCACAACCTCCCAATGCTCCTCATTGTTCAATTCGCAAGAGACGACCAGCGTATTGAATTCAATGTGTGGATAAAGATCAAAGTGCTTGGCATATTTTTGAAAATACACTCTTAACTCATCGTGAGAGGGGTAGTCTGAAACATACTCATCAAATGGAAAATCCTCATACTGAGATAAGCTTTTAGAACTTATGATATGGGTAGTTTCAAAAACACTCGAGTGTCCTTCTTTTTCACTGTAAATCCAGTTACCACCTACATCGCTATTAAAATCAAAACAAGTGGCATTGAGATTCTCGTCTAGAATATTTTTTAAAGCGGTAATACCAGAAGGTCCTGCACCTATAATGCAAACGTGTTTCTCTTTCAATTTTTTGCTTTAAGATAACAAAATTCACAAAAACGCAGTGCAGGCCATTTTAAAGTTTATCCATTAATAGCTCCTAGATTTTTAATAATTTGCCAAATATGGCAGATAAGAAAGTTGAAATTGCTTGGTTCGCCCCACTTTGTAATGGAGATGATGATTTACTGGGCAATCGGAACGACTTATACAAGAGTACTTGGCACAACACTTCGAGAATAGCTGCCTTAGCAGATAAGCGAGGCTATCGAAATATACTTTGCCCATCATCCTATCAGGTCGGTCAGGACACCCTATCTTTTGTTTCGGCAATGGCTCCTTTAACCAATCAAATCAATTTTTTGGCTGCTGTGCGATGCGGTGAAGTTCATCCTCCGATGTTAGCGAGGGCTATTGCCACCTTAGACCACATCTTAAAAGGTCGCTTAACTATAAATATTATTTCCTCAGACCTTCCTGGAACCCAATTGGCCTCTGAACAACGTTATGCTAAATCCAGAGAGGTTATTCAAATTCTCAAACAGTCATGGACCCGAGAACACCTTTCATTCAAAGGTGATTTTTACCAATTGGAATTAGACACAGCCCCTGTAAAACCTTATCAACAAAACGGAGGGCCGCTTTTGTATTTTGGCGGTTATTCTGATGCTGGAGTTGAACTCTGCGCCGAATTTTGCGATGTTTATTTGATGTGGCCAGATCAAGAAGAAGGACTCAAAAAGCAAATAGAAAAATTGAGACGTAGAAGTGCGGTTTATAAAAGATCTATTCGATTTGGTCTTCGCATTCATGTCATTGTTCGTGAGACAGAAGAAGAAGCTATCGCCTATTCTAGAAAATTGTTGTCAAAATTAGATTTAGATGAAGGAGCGAAAATCAGAGATCGAGCCTTGGATTCAAAATCATATGGAGTATCTAAACAAAAAGAACTTCGAGAAAAGTCTTCATCAGATTATTTCGTTGAAGACCACCTTTGGACAGGCATAGGACTGGCGCGTTCTGGATGCGGAGCTGCTATTGTCGGAAACCCCGATCAGGTCTATGAGAAGTTAAAAGGCTATATAGAAATGGGCTTTGACGCCTTTATTCTCTCTGGTTATCCGCATTACGACGAGTGTGATTTATTCGCAAAATACGTGCTACCACGCTTTCAAACCTGTGCATTAAATGAAGAAATGAACAGAAAACCCAAAGTGCTTCCTAAAACGCCCTTAGGCAGAGCAAAACGCTTGTAAACCATGCTTGATTTAATCATTGTACTTTGTTATTTCGGACTGATTTTGATGTTGGCACTGCGCTCTTCTGGCGGGAAAGTGCAGAGTTCAGAAGCTTATTTTCTCAGCAACAGAAATCTTAAATGGTACTCTATTGCCTTGTCAACGGTTGCCACAAACATCAATGGTTATCAGTTTTTGGGAATGATGGGCTCAGCCTACTTATACGGTTTAGCCCAAGCCAGTTTAGAAATCAATGCCATACAGGGAATTCTCCTTGGGGCATTAATTTTCATTCCCTTTTACCTCAAAGAGAAGATCACTACCATAACTGAGTTTATTCAACTCAAATTAGGAAAGAAAATAGCCCTGTTTTATTCGTTGGCCAATATTGGTCTTTTCGCCACTGTGACCCTTGGAGCAGCTCTTTTCTGGGGTGCCTACGCGGCTGATGTCGTCTTTGGGGAGCAGTTATCTTTTATCAGTGATAATCGCATTTATCGAATAGGCGTTTTAATCTTGTTTTTAGGCTTGTTTTCAGCTTTTTACACTTATTTAGGAGGACTGAGCGCTGTGGTTCGAACTGATATTTTACAGTTTTCTATTTTACTCACCGGAGGAATTATTGTCTGCGTTGTAGCCGTACAAGAATTGGGCGGATGGCAACAACTCTACATCAAGACACCTGAAAAAATGCATTTGCATTTGGATGCCTCGCATCCGACTCTTCCTTGGACGCATATGCTGGGATTGTTTTTTTTAAACATCAATTATTGGTGTGCCAATCAAACCATCATTCAACGGGCATTAGCGGCAAAAAGCCTCAAACACGCTCAGGCAGGATTTATGATCGGTGGAACCATCAAATACCTTATGGCAGTTGTTATTGTCATTCCAGGAATTGTGCTCTACGGAATCTTGGGTGATGGTTTAGGCGAGCCTGATTTAGCCTTTCCTTATCTAGTGAAGACCTATTTGCCTGTAGGAGTACAGGGAATAATTTTATGTAGCTTGTTTGCTTCTTTGATGAGTACCGTAGATTCAACCTTTAACTCAATTGCAACGCTATGGTCAGTAGATATCTACAGTTCTTATATCAATAAAAAGGCTGATGATGCAGCTAAAATTCAAGCTGGTCGAAATGCCATTCTAATGAGTTTATGCACTGCATTATTAATGGGGTTTGTGCTGCTGTATTTGAAATTTGAAAATCCAACAAGTGCCTTCACACACACCCTAAATGAATTCAGGTATTTTATCAATTGCGGAATAGTGGTTCTAATTCTCAGCGCGATTTTACTATTAAAACCAAAGCACAAGGTGATTTTAACAGCTTTTATCTTGACTGTTCCACTCAATATTTTAATCAAAGTTATATTTCCAGACCTCAATTACTTTTTACGCGCATTTTGGATCATTTTTATTGGATTTGCCATTGGTCTTTTAGGTTCAAAGGCTCAAATGAACCCCGTCAAAGAATTATTTCAGCCTGCAGATTCAAAAATTTCAGTTTGGGCTGTACTCTTGGCGCTGAGTTTGGTCTTGTGTCATGTGCTTTTTAGCTAATACTACTTTGATATTCAGTCTGATTCATTAACTTATTCGCCAATACTAATCACAAACAATGCGAGCCAAGTTTAGAATCTATATTGAAGTCATAAGCGCTATTTCTATCGTTTTGTCTTTGGTTTTTTTAGGATTAGAGGTGAACACCTATAACAAGCTTTCAAAGGCATCAATCAGGCAATCACTAAATGAAACCGATATGGAGGTTGGAAAAATGCACCTTCACCAAGAAGTAATTGTTCAAGCTAGATATAAGTTAGCCAGAGATCAAGAACTAACCGATTTCGAAGAATATATGATGATTGAATACCAATCGTTTAATTACAGAGATTTCGATAATTCATTTTATCAATATCGAATGGGTTTATTTGACGAAAACGCTTGGTTAGCCTATCGAAGAATTATTGAAGATGACCTTCAAAACAATAAGTACGTCAAGGAAATGTGGAAAAATTATATAGGGCGACAAAAAGAAATTACACATGAAAAG
>NZIP01000047.1 GCA_002691645.1 Flavobacteriaceae bacterium
TTAATTCCTCAGCATGCAGAGTCTCTGGGCGTTAAGGTTGACCTCGATTTTGACAGAGTCATCCAAAATAATGATGTGCTCAATATGTTACGTGTACAAAATGAACGCATGAATTTGGATTACTTTCCCTCTAATAGAGACTATGTCTTTCAGTATGGTCTAACAGAAGATCGTTTAAATAAGAGCCAAAACAAGCCTCTTATTATGCATCCAGGTCCAATTAATAGAGGCGTAGAAATCAGTTCAGAAGTTGCCGATTCTAGTGACGCCATTATACTAAACCAAGTCGAAAACGGAGTTGCAGTTCGTATGTCAGTACTTTATTTACTTGCATCCAAAATGAATATAGTTTAATTCTAAAGGTTTATGACGAATGTTTATTCACAAGAGCGTCAAAGCTTAAGTAGTTTTATTGAACATTTACAAGGCCATTTTAGTGACCACAAGCAGCATGTAATAATAGAATTTAATGCTGAACAAGAACTCAATACTAATGAAATTGAGCAGCTTGAAACAATTGAGAAACAGATAAGAGGTAATGATTTGAGTTTTGTGGTAGTTTCTTTAAAACTTGGTTACGACAGTAGTGATGCTCTAACAGTTGTGCCTAGTCTAGATGAGGCGCACGATTTGATATCATTTGAAGAAATGCAAAGAGATTTACTAGCATGAGGGTTCATGTCTTAGGTTGTTATGCAGCCACACCAAGATCTTATAATAATCCTACTGCTCAAGTGTTAGAACTCCCTAAAAATCTTTTTTTAATAGACTGTGGAGAAGGAACTCAGGTAGCCTTCAGAAGAAAGAAACTTAAATTTTCTCGCATAGAACACATATTTATTTCTCATCTTCACGGTGATCATTTCTTTGGTTTACCCGGTTTAGTGTCAACCCTTAGACTTTTAGGAAGAGACAAGCCTTTAACCATACACGGCCCAAAGGGCATTAAGGAAGCCATTACCTTATTACTTAAACTGGGTGACAGTTGGACCGATTATCCGCTTCATTTCAATGAATTAGAGTCGAAGTCATCAGAGGTGATTTTAGAATTAGAGCGCCTTAGAGTATCTACAATTCCTTTAGAGCATCGCATCTATACAAATGGCTTTTTGTTCGAAACCAAGTTAAAGTCTGAAGATTCATGGCAGAAACAATACGCATATTGTAGTGATACCAAATACTCAGAGCATATTGCTCCTTTAATTCAAGAGGTGAAATGTCTTTATCACGAGTCTACATTTTTGAAAGAGGATGAGCGATTATGTGAATACACAAAACACAGTAGTGCAAGTCAAGCGGCTATGGTTGCAGCACAGGCAAATGCAGAAAATTTATTGCTTGGACACTATTCTACACGTTATAAAGATTTAACTTTGTTTAAATTGGAGGCCGAAAAAATATTCAAAAACGTATTTTTGGCTGAAGACGGAGCAACTTTTGATTTTTAGCCTAGATGAAAGATCTCAGTGATTACAGAAAAAGTTACGATCGGGATGCACTTCTTGAGACTAATGTCCCTATAAATCCCTTTTTACTTTTCGAAAATTGGTTTCAATTGGCCGATGCACATGCTAATATTGAAGAAGCTAATGCAATGACCTTAACAACCGTGGGAGAAGATAACACTCCTCTAGCTCGGGTGGTATTACTCAAAAAAATCACTCAAAAAGGGTTTCGATTTTTTAGTAATTATCAAAGTCAAAAAGGTCAGGCTATCGCGAACAACCCAAATGTTTGTATCTCTTTTTTTTGGCCACCACTAGAACGTCAAGTAATTATTAAAGGACATTGTGAACCTCTCAGTAGCGGTGAATCAGAAAACTATTTTAAATCAAGACCTCAAGGAAGTCAAATTGGAGCTATAATTTCACCTCAAAGTCAAGTAATACCAGATCGAGAATTTTTAGAACAACGATTGAGGGATTTTGACCAAATTAATTTGCAGAAACCCGATTATTGGGGTGGTTACGAGGTTTTACCCTCTAGCTTTGAGTTTTGGCAAGGTAGGCAAAATCGGCTTCACGATAGGTTGAGGTATTCAAAATCAGGGCAAGGAGAGTGGATTATTGAACGTCTTGCACCATAGTTTAAGCATATGAGATATACATATATTAATAGAGAAATCAGTTGGCTTCACTTCAATGAAAGAGTGTTGCAGGAATGTGCTGATCCAAATGTACCTCTTTTAGAGCGGCTGCGATTTCTCGGTATATTTAGTAATAATCTTGATGAATTTTTTAAGGTTAGGTATGCTTCTGTAAAACGCATAGTGAACACAGAGGATAGCGGAGAAACTTGGATTAATAGCGAAACAGCAAAGCAACTTCTTGAAAAAATAACTGAGCTTGTAATTGAACTTCAGGCAAAGAGTCTTACCATATTACAAGAAATTCAGCACGAGCTGCAAGAACAACAAATATATATTATTAATGAGCTTCAAATCCCAGAAGAGCATTATGACTTTGTGCATAATTATTTTGATCAAAAAGTAAATCCAAATCTTCAAACCATTGATTTGAGCAGTATTTCTCACTTTCCTATGCTGCAGGAATCAGCTGCTTATATTGCAGTCAAACTAGAAGCGTACAAAAACAAAAAATTAAAAATAACAGATAAGGAGAAGGTGAGCTATGGACTAATTGAAATTCCAGATAACTTAGATCGCTTTCTCGTTTTACCTTCTAGTGATAACAGGCAATATGTAATTTTACTTGATGATGTCATTCGTTTCTGTATGGAAAAAATCTTTTTCATGTATGAGTTTGATAAAATCAGTGCACATATGATAAAAGTCACACGAGATGCCGAATTAGACATTGATGATGATTTTGAAAAGTCTTTTGTAGAAAAAATATCCACCTCTGTAAGTAACAGAAGAATAAGTGATCCAGTTCGATTTGTTTACGACAAAAGAATTTCTATAGACACTTTAAATTTCCTGAAACAAAAGATGGAAATTGAGGATACCGACAGTGTAATTCCAGGAGGACGATATCACAATAGAAGAGATTATATGTCTTTTCCGGATTTAAATAAACCCGAGTTTCAATATGAAAAAATCAAGCCTTTAGCTATTCCGAATTTTAATAATGAGGGGAGTATTTTTAATCAGATAAGAAAGCGTGATTATTTATTGTATACTCCTTATCAAGATTACGGGTACGTTATTCGCTTTTTGAAAGAAGCGGCTTTAGACCACAAGGTGAGTAAAATAAAAATCACTATTTATCGTCTAGCTAAAAATTCACAAGTAGCAGCAGCATTAATTAATGCAGCAAATAATGGCAAAAAAGTAACTGTTCAAATCGAAATTCAGGCTCGTTTCGATGAGAAAGCAAATATTGATTATGCCAATACCTTTAGAGAAGTTGGGATTCGTCTGGTTTTTGGAGTAAAAGGCTTAAAGGTTCACAGTAAAATTTGTTACGTCACTAGAGAAAATGATCAAGGTGAACAAGAAGTCTTTTCATTTGTTAGCACAGGTAATTTCAATGAGTCAACGGCGAGAATCTATACCGATTACACCCTTTTCACGGCAAATCCAAAAATTGTAAGAGAATTAGAAACAGTTTTTGAGTTTTTTGAAACGCCTTATAAAACGCCAAAGTTTAAGCATTTGATTGTCTCACCGCATTATACAGAATCGACATATTCAAGTCTTATTGAGAAGGAGATTGAAAATGCAAAAGCTGGAAAACCTGCTTTCATCCGTATTAAAATGAATTCATTTACCTCTTTTAAAATGGTAGATAAATTGTATGAGGCATCTAATGCTGGAGTTAAAATTGATCTAATTATAAGAGGTATTTGCTGCTTGATACCGGGTGTTAAAGGTCAAAGTGAAAATATTACCGCTATAAGTGTGGTAGATAAATTTTTAGAGCATCCGAGAGTTTTTATTTTTGGAAATTCAGGTAAGCCTAAAGTTTATATTTCATCGGCAGATTGGATGACTCGAAATATTGAAAATAGAGTAGAGGTTGGGGTACCTATTTACCAAGAAAATATTAAAAAAGAAATCTTAGATACTTTTGAAATTGCTTGGCGAGATAACGTTAAAGCAAGAGTATTTTCTGATCGCTTTGACAATGCTTACAAAAAACTAGAAAAACCAGCAATACGTTCTCAGTTCGTCACCTATGATTATTATAAAAGTAAGCTGAATCTAAAGCAGTAAGTCGTTACCCATGCATCGTTTCTTTTGTTCCAAGCTTAGACATTAATTCTGCCTCGTATTCTAAAAGTGCATTCCACTTTTGATCAACCTCTTGACGATCACCATACTGTCGTGCAAATTTCAAAAACATAGTATAGTGATTGGCCTCACTCACCATGAGATCTCTATAGAATTTAGACAAATCCTGGTCATCGATTTCTTCTGAGAGCAAACGAAAGCGTTCACAGCTTCGGGCTTCGATAAGAGCAGCGTACAAGAGTTTATGAACTAAATGTGTTTCTCTACTACCCCCTTTTGGAAAAAATTTCTTCAATTCGATCACATACTGGTCTTTGCGCTCCCGACCTAGCACCCAACCTCTTTCTAGAATTTTTTCATGAACCATATTAAAATGACCCATTTCTTCTCTTGAAAGGGCAACCATAGCTTTTACGAGTTCTGGTTTTTCGGGAAACCCAATAATAAGTGAAATAGCCATGCTTGCTGCTTTCTGCTCACAATAAGCATGGTCAGTTAGAATTTCTTCAATGTTTTTTTCAACGATGTTGACCCATCGAGGATCAGTCGGTAATTTTAATCCAAGCATAATTAATAGTCTAAATCAAAAGTGTCTTTCAAGAGCGCGATTGAAGGGTTTTGTTCAACCATTTTTTTGTATTTCTCTTCTGGGGTAAAAATATATTTTTCGTTCATTTCTTCTTTTACAATGACCTGTAAGTCTAAATGATCGTTTTCGAGTTTATCTCTAAGAAATTGTAGAAGTTCAAATTTATTTCGATCAATCTCTTGTTGAATTATTTGATTGGGCACAGTCATAATCATCAAAAAGGCTTCGTTGATTTGCGGCTGATCCATATTTAAATTTGCCGCCATAATCTTTTTACCCTTTGCATCTAATTGGGCAATATAATTATTCCAATGAACATGGAGTTCTTCTAGACTAACCTCTTTCGCCCTCTTATGTTCTTCAGACTTTGTTTTTTGCTGTGCTTTTTCTTCCCTGTGTTTTTTTTGCAATGCCATTCCGGCAAGGGATAATCCAGAAACCCGATGTTCTTGTTTGAGTTCCATTTTTGGTAGTTCTACTTCAGTAAGAACTTCAGATTCAACAAGGTTAGGTATTTCTTTTTCTGAGGGTGCTTTGGATGGAACTGGAGCTTCAGTTTGAGGTTTTATTACTGTTTTGATACCTTCAATCCATTGAGGGTCAATCAGTCTAAACTTTTTTTTTTAGAAGGATGACTTATAGATGCCAGTTGCATAAGGCATAATTCGGCATGTAATCTTTGGTTTTCACTGTTTTTGTAACTCAGTTCACATGAATTACTGATGTCAATAGCTTCTAATAACCACTCCTCAGTCCATTTTTGCGCTTGATCAATATAAGAGCTCATGGTGTTTTTTGGGACCTGAAGCAACTCTTGAGTAGGTTGATGTTTTGACACCATAAGATCTCTAAAATGAGAGCTTAATCCAGTAATAACATGATGACCGTCAAACCCTTTTTTTAACAACTCATCAAACTCTAATAGTAAGCTAGGAATAGCGTTTTCTAATATAAGGGCGGAGAGTTTAAAATAATTGTCGTAATCAAGAATATTCAGATTTTCACTAACATCTTTTCGACTGATACGATTTCCAGAGTAACTGACAATACGATCAAAGATTGAAAGCGCATCTCTCATAGCACCTTCAGCCTTCTGAGCGATAATATGAAGTGCTTCTTCTTCGGCTTCTACCCCTTGGTCTACTGCAATCTTTTGCAAGTAATTGACAGTATCAGATACTGTGATTCTCTTAAAATCAAAAATTTGACACCGAGAAAGTATGGTAGGAATTATTTTGTGTTTCTCTGTGGTAGCCAATATAAAAACAGCGTGCGCAGGAGGTTCTTCGAGAGTCTTTAAAAAGGCATTAAAAGCTGCTGAAGAGAGCATATGGGCCTCGTCTATGATGTATACCTTGTAATGTCCGTTTTGTGGAGGTATTCTGACCTGATCTGTCAAACTTCGAATATCATCAACAGAATTATTCGAGGCAGCATCTAGTTCGAAAATATTAAACGAAAAGTCTTCAATATCAGAGCTGCTATCATCAATGTTGATTTTTCTAGCCAGAATTCTAGCACAAGTCGTTTTTCCAACACCTCTAGGGCCGCAAAATAACAAGGCCTGTGCCAAGTGGTTTTGTTTGATGGCATTGTCAAGTGACCTTGTAATAGCTTCTTGACCAATGACCTCCTCAAAATCTTGGGGTCTGTATTTAAGTGCTGAAACGACATATTGCTCCATAATACAAATATACTACTCAAAAATATTCGCAACTCTTGATAATAGTGCATAAGTTCAAAAATTATCAACATTAGAATTACCTTTGCGTTAAGCAGGTCACCTTATCGCTTTTTAAAGAGGAAAGTCCGGACACCATAGTGCAGCATAGCGGGTAACGCCCGTCCATCGAAAGATGAGGACCAGTGCAACAGAAAGAAAGTACAGTTCGGCTGTAGTGAAATCAGGTAAACTCTATGCGGTGAAACACTATGTAAACCAATATTTTAGGGTTGCACGCTCTACATTGGAGGGTAGGTGGCTAGAGGTCAAGGGTAACTTTGATCCAAGATAAATGATAAGGCTAGACAGAATCCGGCTTATGACCTGCTTTTTTCAAAAAAACTAAAACAAGAATTGCCGTAATTCCTAACGCGGGTGAAATTCGGATGATTTTCAAATGAAATCACACTTTCGTGTTCTAGAATAAATTGCCCATCTGAACTTAATGTTTTTTCAAGAACTAGTTCAATGATTTCAGCGTATTGTTCATTGCTGAAATTATAAGGTGGGTCTGCAAATACCAATTGAAAAACCTGTTTGTTGTTTTTTAGGTATCCAAAGATATTTTGTTGTATTGCTGTAATTGAAAAATCTAAATCTGTGTTCATTTTTTTTACAAAGGAAATACAGCCCTTATGCTGATCAATAGCCGTCAATGTTCGGCAACCTCTTGAAGCAAATTCAAATGAAATGTTACCTGTCCCACAGCACAAGTCTAATACACTGATATCTTCAATATCAAGCTGATGAGTAAGAATATTGAACAGTCCCTCTTTAGCCATATCTGTAGTAGGTCGAACAGGTAGATTTTTGGGAGCGCTTATTCTTCGCCCTTTATGAAGACCAGAGATTATTCTCATAGTTTAATTCATCATAGAAGAGAATATCGCTAGAGGAGGATTTTTTTTGGGATAATTCAAATCAATATCAAAAAAATCCGCACTTCTACAACTTTTAAAGTGTGTTCCGTGACTTTCTTCAAAGTTTGTGATTTGAGTTTTTTGCCCTAATAATAGTAATTGAGTGTTTTGGACCTCCCCCTCGCATTGCTGAATAGCATTTAGAATATAATAGAGACAATCTTCGCCTCCTACTAAAGGAAAGCTATTAAACATCTGTAAACGCGCTTTATGATATAGAGAAATCTCTACACGGTAAGAGTCAATACTGGCAATAACTAAATCTTCATCAAAATTTTGATCTATGGTCTTTGGAATTTTAAATTGGGAAATTGTTCTAGCACTGTGCTCTAAATCAAATGAGTCAAAATGTTCAATCAAGAGTGACTCTACTTTAGGTAATTTTTTAAACACGTAATTGCGTTCAAAGTCATCACTTAAATAAGTCAGTTCACAATCATCCAATGGCGCAGAGAGTTGAAAGTAATGCTTGAGTTGCTCCTGGTCAAATACTGAATCATGCACAATAACTACCTCAGTGGTATAAATCAAAGAAACTGCGTCTATTTTTTCTTTACAGTTATGAATAGTCTGAGTGAGTTGTTCAATGATATAGTTTTCACCTGTATGTGTACTGTGTTTTGTTGGTAATTCGCCATACTCTTCAAGTGATCTAGACTGCTCATCAATAATCCAAAAAGAAAATCCATCCTGCGAGAGCCGAATGGATAGTCTTGTATTAGAATTTGTGTTTGATTCTGTTGTCAAAAGAAAGACACTAATTTAATTTTTGTCATAAATAGAAGGCCAGTTACCGCTTGTACTAACTTCTGTTAAGGAACCTACTACGATTTGGTTTCCATTTACCTCCTCAATACTGTTATGCGTGTTTTCTTTTAGCCTTAAGTCTTCAGGTTGATCGTATAAAACCACATCTTTTTTAACTGAGGCCATAAAAACGGGAACTTGGAAATTTCCTTTAGTGATAATTTCAGCATTGAGTTCAAATGTTTCTCCGTTTTGAGCAAAGGGTACATTCATCAACTCTTTATATGACATCGAATTCTTAAATAGCGAATCTTTAATCGAAACGCGACCTAAAGTATCAATTACTACAGTATCTACCTGCATATCGATTCTATACACTCGATTGTAGCGCATAAAAGAAGAATCTCTTTGCTGGGTAATGGTAAATTCAGCGGTATCAATGAATTGTACTAAACCTTCAAAGTCACCAGCGTAATTTCCGTTAACAGTTTTGAATGCTTCTTGAGCAACTTTAATTTCTTTCAATCTTTCAATGACGGCTGTGAATCTCTCTTCTCTTGTCTTGTTGAATTCGATAGGAGCCATAATTGATTGATAAATTAAGTATCCTAGTAGTATAGAAACTATCCAAAGAACTGCCGTAAGAACTTTTTTCATTATTAGATAATTTGATCATTCGGTTAGAAACAAATCTACAATTTTTTTTGATTAGCAAAGGTATTTCGGTGCAAATGATGGTAACTTACGACAAAATTAAAATTTGAACGCCCAAGAGTTTGAATACCTTATAATCGATTCCTTTCCTTTTGCACCTACAGACATTCAACTCCACAGCATAAGGATGTTGTCTAATTTTTTATGTAACCCTACTGATAAGCAGATTTTTGTGCTTAGAGGTTACGCCGGAACTGGAAAAACTACATTGATTAGTACACTGGTTAAAAAACTGTGGAATATTTCGATGAAGTCGGTTCAAATGGCTCCAACAGGTCGAGCTGCCAAGGTAATTTCTTCCTACACAAGTACAGTCTCTTTTACGATTCACAGGAAAATTTATCACGTCAAAAGTGAGAAAGATGCGGGTATACGATTCACTCCAGCAGTTAATAAACACAAAAATACACTTTTCATTGTCGACGAGGCTTCAATGATTTCGGATACCCAAGTCGAAAAATCGTCTTTATTAGAAGATTTAATTTCGTACGTTCACTCTGGGCACAAGTGTAAACTTTTATTAGTTGGTGATACCGCCCAGCTTCCTCCTGTTCATTCAGAAATAAGCCCAGCTCTCGATGAAGAATACCTCGAAAGAAATTTCGATTGTTCATTGCTGAGTTGTGAATTAAATGAGGTAGTTCGCCAAGCCAGTGATAGCGGAATTTTATTCAATGCTACTCTTCTCCGTGAAACACTTTTTGATCAAATGAGCAGTTCATTTCGATTTCAGCTCAATGAAAAACCTGGGATAGAACGATTAATTGATGGAAATGATATCCAAGAAAGACTTGAGGATAGTTACAGATTGTCTGGTTTAGAAGAAACTGCCATAATAGTTCGATCGAATAAAAGAGCCAATTTGTTCAATAAAAATATCAGATCTCGCATCTTGTATTTAGACGACGAATTAAATGTTGGCGATTACCTCATGGTAGTTAAAAACAATTATTTTTGGATCAGTCCAAAAAGCGAGGCGGGATTCATTGCTAATGGAGATTTAATTGAGCTTTTAGAAATCTTTAAATACATTGATTTGTATGGTTTTCGGTTCGCTGAAGTAAAAGTCAAATTGGTAGATTATCCTAAAATGGACCCTTTTGAGACTGTCCTGATTTTGGATACCATAGAGTCTGAGACGCCGGCCCTTACCTATGAAGAATCAAACCAACTCTATCAACAAGTCAAAGCTGACTATGAACATGAGAGTTCAAATTATAAAAAATACTTAGCAGTTAAAAACAACAAATATTTCAATGCACTTCAAGTCAAGTTTTCGTATGCTCTAACTTGTCATAAAGCTCAAGGAGGACAGTGGGATAACGTGTTTATCGAACAACCTTTTTTACCTGATGGTTTCGATCAGAGCGCTAAGCGCTGGTTGTACACAGCCTTGACCAGAGCAAAAAAATCAGTGTACCTAATTGGCTTTGAAAATAAATATTTTGAATAAATTTCGCCTATGAAAGTTGTCGCNATGATACCGGCNAGATTGGAAGCNAGTCGATTNCCTAAAAAGCTTATTCAAGANTTAAACGGNAAGACCGTNNTTGAACNNACNTNCGAGGCAGCCCTAAANACNGGTNTATTTNACCANGTCTATGTAGTAACNGATGCCANAGAAATAGGCAGCCTTTTTAATNCANANCAAGTAATTTATAGNGANGNTGAGCATGAAACAGGAAGTGATCGCCTAGCTGAAGCTGCAAGTAAGATTGAGGCAGATGTCATTGTCAATGTTCAAGGAGACGAACCTTTTATAGACGCTCAAAGTCTTTCTTTGTTAATCGATATCTTTAAAAAAGATAAAAATGCGCAGATAGACCTGGCCAGCCTCAAAACACCAATTGAGGATGCTGCTGAAATAAACAATCCAAATGTGGTGAAAGTAATTTGCGATACAGATGATTGTGCTATGTATTTTTCGCGCTCACCTATTCCGTATAATCGAGCTAATATTGAAAATACCCAATACTACAAGCACATAGGGGTCTACGCTTTCCGAAAAAGTGCACTAATTGAATTTTCTCAGATGGAAATCAAAGCTCTAGAAGCTGCCGAAAAAATTGAAGCCATTCGATTTTTAGAATACAATCGCACCATGAAAATGGTCATTGTACACATTGATAATATAGGAATAGATACCCCTGAAGATTTAGAACGTGCTCGATTTAGGTTAAAATCGCAATAATGAAAGATTACAATACTATTCGAACAATCGGTTTTGATGCAGATGATACGCTCTGGGTAAATGAAACTTATTTTAGAGAAACCGAAGATAAATTTGCAGACTTACTCCAAGAGTTTGAGACCAAGAATAAAATTGACAACGAACTCTTTTCTAAAGAAATGGAAAACCTAAGGCTTTATGGATACGGTGTTAAAGGTTTTATGCTCTCTATGCTAGAAACTGCGATTGAACTCTCCTCAGGTCAGGTCAATACTCAAACACTCTCAAAGATTATCGCCATGGGCAAGCATATGATTGATAAACCCGTAGAAATCCTGGACGGAGTTCAAGAGACTTTGCAGTATTTAGCTCCAAAGTATAGATTAATTGTAATGACTAAAGGAGATTTGTTAGATCAGGAGCGTAAACTTCAAAAATCAGGTCTTTCAAAATACTTTCAACACGTTGAGGTTTTGAGCGATAAGAAAGAAAAAAATTACAGCGATCTGTTAACACATTTAGAAATTGATGTCGATGAATTTGTTATGATCGGTAATTCTTTAAAATCAGATGTATTACCCCTATTAAACATTGGAGCTAAAGCTATACACATTCCTTTTCATACCACATGGGCACATGAAGAGGTAAGTGAAAAAGAAATAGATAAAGACCATCAATATCTCAAGATAGAACGACTCACACATTTAAAGTCTATTTTCTAAATCTACTCTTGCATACTGTGGTAAACATTTTGCACATCGTCATCTTCTTCAATTTTTTCTAAAAGTTTTTCGATGTCGGCTACCTGTTCTGCATTTAATGAAGTGGTTGTTGTCGGAATACGCTCGAATCCGGAAGAAAGAATTTCAATACCTCGATCTTCCAGCTCTTTTTGAATCGCTCCAAAGCTCTCAAAAGGAGCGTATATTATGATTCCATCTTCATCTTGAAAAATTTCTTCTGCCCCAAAATCAATAAATTCCAACTCGAGCTCTTCAATATCAATTCCCTCGGATTGAATTCTAAAATTACAGGTGTGATCAAACATAAACTCAACCGATCCAGAGGTACCTAAAGTTCCATTACATTTGTTGAAGTAGCTTCTGATATTAGCTACTGTTCTTGTATTGTTATCTGTAGCCGTTTCGACTAAGATGGCTATTCCGTGAGGGCCATAACCTTCAAAGAGCACCTCCTTGTAGTCGCCTTGATTTTTATCAGAAGCACGCTTTATAGCCCTTTCGATATTGTCTTTGGGCATATTAACAGATTTAGCATTTTGAATCACCGCTCGTAGTCTAGAATTGCTGTCGGGGTCTGGTCCTCCTTCTTTTACAGCCATTACGATGTCTTTTCCAATACGTGTAAATGCCTTGGACATTGCTGCCCAACGTTTCATTTTACGGGCTTTTCGAAATTCAAATGCTCTTCCCATATGCTTTATTAATTAGAGTTTAAAAATAGAAAAACCAACT
>NZIP01000048.1 GCA_002691645.1 Flavobacteriaceae bacterium
TTACGTTTTAAGCACTTATCTCTCAAAGCGGGTGCAAATATAGAAACTCTTTTTGCTTCACACCAAAAATTTGTAAAATATTTTATGGAAAAATATCAAACAATTTGATTGTCAATAAAGAAAAATGAGAGCACCAAAAAAATTGAGAGCGAAAGTTAAGATACGACTTATGAAAAGAAATTCCAAATCAAACCAAATCGTATCACGAAATCATGGTGGGGAATTTGAGGAGCAGCATAGTAATTAAAGCCTGTAAAAGAGCTATTTACGTGCTGCGCTTTGAAATAAATTCGGGTTCTTTTCACTTTTGCATTGATAAAGAGATCTATCAGGGGATAGCCACCAACGACCTCCTTGTTTTGTCTAAACATACTTCCAAGTGCGGGGTGGTATGCATCCGCCTGAAATGCTTCAAAATACTTTGCTCGAATTCCTGTTTGAATAAACATGGCTTTTTGAAAAATATCCGAGGAATAATAAAGCGTAACTCGTCCTAAATAGTCAGGCAAAGCAAAATGTGTATTCCCTTGTAAAATTTGCTGATAGTGAAGTCTTACATCTAACCCCCATTTACCTCGAGTTATTCTGTTGTGATATTGAAGAGCACTCCATTGAATCGCCTTGTCTGCAGTTTGCAAACCCACATTTTTTAGATCGTCGAAATAAGTGTTAACCTCATCACTTGGCTGAACAGCAAAATAACGATAACCTTCAATAGACTGAAGTTCGAATTGAAGCGACCCCCATTTCTTGTGTGATACATCAACCTTTAATCCTGCTAATTTTTGAAGTTCTGAGGCCTCGTTATACCAATTGAAATTTTCATAATCACTTTGATACATCTGATATTGAAAATCAGCAGCCTGTTCTCTATAATTGATACGCGCTGAATAAGAAAAATTCAAGGAGTCTTTCACAGGCCTTAGTTCAGCTCGAAGCGCCTTACCCATAACATTAGTCTGAATTGGCAGCTCAGCTTCTACGCTAATACGATGACCTAAGAGCTGCTCATCAGTTTTACCTCTTAACAGCACATCTTGTCCCTTGAGTTGATTCGGGATGATTCCTTCAGAGGTGATTAGTTTTGAGGGAGTAAAATAATTGGTAAACAAGCTTTTTAAACCTACACTCCAGGCACCTTTATCTGATCTGTTAAGCGTGATATTCAGGTTGTTTTCAAAACTCTGTTTTTTAATTTTATCGTCTATACTTCCATTGATAATTAAGTCTCCATAAGAACTGTTCGCCGCATCCTGTTGAAATTGAAAAAATCTGGAGTCATAGTGGAGTTCATGATTAAACCTAATCCAGCTTTTCCACTGGTAACTTTGGTCATAATAAAAGGCGCGTCCGACAATTCTCGACTTTGCATTGGTGTGAAGAATGTCAATTCTAGAACGATCTAAAAACTCTGGGTCACCTGATTCGAATTGCAATTCTTTTTTGGTAATCCCGCCATTTTCTTCAAACTTATAATCTTGGTAGGTGTAGAAAAAATTACCCACATACTTTTCATCTTTTGAGTTGTAGGAGATTGTTGTACGAAAAGCTCCAGATTCACTTTGTTGGTAGTCGTACTGACCCTGTGATCTAAATCCCCTATGCTCCAAAGAAATGTTCAATCTAGGATTGAGATTAGTCGCCAACACCGCATCTAAAAATTGACCCTTTTCAAGAGTTGTTCTAAACATCAATTCCGTTAAAGGACTAGCCGTTCGATAAAACCTCATGTCAGATTTTTCAAAATAACCGTATTGTTTAGCCTTTGCACCTAATGCAGGTGAATTAGACTGAAAATCAACAGCCTTAATCAATTCGTTATAGCCTTGAAAGTCATTATTCAATGCGAGCAGCCCAAACACATCTCTTCGCAGCTCATTAAACTTAAACTCCTTGTCAATGTGTAAAGAGGTGTCTAAAACGATGGTATCTCTCTGCATATCAATAAGCTGATACTGGTCAATAGTCGCCTCTGCAGCCTTGATATTTCTGGATTTGGAAAAACTTAAAGTGTCATTTGTTTGAGTGTTTAAAAAATCACTTGTCGATAGTTTAGGAGCCAAATTAGGCTGGGGATTTTGACCGTAAACAGTACCGCAAATCACACATAAAATTAGGAATACTCTGTACACGACTATTTCAATTTCAAACGAAGTTACAATGATTTATTAGGATTAGAAATGTTGTTCAACTAGAATTGAAGTCAGTGTAATTTAATCTTGTTGTTAAGTTTTTGTAAGATATAAGTTAAACAAATTTATTAGCCATAAATATTTTGCATTAATTTTACTCAAACTAAATTCATGAAAAAGCAACTTTTGTTGAGTGGATTATTTTTAATCAGCTCATTAACCTTTGGCCAATACGTTCAAGATGCGCCCTGGATGTCTCTCTTGAAAGACAATTCGACTTCTCAAGAAAACACAATACAAGATTACACCTTAGAAGAACTCAATGAAGCTTTTGAAACCTACTGGCAACAAAAAGAAAATGACCCAGAAAAAAAAGGTAGCGGATTTAAGCCCTACATGAGGTGGTCTAACTATTGGCAGTATCACCTTAACGAAGATGGAAAACTAAAGTCTCCATCACAATTGTGGTCTTCATATATAAACAAAGTAAATAGTAATAATGTACCCAATGAGACCAGTGATTGGCAAAATTTTGGACCAGTGAATGTGTCACGTCTCAACGGAGCTACACCGGGAATTGGTCGGATAAACCAAATGGCTGTAGATCCAACGAATGATCAAATTTGGTATGCTGGAGCGCCATCAGGTGGTATTTGGAAAACAATCGACGGAGGTCTTAACTGGACTCCTTTATTTGATGAATTTCCTCAAATCGGTGTCTCTGGAATTGCCATTGACTCTAACAACACAGACATTGTGTATATCGCTACCGGAGATGACGACGCATTAGACAGCTACTCAGCAGGGGTATTTAAATCAACTGACGGAGGAAACAGCTGGACGAATACAGGTCTTTTAATAGAGGATATGGGTAAAGGTGAATCACTTAATGAAATTGTGATAGATCCAACAGATTCTAATATCATTTGGGTAGCTGGAAACGGTAAAGGTCTTCAGAAATCAACAGATGGTGGAGCCACCTTTACAAGAGTAAAATCCGGCAACATCAAAGATTTTGCGCTCAAACCAGGTGACCCCAATACCATTTATGCTGTTGATAGTGACGACTTTTTCAAATCAACAGATGGTGGAGCTACCTTTACAAATCTTGATGGCGACCCTGATGAAACGGTTGAAGTACTACCGACATCTTCTTCGAGAATTGTTATCGGTGTGACACCAGCAAATCCTGAAGTTGTTTACTTGCTTTATGCGGATACTCCTCAAAACAACTACGCTTATTTAGGGGTGTTTAAATCCTCAGATTCAGGAGAGACCTTCACAGAAACAACCAATACTGTTGATGTTTTAGAGTCTTCTCAAGCTTGGTTTGACTTAGCCCTTACTGTTGATCCTAATGACGAAGACATCATATATACCGGTTGCTTAAATGTTTGGAAATCTTCAAATGGAGGAGACATTTTTGAAAAATTAAACAGCTGGAGCGATTACACTCCATCATTTACGCACGCCGATATCCATACCCTTAAGTTTTTTGGAGATCGTCTTTATGTAGGATCTGATGGCGGTCTATACGCAAGTGATAATGGAGGAGCATCATTTACAGATTACAGCGACGGACTACGCGTTACTCAATTCTACAGAATGGATATTGGTAAAAGTGCAGGCAAAGCCGTAGGAGGAACCCAAGACAACTCAGGATTCATCTATGGCAACGACCAGTGGTACATATACACTGGTGGTGATGGAATGGATTACGAAATCGACCCTTCAAACAACGAAGTAGCCTACGGATTTACCCAATTTGGAGGAGTACTTTGGACAACCACTTCATTTGGTCCTCTGAGCGGAGTAACCTACAGACCCTCTAACGCATCAGGAAACTGGATTGTTCCTTTAACTGTTAACAAAGAAGGAGAAGTATTCGCTGGTTATGAAGCGGTATGGAAATTAGTCGCTGGAGAATGGAGTAGATTGTCAGATAACCTAACAGGGGATCCTATGGACGACTTAGAGGTTTCTCTAAACGACAGCAACATCATGTATGCTGCCATAGACAACAGAATGTACATCTCAACTGATGCAGGTGGAGATTTTGACTTCTTAACGTCTTTTGACAATCCCATTTCAGATATGGCAATCAATAGCAACGACCCTAACACAGTTTATGTAACCTTGTCGAGAAGAGTGGGCTCAAACCCAAATAGTCAGCCTTCAAATCCTCAAGTCATTGTAGTTACTGTTGATGCAAATCAAGATGCAACACAGACAGATATTACTTTTGATCTTCCGACTGATCAGGCGTTTTTGACGATTACACATCAGCCTAGGGATATCAACAACAGTTTATTCATAGGTACATCTTTAGGGGTTTATCGCACTGACGATACCATAGATTACTGGGAAGACTTCAACACAAACCTTCCGAACACCTCAGTGAGTGATCTCGATATTAGTTTAGAAGATGAAGTCATTGTAGCTTCAACATACGGTCGTGGATTCTTTGTTTCTCCAATCGATGTTACTCTTCCAAATGAAGAGGTTGGAATCAGCTCGATCAGCCCTTCTAACAACGTGATAAGCTGTAGTGTATCAGATATAAACTTTACAGCACTTAATGAAGGATTAAATGCAGTGACTAAACTACTGGTGAGTTATTCCTTTAACCAAGAAGCTTCAATTCAAGAAGAATTTGATGTAAACCTAGAACCGGGTCAAGAAGTAACACTTAGTCTTAACAATGTTCCGACCACTTTGAGCGGTTTGGTTAATCTAAACGTTGAAGTGACTTCAGAAGGCGATACCTTCTCAGACAACAATCAACTGAACGCAAGTTTCATTGTAAATGAATTTGCCAACGGAAGTGAAGTGTTTGATTTTGACGGAGCAGATGGAGATTTTGTTACCTACAATGAAGGAGGAAATGGTAGTGTATGGGAGCGCGGAGAGCCTACCGGAACGCTGCTTAATCAGACGACCTCCGGAACCAATGTATATGGAACCATTTTAGCTGGAGATCACCCGAACGAAACCAAAGGGTATCTTATTTCTCCCTGCTATGAACTTGCCAATATCACAGCTCCGGTACTTAAATTCAATATGGCTTTTGAATTAGAACAGAACTGGGATATCGTTTATGTAGAATATTCTACAAACGGCGGAGTAAATTGGAATGTTTTAGGAACCATAGACAGTGAACCTAATTGGTACAATTCAGATCGCACAGAAAATACTGCTGGAAATGACTGTTACAATTGTCCAGGTGCACAATGGACTGGTACAGCCTCAGACATGACTGAATACGCCTATGACTTTGTAGCTAATGCTGCCAGGGGCGAAACAGACTTAACCAACGAGCCCAATGTAATATTTAGAGTGGTATTCCACTCCGATCAGGCCGTTGTAGAAGAAGGTGCAATCATTGATGACTTCCAAGTTTTCGGAGTTCAAGACGATGAAGACGACGATAACGATGGCATCTTAGATGTTGATGACAACTGTCAATACACCCCTAATCCAGATCAGACAGACACAGATAACGATGGCGAAGGTGACGCCTGTGATTTAGATGACGACAATGACGGAATCTTAGATGCAGACGACAATTGTCCTCTTGTATTCAATCCAGGTCAAGAAGACTTTGACGGCGATGGCATTGGAGATGCCTGTGATGAAGATATTGATAACGATGGTGTGCTGAACGAAAATGACCTTTGCCCAACAACTGAAAGCGGTGCAATTGTCGATGTAGATGGATGCCAGGTATTCTCTTTACCAGCTAATGCCTTTACTGTGAAAACAGTTGCTGAAACTTGTAGCGAGAATAACAATGGCCAAATTAGTATTGAAACAACCCTTTCACAAGAGATTAAAGTGACATTACTAAATGATATCGAAGAGGTCATTACAAGTGAAGTATTTACAAGCAGCTATACCTTTGAGAACATTAATGCAGGGGCTTACGAAGTACGCTTGAGCATAAATGAGATTCCTGATTACAGCAGAAGTTATGGTGTTATGGTCGGCGAACCCGAACCATTAAGCGTGCAAACGGTAATGAATAATTCAGACGAGGTAACACTGCAATTACAGGGAGCAACTACTTACACGATTAAAGTGAACGAAGAAACCTTTGTCACATCAGAGAGTGAAATTACNTTGAGTTTAAATCAAATTGAAAANCAAATTGAAATCAGTTCTGATTTANATTGTCAAGGAAGTATCATGAAGAAAATAGTGTTAAGCGACAAACTATTTGTATATCCGAATCCGGTAAGAGATGGTATTGTCAATATTTACTTAGGATCAACAGAAAAGAATTCTGCTGTAGTAAGTATTTACCAACTCAACGGTAAGGCCGTATACCGCAAAGCACAAGATGCAGATAACGGATATATTTCAAGTAATATAGCGGGATTAGCTCCTGGTCTCTACATCTTAAATATAGAAGCAGAAGATACCGTTCAACAATATAAAATCATCAAGAAATGAAAATAAGCAAACAACTTTTAAGATTAATTACACCCATAGCGTTCATGATTTCATGCTCCGGAGGTGGTGGTGGAACTACCGATAATGATCCAGTAACAGATAATGATCCAGTAGCAGTTCCTGACCCTAAAGCAGCGTCTTTAGTATTCCCAGAAGACAATACCACTTGTTTAGAAGGAGAATCGGTAAATGCGAACTTTAGCTCAATCACCTTTGATTGGAGTGATGCTCAAGATACTGATACCTACACGCTTCATGTTACCAATATGGAGACTAATGCAGTGGTATTCAACCTGGCCGTTAACGATGGCTCAGAGCGAACGCTGCAAATAGAAAAAGGAAAACCGTTTTCTTGGTATATCATCTCGAGAGCATCAGGAACGACTGCCACAGCGCAGAGTGCCACTTTTAAGTTTTACAATGCAGGTGATGGCATAGAAAATTACGCTCCATTTCCTGCAGAGGCCGTTCAACCTGCTCGAGGGGCTACGCTTAGTGGAGTTACCTCTATAAATTTAGAATGGGAAGCCTCTGATGTAGACGATGACATCAGTTCTTTTGAAGTTTTTATGAGTACTGCAGCTGAAACGGTTGGAGACAACTCAATTGGAACCAGTGAAACAAATACCTTAGAAGGCATAGAAGTGAGTGCGGGTAACACCTATTATTGGATGGTAGACACTGTTGACAGTCAAGGTAACTTATCACAATCTGAAGTTTTTGAATTTAGGGTGAATTAAATCCTGAACGATTGAGTCTTCTTCGGTGCTATTCAGACGAGAATGAATTCGAAGCAGGAATAGATGAAGCAGGTCGAGGCTGTTTAGCCGGACCTGTCACCGCCGCGGCCGTGATACTGCCTCCTAATTATGATTTAGGCACCCTTGATGATTCAAAGAAACTAAGCAGAGAACAGCGATTTGAGTTAAGACCTCTTATCGAAAAAGAAGCATTAGCCTATAGCGTAGTGCATATTTCTCATCGTGTAATCGATGAAATAAATATTCTTCAAGCTACATTTAAAGCAATGCATCAGTGTGTGGATGAGTTAAGCATTCGACCAGATCTTCTGCTTATAGATGGCAATCGATTTCCGGCATACCTTGGGATTATACACCAATGTATTGTCAAAGGAGATGCCAAGTATCAAAGTATAGCTGCTGCCTCTATTTTGGCTAAAACCTATAGGGATGAATACATGGAGAAATTACATCGAAGACATCCTCAATACGACTGGATTTCAAACAAAGGCTATCCCACAAACAAGCACCGGTCGGCCATTAAAGAATTCGGTCCTACCAAATACCACCGTACATCTTTCAAATTAATCAAAGAACAATAGTAACTTTGTACTATGAATAGAAGCTTTATTAGAGGTTGTATTCTCAGCCTAATCTTTGTTTTTAGTTGTAACCCCGACCCAAAACAGACTACATCAGATCTTTCCTATCTTCCAAAGGACGCAGAGTTATTTACCCAAGTAAACAACTGGAATGCATTTAAAGATAAGCTCCAAGAGGTTGACATCTTGAACTACGTGCAAACCGAGTTCATCAAACAAAAATCCTTGCAAAATTTATCTGATTTACGTTCTCTAAATACAGACGGAGAAATATTAATAGGGCTTTACAACAAAGGCAGAAAAGAACAAGACTTCTTGGCCGTAACTTCAGTTAAAGAACAATATCTCGAATTGCCTTTTACACTTGAGCAGACAGAAGATTATGAACAGTGTGTTATAAAGACATACCGATCAATGACCAAGAGTTTATNTAGCACAGAAATAAATGATAAAATTTTAATTAGTTCATCTCGCATCATCATTGAAGAAAGTTGTCGTACAGCAGGAACTTGGCCCAGTGATGAAAAGCTGGATAAGCTATACAATTCAGCTGATAAAAAAGTTGATTTTAACCTGTATTACAAATCAGACAACTCCTTAAAAACACTAAAAAACAATCCTCTTGAATCACTTAAAAATTTATGGATTGGTCTCGATTTTTCTATTACCAATAACGGAATTCAAGCTATAGGCGCCGCTTGGCCTTTGGATGAACGAACCAATTTTTACTCCAAATACTTAAATCAAAAACCTCGTGTTTTCGAAAGTCTTCAGAGTACACCAAAAAACATCCTTAACGTAAAGAATTATTCTTATCCTGAATCTACAAATGAAGCAGCAACAGATTTCGGCATTCAAGAACTTAGTTTAACCCAAACTAAAAGTGGTGATGGTCTTTACGTTTATGGAAAAAATTTTATAAGCTTTTCAAAAATAATTAGCGACAACAGCAAATTGGAACAGGATTATCTCGGACGGGAAATCCTAAAATTAGACGATGACATCCCCTCACTTGAGTTTCTCAAGGCCTATGGATATAGCGCTGATTTCAACTTCAGCTGCGCCATAAATAATGGTTATTTCTTTTCAGATAAAAAGGCCGTAATTCAAGAATTCATCAAACTCAACAAAACCGAAGATACTTTCGACAAGCAATTGTTGTATAAATCTATTCGCACCCAACTTTTTTCAGAAAGTCATGTAGACAACATTAGCGTTAATGGTGATTACAGCAGCAGTCTTCAGCTCAAAGCCGAAGATTACTATCACATTTTAAACCTTTCTATACAAAAGAATATTTTGAAGAAAAAAGAAGTTGAGATTACCCCTGTTATCAATTTAAGCGTGTCCAATAACATCATTTCAAGACCTCAATTCGTAAATAATCATTACACTAAAAAAGCTGAAATAGTTTTCCAAGACGAAGATTATAATTTACAACGCTTGAGCATTGAGGGGTCTGAGGTACACGAAAAGATAACGCTCGATGGTCCTATACAAAGTGAAATTTACGAAGTTGATCGCTTTAAAAACAATAAATATCAACTGGCATTTTGTACAGACAAAAGTCTTTATTTAATAGATCGTAACGGTAAAAATGTAGCTCCATTTCCAATCAGGACTAATGGTCTTCCTCTTAAAAATCTGGCCGTATTTGATTACGACAACAATAGAAATTATCGCTTTTTTATTACCCAAAACGAACAACTACACGTCTATGATGCACAGGGTAAAAAAGTAAAGGGATTTAATTACAATCCTAACAATTCAAGCATTCAATCTGAGGTCAAACACCATCGACTGAAAAATAAAGATTATTTGGTTTTCGCCCTCAATAATGGAGAATTGAAAATTCTTCATCGAAACGGCAAGGAGCGAATAAATGTCAGTAAAGTTTTTAATTTTTCAAACAATCCTATTGAAGTCTATCAAGACAAATTCACTTTTACAGACCAAGAAGGTATTCTTCATCAAATCGATACCAAAGGTCAATATTCACAGTTGGATTTTGAGAAATCTGAATTTCACTTTTTTGATGCCAGGCAAGAGTACAAGGTTTTTTTAGACAATCATAGAGCGCATATCAATAACACCAAGAATATTCTATTACCAATAGGAATATATGATCGTCCTCAACTTTTTAAAATCAAAGGCAAATCTTTTGTGTTTTTTCTGAATAGCAGTAATAGTGAAGTCTATGCCTATGATAGCGAGGGTGTTAAAATGGAAGGTTTTCCTGTTATAGGGCAATCTTTAATTGATTTAAAAGACATCGATAAAGACAAAAAATTGGAATTCATTACCCTAGACGATCAAAAAACGCTTTCGATCTATCGGATGGAATAAATTCAACCTCAAAAAGATGGGCAAAATGTTTGACTAGCGCATCTTTGACTTCACTAAGAGTAGGGCAATTGTCTTGAAGTTCTTGTTTCATAGAAGTCACTGCCTTACCCTGAATGCCGCAGGGAACCATCATATCAAAAAAACTCATATCTGGCTCGACATTTAACGCAAACCCGTGCATGGTCACCCATCTAGAAGCTCTAATTCCCATGGCACAAATTTTACGTGCTTTGGAAGTGTTTACATCCAACCACACTCCCGTTTCTCCAGAAGAACGTTCAGCCTGAATTGAAAAATCTTTCAATGTCAAAATAATAATCTCTTCTAAAAACCTTAAGTATTTGTGAATATCGCTGAAGAAGTGGTCTAAATCTAAAATGGGGTATCCTACAATTTGGCCTGGGCCGTGATAGGTGATGTCACCTCCCCTATTGATTTTGTAAAAGGCGGCTTTTTGCTCAGACAACTCAGCATTACTGATGAGTAAATTTGAAAAGTCTCCACTTTTACCAAGGGTGAAAACGTGATCGTGCTCAACAAATAAAAGGTGATTTGAGGTAAGGTGCTGAGCGTTTTGTCTTCTGTTGGCAATCTTCTGATCAACCGTTTCTTTAAACAACAATTCTTGAAAATCCCAAGTTTCTTTATAATCTCTTCGGCCTAGATCTTCAATAAGCACCTTTTTATTCATCCCCACAAAAATAAGGATAAAGCGACCTACTGTTCGAGTATTACTGTGAAATTATACTGTTCAGGATTAGTGGTCAAATCTTGATAATTCACCTCTATTAAGACCGATTTCATATCTGAACTGAGCTGGGCTCCTTCATAACTTACCGATCTCACTTTGACTGGAAAATTGTATTTCATTTTGTAGGTAGAGGCGTTTAAAATCATAGCAGATTCACTTAGGCTATCCAAGGCATTACGAAATAACTCCGCATTCTTAATTCGAGCTTTTCGCTCAAATCGATTTCCTTTAAAACTNTATGAAACCTCNACACCATCNTTNGTCACTATNGGTGCNCCTTTTGTTCTTTGATCTCCAAAAACAGAACTTTTACTAAACGTTTTAAAGGCATCNCTNACNTCCTCAATTTTTTGAAAATCNGTAAGCATTTCGAANAAAAATAAATCAGCACTTTCATCCATTTGGATTCGCANACTNTAGGGCTTGAGTTTCATCAACTCTTCTTGTTCTTTTACCGGTAACTGAGCTATACTATCTCTACTCGCTTCGAGTATATCAGAAAAAACAACCAAAGAGTCTATCTTTTTGACCATCTTATTTTCATCATCTGAATTCATACCGCCCATCATTTTAATAAACTCTGAACCGTTAAATCCAATGCTGAGCTGACCAGTTTTATCGGAATTGAAAGTTACTTCTTCAGTAAAAACACAAGAAACCAAAAAAAGGCTTACAAATACAACTAGAATTTTTCTCATGACATATTTATTACTCACTAGGAATGAATCTAAAAATATATTTTTTCGACAACATATGTTACTTTTGCCCTACAAAATTATCTTATGCCTTTGTCAGAACAAGAAGTTGTCAGAAGAGAGAAGTTAGCTAATCTTCGAGAGTTAAATGTCAATCCTTATCCGGCTGAGTTATTTCCGGTCACACACCTTTCAGATGACATAAAATCCGATTTTAAAGAAGCTACTGAAGTAGTTATAGCGGGTAGACTCATGTCTCGTCGAATTCAAGGTAAAGCCTCATTTGCCGAACTTCAAGACAGTGCAGGTAGAATTCAGGTGTATTTTAACAGAGATGAGATATGTACTGAAGAAGATAAAAGCAAATACAACGAAGTCTATAAAAAGCTTTTAGACATTGGAGATATTATAGGAATTAAAGGCAACTTATTTACTACCCAGGTAGGTGAAAAAACAGTTATGGTAAAGGACTTTACGCTTTTGAGTAAATCTCTTAAACCTTTGCCTTTACCCAAAGAAGATGCAGAAGGAAAAGTTTATGACGAGTTCAACGATCCAGAATTAAGATATCGTCAGCGCTATGTCGATTTAGTGGTCAATCCTTCGGTCAAAGAAACCTTTATAAAACGAACGAAAATTACAAACACTATTCGTTCTTTTTTTAATGAAAAGGGATATCTAGAAGTAGAAACGCCTATTCTTCAACCCATTCCAGGAGGGGCGTCTGCAAGACCTTTTGTCACCCACCACAATGCATTAAATATTCCGCTTTACCTCAGAATTGCGAATGAATTGTATCTAAAGCGCCTTATCGTAGGGGGGTTTGACGGAGTTTATGAGTTCTCAAAAGACTTTAGAAATGAAGGAATGGATCGAACTCACAATCCTGAGTTTACCGTAATGGAGCTTTATGTCGCCTACAAAGATTATTTCTGGATGATGGAGACAACTGAACAACTGTTAGAGCAAATAGCATTAGACAGCAACGGGGATACCACTGTTGAAGTAGGAGACCAGAGCATTAACTTTAAAGCACCTTACCCGAGAGTGCCCATTTTACAAGCGATTGAAACTCACACAGGCCACAATTTGAGCGACAAAAACGAAGACCAGGTCAGGGCAATTGCTGTTGAATTAGGCCTAGAAGTAGACGACCATATGGGACTGGGTAAACTCATCGATGAAATATTTGGCGAGTGTTGTGAACACCATTACATACAACCCACCTTCATCATTGACTATCCCAAAGAAATGAGTCCCTTAACAAAGGAGCACAGAGAAGATGAGCGTCTAACAGAACGATTTGAATTGATGGTTAGCGGAAAAGAGCTTGCAAATGCCTATTCAGAGCTCAACGATCCTATTGATCAACGCGCGCGTTTCGAAGATCAACTCAAACTTTCAGAAAAAGGAGATGATGAAGCGATGTTTATCGACCAAGATTTTTTAAGGGCATTAGAATACGGAATGCCACCCACCTCTGGTATTGGAATTGGAATTGATCGACTTTGCATGCTCATGACCAACAATAGTTCCATTCAAGAAGTTTTATTTTTCCCTCAAATGAGACCTGAAAATAAAGTTCAATTGAGTGAAGAAGAGAAAATCATTTTTGATTTGCTTAAAACAGAAAGCCCACAGCCTATTGGAACTGTTAAATCAAATTCAGCATTAAGCGGTAAAAAATGGGACAAAGCATGTAAGAATCTCACCAAAAACAAACTGGTAAAAATTGAGAAAACAGATGATCAAGTACTGATTAGTCTTGTCAATTCTTAGAAAAAAGTTTAGCTTTCTGCTATGAATACCTCTAGAAAAATAGGTCTAAAAGCAGGTCCTTTGCTCTTTATGTTGTTTTATCTCAACGCTGGAGCACTGATCAATGAAAAAGCAGATTTAGTTGTTGCCGTTGCCTCCTGGATGATTATATGGTGGATAACAGAGGCCGTTTCAATTTCGGTAACTGCACTATTGCCCTTGTTGCTCTTTCCAATCTTAAAGGTGATGGAAATCAATGCAGTAGGAGCGAATTACGGAAGTTCTATTGTTTTTCTATTCTTTGGTGGTTTTGTAATGGCCTTGGCACTAGAGAAGGTCAATTTACATAGGAGAATTGCACTGACCATTATACATCTTACTGGAACATCTCCTAACAGGGTTATATTAGGTTTTATGCTCGCTACAGCGCTATTGAGTATGTGGATTAGCAATACAGCTACAACAGTAGTTATGCTCCCCATTGCCTCTTCAGTAATTGCTTTGCTCATAACAGACGAAGATGGTTTTACCAAAAAAGACAAGAATTTCGCCATTAGTGTAATGCTTGGAATTGCATTTTCAGCGAATTCTGGTGGAATCGCAACCCTTATTGGAACCCCGCCAAACTCTGTGATGGTGGGACTCTTAGAAAACGAATACAATATTCAAATCTCTTTTGTGCGTTGGATGATGTTTGGCGTTCCTCTATCTGCTCTTTTAATAGCAATATCTTACGTATTAATGGTTTATGTCATTTTCCCTTCTAAAGGATTAAAATTTAACGCCACTAATAATGTTATAAAAAGTCAATTAGACGAAATGGGACCTCTAAGCGGAAAAGAAAAACAGGTTCTAACCATTTTTGGAATCACCGTTTTTTTGTGGATTTTTAGAGCACTTATTAATCAATTGTTTCCTGAACTAAAATTGAGCGATACTAGCATTAGTTTGTTTGCAGCGATAAGTCTCTTTGCTGTTCCTCATCGCTTTAAGAAAGGAGACTTTATTATTGATTGGAAAGACACATCAAAATTAGCCTGGGGAATTCTAATTCTCTTTGGCGGAGGATTAGCCCTGGCAAAAGGAATGTCAAGCACTGGAATCGTGGATTTGGTTGCTCAAGAAATTGCCACAAGCAATTTAAGCGTCTCTATTACCGCAATACTTTTAATTTTCTTAATGCTCTTTATGACTGAACTCATGAGCAATGTTGCACTTGTCGCCGTATTAGCACCCGTTGTCGTTGGTATTGCAATAGGACTAAACATTCCTATTCTGCATCTGTTGATACCCGTAACTATTGCGAGTAGTTGTGCTTTTATGTTGCCTATGGCAACTCCTCCGAATGCCATTGTATTTGCTAGTGGCTATATAAAAGTTTCTCAGATGGCTAGGATTGGAATCCTATTAAATTTGATATCTGTGGGACTTTTAACTCTTGTCTTTCAATTTGTGATGCCCCTACTCTTCTAAAAACTTGAGTTCATATTCTAAATCGTCTAGGTCTATAAATGATACAGATATAGGGTTCTGAGGCAATGCGTAAGGATCGAAATTTGAAGGTAAATAAGCCTTTGTATCGAATCCTAAATCAAAGTCTTGGTTTTCAACTTCAATAAAAGAAATATCATTCACTGAAAACTCAGGAGAATTTCCATTTTTATGGGTTAAAACAGGCAGACTTAGTAATAAGAAAATTAGGACAGTTAAAGTTGTTTTTGTGTATACCATTAATTAAATATTAGCCCAGTCTGGATTTGTCAATTTTCTTCTGTTATCCCCCAATTACATTACAGCCGTTACGTGGCGGCTCCGA
>NZIP01000049.1 GCA_002691645.1 Flavobacteriaceae bacterium
ACGTTGGGGAACGTTGGGTTCCGCCTCGGATGCTGCATCCGAGGCGGAACTAGGTTGGGGAACTCCCCATACTTTCTCCGCTCTTGGTCCTGGGGTCTGTTCGAAACGGTTCATTGGAATTTAGATCCGAGCCCTGGCAAAAACCTCGGATGCTGCATCCGAGGCGGAACGGGCTTGAGGAATTCCCCATCCTCGTTCCGCTCTTGGTCCCTGGGTCGGCGTGGCGACGTCGTTTTCGTTTCGCGTGGGGGTCGTTAGCAACGGGTTCGTTTCCCAAAACCTTCAAATCCATCGTTTGGGGGATATTGGTTCCGACTCGGATTACGACTCAGGTCTTGGGGTCGTTGCGGACGATTGTCGCAGATGCCGTTTCTGCTTCCGACGTATTATCGCCTTTCGCATCGTGAACGTGTTGCACCTGCTGCGGTGGTTATACCACCACCAGAAAACCTTCGTCAAGAGCTGCTTAAACAAGGGCAAGATATTGTTGATACCGTGGCAGATGGTAATTGTGGCCTTGACGCGTTTGGCCATGGACTTGCGTCGGTGGCCTCACGCAATCGACGTCTCTACCAGACGGATGCTTACAAGAAGTTCAGTAAGGCAAAAAGTGCAGGCCACGGAAGGATGATGCTTCATCTTAGGCAAACATGCATTGCTCAGATGATGAAGATGAAGGATACGAAGTTATGGGATGGCGTTGATTTCAAGTCGCTGGCGGTGATGATGTCTTCAGAGAGAGAAGACTTCTCTTCATATATCAAGCGCATGGGCACTGATCGTTGTTGGGTGGACGCGTCAGCGCTGCACGCTCTTGGTTGCCACTTTCGCATCGATGTATTGATATGGCAAGAAAACGTTGATCCATCTATTGTTGGACACTCCTTCTCAAACTGCAATGAAGAACCACTTGCGATGATCAGCGTTGTCATGGTCAATGATTTCCATTTTTGGGGCGTGGTCGACACGTCACGCGAAGAGGCTCGTCTTCTACGCGGCCTTGATCCACCAGCACACCCTCCGCAATGGAATTACGACAGCGACGATGATCGTGATAGACTTCAACGCAGAATTGGTGAGGCGCCCAAGAAAAGGAGTGCTAACTGTGTGGAAGCTGAACTTGCTGTCTGCCAACAGATTGCTGCGTGGGAACCCTGGGATGAACCATCGGCCGATCTCGTTCTCGCGCTGCGACGGTACAGCGGTCTTGCTCCTGATAACGAAACTGTTGGTCATCAGTGTCTTCTCCGACAATCCGTGATAGATCAACTGGCATACGAAAGAAATAATGCCGATTCACTCCCAGAGCGACTCCAGTACAATGCTGGGAGCCGCTGGAAACTTGGAACGGGCATCGTGGCACCGAGAACTGCAAAACGTGAGCTGATGACATCCGGCGATGGCCATGATACTTTGTCACTGGAGAAAATCAAGGACCGCATTGCTGTTCCTTGTGCCACAAAAAAGCATACCTGCTTAGCTCGCTTCGTAGAGGCACCTGAAAGCGTACGTGTATGGCGAATACTTTGGAACTCATTGCCAGCATCGACGCGCAGGGAGCATTTGATGGTAATGTATAAGAAGGGCTTGTTTGACTCGAATAATGATAAGCTCTCGTTCCAGATTATGGGCTATCACGTCTGCAAACCTGCGTGGCTCAAAATTACTGGTATTGGGAACTGGTCTTTAACGGAGGCGCTCAAACGGGTCAATGCTGGCCAAGTGTCGAGTTGCAGCCGTCGTGAAGTGGGTATTGCACGCAGTATTGAAGCAAACCCCAAGGACGCTAAATATCTCGACGCACGCGCTTGGCTGGAACACTACGCTTCAAAATTTGGTGATCATAGCCCGACTGACTTTGTGACCTACATACCGAAGGGTCGGAAATCGGCATTGCATGCGCTCTATGCCCACGAGCGTACATGCCAAAATCGCGAATACGCATCGGTGGCTGTGTTCCTCGCCGCTTGGAGATTCGAGTTACCATGGCTGATCATGGCACCGGCCCTTTGCAAATTCGTTCATTGCGGTGTATGTGATTTTCTTCGGGACCAAATTGATCGCTGCCCTCGCTCTTCTACTGTACATCTGAACGCGCTGATTGACCGCTTGGGAGCGCACTTCAAATTTCAGTCAGCACAGCGGCTCAAGATGGACGAGATTTCTGAACTTTGCAAGCAATCAAAAGGCAAGCAGTGGTTTGTGAAGGTTGACAAAATGGACCAAAACGCAGTAAACCTGCCACAAAGGTGGTCGATGCAGCGCACGCAGTTGTTCCGCCAGGGCGAACGAATACAAGTTTCGGTGATTGGTTCTTGGTGGAGTGGTCTGACGTGCTCGTCTGAAATCAATTTGCGCACAGTATTCGAAGACTGCAAGCATGGCGCTGATATGCAGATCAGCACGGTGATGCAAAGCTTCCACGAGAAAGTCATTGCTGAAGGACACCTGCCAGAAGAATTCTTCGTGGGAGCTGATAACACGCCGAAAGAAACCAAGAACTACAAGTTTTGTTGGTGGCTGATCTGGCTTCTTTGCGTGCTGGATGGTACTTGCCTGTGGAGTTGTGGCATGCTCTTTTTGATCGTCGGCCACACACACGACAAAATTGATCGTCTGTTTTCGAGGCTGAGAGCCGCGATCACGGGACACGATTTCGACACGGTTGAGAAGCTGGTGGCGATTCTGCAACAACGCATGCCAGGGTTTGACTTCGATTCGTCGCACCTTTCGCGCGTTTGGAATTGGAGCTCCCTGAAAGGGCTTGATCTGCCAGCTTTGAAGGGTCTGCCGAGAGTGCACGCCCTCAATTTCTTTAGGTCCAGGGGGGGCATCTACGTCAAATGGAAACAGTACCTCACATCGGATGATTGGAGCCGTCCAGTGCTGATAGTCCCGGCCGATGACATGGCCCGCGTTGCCGATTGGAAGCCGGATGCTTTTGATATGAGATTCAATGAGAAGACACGAAATAAGACACACGCCTGGCTGAATCGCGTAGAAACGGCACTTGTTGATGTCAGTACTGACACATCAGCGCCGCTTCCTAATTNNCAATATTTGAAGGACTTGGTTGACTCGANGCTGCCACAATTTTGGTCCACCTTGACGGTCGAACAGATGATANACGATCTGAAAAACGCACGCGACGTTGCAGATCCAGCTGTACGTGGGGCGATTGGGACGATGCCTGCAGATGTGCTGGTTCCGTTGTTTCCTGGCGCTGATCNTCCTGAGGTTCCAGTGGACACGCTGATTGAAATTCCAAAACNCTGGGAGCCAACACCTTGCAAAGTCCTGGGAATAGGTAGCATGGTTATCTGCAGGGTCCCGCCAGGCACAAAGATTTCCGTCGACCGCGCATCTNTGGTTCTGCCATTCCTCTTAGCGAACGTCATTNACGTTAAATCTGGGGGGGGACGTGGCAGTACAATGGTGGATTCCNGGGACGTCTCCCATCCTTAGGTTTGGGGGCGGCANGAGGAGGGATATTATTGATGTGTTTTCGGCGTGGACACCTTCTTCAATGATGCAGCTAGGTGATGTGGCTGAGTCCANGCTGCCGAACATCATCGTAAACCTTGCTGANTTGTTGCAGGTCAACGTCGAACTGACAGATGATAANAAACTGCCGTACAGCGTCTTTGATAGTTTATGGGATGATCATCTCATTGATCTGACTGCGTATACTTACAGTCAGACGAGTCTAGGCGTTGCGTATCGGACGCACGTGNATATGACTCGGACGTGATCGTGCCAAACGTTCGCACGTGCTTCAAATTCGGTGCACGCGCCGTCTCTGAGCAACGATCGTGGGGTGGGGACTGATCGCGAGAAGCTCGATGCGTGCGTTGGTCGGAAAAAAGTAATCAATGATCGCCAACGCCATTCACAAATACGCGATCAGTGATCGCATCATCACTACCATTCAAACATATAAGCGACCGTGCAACCATTTTGGAATCAGGGGATCATTTTGGGACAATCGTGAGCCACTTTCGAATTCATGTTGGGACCATGTTGTGATGTTGTGCCAATTGTGAGAACGTTTTTTCCATTTTGGGACAAATTTGAAGCGATCAAGGATCGCGCCATCAACATAAAAACCGACGATCAATGATCGCGCGAGTAAGCCATATGAGAATCACCGACATTTGTTATTTTCTCAAACACAACTTCAATGCTTTGCGCGCTCGCAGCGCCCCCCAACCTCCAACGCCGACAAGTACGCAACGACCCCATCCGTAGCAATTGTGGCTCANGCTGATTTTTATCAAAGGGCGCTGATTTAACGAACTCTGTCGCCGGCGAGCCAANTGCTTCGCAGCAGCCCCAACATGNCGNCTGCTCCGCATTTGAGGCATTTCGAGGCGTCGGAAGGCTGCCGTTTATGTCACTGGCGTAAAATCGTGCTGCCCGAGTGTGATGGCGGGGTCGTCTGTGGGCTGTGTGGTCCTGGGCAATCGCTGATGTACACGGCGTCGCTGATATCCGCTCGGAGCCATGNACGANTTCAGGCCATCCACGAGTTGCCGCCGCAATTGTGGATTGATATCCTGANTACGCAGAAGCTGTACGCCCCATCGGTAGAAGTTTCGCCAGACGGCATTCCGTGGCTAAGATTTGACTGTCGGAACATGCGTCGCATCAACATCACAAAGTCATCCCACCTCTTGACAGAAACGGATTACATTGAAGACTACTACGGGAAGATCATCAGGANGGATGAGAATGGCATGTTCACGATGTACAAGTGCATCAANCAGGAGTACCTCGTGCAACATTGCCCGTCTGCCCAAGGCTCAAACGGCATCCTTGTGGACGGGGNCATGCGGTATGGCTCATGGCACGGTGATGGTGTAGGCGTATACGCACACGCGAGAAAGCCATGGGAATTATTCAAGGTCAATGATGGATGGGCCTTCGTCGAGCTCCGCATGCACGGTTACCTCAAGAGGGTAAAAAGTGGGTCCAGAGGCCGCTACGTGCTAAAATCCGACCAGACTGTTGATTCCTATGGAGCTGAATGTCCAGACTGCGAGGTGACATCAGTGTACTTTATGTACAAATCAGCCCCACCCTTCGTCACAATTTAATTCGCACGCACGTTTTAAAAATTCTAAATTCAACAAATTGTTGAATTTAGCCACGAATCTGTGGCATACCGCCCATTTTTTCTCTCTTCTCGAATCCAGACACAGTCTGCATCAGCTTGTAAAGAATCAAACGCACGCGCTGATTACTCTGATTCGGGAACGTGATCGTATGGCATTAATCTTTTGTTTCGCTTCTCGCACGTTTTCGAAAATAAGCAATCAGTGATCGCATCATTTCATTCACAAATACGCGATCAATGATCGCATATTCAAAAATAAGCGATCAGCGACAATAGGCGATCAATGATCGCACCATCAAGTATCATGCAAATCGACATTTGCTATTTCCTCTAAAAACGCTTTCGTCTGACTCCATCCGTAGCCATTGTGCCTCAAGCTGATTTTTCTCAAAGGGTGCTGATTGTAGACCGCCGCTGGCGAGACACATGTTTGGCCCCAACCCCAACATGGCGCGGGCGTCTGAATTCTGCTATTTATGTGAATGCCGTAAGAACGTGCTGCCCGAGTGTGATGCTGAATCGAGGATAGCTGCTGTGGTAGAGGAAGAAGTCATGTGTCCCGGTTGCCGATGGCCAATCCGACTCGATCATTGTGCCTATTGTCAGGTGTGCGGCATATTGCATTGCCGTATGTGCATCGTTATTTGGCAGCCGCGTCGGAAGTGCTATCGTTGTGGTCTTCACGGCCCAGATCCAGAAGAGGTCAACTCGTTTTTACCTCCGGTCTCAGACCGAGCAGTAGAAGGAGTCGCGCAGGTTTTGAGAGATGAGAGTGGCACGTTGACGATGTACCACATGGTCAAGCTGAACTACCTTGTGAGGCATTGCCCCAAATCACCTGGCTCACAGGGCATCCTGGTGGATGGAAGCATGCGGTATGGGTGCGCAAATGATGGTGAACCTGTATGTGTGTATTTATTCGCATACAAACCGTGGGAACTGATCGAACTGATCGAATATGGATGCTTCCTGGAGCTGCGCGTGCGTGACTGCGTCACCCCGGTGGCAACTAAGCACTTTGGAAAGTATGTGCTGAAGTCCGACCATACTGCTGATTCCGGAGCTGTCTGTACCCACTGCGAAGTGAAAGCCATGTACATTGAGAAAGCGTTAGCCCGAAGCTTCGGGACAGTTTAATTCGCAGGCGCGGAGGGCGCGGAGACGCGGAGGGCGCGGATGGCTGCTGATTGGGCTGGCGTGTGGGTGGAGCCGAAAGACATCTTTTCTGCTGCTTGCAAATGGACGATGCTGCCAAGACGATGATGCCGTATGGAGCTGCGTGCCTTTGCTTCGCTATTGGATTTCGAGCCAAAGCTTGAACTCAATGATCAACGCTTGCGCTGATCGATGCTTGCGCGAGACAACAACAAAAAACGTCAACGCGGGCAACCACTTGAAGCAAACACTTCTCTGTGCGAGCAAGCGCCGAAAATTTGCTCGGTTGAAGCACGGCTTGCTGATAATGTTGACGCGGATGCGTGGGCAAAAGCGTTTGTGAGCGCTTCTACCATTGCCAGCATGCTCGTACCGCGAACCTTTTTTTTGGTGGAAGCCACGAACCTGTGGCACACCGCCCGTTTTTTCTGGAATCGAGTGTCCTGTCTATTTAAATTCTCGAATCCAGACACGTGTCTGCATCATCCTGTACAGACCTCCATTGTTATCGGCCGCACGCGCGGAGTGATCGTAACGGTGTTGATAAACAAGAGAGATATATGTTTTCACTTCTCGGACGTTGTCAAAAATACGCAATCAATGATCGCTGCCATCATCAAGTTACGTCATTCACAAATATGCGATCAGTGATCGCTTCATCACTACGATCGCACATTCAACACTAAGCGATCATGTATCGCACCATCAACACAAAAGCGGTCAATGATCGCGCGAGACAGCCATACGAGCATCATCGACATTTTTGCTATTACCAGCGTAGCTATCTTTTGCTCAAGCCACACTGCCGGCGCTGATATCTATCGCCCTTTAAAGCGATGGTTTCCTGGCCCGCCGACGACTATGCCAATCGGTTTCAAAAACTGTTGCAAGCGGGAGATGCTGAAACGGAGCTGACGACGGCAGTCGATTGGGTGAAATCAAACGTGCCAAAAGAACCTAAAGGGAAGAAATGTGCTGTCAGGCAGCCGAACGATGTGCACCAGATGGCAAAAACGACACCTTGCCTGACGAGTGGGACGCTCACGAACTTGAGCCTGGAGTCCCGCGCGGTCCCAACACTCGATACGGGGAAAATTCATTTTTTCCTTCAGACCTACGCAAATAGTGATGATTTGTTTCGCGCTGTTGGAGTCATCGCCATCAATAATGACGGCTGGGACGGGTCTGCGTTCAATGATTTGAAAAGGGTGAACAAAGATGGCGAAGTGCATGTGCTGTGCCTCATCGCTTTCTGGTTGGGAAGTAAAGATTTCGCCGACCTTTGCGCTGATCTTGCCTTCGAATTCAGCGGCTATGGCATCGGATCACAAGCGATGACGAGTGTACTGAAGCTTATCGAGCGTGATGATAAGGCGCGCGCCGTTGAAGGTTGCAGTGCTTGGCGCCACGCCCACTTTATTTCTGAGATAGCAGATCGAATGAACGCAGAGGGACGTAAGTCTGAAATCAAAAACGAAGGTGAACGGCTGCTTAATTCGCTGCGCGAAGATGGCGTATGTGTTGGAAATTACAACGCTGAGACCCTGAAGCGCTATACGTCGCTTGGCCGGCGATGCAAGGAGCCTGCCATTCTCTCCTTGCTGCAGTGCTGGGAGGCGCACTGCAAACGCGACATGTTGCTGGACAACGTGACGACGCTCCGCGCTGTCTTTAGCGCGATTGAACAAACGGAACAACTCCAACTGGTCATCAAGACGCTGATGATGGAGCAACTCGCTGGAATACGCACGACGTTGATGACCACGAAGTCGAAGAACGTCGCGAGGGCCATTGTGCTCAAAAAGACATTCTTCACCATTCTCTCCACGAAGTTTCCACGACTCGCTGCCGACATTGCTCCTTATCTTTCTTGGAAGTGTTATCATGATATCTACGGCATCGACGAAAACGGGTTTCGTGTCGAGGGTATTTACCTCGAGGGTAGTATTGAGAATCAGCCTTCTGCGATGCGCAGCAGACCACTGCTCCAGAAACTACTCAAAGACTCGCTGAATCTGAAACACGATCGAACATTTTGCAACATGGCGGCAGATAAAACCTGGCCCGTGGGCACGCTCGACCTCGCCCGTGGTTCAGCCCAGACCATCGCCAATATTGTCCAGGATATCTCAACGCATTACGAGAATGATTTCCCATCACACCAGCCAATCCCCCCGATTTCGACAGAAGTGTCGGTCCCTGGGACCCGCGAGGGCGAAGA
>NZIP01000050.1 GCA_002691645.1 Flavobacteriaceae bacterium
GTTTCTGTCCTTGGTGCTTGCTTGTTTTTGTATTTGGCTCCTTTCGGTACTCTCCGCACTTCAGTAGGACACCCAAACACACGAATACACAAATTATTCAAATCTGGCGGGTGTCCTCGGATAGCTTCGTGCGGAGTCACATCATTATTGAATCTCTTTGGTAGTAACCACAGAATTACACCGGCATATACCCATGCTGCGCCCCACAACGATGGAGGTAGGTGTGGTGCAGACAGGAGCATGCCGCGTGCAATCTTGGCCAGGTCCCGATTGGCACATTCGACTCTGCCTAGCTCTTCGGGGGTGCCCTGTGACGTAGGTTGAATTAAAATATTCCACTCAGCGCATATCTCTTCAACCTCGCCATTGTTTACAATCTCAGAGTCACTGGCTCGTATCACACGTATCTGCCACTGTAACGCTGCCACCTCGAGTATAAATCGACGCAAAATTTCAGGAAACTGAGACTTGCGTGAGTACAAACGAGGCGTGATTGCGCCGGTTGCAACGTCCACAAAATTGAAACCTCCCTTAGCACCACCGATAGACTCACAGGCAAAAGACTCGAAGCTTTCGTCTGAGTCGTCAAGCACACCGGCGGCGGTAGGTCCCATCGACTTCTGCCCACCAAAACCGTCAACCTGTATCATGAAAAATGGCGGGTACGATGGTAGCTGTGAACGTGGCACGGACTTGAATGGAGCTACTTTGAATCTTGCTTTATCACAGATTTCACAATCACAATTCAAAGCATGTACGTTGTCGATACCATAGGCAAATGGCAGACCATCTTCGTCTCTTTTTGATAGCCTCACTGGCACGTCAGCTGCTACATGACCCAATCTGTAGTGCCACAGTACTGACCGCTGCTGCTTCGACAGCTTAGCAGTGTTTATAACGTATATCTTGTGCTCCTCTGTAAGTTGAAGCTCTTGTAATAAATTGTGGGTGTAGTGGTGGTTGACATCTAGGTCAACTTTTAAAGCTAGTATACTGGCGAATATATCCTCGTCAGTAGGAGTAGTAGTAGGCAAACTTGAACTACTTGTAATATCACTATCTACCGTCGAATCTCCAGTCATAATCGCCAAAACTTTGATGATATGAGTAGGATCGACAGAACAGCGGGCAGTGTAAGTGTCACTACCGTCGCTGCTCTCACACCTGCCGGAGCTTGCGCCACCGACAGCTGAGCTAAAATTTACAGTCTTGAGGACACGTACAGCACCAGAAACGAAGCGACTACGCTTACGCTCTCGTGGCTGCTTGTAGTCCGGGTCTTTGTCGTCATCGTCGTCTCTGAAGCGGCGGTGACGGCCAGGCTTGCAGTTAGGAGGAGGCTGAGCTGCAGTACGCTTCCCCACAGCATCACGCATGTGCTTCCCCTTGTGACTTCGCTTGCCGTGGCGCTTTGACTTACGTTGCTTCGGAAACTGAGGTTGCTGCACAGTCGTGTGATTGAGCAGCTGTTCACTGATAGCACGCATAGTACTACCAGTACCCATCATAGCATTGAGAGCAGCCACATACCCACTGTGGACACCTTCACGTCGAGCGTCAGAGCCATGCATATTCGAGCGTAGCTCCTCTGCAGCAAGATCCTCGTGACGTTGCTGTGACTGTCGACGGGCCAGCTCTTGATCCTCACGGCGACGCTCACTGGCGAGTGAGCGTAGCGTCTCGACCGCTTGCTGGGACGAGCTGTTGACATTTGCCCTCTCTGCTGATGATGGTGCTGCTGTTGTTGCTTGATTGAGACCACCCCACCGTCGATTGAGCACAGACGACGGTAGCGGACGTTGACCGAAACCTTGCCAGTTTTCAAGCTGCAGAGCTGGCATAGGAGCGGGACTGAGCAGACGGTCACCGGCTACTACCTGTCGTGCATGGTCGATACGAAGGCCGATATCACCGCCAGGCAAGTTTTCGTAACTCCCCTGACCGATAGCCTGATCGTAGCGACGCTGCACTTCTTCTTGAGTAGGCTGACGAACCGACAGCCCACCTGTAGTAGCACGAGCCTCGCGACGCTGCTGCTGATGCTGATTGAACTGCCTTGTAATCGCCAGAGAACGCTGGCGCCTCGCTTCATCAACAGCTTGCTGGTTGGAGGCATCTGCCTGCTTCGCCAGATCTTGAATAAATTGAGGTGGCTTCTTGCCACCACCGTCGCCACCAGCACCGCTACCATCGCCACCAGCACCACCGTTGCCGCCGAAGACGATCGTAGGGCCATACTGCTGCTGCGGTTGCATCAGGCTGCTCTGCAACAGCGGGTTGCCCACACTCAAATCGAAAGTCTCAGGAGTGTGCTTGAACGGCGGAGTGTGGCGTGCTGTCTCGATACTTTCAGTCAACTTCTGCAGAGAGAAAACAGGGCAGTGCTTGCCTGCTCTGATCAAAGCTATAGCTTTGAAAAGAGCACGGTTTTTCTTGTGGTTTCTGATGTCGCGCTTAGCTGTACGCAACACAGAAATACCATCCTCACGCACCACACTGATCTCAAGTCTGCTTCGTAGGTCTCTTAGAACGGAAATGATTCTGCCATCGATATGCTGCTTGTCAATGAACATACCCATATCTTCGAGTTTATTGGCGGAGATGCAGCGGATGACACCACTACCGGCAGTAGGCTTGAGGTAGATAGCGTCAGGATCGATGAGAACCCATGTACCTTCCTTAGTATGCTGTAGGATGATCATGAGCACACCACGCCCACCGCATACAGCTTCGCCACCAACGCCTACGATGCGAGCAGACTTGCAAGCAGCCTCCGATTCATCGAGCTGAATGAAGTCTGACTTTACGTTACTCGCAGTTACTTTGGCGCAGTTGTCGAGAGCTGCTACGTTTTCACCGTGAGCTCCATTTGTGAAGATGCGGCTGTCTATGCAAGCTGTACCATACTCGAGAATGCTGTCTTCGTTGCTGGCATTTCGAGGATCGTACACGTGCTTGTGCTTCAAAATGTCGCCACGGATCATGAATACTTTATGAGCCTTCCCAGCTTTCGAAATCAATCCTTTCAACTGCTTCTCAAGGTCTTTATCACTGGGAAAACGGGCAGTTGCAGTACGAGACTGCGGCTCTTCGTCGCTCTCATCGTCATGACCGCGAGCTTCCTTAACAGCAGCAACCATAACTTTGACAGTGTCGTTCTTGAACTTATCAAAGCGAGACTGACGCTCGGCTTGCGACTTAGCATCCGACAAACGAGCACCATTTTTCGACTGCTTACCCGTACCCTTCTCATTCTCAGGATGCGGAAAGCGACATTTCGAACCATTTTTGCAATGACCATTGTTCTTCCAGTAGCGGCAAGTAGGAAGCTGCTTGCGTTTCTTTGCTGCTGCTGGACGGTCATCTGAATCTCCGCTGGCAATTTTCTTCTTGAGCCAGTCTGGAGCACACTCAAGAGCACCAGGCTTGGGACACTCAGAGTCACCACGACGGTGCAACAGAGAGCCACAATCCCAGCAACCCTTACCATTTTTATCGATAGCAGGTCCACCNTAAGCAAGCACTTTAGCTGCCTTGCCGCANGTTTTAGATACACGTTCAGACTGCCAAATTTTCTTNTTTTGACGGTATTTATGTACCAAAATATCAGTAAGGTCAGCGAGTGAAACCTTGAAATCGATCCAACCTTTGACACCTTTGGCTCGCTCAGCAGCACGCTGACCAATAGGCAAAGCATCAATAGATTGGAGCCATGACTTGTGGCGCAAGTCATCGATAGTGGGAGCATAAGACGGATGAATGCTGTTAGTAATAACTTCAACCAACTTATCTTCCGTAAGATACTCATTCCCAGCATGCTGATCACTGGGAATTTCCAAGCGCAACTTCTCCTGTGATTTGCAGAGCAAACGAATGAATTCAGCAACATCGTCTTGTGGATACATCTCTGATCCATCCTTCTTGACGATGCCAGATTCAAATGCCAGCTCTTTGTCGTGCAAATCTTTCTTGGTCGTCTTGCCGTAAATAGAATCGAACTCCTTGTATATCTCATCAACTCGTTCGACGCCATAGGACTTAACTTTTGCCAAGCAACTTCCAGTGAAAATCGCCANGAACCACTTGTAAACATCTTGCTTGATCCTGAAGATGCTCTTCTCCACATATTCAGGCGTCCAAGCATAGTTAGCATCGTAGAGCTCTTTATAATCTTTCTTGCTTCCACCGTGAAAGCCGTCGTCGATATCGTTGAGCATAACGTTTGCCTCGATAATGATGTTGGCTTGCGTGATTGCATCTTGCTCTCCAAGCGTAATCTTCTTCGCTCGCCGCGACCACGTCGCCAAAGCATCTTTAATTTGATCTTTGCACGTGTGCCAAAGCTGACCATCGTGGTCATCAATCCCGTCGTATGGGTCAACTCCTCGCTGCGCATCGTGCGCTGCAACTTCTTCGTAGTCCTGTTTGGATGTCATAATGCACAGGTTGTGAACGTTTGCTGGGCTACAGAACCAACTAGACTACTTAAATCCCTNTCGTAAACAAAATTCGTATCGCAAGTAACTTTAGAATGTGAGAGCGGTCTAGTGACCAACGCTCTTATGTGAATAGACATTTCTACTTCCTAGAACTCGCNTAGGACAACAGCTACCGACCTGATTGGCGTTTCAGATTGCAAGCCAATCATTCCTCGAGCACTCGACCCGAGCCCGACGTTTACTTCCCGCATTTGCGACGAAATTGCCATCGCTAGGCTCAGAGAGCCGCTTACGGACTGCAGAAAGACGCTCTGCGTTTTCTGCGATCGGATCTCAGAAGAGTACAGGTGGTAACTTTTTATTTAATACGTACTGCACGGGGGTTGCTATAAAAACCCAGCCGCGCTGCCTTCCGGCCTCGGCAGTCTGTTATCATCCTACCAGGCACATGCCCGATACGGCGCCACCCCAGAACCGAAAATTCCGGTCTGACGTCATTTCTGACGTCACTGACGTCACTCTGACGTCATCTGGGTTGGGGATCGTAACTCTCCCCTTGATAGCAGACTCCGGTTGGCCCAAACTTAAATTTAAACTAATATTCAAAATTACGCCGCTATACCAAATTCAAATGGCAGTTGACTTGTAATTTCAAATTTTAGACTCAAAATCTGACTATAAAACCCAAATTTTGCTTTAATATGGTATTTTAATAGTAGAAATTTGAATTAATTAAGTTTTCAGGTTGCCCTAGCGTTACTTACATACATACAATACATACTGAAGCTAAAATCACCGGTAAAACTCACTATGAGAAAAAGGTATGATTTTACTTCTTACGGCGCTTCTTCTTAGCATTCTCGGCCGCTTTCTCAGCTTTCATGCTGTCTTGATGTCGCCTGTACGCTAGCATGGCTTTCAGCTCCGCCATCGTCACGCACTCGAGCGGCATCTCGCGATCAGGATTATTGAGCAGTGCAGCAGCGTAACCGTTCATACAGTCCCGTAGGTACTTGAACAGATCTGTAGGGTTGGCCTTNGTAAAATTATCCGCCAGCTGNTCGTANGTACGNCAGAAAATNAGCTCNACCTGCTGCATGTCNCTNCTCTCACGNAANTTCCACANGTTNATNTCTANGCTTCGCGTCGTGTCNGCCATATTNCNNTCNCCTTCGATGATGGAAATGCNNGGNGANTTNTCCTCNTAAATNGCNGTCGGNCCTCCTAGCTCNAGACCGACCTCNTCCATGAGATTCCTGATNCCGCAGATGTCATTCGATAGCAGATACGCCTCCTTCAGCTCNGCTGCTGTCGTAGANGTGTCCACTGTCGAGTGACGNTGCGATGCTCCCGATATTGGCCCGCAATTCATTTTGATGATCCTACCTCCNTGGCTTCGTGGAGCAGAAAAACCAGAATCAGCGTAGCCATACGGGACGTTAGGTCCATGAGGATCGATGCCTGGCGTCCAGATAGCACCGATATCATGGGTGTTCACACAGTAGGATAGACAATCGAGAGCGGCGTTGATGCATACTGCTGTCCAGTCGTGCAGATGACGGCTGATCAGAGACACGGCTAGCCTGATCTCGAGCTTCGTATGGCAGCTAGGAAAAGAAATAGAGCCCACCAGCTCACGGTACGGNTAGTCNGAGACTGCGTAGTGCTCNTCCTCTGACGGTTTCAGNTCCGCTAGCTGNTTGTCTACTCCTGGCTTCATCGGCACTCGCATGTTGCGTCCTTTGAGNTGCTCTGCGTACTTCTCACCCAGAGCTAGCCAATATTTGCTGTGTGTTACCTCCTTGCTTCCATCTGCATGCTGCGTAACTTCGATGCTGATGAAATCCTCGCACTTACCTACCAGATCTACCTTGATAAGCTTAGGCAGATGGTGGTTGAACCAGTTGACCATCTTGTCAGTACCAAAGTAGGGAAAATCGTCAGTCCACGTGAGCATCATAATGTACTCAGTTGCCCACACAGCTTCGCGCCTGTGTGGCAACACACGACCATCGATGCGACCTCCCTCTGGCTTCGATGCTGCTGCCTTGAAAGCGTTATCTTTGTAGGGTCCTGGCGTCACTTCGAGTGCGTTTTCTGTTTTGTAGTAGAGGCAGCCATCTACCTCACTGCGCTTGAACCCCAGCACTGGTCCTGTGAGATGACGTTGCAGCGTCAGAGCCCACGAATGNCCAGCACTGGGTATGCCGTACAACGGCTTTTTCAACAANATGATATTATCACCATTGTTCATAGTACGCCCAAGCTTACGTACCGCTGCAGTGCCATGCTCTGCTTGTATGGCTAGCAGCTTCTTTCGTACGGCCATCAACTCCTCTATCGGCATGTGTACGAAATCCCAAAATGTCGGTTTAATAGAATAGATAGGGATAGCCTGTTCGTCAGACTGCAAGTACGCGCACTTCGCGTCTGCCTGCCACACGNTCTTCAACAGCTCNGTAGCTAGAGCAAAGAAGAAACGTATCGTGTCTGCTGTGACAGTCCCACTGAACGTGCTGAAGTAGTGTTTCTGAGCGGTCAACAGGTTTCCCATCAAATATGGGCGGAATTTCTTTGAACCATCGCGCTTCTCCGTGTACAATTCCCCAATGCGCACCAACGCGTGATCGGGGTCTCTGCTCGAGCGCGACACTTCTTCTGCTGCTTGAAACTCCTGCCAGCCTCGAAACTCCTTCAGTACGGCTTCTAACCATTCNCGCCATTTGGGNGATAGCAAGCACTCCATGAACGTNCGTGGCCAGTGATCAGGCCTCTTCGTNCTGCTTGCTGTCTTCAAAACCACAGCATTGAGCATCAAAATCTCTGCTGTAGCTATCGACCTGTACGGTTCAGACCATTCGGGTAAGCCAACTGCTTTAGCTACCGATTGAAAGTAGGTGTTGTTGTTTGCCAGTACAGATCCGCCTCTGTAGATCTGAGATAACAACACCGGTACTTGGTCTGCTGCCTTCGGGTCTTCGTCTGCTGCCAAGTAATCCAGGTCCTTCCAGTGACTTTTGATCTGTCTCGTCTCGTCATCCCACAACACATTGAAAAGACCACGCGTGCTGGCACTGCGTATTGTGCCAAACGTATATTTGGGCTTGTTTTTGCTGTACTTTCCGGGGTCATCTAAAGGGTCGAAGAGCTTGGTGAGAATNTTNACNCGAGTTCCCGNTTTNGCTCTNNNTANNGGTGGAAGTTTCNNCTTGTGTTGGTCGACNTTGGCNTTGNCTAGCTGCTGTGCTGTNTCGTCCAACGGCTNTATTTCTGCTTGCTGNTGCTTCTNCTCGATTGCTTCTCACGGTTGCGTAGTGAGTATCGGCCCACAACTGACGAATTGGCGGCTGTGCTGGTACTGTTGCTGCTCCCCTGACCTGTACTGCTTGTGCTCTCATCCAAACCGTCGTTCAAATTAGTAGCACTGTCAGATCTATCACTGCGACCCTTACGTACCAAATCAACCAGCTGCTGCTGTAGGCTCGGCTCCGATAGCGCTGTACGGAGCATTTGTGCTAGCTTCTGCTCGAATCTCTTGTCTTCTATGGCGTCGATGCTCTCATTGTTCTCCAGATAAAGATCCAACGGCTCTTTGCTCGGACTCTCCCCTGGATCGACGTCTAGCCCTTGCTCTTGCTCGATTCGTAAGCTGCGCACTGTAGGTACGGTGTCAACGACAGATAGACCGTCGCCAGACTCATCCTCGTCAAAGCTGATGCGTTGCTTCAGCTGCATAGCTGTCAGAGGTGAATCTGCGATGTATGCACCTTCGTGGCACCGTACTTTGCGCTTTGAAACTCGGTAGATGCGATTTTTGCTCGGAAGCCATACCAGCACTGCTGGGTACTCTGTACCAACAAAGTACATAGTCTCAGTCCTTGGTGCTTGCTTGTTTTTGAATTTGGCTCCTTTTGGTACTCTCCTCACTTCTGTAGGGCACCCAAACACACGGATACACAGTCTGTTCAGATCTGGTGGGTGCCCTCGAATAGCTTCGTGTGGAGTCACATCATTGTTGAATTTCTTTGGTAATAACCACAGAATTACACCGGCATATACCCATGCTGCGCCCCACAACGATGGAGGTAGGTGTGGTGCAGACAGGAGCATGCCGCGTGCAATCTTGGCCAGGTCCCGATTGGCACATTCGACTCTGCCTAGCTCTTCGGGGGTGCCCTGTGACGTAGGTTGAATTAAAATATTCCACTCAGCGCATATCTCTTCAACCTCGCCATTGTTTACAATCTCAGAGTCACTGGCTCGTATCACACGTATCTGCCACTGTAACGCTGCCACCTCGAGTATAAATCGACGCAAAATTTCAGGAAACTGAGACTTGCGTGAGTACAAACGAGGCGTGATTGCGCCGGTTGCAACGTCCACAAAATTGAAACCTCCCTTAGCACCACCGATAGACTCACAGGCAAAAGACTCGAAGCTTTCGTCTGAGTCGTCAAGCACACCGGCGGCGGTAGGTCCCATCGACTTCTGCCCACCAAAACCGTCAACTTGTATCATGAAAAATGGCGGGTACGATGGTAGCTGTGAACGTGGCACGGACTTGAATGGAGCTACTTTGAATCTTGCTTTATCACAGATTTCACAATCACAATTCAAAGCATGTACGTTGTCGATACCATAGGCAAATGGCAGACCATCTTCGTCTCTTTTTGATAGTCTCACTGGCACGTCAGCTGCTACATGACCCAATCTGTAGTGCCACAGTACTGACCGCTGCTGCTTCGACAGCTTAGCAGTGTTTATAACGTATATCTTGTGCTCCTCTGTAAGTTGGAGCTCTTGTAATAAATTGTGGGTGTAGTGGTGGTTGACATCTAAGTCAACTTTTAAAGCTAGTATACTGGCGAATATATCCTCGTCAGTAGGAGTAGTAGTAGGCAAACTTGAACTACTTGTAATATCACTATCTACCGTCGAATCTCTAGTCATAATCGCCAAAACTTTGATGATATGAGTAGGATCGACAGAACAGCGGGCAGTGTAAGTGTCACTACCGTCGCTGCTCTCACACCTGCCGGAGCTTGCGCCACCGACAGCTGAGCTAAAATTTACAGTCTTGAGGACACGTACAGCACCAGAAACGAAGCGACTACGCTTACGCTCTCGTGGCTGCTTGTAGTCCGGGTCTTTGTCGTCATCGTCGTCTCTGAAGCGGCGGTGACGGCCAGGCTTGCAGTTAGGAGGAGGCTGAGCTGCAGTACGCTTCCCCACAGCATCACGCATGTGCTTCCCCTTGTGACTTCGCTTGCCGTGGCGCTTTGACTTACGTTGCTTCGGAAACTGAGGTTGCTGCACAGTCGTGTGATTGAGCAGCTGTTCACTGATAGCACGCATAGTACTACCAGTACCCATCATAGCATTGAGAGCAGCCACATACCCACTGTGGACACCTTCACGTCGAGCGTCAGAGCCATGCATATTCGAGCGTAGCTCCTCTGCAGCAAGATCCTCGTGACGTTGCTGTGACTGTCGACGGGCCAGCTCTTGATCCTCACGGCGACGCTCACTGGCGAGTGAGCGTAGCGTCTCGACCGCTTGCTGGGACGAGCTGTTGACATTTGCCCTCTCTGCTGATGATGGTGCTGCTGTTGTTGCTTGATTGAGACCACCCCACCGTCGATTGAGCACAGATGATGGTAGCGGACGTTGACCGAAACCCTGCCAGTTTTCAAGCTGCGGAGCTGGCATAGGAGCGGGACTGAGCAGACGGTCACCGGCTACTACCTGTCGTGCATGGTCGATACGAAGGCCGATATCACCGCCAGGCAAGTTTTCGTAACTCCCCTGACCGATAGCCTGATCGTAGCGACGCTGCACTTCTTCTTGAGTAGGCTGACGAACCGACAGCCCACCTGTAGTAGCACGAGCCTCGCGACGCTGCTGCTGATGCTGATTGAACTGCCTTGTAATCGCCAGAGAACGCTGGCGTCTCGCTTCATCAACAGCTTGCTGGTTGGAGGCATCTGCCTGCTTCGCCAGATCTTGAATAAATTGAGGTGGCTTCTTGCCACCACCGTCGCCACCAGCACCGCTACCATCGCCACCAGCACCACCGTTGCCGCCGAAGACGATCGTAGGGCCATACTGCTGCTGCGGTTGCATCAGGCTGCTCTGCAACAGCGGGTTGCCCACACTCAAATCGAAAGTCTCAGGAGTGTGCTTGAACGGCGGAGTGTGGCGTGCTGTCTCGATACTTTCAGTCAGCTTCTGCAGAGAGAAAACAGGGCAGTGCTTGCCTGCTCTGATCAATGCTATAGCTTTGAAAAGAGCACGGTTTTTCTTGTGGTTTCTGATGTCGCGCTTAGCTGTACGCAACACAGAAATACCATCCTCACGCACCACACTGATCTCAAGTCTGCTTCGTAGGTCTCTTAGAACGGAAATGATTCTGCCATCGATATGCTGCTTGTCAATAAACATACCCATATCTTCGAGTTTATTGGCGGAGATGCAGCGGATGACACCACTACCGGCAGTAGGCTTGAGGTAGATAGCGTCAGGATCGATGAGAACCCATGTACCTTCCTTAGTATGCTGTAGGATGATCATGAGCACACCACGCCCACCGCATACAGCTTCGCCACCAACGCCTACGATGCGAGCAGACTTGCAAGCAGCCTCCGATTCATCGAGCTGAATGAAGTCTGACTTTACGTTACTCGCAGTTACTTTGGCGCAGTTGTCGAGAGCTGCTACGTTTTCACCGTGAGCTCCATTTGTGAAGATGCGGCTGTCTATGCAAGCTGTACCATACTCGAGAATGCTGTCTTCGTTGCTGGCATTTCGAGGATCGTACACGTGCTTGTGCTTCAAAATGTCGCCACGGATCATGAATACTTTATGAGCCTTCCCAGCTTTCGAAATCAAACCTTTCAACTGCTTCTCAAGGTCTTTATCACTGGGAAAACGGGCAGTTGCAGTACGAGACTGCGGCTCTTCGTCGCTCTCATCGTCATGACCGCGAGCTTCCTTAACAGCAGCAACCATAACTTTGAC
>NZIP01000051.1 GCA_002691645.1 Flavobacteriaceae bacterium
AATGCTGCACACCAAAACGGAACTACTTTAAAAGTAGAGGCGATTAGATTAGGCTATGTCACTGAAGAAGAATACGAACAGTGGGTGAAACCTGAAGATATGATAGGACACTAAAAAAAAGGCTTTTCGATTGAAAAGCCTTTTTTATCCGAATTGAGAACTGTACTTATTTCAACAAATACTTTGAAGAACCAATAAGTTCTAGTTCACTATCGTATACATTAACCATATAAGTCCCTTTTTCAAATTCACCTGTTGTAGACTCTACGAAATCACAGACGTCTAATTGACTGTTCTCGTAGTAAAAATTTGTGACTTTACTGATTGCGACCGATCTATTGGTAATTTCATTCATGTATTTATCTCCACTTCCTACAACGTCTCCTTGAGGATCTAATACCTCTATGTAGAAGCTGCGATCTGAAGCTTTGGCGATTTCATTTTCGATAACCGTAAAACAAACTTCAAGCTGGTCTGTTGCTCTTGCACGCTTCACGTTTCTCAATGTTCCATTTCTCTTCTCTTTCACACCGCTCAAAGCAATACTTGATAATTTAAGTTGTGATGCAATTCGATTTTCCTGCTCTAGTACCAGATTAATTTGAACAATTGAATCATTTAAAAGCGTCATTTTTTGAAGCGCTTCTGATTGCTCACTATTCAAAGAAACTAAACTGGCATTAACTTGGGTCAAAGAATCAACTTTTGCCATTAGTACTTCTCTATCTTTTTTCAACTGGTAGATTTGTCTTTTATATCTTGATATCGTACCAATTGTCGCCTTCATCGTGCGCACTGAGTCTATATATGATGCGATTTCAGTTCTTGCATCCATAAGCTCTTTACTCATTTCTTCACTAGCAATCATTGCCTTTTCATAATCAGACTTTAAACTCTCTAACTCTTGAATAACCAACTCCTTTTCAGCAGTTAGGGCTTTTTCCGTTTCTATTTTACTAGAATATAAGCTGAATGTATATACAGCAGTGGCAATAAAAAGAACCGCAAGGATTCCGGTAATCACCTTCATTGAATTTGAATTATTTTCCATATTAACTTGTTTATACTTTATATACGATATAAATCAAGCTTTGGATTTTTAACGAATCAACTTTTTGTACTTAATTCTTTTTGGAGTACTGTCTTCTCCAAGACGTTTTTTGCGATTTTCTTCATATTCTGAAAACGAACCTTCAAAAAAGTAGACTTGAGAATTTCCCTCAAATGCTAGAATATGTGTACAAATTCGATCTAAAAACCACCTGTCGTGAGATATGACTACTGCACATCCTGCAAAATTTTCAAGACCCTCTTCAAGTGCTCTTAATGTATTGACATCTAAATCATTAGTAGGCTCGTCTAGAAGTAATACATTACCTTCCTCTTTTAAAGTCATGGCCAAATGAAGCCTGTTACGCTCTCCTCCTGAAAGCATTTCTACTTTTTTGTTTTGTTCACTCCCAGAAAAATTAAAACGACTTAGGTATGCTCTGGAATTAACCTGTTTTCTGCCCATCATGATTAGCTCTTGTCCATCAGAAAAATTCTCCCATATTGATTTATTATTGTCTATAGAAGAATGATCTTGGTCTACATAAGCGATTTTTGCCGTATCTCCAACGGCAAAATTACCTTTGTCCGGTTCTAATTCATTCATTATCATCTTAAAGAGTGTAGTTTTACCTGCACCATTAGGACCAATAACACCAACGATACCTGCCTGAGGAAGATTAAAGGTTAGATCTTCATATAATAGTTTATCTTGAAAACCTTTACTTATTTGAGCAGCTTCTATTACGTTAGTTCCTAATCTTGGTCCATTAGGGATGTAAATCTCTAATTTTTCTTCAAGTTGTTTCTGATCTTGATTTAAGAGACGGTCATAGTTCTTTAAACGCGCTTTTTGTTTGCTTTGTCTTCCTTTTGCACCCTGTCTAACCCATTCTAATTCTCGTTCAAGTGTTTTTTGACGCTTAGAAGCTTGTTTACTCTCTTGAGCTAATCGTTTAGACTTTTGATCGAGCCAACTAGAATAATTCCCTTTCCATGGTATTCCCTCTCCTCTATCTAGTTCTAGTATCCATCCTGCCACATTATCCAAAAAATATCTATCGTGTGTTACCGCAATTACTGTTCCCTTATACTGAGCCAAGTGTTGTTCTAACCAGAGCACTGATTCTGCATCGAGGTGGTTTGTTGGCTCGTCGAGAAGAAGCACATCAGGTTCTTTTAGCAGTAATCGGCATAAGGCTACTCGCCTTCTTTCTCCACCTGACAATACACTAATTTTTTGATCTGAATCAGGAGTACGAAGCGCATCCATTGCAATTTCAAGTTTAGTGTCTATATCCCAAGCATTTGTTGCATCAATCTGATCTTGAAGACTGGCCTGCCTATTCATTAACTCCTCCATTTTGTCCGGGTTCTCATAGACTTCAGGTAATGCGAATTGGTCGTTTATAGCATTGTATTCCTCTAGAATACTCATGATTTCTGATACTCCCTCTTTAACTACTTCTATTACTGTTTTATTTTCATCTAACTGAGGTTCTTGCTCCAACAAACCAACGGTATATCCAGGAGAAAAAACAACATCACCTTGATAGTTTTTATCTGATCCAGCTATAATTTTTAAGAGTGTACTCTTTCCAGAACCGTTAAGCCCTAATATTCCAATTTTTGCACCGTAAAAAAAACTTAAATAAATCTCCTTGAGTACTGGGGTGTTGGCATTTTTAAAGGTTTTAGTCACCCCTGACATTGAAAAAATGACTTTATGATCAGACATATAAAAAGAAATAAATTAAACTCGTCCTTTAAGAGCATTAAACACCCATGCGTTTGCAAAAAAACCAAGGGCTACTGAAGCGAATCCCCAACCAGCAATATCATCATATCTAAAGGCAGCTAAAGCCAATAAAATCAAACCAATAACAATCATCAGTATAGTGGCAAATGCTAAAATTTTGTTTTTATTCATAAGAAAAGTGCAAATAAGCTAGTTATTATCGAAAATACGATGCAATATACTTAATTTTATGTGCTTGCTATGAACAAAAAAATGACAAAGGCTTTAGACCATATGACTAATCGTGATGCACATACCAGTGCACTTAAAGAATTATCTAAACTGTCCTCAGAGATACAATTAGGTGGAGGTAAATCAAGAATTCATAAACATAAAGAAAAGGGAAAGTTAACAGCCCGAGAACGAATTGATTACCTTTTAGACCATCCAAAAGATGCAATAGAAATAGGAGAATTTGCTGCTCACCAAATGTATACTGAACAAGGAGGTTGCCCATCAGCTGGGGTTGTAGTGAAAATTGGAAAGGTTTCTTCTAAAATGGTCATTATTGTTGCAAATGATGCTACAGTAAAAGCTGGTGCATGGTTTCCTATGACAGCTAAGAAAAATTTAAGGGCTCAAGAAATTTCCATGGAAAATAAAATTCCAATAATTTACTTGGTCGATAGTGCTGGTGTTTATTTACCAATGCAGGATGAAATCTTTCCTGATAAGGAACATTTTGGTCGGATTTTCAGAAATAATGCCAAAATGAGCAGTCAGGGTATTTTGCAGATATCGGCAATTATGGGAAGTTGTGTCGCAGGAGGTGCTTATTTACCTATTATGAGTGATGAAGCGCTGATTGTAGAAAAAACAGGTAGTATATTTTTAGCTGGCTCTTATCTTGTTAAAGCAGCTATAGGAGAAAACATTGATAATGAAACATTGGGCGGAGCACATACGCATTCTGCAATTTCAGGTGTAACTGATTACAAAGTAAAAGATGACTTCGCGGCTTTGGATACTATAAAGTCCATTCTTGATAAAAGCAATGTTCAAAGTGCAAATACTTTTGAACGCTCAAAAGCAAAAATGCCAGAGTTTAAAAGCGACATGGTTTTGGACTATTTCCCTTCGGATCGATCTAAGCCATACGATATGCGTAAGATCATAAAAACCATTGTAGACCAAGGTAGTATTACAGAATACAAGAAAGAGTATGGAAAGACACTTTTAACACTTTATGCAAAAATTGACGGCTGGTCAGTTGGGATTGTTGCCAATCAAAGAGAAATCGTTAAAAATGCCAAGGGCGAAATGCAAATTGGAGGTGTGATTTATTCTGACTCTGCCGACAAAGCTGCAAGATTTATTGCAAACTGTAATCAGAAAAAAATACCCTTGATTTTCTTTCAAGATGTAACAGGTTTTATGGTTGGAAGTAAAAGTGAACACGAAGGTATAATTAAAGATGGTGCTAAAATGGTCAATGCTGTGTCAAATTCTGTCGTACCAAAGTTTACTTTTATACTGGGGAACTCATATGGAGCAGGAAATTACGCCATGTGCGGAAAAGCTTATGACCCAAGATTTATTTTTTCATGGCCAAGTGCTCAACTCGCTGTAATGAGCGGAAATTCTGCTGCCAAAGTATTACTGCAAATTGAATCTTCACGTTTAACCAAAAGTGGTCATGAGTTGAGTGAAGAAAAAAGTAAAGCGCTATTCGACAAAATAAAGGCTGCCTATGACAACCAAATTTCACCCGTTTATTCGGCCTCAAGATTGTGGACAGACGGCATTATTGATCCCTCAAAAACTAGAGAGCTAATCTCAAAAGGAATTGAAATCGCAAGCTACAACGCAAACATTGATACTTATAACCCAGGAATTTTACAAGTTTAAATCTCTAAGTCAATCCAGTGCACTAAGCTTGACGTTTGGTGTAGCACTCCCATTTTCTGTTTAAGATCGTTGTAGTTAGAACCTACTACCCTCAAATTGAAGACTGTCGGAGTCTTTTTCTTATTTCCTAAATACCGTACCAGAACTTTCCACTTTCCGGGTAAGTTTTCATCGATTTCAAATTCAGTTGAATATAGTCCTAATCGCTTGTTTTCAGATACTTCAGCTAAACTTTGAATAGAGGTATATGATTTTGAAAAATATTTATTTTCTGGATTTACAAATACTAATTCAAATTCACTCTCTGGATCAGACCACTCAATTACTATTCTTTTTGTATTGAGTTCTTCTGCTTCCGGCGATTCATCAATTATAGCTTCAATTTCTCGCTCTATTCGAACTGGAGTGCGTTCAAAATTAAAGTAAGATATTCCACCTAATTCGGCAGCCCTAAATAAGAGTGCAGCCGCCTTATCTTTTTCATTATTCAAGCGATAGGCCCAAGATAAGTCTAAATAAGATTGAAGGGCGTCTGTGTTGCCTTTAAAAAGCTCTTTGAATATGACTAAACCCTCTTCAAATTTATTCTGTTCTAATAAGTATTGACCTAAAGCTCTCCTCGCTGAGTACGTATTTTTATTTTCTAGATCTCTTATGGCCTTTCGTTTTTCGCTCATATCGCTCTCTTGAAATAATCGAGCAAGAGTAGAAGTGTAGTGATTTTCTTTGGAATTCATTCCATTATTTAAATCAACATTTGTCAATTGAAAATTTCTTTGATTATCCTCATACGTAATAGCCTCTTGGTTAAACTTATTGTATCTCAAAAGTGCTAAATCAATTGGTTTTCCATTTTCTCCTATAGGATGTGTATTTGCTCTGTAGGTATTGATTAGAATAATCCCACCTTTTCCAAAAGTTCCATAACGAACATTTGCAGATCTAGAGGGAATTATTGCTACTCGCATAATGTCGTTTGTGTCTAACCAATTCGGATAGGTATCAAACAATTGCCCATCAATATCATAGCCTGCAGCTACAGCATCTAAGCTAAAAGTTGGCCTTAAATAAATCTCCTTTGCCCCATAGGCATCATTGTTGATATAAATTCCAGGAAACTTACCTCTTAACATCAATGCCAGATCTCCTCCTGTTTGTGACATTTCATCTTCATTAATCATTCGCATTTGAAAACTTGCGCGTTCTTTGTCCAGAAAACCCCAAAAAGTTTTGATTAAATTTTTATTAATATTGTACTCCCTGTACTTGTCTAAATATGTTTTTTTACGTTTTTTAACAATCTCTACATTTTCTAACTCCTCCACCTCTGCAAACAGATTGACCTCTAAATTTTCTTCGGATTCTTCAATTCGTATCAATTGGGTTTGCATTCCCATATAGGAAAACCCAACTAAACTAGGTTCATTCAATTCAAACTCAAAGACTCCATCGTTTGTAGAAACTGTTAAAAGCTCTTTGTTTTTCTGATTTTTGATGTGAACACCATTTAATAACCCGTAGTCGGTTTCTACAACACCTCTGACCGTAATCTGTGCGATAACTGCATTACAAACCAACAATAATGCTAATAAACTTAATTTTTTCATAATTCAACAGATGTTATTTTAACAACTTTATTTAATTCATTTAGAGTGATAGCATACTGCTCTTTAGTTTGATTGGATGAACCAAAGTCTGTTATAAAAGTGCATAGCAAGAGTAATGGAGTTGAACTGTTCGGGTCTAAATTCCCTTTAAATTCGGTTAAGAATTGCCATTCTCCTTTGATGCTATCGTCATAAAACTCAAACTCTTTAAAAGAACCACCTACTCTGACTTCATCGCCAAATTCGTTGGTTTCTTGGTCTGTAGTATGTTCAAAAGTGAAGAGTTGTTTACTTGAATTTACTATTGATATATCAAATGCCGCCAATGGATTATTCCACTGAAATAAAACTCTCATTTTAAGACTCGTAGAAGATTTTAAAAAAGCAGGTATCTGACTATCTTTTTTTAACTTCTCAGATTTCGAAACCAAGTCTTTTTTATCTCTTGTTATTATTTTTTTGAGATCTGTATTTCGTACAGAACCCTCAATTTTTGTTTCAGCTGATTCTAATGAACTATATGCGTCTTTAAAATTTTCTTGCTTCTCATTGAGTTGATACATTAAATAATCTCTGTCAATTGAAGGATTTAATGATGATACAACAGCCTCCGATAAGACCAACAAATTCTTGTAATATTGAGACGAGCTATTTAAGCTAACCACTTGTAAAAGAGCTGATTTTAATATTAAGGGATCCCCAAACTTTTCAAAAATGGAGCTTAAACAATTGATGGCTAGTTCGTCCTGTTCACTATTCATAAAGAATTGAGCCGCCTGTAAATAAAGGTTTGCATCAAATGCATTGGTTTGTCTTAATCTAAAATATTCGTTTACAGCAGACTGTAAATCAACCTGTGAAGACAGTAAACTGTAGTACATGAGAGTTGCTGTAGACCATTCTTGAACAGTTTGCTCAAAGGTGTTTTTGTTCAAATTTGAACTCTTAGATTTCACTGTGCCGGTTTTTGCACTTTTAGTGGTAATCAAAATAACCCCATTTGATCCTAGGGAACCATAGCGGTTAGTTGCTGATAATCCTTTAAGAACTTCAATCTCGGCAATTTGATTTGGATCGATAAAATCGAATTTTGCATCTGGACTTCCTCCAACAGAGCTAGATTGTTGCTGTGGTACACCATCAATTACAACTAATCCATAATTATTGAGTAATATGGAATTCTGCGTTCGCATGGTAATTTTAGACAGATCAGGACTACCAGAGGCATTATTGAGCTGAACACCTGAAAACCGTCCTTGAACAGCCGTACCTACGTCTGTGTTTATTGCTCCAAAATCGTCACCACTAATTTTTTGAGTAGCCACTCCGATTTTGTTTGTGATTTCGAAATCTACCTGACCTTTCAAAAAGCCAAATGCCTTTTCTTCAGTAAGTATGACCTCGTCTAATTGAAAAATACCACTTTTTAAAAATAGTTGATCAGTAAAATCCTGACCTACAATTAGCCATTTAGAAGTTAAGTAGGCTCTTGAGGTGACCAAAACACTATCACCTATTCTAGCTGGAATACCAAATACACCTTGTGAATTTGAATTGAAAATAGAATCTAATCCATTTATTAAAAACTGAACACCAGGTGTTGGGATGTTATCAACAAAAACAACACCGTTTACAAGGGAACTCTCTGCTGTCTTATTGGTTGAATAGTCAATCAACTTAGCTCTTGAGATGAGTGCTGTTCTTTGTAATGCCCTTTGATCAGAAAATAAATTGGAATTGACAATAACACTTTTTGGACCAATCCTGATTTTATTCTTTTTATAACGGCTTGTCAAATCCGAAAAAATGTAAATCGGTTGTTTTCCAAACACATCATTGATTTGATTGTAGAGTGCTGTACCGCTGTAATTTAAGGACTTGATATATGTTTTCAGCTCAGACCAATTCGCATTTGAAACGTCAAATGATTTCGACCTTTTGTCCGTACTAAAGTCAACAAAACGAACATGAACATTCTTCCATAAACCAAAAAGAGAATCTAAAACTTGAAAGTCTTTTTGTATCTGTCTATTTTCCATGGAAATAGATCGATCCCAGGCTATGTTAATACTATCTTTCTGTCCAAAATTGGCTGAAGCTAGACAACAGCAAAATACTACTACTAATTTTCTCATTTAATTTCCTAAATGTGAACTTAATCTTGGTATTATAAACATCTCTTTCTGACGGCCTCCGACGTATCTAAATCCATCTTCTCCGAAAAACCCGGCTTCTTCCAACATAATGCGAACATCAGTTTCCCATTGATCAATGTATATTGTATTATTCAATTCAATGGCATAGACAGTATTATAGTTCAACGGATAATATCCATCTGCTTTTTCTACACCTCCCTGTGAGTCCCACATCCCAATAGTTGTGCCTGAAGAGTGTCCAAAAGATCCTAATGGATGTGTGTAAATCGATGGGCGAAGTCCGGCATCTTTAGCTTGATCTAAAGACACTTTCAATATTTCATTTCCGGTTTTCCCCTTCTTCATATTCGCTGTAAGTACATCTTGGACTTTATTACCTGTTTGAAATGCTTTGACCAAGTACTGAGGAATTTGTGTCTCATCAGAACGGCGTACATAGGCCATTTCTTGACAATCAGTATTGAGTCTTAAATACGTAATACCAAAATCACAGTGTAACAAATCACCTTCCTTAATCAACAGGTCATCTGGCCGATTAGAAAAAGATTCAATATGTGATACTAACTTTGAAGAAGACCTTTGAATATCTACGGTCGGATGAAACCACGTTTTAAGTCCTAAATCATTTACTCTTTGACGAAAAAACCACTCAACATCAGTGGTGGTGGTAACTCCTGGAGTGATAACCTTCTCTGAAAAAGCATCTTCAATAATTTGATGAGTAATGGCTACAAGCTGTTGATATATTTCCATTTCGCGTTGTGTTCGAGTCTCTATCCAAGCAGTAGACAATTTTTCAGCAGAAACAATGCGTTTTTGATATTTAGAAGATAAATAAGACATCAATAATTCGTAATCTGTTTTTACGATTCCATCACCTATATTAAAGTCTTTGGAATAATTTAATCCTATTTTTTCTGGATTGAACTCGCGAATGACCTCAATAAGTCTTTTCATTTGGTCCGGTTCTTTTTCTTTATTCCATGCAGATTGAATAGCCTTACCTACATCATATCGGGCTATGGCCAATTTCTCTATCGTATTATTTTTTCGATCTCTGTAGAATACTAAAATTGTTCTTCTTCTAGCATTGAGCCAGTTGGCCGGTAACATTGTTTTAACTACGGGGTCTTCATTATACTCTCTTGAAATCAATAACCACATGTCAATACCGTTGCTATCCATCAATTGGGGCAATAAAAATTCGAAACGCTCTTCTAGGATTTCATCAATAACTCGAGCTCTCTCGCGCATAGGTAATATCTGCTGAGCGTTTGAGTTCCAAATTGAAAGAGATAAAAAAACAAGTAGAATACAATTGTATTTCATAACATTTATTTTTTATAAAATTAAAATATTAAATCCTGACTTTGTAAATTTTAACGATTCACTAACTGTTAATTCTCCCCTATTTGAACACCTAGCTTTTTCAGGGTTTGAATTTTATCAATCTTATTGGTGTGAGAAGTTTTGAATTCAGCGAGCGTATATACTTTTTTTGGCTTGTGGTAGAGATCGAAATCGTTAGTATTTAAAAGTTCTTCATAATAGGACTTACTCTTCTTTGATTCCACAACGAGTATTGCGATTTGACCAAAATCATCATTTTCTTCAGCAGTGATAAAAAAACGTTCATTGATTACACTTGACAACTTATTTTCTACTTTTTGAGGGTTAATTTTTACACCTCCAGAATTAATTATCTCATCGTAACGACCGAGGTATTCAAAAGAATTGTCGATGTTTACTTGTACAATGTCATTGGTTTGAAAACTGGAATTTCTTAGGTGCTTTGCCTTTATGCGCAGGCATGATCTTTCATCAGTACTAAAAGAGATACCCTCAAGCGCTTTAAAAGACTTGTCGCCATGATGATTTAATTTTCTAACAGCGATATGAGTAATGGTTTCGGTCATACCATAGGTTTGAAAAAGCTCATTCTTTGTTTCATCGACGGCATTTAGCAACCCTTCTTCTAAATGCTCAGAAATTGGAGCTCCTCCAATTATTATTTTAGGAATGACCTTTAATTTTTCTATAGATTTTTTTGCTTGGTAGGGCGTAATTGCAGTAAAATCTATGTCAATATCTTTCGGAAGATCATTGAAAGGATTGGCCTTTGGTCTGCTCACTACTAAATCTGAATTCAACACAATACTTCTAACGAGCATCATAATGCCTGCAATCGAAGAAAGCGGCAAACACAATAAGAGCGTATCAAAAGAGTGAAGACCAAAAGTAGAAATAGTCAATGATGCGCTTTTTCGCATATTTGACTTGGTTAACCGTATGATTTTTGGGCTGCCAGTTGATCCCGAAGTCTGTACCTCAAAATTTAACTCATGGTCAAACCATTTCTCAAAAAGCTTACTTAATTCTAGTAAATATGGCTCTTTTGATTTAGATAAAACTTGAATAAAATCTTTAGCTTCTTCTACCTCAAAAACATGTTGTTTAAAAAACAACCTCATACTTATTCTATTCTAGAGTATTTTTTACCTTTCCAAAAAGTCTATAGTTCCAATCAGACCATTTGTATTTTTTCGCTAAAATCAATAAGATCAATGGATATATAACCAGTAATGGTATCCACATAGTGAAATTCAATTCTGGCTTAGAAATGTCAATGTATAAAGAATCCACTCTAAAGGCCGTCCATTCTGCGGAAACGAGTAAGGCACCAATCAAATTATTTGCGGCATGAAAACCGAGGACAAGCTCTAAACCTTCATCCATTAGGGTTATTATTCCAAAAAGAAATCCTGTGCCAATATAGTAGGCCAATATACCGTAACCCAACTCACCTACTTCAGGATTTGCAATGTGCATTAGACCGAATAAAACAGATGTGATGATTAAGGCAGCAGCTCTATTTTTAGTGTGTATGCCTATTCCTTGAATCATATGACCTCTAAATAGAAGTTCTTCAAATGATGTTTGTAGTGGTATTAGTAAAAGTGCAATGAGGGCAAAAGTCATGAATTTCTGCTTGTCAAAGTTCCAAACGTAATTCTCTGGGGTGTTAAAGATTTCTATAAATGTCAACCCTCCAATCACTGAACCCCATAATAGGAAAGAAAAGAAGATTCTCCTATAGTCTACTCTAGAACGAGAACTTATTGCAGATTTTAATGGTAAGTTCAAAATAAACTTATACCAAAAAAGCATGAAAAAAAAACCTAACACTAGAGGAAGCAAATTGATAACAAGCACTGTATTTGCGCCTAGTTGATCTATCATTTGGGTCATCAATTCCTTAGTGTCTGCCTCAGAAGTTATCAATGCGACGTAATTCAACGCCATAAAACCCATGAAACCGACTGGAATGAGAAGATATCTAAAAAGTGAGGTATTACCTTTATAAGCCTGTTCAATAAACATAATGATCTAAAATTGATTTTAGATCCCAATTTAATCCTTTTTTGTAAAACAATTTTGAATCTTGAATTTGAAGGGGGGAATCGATATTATTGGTGTAAAGTGCTCCGGTTCCCAAACCCTGTGGCATTGTTGTATTTTTGCTCGATGTCCACTGGCTAATTGCATTTAGACCTATATTACTTTCTAAGGCACTTGTAATCCACCAGCCAATCTCTAATTTTTGTGCTTCTTGAATGTATTGATCACCTATTTCAAACCCTCCCAACAAACCGGGTTTAAGAATAATGTAATCGGGCTTTATAGTCTCTAAACAAGAGGTCATCTCTTTGGAATTTCTAAGTGAAATGAGTTCTTCGTCTAGTGCAATCTTAATGGGTGATTTTGTTACAAGTTCGGCCATTTCATGCCATTGTTTTGCAGCGATGGGCTGCTCAATAGAATGAATATTAAAATCTGAAAGTCGTTTAAGTTTTTCCAAGGCAGCGTTTTGGTTAAAAGCTCCATTGGCATCTACTCTCAATTCTAATTGATCAGCGGAAAATTTTGAACGAATATTTTTTAGAATAGACAATTCAGTATTGAAATCAATAGCGCCAATTTTCATTTTTAAACATCGAAAACCACTTTGAATCTTATCTTCTATTTGACGATTCATAAAATCACGTTGCCCCATCCAAATTAAACCGTTGATTGTAATTCCGTATTCATTGGCATAGAAGTCTGTGTCAAAAAGACAAAAAGAATCTTCATTCAAGTATGATTTTTTTAGTTGTTCTAAACCAAATTGAATAGACGGATATTGACTTAAATCACTGAGTTCTTCAAATGATTTTATAGTCGTTGAAGGTTCAAAAAATAACTCAAAATTATTTTCAACCCAACGCACAATACGCTGAATTTTTTTATCAAAGTCTGGTCTATCATCGTACGAGAGGCCTTGAAATAAATTACACTCGCCTATACCCCANTTCTCATTATTTTGNGCGTACAAAAAATAAGTTCTTTTTTGCCTTAATACACCTCTAGAGGTCCCTCCTGGGATTTTAAAATTTAAATCGTAATGAAATGCCGTTACTTTTGCCTTCACGGAACAAAAATAGATACTAAAAAGTAAACCACACTTTAACTCCTGTATTTTCCAAATCAAAGTTCAATTCCGAACCGAGTTGATTTACTTGTCTTTTTACTAAAACCAAACCAATCCGACTGCTGATTTTTTCATTTAAATCTTCAGGCCAACCTTTTCCGTTATCGATATATTCAAAATAAAAAACGTCAGTGTCTTTTTTAATTAGAGTTACAGTGATTTGATTGTTTAATCCTTTTTTACTGAATGCATGTAGTATTGAATTTGACAACAATTCATTTAGAACTAGACCTAAAGAAACCGTCTTATCAATATCAAAAGATAAATCATCAATTTTCAAATTCACATTAATTTTAATTTCATTTTTTGGATTAAAAATCAACTCAACACTGCGAACTAATTTTTCAAAATATGGTTGTACTGGTAAATCTTCTAATTTATCTCGCTGATAATAAAGCTGATTTGCTAAGGAAATTGATTTCACCCTACTATTCGAGGTCTTTAGAACTCTAATGATCTTATTTTGAGAACTCTTGCGCATTTGTATACTCAATAGGCTTGAAACCATTTGGAGATTATTCTTTACGCGATGATGAAGTTCTTTTAATAAATTGTCTTTTTCATCAGAATTATTCTTTAACTCAATATTTTGTAATTCAATAATTTTTTGAATTTTGACACTTCGGTAATACGCATAAATCAATCCCAAAAATCCAATTAAGGTGAATAACAGCGATAAGGTGATCATTTTGATGTACTGCTTAGAAGTTTGAAAGTTATCCCGTGCTTCTGTGGATGTAATCGCAGTACTGTTAGGAACTGCGAATAAATTATTCAGTTCTTGAAAATCTTCAGATAACCTGATCTTATTTTGAACAAAATTTGCCTTATTTTGCTTTGCATCTATAATTTCTTGCAGTGATGATGCTGATTTTTTCAACTCTAGTAAAGCTCGACTCGCATTTCGATTTACATAAAATTTCTGGGCTAAAATCAACCATTTCAATTGATCTTCTTCGCTTAAAGAATAGTCTTCTTTTTTTTGCTCAATAATTGCTGCTAATTCTTTGCTTTCATCAATTTCAAAAAGCAACTTCGCTTTAAGCAGTAATAATTCATTAAAAATCTTCAACGGTTCAGTGGATTTGTAAGATTCAATAGTATTCAAACCTGAATTCGTCATTGTAAGAGCAGAATTAATGTTTTTCTTAAGCGCTAGGTTTTTGGCTTTATACAAATACCATTGGGCTTTAATGTAATCTTTGTCGATTTCAGAAAAAGTAGCATTAATTAAAATTGAATCTATTACATTGAGTTTGATTTGAGCAACATCAGGATCTATTTCATTTATGTAATTTACTTGAGTCAAAAGTGACTGAAGCGAGTCTTTTAATTGCAATACTCTACTGTTGATTTGATTTTCAAAAAGAGATGATTTTGTTGCTTGTTCGAATAAACCTATTTGAGAATATAGCCTAGAGAGTTGTAAATCTGAATACTCGTTTAATTGATTTACATGTGTGCGAAATAAAATTTGTTCGATATGCAGCTCATAAAATCCTAAGAAAAAGTCGAATGAAAGTACAAGTGCTTCAGATTTCACATTGGACTTGTTCTCAAGGACCAATTTTTTAAATTTTGAAAGAAATTCTAGGGGTTTATTTTTTTTAATTTCAATTAAAGCACTTAAAGATTTGTAATACAATTCTTCTTCTGCATTATTCATTTGATTTTCTATACTTTGATAGTCCTCAAAAATCAAAGTCCATTTAGAGATCTCATTTTTCTCAATTTGATCAAACTTATCAATCACCAACTCAAGTCGTTCACCACCTGATTTTTGCTGATTAAATGCCTGAAACAAAGGATTTTGACTAAGGCTAAAATGAATTGAAGCTGTTAGCAATAGACCATAAATAAAAAAGTATTTGAGTATGTGAATTGTTCTCAAATGCATTTGAACACTCTTTTTCCTTAAATATTAACGTTAAATCACCTAGAAAATTATGGCTAAAAATCTAATATAGTAATCAAATACAAAAGGCCTTGATTAAAGGTTCATTGCTTTGAGAATAAAATCCTTAAAATCCTTGGAAATAGGAATGAGTTCTTNTCCAATAAGNACNTCTTTGGAGTTTACAGCCATTACNTGTTCNACATTNATAATGTANGATTTATGAGATCNAAAAAAACTATTGNTNGGNAGTTTTTCCAAATAATCCTTGAGCGGTGATCTCACCAAAAACATTTGTTCTTTGGTATACACTTCGAGATATACATTATCTGCTTTAATGTACATGATATCTTTGAACGGAATTCGGTAATATAGATGTTGTTTTTTTACGAAAATAGAATCTTTCAATATACCNGANGNAGAAGTATTTTCTTGGGATTNAGCNTCAAANGNGNTNGAAGAATCACNNCTNTCTNATTCACTAAAGTTTGATANTGCTATNTCTATAGCTGTATACAAATCNTGCTGTTCAAATGGCTTCACTAANTATCCGTTNGGCTTNACNAGTTTAGCACTCTCGACTGTNGNACGNTCTGAATTTGANGTNATNAAGACAAATGGAATATTGTATTTTTCTCTAATGTGTTTTCCTAAATCGATTCCGGTTTTATCAGATGCCAAAACAATATCAATAAGAACTAGATCTACGTCACTTTCTGCCAAAACTTTTACAGCTTGCTCATAAGCCATAACACTAGAAACAATTTCATAGCCAATTTCTTCAAGCATAGACTGCATATCATCGGCTATAATTACATTGTCTTCAACAATTAATATTCGAACAGTTTGATCCAAGACTTCATATTTGATTTAAAAATAAACAATTAATCCGATGATAAAACATAGTAGAGAGCTCATAAAGGAAGAAATAGCTATAACCTTGAGTTCGGGGTCAAAATCGAGATTGTTTTTGACCTGCTTTATTCTATTGACATGTCCTACTAACCTGATTAGAGGCAACATAGCTATGAAATACCAAAAGCGACCACTCAAGGTAATTCCAATCAAAAATGTTAAAAGCGATACAATTAGCAACAACATCTGATATTTTTTGGACTTTTCAGCACCGAGTATAACTGCCATAGTTATTTTATTCTTGAGGGCATCATCTTCACGATCTCGCATATTATTGAGATTCAATACGGCTACGGCTAAGGTTCCAATGGCAAACGCAATAAATAAGACTTCTAAATTTATACGTCTTAAATGCAAATAAAAAGTACCTAAAACAGCCAGAAGTCCGAAAAACAAAAAAACCATCAAATCTCCCAGTGCCCTATAACCGTAAGGTTTTTTACCTATGGTATAAGCAATTGCAGCCCATATGGCGACAATACCAAAGGCAAGAAAAAACATTAATTCGATACGTCTTAAATCTATATTCATTAATAATTGCAATACCATGAATAAAGCCATAAAACAAAAGAAAACTATCGCTTTTTTCATTTGTACTTTTGTAATCAAACCCGATTGTATTGCTCGCTTCGGACCTATTCTTGTGTGATCATCAACACCTTTAATTGCATCACCTAAATCATTGGCAAAATTGGAGATAACTTGAAATAGAACAGTGATGATAAGACAAGAAAAGAAAATGAAAAAATTAAAATTTTCATTTAACGCAAATGCACTTCCAATAAGTATTCCTGAAAATGAAAGAGGTAAGGTTCGTAGACGGGCTGCTCTTAACCACGTTCTGAGCAGGTTCATCTAATAGGGGCTTTCAATTTTTATACGCTTACCATTCTGATAAGAAGCTACAAAAGCATCATCAAATCCTATTTTAACCAAGTGGTTTCTAAATGTTCTAGCTTCATCAATAGTTTCAAAAACACCGACAGAATACCGCAAAAAGGGATTTGATTTGACAACAAAGGTGTTTGTTAATCCGCTGTGAGTTAAGTCCAAATTAGAATCCCTTAAAGATTTTACTTGAACACTATAAACTACCTGCTGTTCAATCAACCTATTAGCCAAATAATAATCTTGAACAACACTCAATTCTTGGTTTTCTCTTCTGAGCGCCTCAATTTGTTTTTTAGTCGCGTCTAGACTATCTGTGCTAACCGTGTACCTAGCCGAATTATTGAGTAATAATTGTTGAGTTTGATTCACCCCAGAAACATATGCAAATACTCCCATTACGCATACCACTAAAACGGATAGAACGCTAATTAAGGTGTACCTTTGAACATTAAGCCTTTTAATTTCTTTGTTTTTATTTCGAATTTGGTCTAATAATCCAATATTCGTATTCTGTGATTTTTCTAAATCCTTGTGGAGTGAAAAGAGGTCTTTTTCTTCAATGAAAGGCATATCGTTCGGTTATATCATCTAGGGTAATAGCTAAATTAAAAAAAATCTTACACAAGTCGGATACCGTTCTTTTCAATTTTTATTTTAGTTTGTTTAAAAAGTATTCCCAAAGCACTTTTAAAGGTTTTTTTACTCATTTTAAATACTCGTGAAATTTCATCGGGAGATGACTTGTCATGGTAGGGTAAAAACCCATCTTCTTGTAAAAGACGTTCGTAAATTTCACTAGCTGCTTGAGTTAATCGGTCCACCCCTATTGAAGCTAAATTCAAATCAAGCTTCGCGTCTTGCCTAATATTTTTTATGTAAACTTGAAGAGATTGTCCTATAGATATGTCATAAATCAAATCTGAAAAAAATAGAAGTCCTTGATATTTTTCTTTAACAATTAGCTCAAAACCCAAATTTGTCTTTGTCACAACTAAGGCTTCATAGGCTTTATTCAATTCAAGATTCTCTATTTCTGTTTTTAAATGTTTTTTCCAGCGCATGCTCGCATAAAGTCGCATGCTTTTTTGATCAAGGTCACAATAGACTAATACAGCCTCTCCTTCAGAAAATTTTTGTGTTTGCTCCCTATAAGGCAAAAACAAATCTTTTTCTAGACCCATATCTAAAAATGCTCCAGATTTAGTTATTGACTTGACTTTTAAAAATCTAAATTTTCCACGTTCAATTTTAGGGGTTAAAGTTGTTGCAACCGGTCTCTCATTGCTGTCTAAGTAACAAAACACTTCAATTGAATTTCCAACCTTAAAACTATTTGAACAATATTTGTTCGGTAATAAAATTTCTGTCTCTTCATCATCTTCAAGAATCCAGCCGAAATCAGTTTTTCTTTTTAATGATAAAGTATTGTAGTGCCCTAGTCCTATCATATCAAGTATTCAAAGAAATTTAATAGTATCTCGTCATTTAATTCACGTGGTGTTTTTACCTCTAATAATTTGGGGGATTCCGTAATGGTATAAAAATTATTCAAAGCCTGTTCTAGAACTTCTTTAGAGTCCGCCAAATTATATTCAAATCCAAAATCTTCACTAACAAGTTTGGCATTTCTATTGTGTTGCGTTTCAAAAAATGTTTCAAAGTGCGGTAAGGCTTTGGTTCCAGGTAAAATTCGAAAAATTCCACCTCCTTTATTATTCAACAGAATAATTCTAAAATTTGGTTTTATATAGTTGCTCCAAAGCGCGTTAATATCATAAAAAAAGCTCAAATCACCTGTAATTAAAACCACAAGTTTATCTGGATTCACTTGGTGCGCTCCTATAGCTGTTGATGTGCTTCCTTCAATACCACTCGTTCCTCTATTAGCGTATACCACACAAGTTTTATTCAGAGGCATGAGTTGAGAATAGCGTACACTTGAAGAATTTGCTAAATGTAAATCAATAGAATATGGAAGATTTTTTTGAAGCGTGTAAAAAGCCCAAAAATCAGAAAAAGGAATTTCTGAGATATAGTCCTCTCGCTTTGCCAAAAAAGAATTTTTCTTGTCAAGCCAACACCCGCGATAATCATAATTACAGCGGTCTTCTTCAAGCATTGCTTTAAAAAATTGTTCAGGAGGGCAGTTTAAATGAGCTGTCAAACAGTAAAAGGTATTCAATGCTTTATTTTTTCCTAAATGCCAATGCTCTACTGCTTTAAATCTCCTAAGAAAAGTCTTAATTTTTTTAGATACAATCTGTCCGCCAATGGTTAAGATTAATTCGGGCTGTAAAGTTTTAAATTGCTCTTCAATATCAATACTTTTTTCAATTGGAGCAATGATGCTATCAATCGAATTGATGAAATTATCGTGAAAACAATTTGAGGTTGTTTCTGAAAAAACCAAAATTGACTCGTCATCGGTTAGTTCAAATAGGAGTTTCTTTTCCAATTCTGCGGGCTGCCAACCGCCGATGATGATCATTTTTTTCTTGTAACTCTTCCACAATTTTCTAGTTTTTGAAGAAATCTCAAATAATTGTGAGTCATTCTCAAAAGAAATCTCTTTTGATTTAAGAATACTGCTAGGTGGGTTCTCACCTATTCCATAAAGAGATTCTTCAAATGGAAAGTTTAAATGTACAGGAAGTTGTTTTGAATAAGAGACAGCCATTGCCTTTTGAATAGCTCTAATATTGAAGCTTTCAATTTCATCTTGTGATTTGGTCAATAAGTGAGGTGCAAAAAGTTCAATCTCATTAGTTGCGTGACATACATCTTGTTCTAGCGCCTCACAAAAGGCGACGAGCTTATTAAAAACACCATCTTGTTGTATTGTTTGCCCGTCTCCAATATCTATTTTATACGATGGACGATCTGCAGATGCTATTATTAGTGGAATTTGGCTGTAATAGGCTTCGGCAACTGCAGGATAATAGTTCAAAAGTGCACTTCCAGAAGTACAAATCAGTATAACAGGTTTTTTCTTTTTTTTGGCAATACCCAAAGCAAAAAAACCTGCTGCTCTTTCATCTATAATACTATAGGCATTGAAATTGTCATTAAGGGTGAAGCTCAATGCAAGTGGAGCATTTCTAGATCCCGGCGATATTACAACGTCTGTGATTTCGTTCTGCTTAGCAAGTTGCATAAATAAATATGCAGTTGGAATGTTGCTAAATTTCATGATGCAAAGTTAGGGACTACTCCTATCTTCACCTAACTCACATTTAAAATATCTAAGAGTGCTTTGGCTTTTTGATTGGTTTCATCAAATTCTTCTGTCAGAATTGAACTTTGATTAAGTCCTCCACCGACAAAGAGTGAAACCTTTGAATCTCTAATTTTCATGCAGCGGAGATTGACGTAAAAAGATGCAGAACACTCATGAATTATCCCTATATACCCGGTATACAATTCTCGATTGTAGTTTTCGTGCTCTAAAATAAATGCTCTAGCCTTATCTCTCGGGAAACCACACACCGCTGAGGTTGGATGTAAAATAGAAACAGCTTCAACTGCTTTTTGATGACTTTCTAATTCTGACAGAAAATCAGTTTTTAAATGATAGAGGTGACCGTATTTAAAATTTGTGGTTGGCTCTTTGTGATAGGATATCTTATGTTTTTTAAATTGTGTTTCCAATTCATTTTGAACAATTTCTTGCTCTAAAAGTTCTTTTTCTCTCCATTTAGGTGACTGACCTTCGACGGCAGTTGTGGTCCCGGCCAAAGCAGTGGTTTTTAACTTTGTATCATTAACTTCAGCAAGCAACTCGGGGGTTGCTCCTATCCAAATATCGAATAATGGATGATATAGCATGTACACAAAAGCATTATCAAATGAGCTCATTAAGTACCTAAAAAGAGAACACTGATCGACCTTGAGTCTCTGTTCAATTTTTCTGGAAATAACGATCTTTTGATTACCCTCATTTAAGAACTTTTGAGCCTTTTCAAACAATTCTTTGTATTGCTGAAAATCTTCCTCAAGAGACTCAGTATTGCAAGCTCTGAATGATTTTCGTAGCTCTTTTTCGGCTAAAATAATATGCTTAGAAACATTAAACTCTACACCTTGTTTCGTATTGTCAAAAGTCTGAAGCTTAATTTTGCTTTTTTTCGCTTGAACTGGACCTGATTGATAAATATGAACTGAGGTACTTTTTGGATGTTTACAAACCAGAAATGGTTGTTTTTCTTTAAAAGCCTTATTCAAACAATCTTCTAATACTCGAGTCGAATAGTTCATTTAATGAATCATCTTCTTTTTGAGACATATGGTAGATAGTTTACACTTTGAGATCAAGCGATCGTCCTTATCTCTCACCTCTATATCCCAAAGCTGCAATGTCTTTCCTTTATGCATTAAAACTGCTTTCGCTTGAATCATTCCATGAGTAACACTCTTAAGATGATTTGCCGAGATTTCAATTCCTCGAATCACAGTATCATTAGAACCGAGAAGCGCATGAGAGGCAGCACTTCCTACAGTTTCTGCTAATGCAACAGTCGCCCCTCCATGCAAAACACCATCTGGTTGATGTACTTTGGATGTAACAGGCATTGTAGCCGTTAAAAAGTCTTCACCAATATCGACGTATTCAATTTCTAACGTTTGCATCAAAGTATTGTTACTCGATGCATTCAGTCTTTGCAACACCTCTACTTTATTCATTTGTTAATTCTTGATTATCAGAATAGTAAGTAATCACTCTTGTAGTATAGTCTAATAGTGGTAACTCTATTTTCTTTACCCAATTTGGAGGGTCATGTCCATCGAATTGAAAAGAATAACTGATTTTACTTTTATTTCCCTGGCTGTCAGTTTTTTCAATATAATCTAGAACGCCGTCAATGTAGTAATAATCGCTTTGCTCTTCAAGCTCATAATTCTCTTCTTCGACAAGATAAAAGAGCATTTCTGATTTTAGGGTACCGTCAGAACCAAAAAACTTTTGTTTTTTTTCTCCAAATTCATTGGACGTAATTTCTTCTGTAATGAATTTTTCAAGAGTTAATTCATCTTCTTTGTAAACCTTTATTTTCTGTTCTGTGGTGTCATTAGAAATTACTTTATACACCATTAGGGAATCAACTCTTTCTTCATAGACAATCTCAGTAGAATTAGCGATGGATTCAGGTCCACCAATTCTAATACCAACTTCTCTTTGAAGACTATCTAAAACCGTTGTGTAGTAACTCATTAAATCACCATCAAAATAGTAGACATATTCAATGAGTTCCTGAACAGAATCAAGAGGTTTATAGTTGAAAGTGTGATAATAAGTCTTGGTGTAGTCTAAAGAATCACATACGAAATACTCAATATTCTTTTGACTTAAAGTGTCGTTTACAAAATGGAAACTTATGTTTTCATATTCTTTTTCTCCATAAGATGTTTTAGCATTGGTCAATGTGCCCTCTGGGTTGAACTCCAACAGTATAGAGCCGAACTTAGTAAACAACTCACAACTTTTCACAGGGCCCACTAAGTCATAATCTGCAGTGGTTAGGGTGAAGAAATTTTTTTGACCGTATCCAAAGGTCATAAATAATATTAAATAACATAAAGTCCACCACACTCTCATAATGTAAAATTAGCCTAAAAACGATTGAGGGCAAAGGGAGACAGGGATAATTCTGTTTTCTGCTCCAATAAGACAGCAGTGATCAACTTACCTGCAGCCGGCCCAATACTCCATCCCATCATGGCACCACCGGTATTGACAAAAATTCGAGGGTCCTTAGAAGCACCTATATATGGAAGACCATCAGGAGACAATGGTCGAAGACCGCATCGAGCTTCATTGAGTCTAAAATCAGCTGTAGAAAGGCCTTGATAATACTGTTCGGCCGACTCCGCGATAGCTGAAACCCTGAGTTTATTGATGTTGTGATTAATTCCAGAGAGCTCCATGGTGCCTGAAAAACGAATTCTGTCTTCAAAAGGACTTACGGCCACCTTAGATTCTAATAAAAGTGCAGGAAATCTGATATGGTCTGATTTAAAGGTTTGAATTGCATACCCCTTACCCGCTTCTAATAAAATAGAATCTCCAACTGATTTTAGTAAAAAGTTTGCTTGAGCACCTGTCGTGACAACCACCTTATCGCAGGAGTTTTCTTGGCCACATTCGATTTGAACATCTATGGAAGATTTTTTTAAATGAATTGCCTCTACTTTATTTTCAACTAAATTGAAATTTTGATGTGATATCAGGTAAGCCCACATTTTTGACATGAATTCTATGGGATTAGTGCTCACATCGCTGTAATAGCGCACCGCTCCTATTACTGAATTATGAATATGCGGTTCTATTTTCTTTAAAGCCTCGTGATTGAGTTGTTCTGACTTTATGCCAAATTCAGTTGCACGATGTGAAACTTCTAGCTCCTCTTCTCCTACTTCTTTGGTTTTGTACATCATGAGCAAACCACGGTCTCTGTATTGAAAATTTCCAATTTCATTAGAACTCAATATTTCTTGAAAAAGTTCTTTGCTGTAGAGATTAATCTGAGCAATTTCTGGTATGGCATAATCGACATGCTTATTATTTGAATGCTTAGCGAAGTTCAATCCCCATTTTATCAAATTCGTACTCAAACGAGGTTTGATGTAAAAAGGACTTTTTCGTTGAAACATCATTTTAAGTCCAGATGCAAATAAACTAGGAGAAGATAATGGAACGATATGGCTTGGTGTCAGATATCCAGCATTCACATAAGAAGCTCCAAATGGAACTTCCTTGTTATTTTCTTTATTTGGTTTGTAAGGCTCGTATAATTCAACTTGCACCCCTGCTTTCACTAAATAATATGAGGTACACAGTCCACTTATTCCGCCCCCAATTACTGCCACCTTCATCATAATGCACTATATCACTTGAAATCCAAAGGCATATGGATCGTCATCTGGATTAATTGTTATGGTATTTTCACCGTAGCATTTTGCCCACCCCTTAATTGAAGGAATAATTGCATCGTAGTCTCCCACTTTGGTTTCAGAAATGATTTCACCCTCAAATGTGGAGTTAATAATACTCTCATGAACAAATTGATCTCCTTTTTTTAACTTTCCCTTGCTGTACCATTGAGCCATTCTAGCTGAAGTACCCGTACCACAGGGAGATCTGTCGATAGCTTTATCACCATAAAACACTGCATTTCGAGCCGTGGCGCCTTCAGATGGAGCACCTGTCCACAAAACATGGGAAACCCCATGTATAGAATCATCTTCTGGATGCACGAATCGATTGGGATAATCCACATTGATTTGTGCTCTTATTCTTTTAGCGTGCATTATCAAATCAGATTCTGAAAAATGCTCAAAGCCTTTAAAATTGGTCTGAGGGTCAAATATGGCATAAAAATTCCCTCCATAAGAAACATCAAATTGCAACTCACCTAAGTATTCGTCTGTGAGGGTCAATGCCTCTGAATGCAAAAAACTAGCAACGTTTTCTATTTTCACCCAATCTACTTTTCCAGCATTCATCTCATAATTGACTTTAATCATTCCTGCTGGAACTTCAATTCGCAAGCTTCCATCATTTTTAGGCTTTATTATACCGTGCTCTAAACCTAAAGTTACTGTACCTATAGTCCCATGTCCACACATGGGTAAACAACCACTTGTTTCAATGAATAAGATGCCAAAATCAACCTTTTCATCACTACTTGGATAGATAAAACTACCGCTCATCATATCGTGACCTCGTGGTTCAAACATCAATCCTCTGCGAATGTGATCGTGATTTTGTACAAAATCAATGCGCTTTTCAGACATGCGCTCTCCTTTTAAATCTGGATGATTATTTGTAACTAAACGAACAGGGTTTCCGCAAGTGTGTCCGTCAAAACATTTGAATTTCATACGATAGATTCATTGTTAAATTTTGAATTCACCCTTCTCATTTTCATTGGGTTATTCTCATTATACAGTGCTTCCGGCAGTAGGGATTCTGGACAGTTCTGATAACTCAAAGGACGCAGCCATCGTTGAATGCTATCTACCCCAACTGCAGTATACCTAGGGTCAGTAGTTGAAGGATAAGGTCCGCCGTGAAGCATAGATTCGCATACCTCTACTCCGGTTGGCACCCCATTAAAAATTATACGGCCCACCTTGTGCGCAAGCATCTTTATTTCGCGTTCAAATGCCTTGAATTCAAATTCCTCTCCTAATATAGAACCTGTTAATTGTCCCTCAAGTGAGCAAATCAAATTAAATAGGTCTTCAGTGTCTTCTAACTCGATAATTAGTGAAAATACCCCAAACACTTCTTCGTGCAGTTCTGGGTTTTTAATAAAGGTTTTCGCACTGACTTTTGCCAATACTTTTTCTCCATTAATATGGTTTTCTAAGGTATTCGCTGTAGAGGTACCTGACAATAACTGCACCCCTTTTTGATTCAATAATTTGGCTTTGTTCTTTTGAAAGTTTTCAAAAATTGAGGGGTGTAGCATGCAACTATCTACGGTCTCGGCTAGTGATTTTGTCAAATCAGAAATAAAGGCGTCACTATTTTCATCTTTAAACAGTATAAGTAGTCCTGGATTCGTGCAAAATTGTCCTGCAGCGAGTGCCATTGAAGCGGCGATTGAAGTAGTCCACTTTACTTTGTTTTCAACTGCCTTTGGCAAAATAATTACAGGGTTCATTGAACCCATCTCAGCAAAAACAGGTATAGGGGTTTTGCGTTTTGAAGCCAAGTCAAACAAGGCTCTACCTCCTTTTAAACTCCCCGTAAAACCTACACCTTTAATAGCAGGATGCGAGACTAAAAGTTGACCTTCTTGATGCGTGTTTGAATTGAGATGTGAAAAAACCCCCTCAGGCATTTCGGTCAATTTTGCCGCCTTTAAAATTGCTAATGCGACCAAACTTGAAGTTGCAGCGTGCATGGGGTGTGCCTTAAGCACTACGGTGCACCCAGCAGCTAGGGCCGAAGCTGTATCTCCTCCTGCCGTAGAATAGGCTAAAGGAAAATTACTAGAACCAAAAACAGCAATGGGTCCAATTGGAATGCTGAGCTTTCGCAAATCTGGTTTTGGCATGGGCTGTCGCTCTTCATCTGCCGTATCAATCTTCAAGTTCAAGTGTTCTTCTTTTCTGACATGATTGGCATAAGACCTTAACTGAAAGCAGGTTCTGCCTAATTCACCATTAGCTCTTCCCTCGGGTAGACCACTTTCACTGCAATAGACTTTTATTATATCTTCCTTAATTGCTTCCATTTCAGTAGCTATAGCCTCTAAAAAAGCAGCACGTCTAAAACCACTTAATTCCGCATAGGCGTAAAAGGCTTTTTCTGCGAGTTCAGCAGCATTATTTATCTCATCTTCAGTGGCCGTATAGAGCCTATACTGATTGTCTTTTAATTCTTTTGGATTATATGTTGAAAATGAATTTCCGAGTTGACTCGTTTGAAATCCTATATAATTAGGGCCTATTTGATCGATCATGAATTATAATTTAGGTCGTATTTGAAGTTGTTGTTCGATGATTTGAAGTACTTCTTTTCTTCGCGCTCCTATTAAGTTTAACCTGGGTGGTCGAACAATTTCACTTCCTAAACCTGTGGCTACTTCTGCCAATTTAATATTCTGAACTAATTGTGGATCAATATCTAATTCTAAAAGTGGCATGAACCAACGATAAAGGTCTCTTGAGGTTTTTAAATCTCCGTTTAGTGCGGCATTGTAAATCGCCACGGTTTCTTTGGGAAATGCACATACTAAACCTGCTACCCATCCATCAGCACCTAACAATAAACTTTCCAAGGCTAAAGTGTCTACCCCACATAAAATAGAGAGATCATCTCCAAATGCATTTCTTAGTCTTGTCACATTTGAAACATCACGCGTTGATTCTTTAACGGCCTTTACATTTTGAAGTTTTAGTAAGCGTTCAAACATCTCGATGGTTACTTCAATTTTATAATCTACTGGATTGTTGTAGATCATAATGGGTAAGCTAGTGCTATTGGCAATGGTTTCGAAATACACCATAGTTTCATGATCCGTAGATTTGTAACGCATTGGTGGAAGTACCATTAAACCGTCTGCTCCATGTTTTTCAGCGAGTTGTGCGGCTTTAATAGCATTTTTAGTTGAAGATTCTGCTATATTCATCACTACAGGACAACGCTCGTCACTGACCTCTTTTACAAATACGAGTAGCTCATTTTTTTCGTCTTGTTCTAATGTACTTACTTCTCCCAGACTTCCGGCCAAAATAATTCCGTGAACTCCAGCGCCAATTTGAGCCTCTGTATTTTTTTCAATGAGCTTAAAATCAAGACTTAAATCGTCATTAAATTTGGTCGTTACAGCGGGCATTACCCCTTTCCATTCCATCATGTGTAAAATTTTATCAAAAGGTACTATTTTATTGTATTTTTGAAAAATACACCTTACGAAATTATGAGAACAAATGTATTTACCTTCCTCCTTACAATACTTGGATTTGGTTTAGTTAATGCACAATACACTGATGCAGATGCTGTAAGATTCGCAGAAACCATTACAGAAAACGAACTTAAGGAACACCTTTACACATATGCCTCAGATGAATTTGAGGGTCGTGACACAGGTTCTAAAGGCCAAAAGTTAGCTGTAGCTTACCTCAAAGACTATTATGTAAGTCAAAATATTGGTGCAGCTCAAATCGATGGCTCTTATTTTCAAAAAGTCCCGGTTTCAATGAACAAAACACCTGAAGGAAGTATTGAAATTCACGGAAATACATTGTCCTTAGGAACAGATTTTGTTAGTTTCACTCCTCTTAATGCCTCTTTTGAAGATATCGTTTTTGTGAGCTATGGAATTGACGAACCTCAATATTCAAATTACAAGACCGTAGATGTAAGTGGAAAACTTGTTTTTGTAATAAGTGGAGAGCCCACAGATGCTAATGGTAATTATCTTTTAAGTGGTTCAACTGAAATTTCCAAGTGGAGCAATCGCTCAGAGGGCTTGACTAAGCGCGTCGAGGCGGCAAAAATGCACGGTGCAAAAGGACTTTTGTTTTTTGATCCTGTAAATTTTGATCGCTACCAAAGCTATCTCAATTTTATGAAGAGAAACAATTCAGGGCGAATGCAGTTAGACGCGGAAGGAGCACCTTATTTCAGTGCTCATATATCTGAAAGTGTTGCTCAAAACTTGCTGGCCAAAGTTTCTGATCAGAAGAAATCAGAAGTACTTAAAACCTCGGCTTCAGTCGCAATGGAGGCTGGAAAAATTGCTATCGACACTGAAAATGTTGTGGCTTATATCGAAGGAAGTGAAAAACCACATGAATACATAATTATTTCTTCTCACCTTGATCACATCGGTATGACTAAAGATGGAGAAATCAATAATGGAGCAGATGACGACGGATCGGGCTCAGTTGCTATGCTTGAAATTGCACAAGCCTTTAAATTGGCTGCAGAAAACGGATCAGCACCCAAGCGTTCAATTGTTTTTCTTCATGTCACAGGTGAAGAAAAGGGATTATTGGGATCGAAGTATTATACAGATTACCAACCTGTATTCCCATTAAACCAGACCATAACAAACTTAAATATTGATATGATTGGTCGTATTGATCCTAAACGAGAAGGTAAGCGTAATTATATCTATCTCATTGGTTCTGACAAACTCAGTCAAGACTTACATCAAGTATCTGAAGAGGTCAATTCAAAGTTTATGAATATTGAACTTGACTACACTTTTAATGACGAGAATGATCGTAATCGATTCTATTACAGATCAGATCATTACAACTTTGCTAAAAACAACATTCCAATCATTTTCTATTTCAACGGAACGCATGATGACTATCACAGAGTTGGAGATACTCCAGATAAAATCAATTACGATTTACTCGAGAACCGCACCCGTCTGATTTTCCATACGGCGTGGGTGGCTGCCAATAGAGCTGAATCCATAGCTCTAGATCAGTAGCCGAGTTCTGCGGCGATTTGTTCGCAACTACTTATAGTTTCCTCTAAATGAGTCATGGTTGTTCTTGGATTGATTAAACACATTCTAAGAACAACTTGACCCGTGAGAGTGGTAGTCACTATATGGGCTTTCTGCTCAGCCATTACACCTTTTGAAATCTTTAGATTGGCCTTGTCCAATGCTTTTTCATCTAGATTTTTAGCGATGGGATTATACCTGAAATTAATGATTCCAATCGAAGCAGGAGCAACAATTTCCCACTGATCACTTTTGCGCAGTTTATCTTCTAGCGCAATAGCTAAATCAATATTATAGGTAATCGCGGCTCTAAAATGTGCCAAGCCATAGGTTTTTATCGACATGTAAAACTTTAGTGCTCTAAACCTTCTTGTAAGTTGAATACCGTGATCAAAAAAATTAATCTCTGATTCATTGCCTTCAACATCTTTTAAATATTCAGGTTTTTCAGTGAAGGTATTTCTGAGCCATTTAACGTTTCTCACGATCAAACATCCCATTTCGTATGGCTGAAAAAACCACTTATGCGGATCTACTGTAATCGAATCGGCCTTTTCAATTCCCTTTAACAAGTGTGCGTATTGTTTAGAGAGTATTGTGGCACCGCCATAAGCTGCATCTACATGCATCCATATATCCTCAGTCGCGCAAATCTTTCCAATTTCACTAAGATTGTCAATTGTTCCGGTATTTGTGGTCCCAGCGTTTGCAATAATGCAAAAAGGATAGAGTTTCTCTAAACGATCTTTTGCAATTGCATTTTTGAGCTTGTTTATGGATATTTTAAATTCCTGATCTGTAGGAATGATTCGAACCTGATCTTTTCGAAACCCTATGGTACGAATGGCTTTGATATTTGAGGAATGAGTCTGATCAGACATATAAATGACGGCCTTAGAGAAATCCTCTCCACATTTTTGTGTTCTAGCCGTTACTAGAGCAGTTAAATTTGCCATAGAGCCTCCACTTGTAAAGATTCCTCCTCCCCTTTTTAGAGGAAACTTAAACCAGTTGAGCATCCAGTTGATACAAACAATCTCAAGTTCTGCAGCCGCGGCAGAGGCATTCCATCCGCCTGAGAATACATTGAACCCCGTTGCCAGAGTATCTGACATGCTAGAAATAAAATTGCTAGGGCCAGGAACAAAGGAATAAAACTTAGGATGAGATAAAATATTGGCTTTATTTAAGACATTGTTTAACACGAAATCAAGTACTTCTTGAGATGGCGTAGCGGATTCTGGAGCTTGTTCCAAAAAGAGATCGTCCATCTCCTTTCGAGTGGCCAAATTAATGGGAGATTTCTCTTCTTGAGTGCTGAAATGATTGACTATGGCGTCAATAACCTTGTAACCATAGGTTCTCATTTCATCTTCTGACAACCTAAAATCTTTATCGGTTTTCTGCATATTTTCTGTTTAGCACTGCAAAAATACTAATATCCTGTGATGGAGCATTTTTTTAAGCGCCAAAGAGTGTAGTTGGAAATTTATTGGATTTTTATTCGGTAAACCTTTGACTTTTAAGTACTTTAAAACAAATTAACCAATATGAACAGACAAAAATTTATCAGACAAAGCTCTCTTTTATTAGGAACAGCTATAATGTATCCCTATGATTTAAGTCTTGCCAATTCAACTGGAATTCTAGGCGCCAACGACCGCATTCGTTTGGGCGTGATTGGTATAAATGGTATGGGCTGGGCCGATATGCTTGCTTTAGTTCGCATTGAAGGTGTTGAACTAGCAGCCATTTGTGATGTTGATCAAAATGTAATTGACAAGCGTTTAGCTGAATTAAAAAAAGAAAATATTAAAGTTCAATCGTATACGGAATATACCGATTTGTTAGACAATAAAAATATTGATGCTGTTATCATTGGGACACCAGATCATTGGCACCCATTAATGATGATTCATGCTGCTCAAGCTGGCAAGCATATTTACTGTGAAAAACCGATTGGAAATTCCATTGGAGAGTGTATCGCAATGGAAAATGCTCAGGAAAAATACAATACTGTCTCTCAAGTCGGTCAATGGCAACGCAGTCAAAAACATTTTCAAGATGCTATTTCTTTTGTGCATTCTGGAGTTTTGGGGCCGATAAGAACCGTTAAGGTTTGGTGTTATCAAGGGTGGATGAGACCTGCTCCTATTGTTCAAGACAGTACACCTCCTACGGGCGTGAATTATGAAAAATGGCTTGGCCCTGCACCCATAAAACCGTTCAATTCAAGTAGATTTCATTTTCATTTCAGATGGTTTTGGGATTACGCTGGTGGTTTAATGACCGATTGGGGAGTTCACCTATTAGACTACGCCTTATTAGGAATGAAGGCCTCATTACCCAATTCTATCGTTGCCATGGGTGGTAAATTTGCCTATCCTAATTTGGCCGAGGAAACACCAGACACCTTGACAACACTTTATGAGTTTGATGATTTTAATTTAGTTTGGGATTCTGCAATGGGTATTGACAACGGCTCTTATGGAAGAGATCACGGAATTGCCTTTATTGGAAATAACGCCACACTTGTTCTGAATAGAGGTGGATGGGAAGTTATAGAAGAAAAGAACAGCGAGCAAAAAATCACTAAACCTCTTGTGACCCCTGAGGACAATGGACTTTTTAGGCACGCAGAGAATTTTATTCACGCTATAAGGTCAAATGATGCTACCTTATTGAATTGTTCAATCGAACAAGGTGGGCATGTTGCTAAAGTGGCTCAAATGGGTAATATCGCTTTTAGATCTGGTGATAAACTGTACTGGGACAAATCAAAGAATGGCTTTACAGATAGCGCAATAAATGAGCGGTACTTGAATAGTACTTATCACAACGGTTATTCTTTACCCAAGATTTAATTTTAGTCTTTCGGCTCTTTGTAATTGGTATTTTCTTTTTGTCCTAAAAGAGAAGAGGCTGATAATAATAAATCAGTATACTCTGTAATTGACGAGACTAAACCTTCTTCGTTGACCTCATAGATGTAAACGTATTTATTGTTGTAGGTATCGTAAAGAGCTTCACTCTCACCATGCCAAATAACTGCGGCTCCATTCTCATCAGCTATGATTTTATCGAAATTGAAAGTTAGTCCATTAGGCATGGTTGCCAAGGCAGGGGTTAAGAATTCATTGATAAAAGAATCATAACTTTCATAGGTTCTTGAAAGTGGTCGACCATCATTCCATTTTAAGGTGCCTGATAAAATAAACTTAAAATCATCACTGATGGTGTTTTGAAAAGAATCCATATCACCAGAAGAAATGAATTCAAAATTTTGAAGCACAACTTCCTTTGTTTTCATGGTTTTCGAATGGAATTCATTCTCTTTTGGTGTCATTTCGCATGACCAGAACATTAAAGCACTGAATATTATTAAAATTAATTTTTTCATCTGAATTGTTTTTAAGGTTGTTCTAGATTAGTATTCCATATGTCTTTTTTACAGAGCCATTGACCATCAGTTTGTCTTTCCCATACCACAATATATTTGCCATTGTCTTGAATCAATTCTTGGTTTACAGTCATCTGTATGTCATAAAGACCTGTTTCATATGCGTAATCGCCTTGATGCAATACTTCTAGGGTTTTCAAATCTAGAGTACCCTTACCCATTTCAATTTCATCTTCATACATTTTTTGAATGGCGTCTCGTCCAACAACAAAATCGGCATGAGGTGGAATTACAACTGCATCTGTGGTATGAAGATCTGCAATACCTTTAGCATTTCCGCTATTGTAATCGTTTACCCATTTTTCGTTATTGGCAATGACAATAGCTTCTACATCAATTGTATTTGAATCACAAGCTTGTAGTAGAAGAATAAAAAAGAGAGTTATAAAATTTTTCATATTAGGAGCCTGTTTGCCCGTACTTTGAAGCGTACAATAGACCGAGTACGGGGATTAAAGAAATGATCATTATTGGAATTGGTGGATGTGTTGATCCTCCAGAAATTAAAGTAATAAAATCTGGCAAAGTCCAGAATAGGTGTACCATAAATAAAATAAAACAGNCTGCTTTAAGNGCTTCGNTATGTTTTAATCGNANGGTATANATCACTGANAATACAATCCCNAGTGANATAAATCCNATNACTGAGAACATGATGTCTAAAACCTCTAATGCAGGTTGACTAGAGGTTAGCCCCTCAATTTTAAAATCGCCTATCATTTCATTTTTGAAGTCATCACTAATTTTCATTAGAATTAAGGGAATAAATTGAAGCAAATCAAAGATTAATGTAATGATTAGCAGGGTTTTAATTTTTTTCATTGTGTTTGGGTTTGAAGTTGTTATGTAGTTATTAGTGTTGCTGGAACTTTGCGTCTATTTCAAATCTGCACCTCTTCGGGCGTGTTACTTTCTTGAATATCCTCCAATAGATTCTCTGTATTCGATGACAAAACCGTTTTCAGCTGTGAAGGTTTTAAATTCATCTGTTGCGTTTCCAATGGTTAAGAAAGACTCTATTTCAAAAAGCTCAAAAAATTTGTCAAAGTTTGGACCATTAATGAAATCNNTACCGTGTTGAATACCATCTTCACTGTTGTTATATCGTTCNATTAGGGTNACTTTACTTCCGTCNTCAGAGATGAAGTANCCATAAATGCTAGAGGGTTCTCTTTCTTTGATAAATNCTGCAAGGTATTGGGTGAANTCCTCTACCTTTTCTTTTGAATTGCCTTTTGTATTGAGTTCTAAAATGAAGGTCAACTCTTTAGAATCTGCATCATCTATGGCCTCTAATTGTTTTGAAGGACTGGCGCAACTTAAAATACAAGATAGCGCAATAAAGTAAAGAAATTTAGACATGGTGTTAGTAGTTATATTTTAAATTTAAACAAATTCTTGAAATTTCAAAAAATGTTTTAAAATCGATGAAACTCATGAAATGAAGAACTACTTTAGATGTAGAATTTCAACAAAAAAACCCCGACAGCTTGTGTCAGGGTTTCAAATGGGTGGAAGACCGGGTTTGAACCGGCGACCTCTGGAACCACAATCCAGCGCTCTAACCAACTGAGCTACAACCACCGTTTAATTTGCGATTGCAAATGTACTTCTTTTAAAGAATTCAACAAAGAATTCTGCTTTTTGATAAATAATGTATTTCATCGAAAAATTGAAAATCTAATACTCGTATTATACGAATCATCTGAGGTTCTTCGTTTTCATACAAGCCACAACTAACAAGACATTGGTGAACATAACATATTACATCAAAATTGTAACCTTATTTTTATTCTTTCAAAGTCTAAAAACAGATCAATCCGAGTCACAAAGCTTAGGCGATGAAGCTTTTGAAAATCAGAGGTTTGAATGGGCCTTACATTACTATGACAAAGAACGGAATGACAGTCTTAATCCGGTTCTTAATTTTAAACTTGCTCAAACTTTTTACCAATTAAACGACTTAGACTCTACCAAATATTACGCGGCTTTGGCCTATCAACAAATTCCTCAAAGTACAGATATCGACCCTTATACTTTGTCCAGTCAAATTCTTGAGTTTTTAAAGGAGATTAAAGCCTATGAACTTGCTTGGTCATTAAGTGATAATTCTAAATCGATAAACGAAAATTATCAAAAACATCTCATTGAAGATCAAAACACAGACTTTGCTTCAGCTTATGAAATAGCTCGCTTAAAATCGTTGATCACCTTTTTAATTATTTTATTTCTCACCTCTATCGGTATTATTATTTATGGGGTTGTGTTTGTTCAGAATATAAAAGTAAAATTTGTTCGCCGAATTCGAAACAGCACTAAAGACATTTCAAAGCTTAAGAAAAAAATTGCTACACTGAATGATGAAAATTCCTCAAAAGACAGACTCTTCTCCGTAATTGGACATGATCTCAGAGGTCCAATTGGCTCNTTAAAAGGTATACTAGAGCTCACTCAAACCAAAGAATTAAAGGGTAAAGAATTAATGAATTTTATCCCCAATCTTATCGCAGATGTGGAACGGGTTCAATTTACATTAAACAACTTGTTAAATTGGGGTCAGGCACAAATGAATAAAACTCAGGTGCGAAAAGGTACAGTGACGCTTCGAAAGGTCGTTGATTCTAATATACAATTACTACAAAAATCAGCTTCTGATAAAAGCATCAAGATTATTCAAAATATTAATGGAAAAGTAAAACTTTGGGCTGATAAACACCATGTCGATATCATTATTCGAAATCTACTCAGTAACGCTATTAAGTTTACTCCTGAAAATGGTTTAATCACCCTTGAAGTATTTGATGCCAAGGATGGTTTTTGGGAACTTCACATCAAGGATACAGGGGTTGGCTTAGAAGCTTCTGTTATAGACTCTATATTAAATACCAGCCGAGTTCATTCTACCTATGGAACTCAAAATGAAAAAGGGACAGGAATTGGTTTATCGCTTTGTCTAGACATGGTGACAAGAAATGATGGTCAAATGACAGTAGCAAGTGAGCCTGGTAAGGGATCTACCTTTATGATTAAGCTTCCTGCAAAATTGGGTAGATCAGTAAGTAAGCCTATTTCAAATCAAAAAGTGAATTAACGCCCATATAGCGTTCAACCGTAAAGCCCTCTGCATAAGCTACGCCTATCATACGTCCTAGATCCGATGCTCTAAAACTTACACTATCTAAAAAAGCTTTACTGCTAATTGGGGTCGTTGGCTCGTTGCTGTTAGGGTCGTAGAATTGGCTCTTATATGCCTTTACAGACTCCATTTTCGTATTGATGTGCTCCCCAATATCTACCAATATATCTGGTCGAATATCTTTCCATTGGATGTAGTGATATACGGCCTTAGGCCTCCATGGTAGCTGCGGATTTGAATCACTATCAAGGGTTTCTATCTTTTTCAATCCACTAAGAAAACAACTATCACTTAAAAGTTGACTCGCCCGCCCATGGTCGATATGTCTATCTTCTATGGCATTGCATATTACAATTTCAGGTTTGTACTTTCGAATGACTTCAATTACACTTAATTGGGTTTCTTTATCATTTTTAAAAAAACCATCCGCCAAACACATGTTTTCTCTGAAATCTGCTCCGAGAATTTTTAAGGCGTTGCTCGCCTCTTGGCGCCTTAAATCTATACTTCCCCTAGTTCCCAGTTCACCTTGGGTAAGATCAACTAGACCTACACGCTTACCCTGACTAACTTCTTTTGCCACTGTTCCTCCTGCACCAAGTTCAATATCATCTGGATGTGCGCCAAATACTAATAAATCAACTTTTTTCATAATTGAAGAAGAGCTTGATCAATATCAGTAGTTAAATCGTTGAAATCTTCAATTCCAACAGAAAGTCTTAATAAACCATCTGTAATTCCCTGAGCCAATCGCTCTTCTCTAGGCATTAAAGCGTGAGAAGCCACTGACGGCAGTAGTATTGTGCTTTCTATGCCCGCCAATGAGAGCGAAGGTTTGATCAACATTAAATTTCGAATAAAATCTAATGCTTTTTCTTCTTGTCGAATTTCAAAGGAAAGCATCCCACCAAAATCATTCATTTGAGAAAGAGCCAAATTATGATCAGGATGAGAGCCTAAGCCAGGATAATGCACCTGAGTTATCTCACTGTGTTTTTGCAGATGCAAAGCCAATCGCATTGCGTTATAACTTTGTTCTTTAACACGAAGTCCCATGGTTTTTATACTNCNNTCTAACANCCANACAGTNTGATCACTTAGATTNCCTCCNTANCANATGGCTGCATCCCAAATTTGTTTNATAAGACTAGTNCTTCCAGCNACTGCTCCGGCTGATATATCTGAATGTCCACCCATNTATTTTGTCGCTGAATGTATCACTAAATCAATTCCTAAGTTTATAGGATTTTGATTGACAGGACTTGCAAAAGTATTGTCGATCATGCTAATCAGNTTNTTGGATTTACACAAATCTGCAATGGCCTTAATGTCNGTNAGACGCATNAAGGGATTAGATGGTGACTCTATATANATGAATTTGGTNTTNTTTTGNATTTTTGCTTGAAAATCTTCTATGTTGTTACCNTCAACAAAATCATATGNTATACCNTAACGATTCAGCTGAGTGGTAATNAAATGATANGTTCCTCCATATATTTCTCGTTGAAATATNGCGTGATCTCCTTTAGCCAAAAACGCCATAAGCACAGTAGAAATNGCNGCCATTCCNCTGGTNAAAATCAATGCGTCTTCGGCCATCTCTAANGCTGCTATTTTTTTGTTTAAGGCTTCTTGATTGGGNGTNTTAAAATATCTTGGATATCTCTTTATTTCNACCTGATCCCATGCATAGGATGTAGAGGGATANAAGGGAGATACAGCTGANTTAAATGTNTCGTCTTTTAATTCTCCTGCGTGAACTGACCGCGTATTNATATGTGAATTTTCACTCATTGNNTTCANATTAATGCTTTAATAATATTTCTTGTATTTCAGATAACTGAAATATCCAAGCACCAAAACACCAGCAACCGTATACCAAACAAAACTTGGAGTGATAACCTGATCTCCACTGGCGTAAGAATGCAGNCCTACAAGATAAAAATTAACTCCAAAATAAGTCATCATTATACTNGCAAAAGCGANAATACTGGCNANATTAAAAGCCCATACCCCTTTTAAGNTNGGAATCAGACGCATNTGCAACACAAATGCATAGACCATNATTGAAATTAANGCCCANGTTTCTTTTGGGTCCCAACCCCAATATCGNCCCCAACTTTCATTGGCCCATTGACCNCCTAAGAAATTACCTATNGTAAGCATAAGTAACCCAATAGTCAATGACAATTCATTGATNATNGTCAATTCTTTTATACTTGATTTCATGCGATCTCNNGTNTCTGGTTTTAANAGCAGCAACAATATTAAGTTTACAANTCCTANAATCATTCCAACGGTTAAGGGNCCATAGCTACCTACAATAACAGCAACGTGTATCATTAACCAATAAGAATCTAAAACGGGTTGCAAATTNGCAATCGCNGGATCTACCCAACTTTGATGTGCAATCCAAAGCAACATTGAACTNACAAATGTAGTCGAAGCAATNGTGAAATTGCTCTTTCGACCCANAGCAATACCTATGGCCATCGTCGCCCAAGAAACGTACAATATACTCTCATAGGCATCACTCCAAGGNGCATGTCCAGAAATGTAAGAGCGNGCAATNAGACCAAAGGTGTGCATTNCAACCAAGGCGTAAATAATTACTTTNAATNCTTTAATNGTAANTTTTAAAGNTCTTCTATNNTTATAAATTTGNGCNACNAGAACNAAAAATAANACTAAACCAAATAAGGCATAGTANCTGTAGAGTTTATTGAATACNTCCCATTTATTATAACTGATTTCAGCTTNAANTTTTCTTTCACTNGGCATGACNTCTTGNCCTAATTTTCTTTGACTTTTCTTAAGGCTATTCAAGATTTTGTCTGCTTCAGTATAATCNTTTGAAATCTGTGCCTGATTTAANAGCTGCAGATANTAAGGNAATGANTTGGCNACAAAACTTCCATACANGGTATCAGANACTGTNAAAACCCCTGTTCTATANTCNATTGAAGAAATCCATTTNTTGTTTTCGTCTTGTGGNAATGGAAAAATCTTCAAGATTTCTCCGCTTAAAGCNCGGTTTAACAAGGCTAGCTTTTGTCCAGCCTGTTTAAAATCTTGTTGAAATTTATTGGGTGTGTTTGTNTTATANGCCTCTTCTAANAAGGGGTCGAGTTTATTTACTCCTCTTTGATCNAAAAAGTCTGTGACTTTNACGTATTTCTGCCCTTCTTCGATTCCAATAATTTTGCGAATACTATCGTTTTCGGCCTTTTTATCTAAAGCTATAAAGGGGGTATTATACCATAAACCAGGGTACAGCATCATTGAAAGCATGACTTGTTCAGCTGACAAGTCTTGATAAGTATCTTTATAACTCAACTTTCTAAGTAATTCACTGGCGAAGGTGTGTATAGGTTTCATACGTCCTCCATCGTCTTGAATCACGAGTTCTGCAAAATTTTGAGCGTGTTCAGCGTCAATAGCGGTAACCCTAATCATAGAGTCAATTTCCTGATTAGATGGGAGCTGTGAATTTACGTTTTGACCATAAACCGAGGACAATGCAAAAAATAACAATACTGCACTTACTGTTTTTTGATTTTGAATTCTTTTGAGTGATTTAGCTAAATCCTTGAAACGTGTTTTGCCAAAAAACATAATTCCCATAAAGCCGATATACAATAAAAAGTATCCAATGTAGGTGATCCACGTACCCCAAAAATCGTGATTTACAGAGAGAATACTTCCTTTTTCATCTGGAAAGAAACTGGCCTGAAAAAATCGAAAACCTTTGTGGTCTAATACGTGATTCATGTAAATATCATAATCAAAGGGACGCTCGTCTTCAATGGTAACCTTGCTCATGAATGATGAATAGTTGCGTTCTGTTCCGGGATATTTTTCAGCAATAAAATCATTGAGTTTAATTGAAAAAGGGAGATTTAGTTGTTTTGATCCATATCTGAAATAATAGGTCAAACCACTAAATTCAATAGGCTCGCTAAATGATGTAGACCCCTTTCCTCCATATACAACAATCTCCTTCGATTTATTTTGTGAAGAGAGATTTAAAATCATCGCATCTAGAGTATCCTCCGTTTTTTCAGACTCCGGCACTTTTACCATTCCATATGTTCCTTTTACAGGAAACTCTGGAAAAACAAACTGCATCTCCCCTATTGAATACAAAGATCTCAATTGTAATTCTGAAGATGTGTTTGCTTCAAGACTTCCTTGAAATTGATCAGCCATACGCATAAAATTTCCTTCGAAAGGACTTTCAATAAACAGATTCCCTCGTTCATCTTCAGTGATATTTATAGCACCTTGTGTAAGCTTGTTATAACTGAAAAGCACATTGTGAATATTTACTATCTCTCCTCTTTTTATATAGTGATCATGTCGATTGCCGTCTCCTGACTCCACGACCTTTATATAATAATCACCCTGTTCGTCTTCAATAAGATCTTGTTTAGCACCTTCAATAAATTCTAAAAGTTCAATTTTAAATTTAGCATCCTCAAAAGAAGATTTCCAAGGTAAAGAGTTGCGGCTACCTTGTTCTGTAATCAAAATTTGATCCTCTAATATTTTGCGTTGTAATTGACCCTCTACATTACCGTCTACAAGAACTGTCAAATAAGTTCGTTCAGATAGGAATACCGAAGAAGTCTCACCCTCTCTAATTGGCATACTTCCTTCATATCCAATGTAACGCGTGACTCCTGCTCCAAGAATTATTAAAATCCAACTCAAATGTAACATGAGTAAAGGCCACTTATTGAGCTGCCACAAATTATACCTCTTGATATTACCGATAAAAGTAACCACCATTAATAGCATAATAATTTCAAACCATTTGGCCTCATAGATATAAATCTTTGCTGTCTCAGTACTGTAATTACTCTCAACAAAGGTTCCTATACCCATGGCAAGAGAGAACAGTATAAAAAGTACGGCCATCATTTTGGTAGATACTAAAGCATTTGCAATTCGATTTATCATTGATTTGTAGATTTTGCGCAAAATTAAGGTGTTTTGAGTGATATCTTTACTTTTGTCTAAACCGAATTAACAGAAGGAAGTATTGAAAATCAACTCAAAAGACAACAATAATTTTAAGGTTTGCGTCTTGGGATCAGGCAGAGCAGCACACTTTTTTGCCCACCGCCTTAAAGATACGGCTGCCACCTTCGAGCTTACAGGCATTGTGTCTAGGGATATCGGGAAGGTTTCGAAAAGCCTGTTTCCCTTTTCTATTTATGATTATTCTTGTATTCCTGAGGCAGACATCTTTATTCTCGCAATACCCGATGATCAAATCAGGAGCATAGCTGAACAAATTCCGTATCCTGAGGCCTTATTTTTGCATTGCAGTGGTGCCCAAGAACTCATAACTAATACAGAGCATGAACATCATGGCGTTTTGTATCCTTTGTTGAGTCTTAACTTTCAGATGGAATTTGCTCCAAACATCCCTCTTTTCACAGAGACAAACTCAGAATATCACAAGCCTATTTTGAATAACTTAGCTCAACAAATAAGCACTGACGTTCAAGAACTCACAAGTGAAAAACGACTTAATGTGCACCTCTGCGCAGTTATTTCTCAAAATTTTTCGAATCATTTGTGGCACATTGCTCAAGACATATGTCTAACAAAAGATTTGGATTTCAAATGGTTTAAACCTCTCTTAGAACAAGGTCTTAGCCAGGTATTATCACAAAATGCCAAAGAAACTCAAACAGGACCTGCTGTTCGAAAAGATAAAAACACCATAGATAAACACTTAAAATTACTAGCGAATTCTAATTGGAAGGATATTTATAAACATCTAAATCAATCTATAATCGAAACTTATGAAGAAAAACTTTAAGGCCTTAATAAAGCAAATCAACACCTTTGTATTCGATGTTGATGGAGTGTTCACCGATGGTACACTACTACTTTCTGAAAATGGAGAACTGCTTAGAAAGATGAATGTCAAAGATGGTCTTGCCGTTAAAATGGCTTTAGATAAAAATTATCGAGTTTGTATCATTACAGGAGGAACTAATCAAGATGTCAAAAAACGTTTTAAAGATTTAGGGATTTCGGATGTTTATCTAGGATCTCACTATAAGAAGGATGATTTATTAGAGTATTTTGACAGCTATGAAATCAATCCAGAAGAGGTTTTATACATGGGTGATGACTTGCCTGATATTGAGGCTATGGGGCTGTGTGGATTGTCGTCTTGTCCTCAAGATGCGGTTTCTGAGGTAAAAGCTCAAGCCGATTACATCTCTCATATTAACGGCGGAGCTGGTTGCGTCAGAGACGTAATTCGTCAAGTTATGGTGGTTCGAGGTGATTGGCCATCTAACTCAGAATCAACCAAGGCGAATGGATAAGCTACTGAGCAACTACAAATTGGTTTTAGGGTCAAATTCACCCAGAAGAGTAGCGTTTTTAAAACAAATGGAGCTTGAATTTACCCAGCGTGTGATCTCTATAGACGAATCCTATCCTCAAGAACTCAAAGGTCACGAGATTGCTGAATATTTAGCAAAGCGCAAAGCAGAAGCACATGAAGGTCTTTTAGCTCCAAACGAAATTTTACTCACCTCAGATACAGTAGTATGGTGTAATGAAGAATCTTTGGAAAAGGCTACTGACAGAAAAGAAGCCATTGCCATGCTCTCTAAATTATCAGATAAATCTCACGAAGTAATCACGGCCATTTGTTTAACTGCTTCTCACGATCAATTGATAACACATCAATCAACTCATGTTTACTTCGAAAAGCTCAGTTTAAGCCAAATTGAGTATTACGTCGATACTTTTGAGCCTTTTGACAAGGCTGGAGCCTATGGCATACAAGAGTGGATCGGTTTGATTGGCATCTCAAAAATCGAAGGCTCTTACAGTTCTGTTGTTGGACTGCCAACTTCTTTACTTTATAATTCACTAAAAATTATGACTTCTAAGTTGCCCTAATTAAATTAACGGGGTGAGAAGTATAGCTAATTATATCAAAGAGATTTTTATGGTATTTCGTGCTCCAGCTAACGAAGGAGTTGCTTTTCAAGTGGTGTGGGTTTTCTTCTCCTTAATAGTTATATTTATGTCAATATTACTATTTATATAAAGCCATCCCAACATGTTTATTTTAAGAAGCCTTTGCAAAACATATGCTCTATGCATATGTGTTATCACCTCATTAGTATCGGCTCAACAAACAAAATCATCACTAGAAATTTACGATGATATTCAACGTCTAAATTTTTTAGGCAACGCCATGTACATCGCTGCTCACCCTGATGACGAAAACACAAAAATCATAAGCTACCTGAGCAATAAAATGCATGCTAAGGTGACTTATTTGTCCTTGACTCGGGGAGATGGAGGACAAAATTTAATCGGTTCCGAACTCAAAGAATCCTTGGGTTTAATTCGCAGTAATGAACTTATTGAAGCTCGTAAAATTGACGGTGGACAACAGCGATTTACAACCGCAGTAGATTTTGGTTATTCCAAACATCCTGATGAAGCTTTCGAATTTTGGGATAAACCATATATGCTAAAACAAGTAGTTGGTCAGATACGAAAACTCAGACCTGATATCATTATAAATCGCTTTGATCACAGAAGCCCAGGAACTACTCACGGACATCATACCGCAGCTTCAATCTTGAGTTACGAAGCATTTGATTTAGCTTCAGATGACACTTACCAAGACCAATTTGGAGAAGAACCATGGCGTCCTAATCTTTTGTATTTCAATACCAATTGGTGGTTTTATGGATCTCGTGAAGCTTTTAATAAAATCGATAAATCTAATCTAGTTCAAGTGGCAGTTGGAGAATTTGATTCTGCACGAGGTCAATCATACAACGAAATAGCTTCATTGTCAAGAAGTCAGCACAAATCACAAGGCTTTGGAACAGCGCTTCAAAAAAATCAAGAAACCGAATATTTAGAAATTCTAAAAGGATCTCAAGGGACTACAGATGATCTTTTTGGAGGCATCGATACCAGTTGGAATCGAATCAAAGAAGGAGAGGCCATCGGTAAAATACTTGATGCAGTGGAAGATTCGTTTGACTTTAAAAGCCCCTCAACGCATTTGGGGCAGCTCATTAAGGCACACGCATTAATTGATAAAATTGAGGATTCATTCTGGAGAAATTTAAAATTACAGGCCATTAATGCTATTATTTTAGACGTTGCACGCATAGATTTGGAAGCACATGTCGCTCAAAAATCTGTGCAGCCGGGAGAAAAAATTGAAATTCAATTAGATGTTGTAAATCGAGGCTTGACTTCTGTTGAACTCGGATCCATTTCCATTTCAAATTCGGATATGTATTCGGTTCATCTAGATACGATTATAACATCAAATACTGTTGCAAATTTAAAATTTGCCCCTGAGGTTTTACGCAATAGTCCTTATTCAAGTCCTTATTGGTTAAAACAAAAACACAATAGAAAACATTATACGGTAGTCTCGAATTCAGATATCGGAAAACCAGCTTCTGACGCTTCTATGACTGTTTCACTTTCTGTAATTGTTGGAGATGCCACCTTGATGATTGATTTACCCGTCCGGTACAAAGAAATCAAACCTGAATTTGGTGAATATTACGAGCAGTTTCATATTCTACCATCAGCGGCTCTTAAAATTAACAAATCCATTGAGATATTCGACAGTAAACAATCTAAAAATGTTCGTGTAGAAGTGTTATTAAATAAAGAACAATACGATGGTATTTTAACTATCACTGCACCTGAGGGCTGGAGCGTATCTCCAAAACAACTAAGTATAAATTGGAGCAAAAATCAAGGTACATTTCCGATTGATATTACGGTCACTCCCCCAGCAAATAATCAATCTAAAGGTTATTTAAGCTTTGAACTCACCTCATCTTTTGAATCGCATAGACTTCAACAAAAGCACATTTCTTATGCTCATATTGACAAACAAACGCTTTTAACTCCTGCAGAAATAGAATTGAGTCGTATTGTAATGCAAAAATCCAATGACAAGGTGGGTTATATCATGGGTGCAGGAGATAAGGTATTTGAAAATCTTCAAGATCTCGGATATGACATTGAATTGATTCCTACTTCTGCCTTAAAAGCTCAAAATCTCAAACGTTTTAAAACCATTATTACTGGAATACGTGCATACAATGTCTTATATGATTTAAAGGCAAATCAGGAGCTACTCTTTGATTTTGTGCGTCAGGGCGGAAATTTAATTATACAATACAATACAGCTAATAGATGGGGTGCTCAATTTGAAAAGTTAGCCCCCTATCCCATGAAACTATCTTACAATAGAGTTACCGATGAATATGCTCCTGTGAAACTGCTAAATCCAAAGCATCGTGCGATGAATTATCCCAATAAAATATCGGTTCGGGATTTTGACGGATGGGTGCAAGAAAGAGGATTATATTTTTCTGAAACTTGGAGTACTAATTTCACCTCATTACTCGAATTTCAGGACAAGGGAGAAGCGCCTTTACAAGGTAGCTTGCTCATAGCTCCTCTTGGGAAAGGAAATTATATATACACTTCATTGAGTCTATTTAGGCAGCTTCCTGAGGGCGTTGCAGGTGCCTATCGCTTACTCTCTAATTTAATTGCATTAAACTCTAATTAATATGAGCAGTGTCGATTGGATTGTTCTTTGTTCTACACTAACTTTTATAGTTGTTTACGGCATTTATAAAAGTACCTCAAAAGCGAGTGCAGAAAATTATTTGCGAGGTAAAGAGGGTAGTAAGTGGTGGACTATTGGCCTTTCTGTGATGGCTACTCAAGCAAGTGCCATTACGTTTTTGTCGACCCCAGGACAGGCTTTTCACGATGGTTTGGGATTTGTTCAGTTTTATTTTGGTCTTCCCATTGCCATGGTTGTTATATCAAAATTCTTTGTGCCCTATTATTACAAACAAAATGTATTTACTGCTTATGAGCTCTTGGAAAATAGGTTTGATAAATCTACACGAACCCTTACCGCCATTTTATTTTTAATTCAAAGGGGAATGGCTGCTGGAATAACCATTTTTGCCCCTTCGATTATTCTTTCAGCGGTCTTGGGATGGGATTTGAGACTACTCAACGTTGTTATAGGGTCAATAGTGGTTTTATATACTGTTCTCGGGGGAACCGCTGCGGTTAATATCACCCAAAAGCAACAGATGACTGTAATTTTTACGGGTCTACTTTTCGTTTTTTTCTACCTCTTTCAACTGATGCCCGATTATGTCTCTAGCAATCGTGTTTTTGAGATTGCGAAAATAAATTCAAAGCTCAATGCTTTGGATTTTAGCATAGACCCAAAAAATAGATATACCTTTTGGAGTGGTATTACAGGTGGATTCTTTTTAGCTCTTGCTTATTTTGGAACAGATCAAAGTCAAGTACAGCGGTATTTATCCGGTAATTCTGTAAAAGAAAGTCAGTGGGGGTTATTTTTTAATGGAATCTTTAAAATCCCTCTTCAACTTTTTATACTCTTAATTGGGGTATTGGTTTTTGTTTTCTATCAATTTAATTCTAGTCCACTTCATTTCAATCCTTCGGTTGAGAAAATGATTCAAAACTCCATCTATGCTTCAGACTATGAAGTGCTTCAAAACGAATACGAACAAATCGAATTGAAAAGGCATGAGATTTATGCTTCTTCATCAGCTGTTGAAGAGCAGAAAGAAGATTTGCTAGCCTTGAATACAGCTGAAAAAGCGTTGAGAGCACAGACTAAAACAATAGCAACTAAAATAGATCAAGACGCAGTGGTCAACGACAAAGATTACGTTTTTATACATTTCATTTTAACCCAATTACCCATTGGTCTTATCGGGTTATTGTTGGCTGTTATTTTATCTGCAGCGATGTCTTCAACCGCCTCCGAATTAAATGCCTTAGGAGTTACCACAGCTATTGATATTTACGGACTACATTCGGGTAAAGAAAAAACCAAAGAAGGTTTGGCAAAGCACACCAAAGTTTTTACTTTTTTCTGGGGAATTGTCGCCATTTTCATTGCGAGCATAGCCAACTTATTCGATAATCTCATTCAAATGGTAAATATTATCGGATCCCTATTTTATGGAAATGTTCTCGGAATTTTTCTTGTGGCCTTCTTTTTAAAACACATTAGTGCCAAAGCGGTATTTAATGCTGCAATTCTAACTCAAATCGCAGTCTTTGTCATATTCTTTATAGATATTGTAGGTTACCTATGGCTAAATGCAATTGGATGCCTATTATTAGTACTAACAGCCACAAGCTTACAATTTATTTCCAAAAGAACTTAGGTTGTGCTTTTTAGCGATTTGCACCTATGAAGGTATTATTCATCCGAACATAATCCATATTACCGGCGCGCTGGGCAATCTCCAAAGAGGTTTCTGCGGCTTTTAGTGCAGAGGTAATATCTCCTAAATCCTTGTATATCAATGATTTTAATCGATACATCCAATAAGCATTGGTATTGCCTTCAGTTGCGGTATCAATCCAAAGTTTAGCAAGTGAAAGGTCAAGTTTCTCTTCATGGTAGTATTGAGCTGCTCTGTAGTAATCAGATGCTGTTGGATTCGAATTCAATACTTCGACTATGGAAGCAACAGCTATTTCTTTTGTCATTAATTGAATTGGAATTTGTACTAAAGTAGTGTCCCAATGCAGATTTAAACTGCAGGAATTATTGGTTATATCACCAATATATATAGATAAACTCTCTTCTAAATGATTAATTTCTTTGGGTGTAGCTTTAATCTGTAAAACCACCATTTCTTCTTTAAACTCAGCAGGAAGTCCCCAATTATCAATTGTATTATAAAAAAGGATTTCCCATTTTTCTTTACCTGGAATGGTGTATAAACTATACGATCCTTTTGTCAACTTCTGATCGCCAAACATAATATCCTCGCTGAGACGAATTAAAGTATTTTCATTTGCTCCCGTTCTCCACAGCTCTCCATAAGGCACGAGCTTACCAAAAATGGCTCTACCCCTTTTTGCCGGTCTAGCATATTCGATAGTGAAATCGGTTAAGCCCGCTTGTTGGGTTATTTTCGTTTTAGGACTTGGTGCTGGAGTGCGCAATTGACTATAAAGAAAAGTCGAAACACTCATACTCAAAAGCAATGTAAAAAAAGTCTTTTTCATGTCTGTATTATTTGATAATTGTAAAAGTAGCACATTTTAAAATTCATTTTGTTTAATATTTTTGCGATATCTTTGAACAATATGCCGTACGAATTACACGTCAAACATCTCGTAAACTGCTCACAAGCTACAGCATGGAATTTTCTGTGTGATGTTGATAATTTAGCAATTTTAACTCCCTCCTTTCTGCATTTTCAAACGCAGTATAAATCTCATGACCAAGTTAAAAATGGAGTTGTTTTTGTACACAAAATCAAACCTTTTTCTATGATTGGTTTGACTTGGATCTCTTATATCACACAATATGAACAGGGACATTCTTTCAGTGATATTCAATTAGATGGCCCTTATAAGACGTGGATTCACCAACATATTGTCGAGGATCACCAAGGGAAAGGGTGTTTTGTTATTGACAAGGTGCTATTTAGTCTGAAGTTCGGGCTTCTGAATTCACTCCTTTACGCCATTGTTGTAAAACCTAGTATTCTAAAAGCATTCGAATTTAGACGAGAAAAGATAGAAATGCTCTTCAATACAAAAACGGACTTTCAAAAAAACTATGCATTACACTTAAAGAAAATTAAATGAAAACATTTGTTATTATTGGTTCAACTACTGGAATCGGATTGAGTATAACCCAAAAATTGATTCAAAACAATCGTGTTTTTGGAGTATCTCGCAGAGAACATTCAGAATTAAACCACACCAATTACACCCATTTCTCCTTTGACGTTTTAGAAGACTCATGGGATACCATTTCTTTTCCAGAACAAATTGATGGTTTGGTTTACTGCCCAGGCAGTATTCAATTAAAGCCTCTTAAAATGCTCACAGACAAGGTCATTCGTGAAGACATGGAAATCAATTTCTTTGGAGCCATTAATTGCATTAAAGCAGTGAGTGACCGTCTACAACAAAACTCAAGCATCCTTCTTTTTTCAACGGTTGCCGTTCAACAGGGTATGCCGTTTCACGCAAGTATTTCTTCTGCTAAAGGAGCCATTGAAGGTCTTACTAGATCTCTTGCGGCTGAGTTCGCGCCTAAGGTTAGAGTAAATTCCATTGCCCCTTCAATTGTAGATACGCCTCTGGCCAAAAGATTACTAAATAATGATCGCAAGCGTGAGCTTATTTCAAACAAACATCCCTTAAAGCGTGTGGGTGAAGTAGAAGATATTTCTGAATTGGCCTGTTTTTTACTCAGCGTATCAGCCTCTTGGATTACAGGACAAATTATTGGTGTTGACGGAGGTAAATCTAGTATCAGTTTGTGATGAGCAAGACAACTTTAGTTTGGTTGCGCAGAGATTTGCGTATAGAAGACAATACCGCACTAAGCACCGCATTGGCTAGAGAAAAAAATGTACAGCTCCTTTTTATTTTCGATGCTATAATTTTAGATCGATTAGACAAAGACGATGCACGCGTAAGTTTTATTTTCGAACAACTTCATGATATAGATGAGAAAGTTCGAGAGAAAGGTTCCTCTGTGCTTATCCGCTATGGTTCTCCTATAGATGTATTCAGTGAACTCAACCAAAAAATGGGTTTGAACTCGATTTACATCAATCACGACTATGAACCCTATGCAATTGATAGAGACCAAAAGATAGCAGATTGGGCAGCTCAACATAAAATTCAATTTAACAGCAGTAAAGACCAAGTTATTTTTGAAAAAAATGACGTGCTCAAAGACGACGGAAAACCCTATGTGGTCTTCACTCCTTACAAACGAAAATGGATTCAACACTTTGAGTCTTTGCCGAAATACACTCCAAATCAAGAATGCAATTGGTCTAATTTAAGACCTATAAATGCAGATGAGCATATAATCACCAATCTTAAAGACATTGGTTTTGAGCCTACAACAGTGTCATTACAAGAGTTTGACTTAAGTTTAGAATTGATTGAAAATTACGAAGCTAAGCGTAACTTTCCTTCTGAAAATGGAACTTCACGAATTGGGGTGCATTTAAGATTTGGGACAATTTCAATTCGAAAATTAGTTCAAAAGGCTTATGCTGCAAACAATCATACGTTCTTGAGCGAATTGATTTGGAGGGAGTTTTTTATGCAGATTCTATGGCATTTTCCATACACTATCGATCAATCTTTTAAACCAAAATACGATCGCATTCAATGGAATAATAATTCTGAAGATTTTGAACGCTGGAAATCAGGTACTACGGGCTACCCTTTAGTAGATGCCGGAATGAGAGAGCTCAATACCTCAGGCTATATGCACAACAGAGTGCGAATGCTTTGCGCAAGCTTTTTGTGTAAACATTTGCTTATTGATTGGCGCTGGGGGGAGGCTTATTTCGCCTCCAAACTATTGGATTTCGAACTTGCTAGTAATGTCGGTAATTGGCAGTGGGCTGCGGGAAGTGGAGTTGACGCTGCTCCTTATTTTAGAATATTTAACCCTGAATCACAGATTAAAAAATTTGACCAACGTCTGGAATACATTTCAAAATGGGTGCCCGATTTTCAAGAACTCACTTACCCCCAACCCATTGTCGAACACAAATGGGCGAGAGAGCGTTGTTTAAAGGTGTATAAAGAATCTCTAGAGTCCTTGTAATTTTGTAAATTCGAGTTCTTTATATTACATATTATGAAAAACGTATACATCATTCTTGCTGCCTTATTCGTTTTGCCCTTGTCAGCACGAGCTCAAAAATTTAGTAAGCACAAAAAAGAAATTATCAATTCTATCGAAAAGCATTCGGACCAATTAATCGCTATAAGTGACTCGATTTGGGCTTACGCGGAAACTGCTTTTAACGAAACCAACTCTTCAAAACTGTTATCTGATTATGCCGAAAGTCAAGGCTTTACGGTAGAAAAAGGAGTAGCTGGTATGCCAACGGCATTTGTGGCGACCTACGGAAGTGGGTCTCCAGTAATTAGTGTGCTAGGTGAATTTGATGCACTTCCTGGAATATCGCAAAAAGCAAGTCCTGTTAAAGAGGCACTTAATGAAGGAGCTGCTGGACACGGATGTGGTCACAATCTTTTCGGAACCGCTTCGCTTGGGGCTGCAATTGCAGTTAAAGAACTCATTGAAGCTGGAAAAATTCAGGGTACCGTTAAATTTATGGGAACACCTGCAGAAGAGAAGTTTTTCGGGAAAATATGGATGGTCAATGAAGGTATTTGGAACGATGTAGATGTAAACATAAGTTGGCATCCCTCTGCTAAAATTGAAGCTGATGTGCAGTCTACCCTAGCCTTAGTTGACTTTAGGGTTGAGTTTTTTGGTCAAACAGCTCACGCTTCCGCTGATCCTTGGAATGGACGTTCAGCTTCTGATGCACTTGAATTATACACCAATGGAATCAATTACTACAGAGAACACATCAAACCAAGTGTTCGAATTCATTACCACATTCAAGACGGTGGACAGGTAGTAAACGTAGTTCCAGATTATTCAAAATTATGGGTTCGCGTTCGAGATTCTAAAAGAGATGGAATGATTCCGGTGTACGAACGTGTAAAAGAAATGGCTGAAGGTGCAGCTATACTCGCTGATGTTGATTATAAAATATCATTGATTTCGGGAATCTACGAGACCCTTGTCAACCGAAGAGGTGGAGAAATCATGCAAAATAATTTGGAGTTACTTGGCCCCATATCATACACAGACGAAGAGATTGAATTCGGTAAAAAGATTCAAATGGCTACAGAAAAACCACAAATAGGAATAGACGGTGGAATTCACCCCCTACTCGAAACTCGAGAAAATCCAGGAGGAGGTTCCACAGATGTAGGTGACGTAAGTTGGAATGTGGCTAATATTAATTTAGGAGTAACCACTGCTCCTATTGACACCCCATGGCACTCATGGGCCGTAGTTTCCTGCGCAGGAATGAGTATAGGTCACAAGGGAATGCTTTACGCTGCCAAAGCAATGAGTATGACTATGCTTGATTTATTCAAGAATCCAAAATACGTAGAAGAGGTAAAAGCAGAATACGTAGAGCGCAAAGGAGATGCGCAATACGAGGCGATTATTCCTCCTGGTCCACCACCAATTGGACAATGATAACACTCAGAGCACAGCCTTTTGCTGTGCTTATTTTTTACTATAAAAAGCTATGAAATTAACACCTTTACAAAAAGGAGTGCCTTGGCCTACTCAAGACCCCTTTCTATTTTGTGTTCATCATTTAGATCATTACCCTGCAGGAAATAAGCACATGGGTATTGACAAAGAACTTCTTCTGGGTAGAAGTATAGGAAGTGATTTTGATCCTAATCATGAATGGCGAATGTATCACGGCTCATCGGTTCCTGGTTTTCCAGCCCATCCACACTGTGGATTTGAAACCATAACTTTTGTGCGACAAGGTTATATCGATCACAGCGATTCTCTAGGTGCTACAGCGCGATTTGGTGAAGGAGATGTGCAATGGATGACTGCTGGCTCTGGAGTGCAGCACTCCGAGATGTTTCCACTACTCAACAAAAAAAAATCAAATTCGTTAGAGCTCTTCCAAATATGGTTAAACCTTCCAAAAAAAGCTAAATCAGTCCCACCTTATTTTCAGATGCTTTGGGAACATGAAATCCCTCAATTCAATTTAAACGGTGTTAAAATAGAACTCATATATGGCTCTCTTGATACCCTTAAACAACAAAAGTGCCCACCAGATTCTTGGGCCGCTGAGACTGAAAATGAATTATGCGTAGCTCATTTTAAAATGGATGAAGCGACAGAATTAACCATCCCTTCAAGTGAAAAATCGGTTATCAAGTCTATATATCTATATGAAGGAGGCATTGAAATTAATAAACAACTTATAACTCAAGCTCACCAAATAATTCTAGATTCTTCTATGACGTATACAATTTGCGCTAAGCAAAAAAGTAAAATACTTCTTCTACAATCAAAGCCTATCAATGAACCGGTAGCTAAATACGGTCCATTTGTAATGAATGAACAAAACGAAATAAATCAAAAAATAAATGAATTTCGTTTAACGTTCTTTGGAGGGTGGCCTTGGTCGAAAAATGATCATACCCATTCCTCTAGTCTTGACCGATTCGCTAAATATCCAGATGGAAAAACTCAAAAACCATAATTGTTTTTTTCAATAAATTACATATTTTAGTAACATTTAATTGACCTAACAACCATTATACGCATGTATTCCATTATCTATCGATCTGTAGCTAATGATTCGTTTTCTCTATCTGATATCTATGATATGCTCAGTAAAGCTCGCGAACGAAACTTTAAACAGAATATTACNGGNTGTTTATTNTATCACGAAAACGGATTTCTTCAACTATTAGAAGGAGAACGAAANGANGTACTCTCGTTATATGAGAAAATAAGTGANGACAATCGGCATCANACTGTAGAATTAATTNTAGAGGAAAAACAAAATGANCGATTATTTAAGGATTGGAGTATGGCCTTTTTTGAATTTGAAGCTTTTGAATCNAAAGCAGAAATGAAATTGATGCAAATCGATCAGATCTTTAAACAATCAAAATCATATTTGGNNAATACTNGTCTCACNAAAACCTTCTTTGATCAAGCAAGAAGTATGCTGTTNTAAATGGCTTNATGTAAATTAAGACCGCTCTATTTGTGCNCCNANAGCTTTAAGTCTTGAATCNATATATTGATATCCNCTATCGATTTGTTCAATATTGTGAATTGTNGANGTNCCCTNTGCNCTTAATGCCGCAATNAGCANTGAAACACCTGCTCGAATATCAGGCGAAGTCATGGTGGTAGCTTTGAGNTTNGANTTAAAGTTGTGTCCAATAACTGTTGCTCTATGGGGGTCACACAGAATGATNTTCGCTCCCATATCTATTAACTTGTCNACAAAAAACAAACGACTCTCAAACATCTTTTGATGAATCAANCAAGATCCTTCNGCTTGAATNGCCACTACTAATAAAACACTAAGTAAATCNGGNGTCANACCAGGCCAAGGNGCATCTGAAATGGTCAAGATAGATCCGTCTATATAATTCTGTATTNGATAACCGTCAATATGTGCAGGTATNTGTATATNGTCATTTACACGATTTANNGTTATCCCCAATCGTTCAAANACTCTNGGGATTTGTCCCAGATGTTCCCATCCCACATTTTTTATGGTGAGTTCAGATTGCGTCATAGCAGCTAAACCTATCCAACTACCNATTTCAATCATATCTGAAAGCATGGTGTGGGTTGNACCTTGTAAAGATGAAACACCTTGTATTTTCAATAAATTTGAACCAATGCCTTCNATNTTAGCTCCCATTCTNACAAGCATTTTACACAATTGNTGTAAGTAAGGTTCACAAGCNGCATTGTAAATGCTNGTCTCTCCTTCAGCTAAAACNGCTGCCATTACAATATTTGCCGTTCCAGTAACAGAAGCTTCNTCNANTAACATNTAGGCNCCCTTTAATTTTTGAGCNTCTACTCCNTAAAAAGATTCTTTCTCGTTGTATCTGAAATCNGCACCNAGTTTNATAAAACCTTCAAAATGNGTATCCAAGCGTCTGCGNCCTATTTTATCTCCTCCTGGTTTTGGAATATAACCTTTNCCAAANCGGGCGAGCATTGGTCCTACNAGCATGATTGANCCCCTTAGGCCNCTNCCCTCTTTTTTGTANTNNTCTGATTCTAAATAAGANACATCTACTTGGTCTGCNCAAAAAGANTAGGAACTCGAGGACAGCTTTTGAACTTTCACCCCTAGGTTTTGCAATAAAGNNATGAGNNTNTTGACATCTATGATATCAGGCACGTTGTTTATAACNACCTCTTGNTCGGTTAANAGTACAGCACATAAAATTTGTAAAGCTTCATTTTTTGCCCCCTGAGGAGTGATTTCNCCTTTTAATTTGGCTCCACCTTCAATGGTAAATGTTCCCATTTAGAATATTATTTATTATTCTTCTTGTTACGGTTGTTTCTGTTNTTCTTTTTAGAACCAAATGAAGACCTGTTNGATCTCATGTTTTTGTTTTTGAGTAACTGCTCAGTTGGNGTNAGTTGCTCTGNAGAACCAACTAANTTGATACTTCCTTCGCTTAANTCGTTCAAGTGAATAAAAATAACCTCATCATCAACAGTTTCTTTGTTCCAATTGATGTATGANTTCTTCATATGGTTGGCGATNGCCAACTCTAANCCTGATCTCAATTCACCCTNATCCCACTTTACCGCAACATCAATCATNCGTTTAATATTNTTTCCGTAGTACCTATANTTTGGNAAATTTTGAGGATATGGTAAAGGTTCTGGCCTTTGATTTAGCAACTCTTTAGAAGGTATTTCAAAAGGAGAATCTACATCGAGTTCAAAATCNGACATAATNAANAGTTGATCCCATAATTTNTGCTGAAAGTCCGCAACATCTCTCANATGAGGTTGTAGATTTCCCATCGTACANATNATAGAATTTGCTATTTTGTTTCTTTTTTCACGATCTTCTATACTGAGNGCATANTCAACCATCTNTTGAAAATGTCGACCNTATTCAGGNATTATNAGTNTNTTNCGCTCGGTGTTGTACTCTAAATAAGAGGAGTTAAATTCTTCCATATTNTTGCAAATTAACAAATAAAGACTGAGACTTAAAGCGAAATGATTCCATCTATTTTNGTCACCTCTTTGTATTTATCAATAATGGCATCTGCGTTAGGCATTTCTACCAGTATGGTAAAGCTGAAGTATTTTTTAGTTTTTGATGTTTTTACGGCTATTTTTGCGTCNAAGTCATGAAAGCAATTTTTGAGTTGTTCATGNTTTTCANCATCATTNGGCANAATAAATTTAAAGGGNTAAACGGANGGCCAAACGGTCAATTCATCTAATTGTTTCTTTAACTTNTCGTAAAACTCGTCTNCTGTATTNTTGCTCATGGCGTAATTTTAGACAAATATGAGTGTATCTNTTCGAAAGACCAAAAAAATACTTTTAACGGGNCCCCCAGGCACNGGNAANACNGCNGTTATNGATGCATTNAAAGAACTTAANTATGCNGTAAAAGAAGAAGTCATTNGAGAAATGACTNCCTCTCTAGAANACCTANATGAAACTGACGGAATTAATCCACTTGTNATNGCGGATGACCCTTTNGATTTTAATACAAGATTATTCGAAAAACGAAAAGAGCATTANNNACAAAGTGCAGTGCACGAGGTTTGTTTNTTTGATCGAGGTCTNATTGATGTTGTCGGTTATATGGANCATTTTAAACAAACCTANCCCNCATACTTCACAGCTGAGATAAAAAACAATAGATATGANCTAGTGTTTTACTTCGANCCTTGGGAAGCTATATTTACCANAGANGATGANCGTTTAGAAACGTTTAAAGATNTTTTATCTATTGANNANACCCTTAAAAAATGTTATNATCNCCTTNACTATAATNTTGTTGTTGTACCTCAAAAAAGTATNGCTGAGNGGACGCGATTTATNCTCAATATGATAAATNCCTAAGTNTTGATACCTAAAGAACTAAATTCAATTTTAAAGNATCATTGGGGCTTCGATAAGCTCCGACCNCTACAAGGTGACATTATAAACACTGTACTNGAGAAAAAGAATTGTCTNGCNGTCATGAGTACNGGNGCAGGAAAATCNCTTTGCTATCANNTACCGGCCTTAGCTTTAGANGGNTTTTGTCTTGTNATATCACCTCTNATTGCGCTGATGAAAGATCAGATTNATCAATTAGANAAANGAGGNATNAAAGCNTTAGGTCTATTTGGNGCTNTAAANGATGAGGATCTNNTTCTGCTNATTGACCGNGTNATCTACAACNANATNAAAATTGTTTATACGTCTCCNGAAAAACTGCAAAATAAAATTATTCAAGGGCGTTTAAGCGAATTACCTATTTCATTCGTGGCTATCGATGAGGCACATTGTATTTCTGAATGGGGACACGATTTTAGACCTTCTTATCGAATGCTTAAAGATTTACTACCGGAGGTTCCGAAATTGGCCCTTACCGCAACGGCAACCGATCAAGTAAAATCAGATATTGTCACCAATTTGAACATGAAAAAGGCAGAGACAGTTTTCGGCAGTAGTTCGAGGTCAAATTTGTTTTTATCTTCTTTGCTGGTTCAATCTAAATCTAGATTTATTTACAATCTTTTAAAGGCTGACCAGGTTAGTGCCATTGTTTATTGTGCCACTCGTAGAACTACAGCAGAATTGGGTCGTTATTTAAAATCAAAACAACTAAATACTCATATTTATCACGGTGGACTTACAATTGATCAAAAAAACCAAGCCTATGAGCAGTGGCAAAAGAGTTCTTCAGTCATGGTGGCTACAAGTGCTTTCGGAATGGGTATTGATAAAGCCGATGTTCGATTAATTATTCATTACGATGCACCACACAGTTTAGAACAATACTACCAAGAAGCCGGCAGAGCGGGTCGAGATGGCAAACCAGCTCAAGCGTTTTTAGTGTATGCACCAAATGATTATGAAAAAATCAAATCTAGATTTGAGTACAATCTTCCTCATGCTAATCTTTTGTATGATTTATACACCCAATTAAATCGGCAACTGCAAATTGCACATGGTGAAGGAAATGCTGAGATTTTCAACTTGAATTTGACGCCGATTGCTAAGACGCTTAATTTGAAGACCTATCAACTTCAACGACATCTGCAATTATTAGAGCGATATGAAATCCTTCGAATTCAAGAAGAGGCCAAGCAGGTCATCGCAATTAAAGTAGATAGAAGAAGTATGAGCGCCGAAGGAATTTCTGCGCTTAACCATAAAATAAAAAATGGCTTACACTACTTGATTCGAAACTTTGCTGGAATTACTTCTGACTTTATCAAGATACCATTTCACAAATTGACTGCTGAATTTAATTTAAGTAAGGCAGAACTCAATAAACAATTGCAGTTTTTAGAACAACATGGGTTATTGAAGTATCATAATTCAGAACAAACTATTATGATTGAATTTCTTCATCCAAGAGAGGACCAATTCGTTCAAAATTTAATCCGAAAAAAGACTCAACAAGATAAAGCGCGCAAGATTCAAAAATACGAGGGAATTGTATCTTATCTTCAACAAAGAGATTTATGTAGAACGCAATTCATCAACGCTCACTTTGACGAGTCTTCTTCTAAATGTAATAACTGCGATATTTGTAACGCAAACCTGGATGAAAACAAAACCTTAAATACCATCGTTGAAAGCTGTGAACGGCCAAAAACTTTTGAATCTTTGCTCAGAGAGCTTGAAATAGATAATTATCAATTAGGGCATTTACTGGAAGTATTATTGCTCGAACAAAAAATCACCTATTCAAATGACACCTATCAAAGTGCTAGATCCTAAAAAGGTAAATATCGTTTTTTTCGGTACGCCAGAATTTGCTGCGCATCAATTAGAAGTTCTTATCAATGAGCATTATAACGTTGTCGCTGTGGTGACTGGTCCTGACAGGGGCGCTGGACGAGGACAAAAAACAAAACCTTCAGCTGTAAAAGAATTAGCCCTTGCTCATGAGATAAAGATCTTTCAACCACCCAACTTAAAAGATGAAACCTTTATAAATTCACTTGCCCAAATCAAGGCACAACTATTTGTGGTAGTCGCATTTAGAATGTTGCCCAAACTCGTTTGGAGTATACCCGAATACGGCACCTTTAATTTACATGCATCTCTTTTACCTGATTATAGAGGAGCGGCACCCATCAACTGGGCGCTCATTAATGGTGAGAAAAAAACAGGTGTAAGCACCTTTTTAATCGATCATAAAATTGACACCGGCGATGTTCTTTTGCAAGAAGAAGTTGAAATAAAAAAAGAAGATGACCTGAAAAGCCTGCACGACAAACTTATGCTCTTGGGTGGTCCATTAATTACTAAAACTATTAAGGGTTTAGTTGAGGGGTCTGTAGTGGCAAAAAAGCAAAAGCAAAACCTCAATTTAAAATCTGCGCCCAAATTAAACCATGAAAACACAAAAATTGATTGGAAACAAAATGGAGGTCACATTGAGAGTTTAATCAAAGGACTCTCTCCTTATCCTGCAGCATGGACACACTTTGTTGAAGATGATCAAATCTTCAGGCTCAAAATCTACAAAGCCACTTATCTTAACCAAAAACATCAATTACAAGCAGGGTATTTCGATATTAAAGACCAAAAAATCAATATTGCAGTGCCTGATGGGTACATAGTCGTTGATGAATTACAGTTTCCGAATAAAAAAAGAATGAACGTAAAAGACCTCTTAAATGGCCGTAAACTAAAAGAAAACGCCTTTTTTGAGTAAAAAGTCGCTCGATTTACTTCAACAATTAACAAAATCGATGAAGTTATTAACAAAACACCCTTGAGACTGCGTTATTTCTTGCGTGATACGGTTTAAACTCTATATTTGTTTTAACCATTTGTAACACCTAAATATATTATTATGAATAAAACGGAACTAATCGATGCAATGGCAGCTGATGCTGGAATCACTAAAGCAGCTGCAAAAAAAGCATTAGAGTCTTTCTTAGGAAATGTTGAATCTTCATTAAAAGGAGGAAATAGAGTTTCTCTTGTTGGATTTGGTTCTTGGTCAGTCTCTGAGCGTAGCGCTAGAGAGGGAAGAAATCCACAAACAGGAGCAACTATTAAAATAGCTGCTAAAAAAGTTGTTAAGTTCAAGGCTGGTAATGACTTGGCAAGTGCAGTAAATTAATTTACTAGTAGTCAATATGTTAAAAGCACCTCGTGGAGGTGCTTTTTTTTTGCTTATCTTTTAATGTGGAAAGTTTAAAAGGCAAATTATTAATCGCTGATCCATCACTCATTGGCGACGACTCGTTTAGTCGTTCTATTATTTTGATGGCTGAACATAACGACGAAGGAGCTCTTGGATTTGTGCTCAATAAACCAACACCCTACAGCCTTGATCAAATATTAGATGGAGTACCTAATAGCAATATGATTTATAAAGGTGGCCCTGTTGATACGGATAATTTATTCTACATTCACAGTTGTCCTGAACTAATTACTAATAGTGTTCAAATCAATGAAGAATTATATTGGGGTGGTGACTTTGAACAACTCAACAAGCTTTTAAACGATAAGGTCTTAGACCCAGATGATGTTCGATTTTTTGTGGGATATTCTGGATGGTCTGCCAATCAATTAGAATTTGAAATAGAACAAAATTCTTGGATTGCACTAGAAGACGATATTTCTGCCCAAATACTATCAAAAAGTGCTGAAATTCTTTGGAAAGAAAAGCTTAAAAACCTTGGTGGCACTTATATATTATGGGTAAATACCCCTGAGGATCCCAACTTAAATTAATCCCTGTAGCTTTCGGGCAAAAGAATCGTCAAAGGTTGATTTCTTATACCTTTTAACACTTTGTATTCCACCAAAAACATCATAGATAATAAACTCATCTGCTCTTTGAATATCAAATGGACTCAATTCTGTCTCTGAAGGCGTGTAATCAGAAAGTCGTTTTAATTTATCGATTAAACTTAATCTAAAGGTGCTGCCTACGACTCCACAAGATTGGGAGGGTAGTTTAAGCTCATCCTTAAAACGAAGTATAATATCTCCTTTTGTAGCCCGCAGTAATTCCTTTTTTTCATTGAGCAGCAAACAATCTCCGTAAGGGTGATCACTAAGAAATCCTTTGGCCAATTCTATAAGCTGATTCGTGTGAATCTCTGACATAGAATAGGCTTTAGAAGAAGCCAAAAAATCAGTGTATAAGGCGACCTCATCAATATATGATGGCTCCCTATTATTATCAGAAATGTTTTCTGCGGTAATTAAGAACTCTATTTTCGATAAAGCGTTTTGAAAAATCTCAAATGAAATAAGATAAAATGATTGTTTGGGTAAACCATCTATCAGCCTCTGCACTTCAGATTGAAAATATTCATACGTAAAACTCATGGGTATTTCATAGCGAAATACGCGCATAGCAGACATTAAAGCAAAGTAATGTGACTCGAAAATATCGTCTTGAACAGCGCTTATTTTCATGCGTTCAACAAGTCTATTGACAGTTGATTTTAAAAAGAACTCAGACGAAAATAAGGGTACATCACGGTCGAGAATCTGACCGTTATAATTGATTTGTTGCATTAAACGGAACCTAAGATCTGTTTTAAATCACCAATTTGGTTTTCCCATAACATTTTGGCCTCTTCGACTTCGTCTTCTTCGGCAAAGTCTGTGACAAATAAAGACAGGTCTTTAGTTATTTCATCAACCTCTATCTTAAATTCGAAATAGACATCATCTTCTTCAGATTCTTCCCATCTAAAGCGAATATAATCTTCATTCTTTTTCTTCAGCATATGAGCTCGCTCTTCTACTCCATCCCAAATAAAAACAAATACCTCTCCTCTTGAATTCACATTATCGGCATACCACTCTGAAAGACCTGAAGGTGTGGAGATGTAATTGAACAATAATTTAGGAGAAGCTTGAATCACAAACTCCATCACAAACTTTTCCATAATAAACTTAATCGTGCGTGGAGGGCAAAATAATCAAATTGTTCCGATAAAAAAAAATTTAAGTTTATATTTGCAGCCTTTAAACCACTAAAGATATGGCGAGGTAGCTCAGGTGGTTAGAGCGCAGGATTCATAACCCTGAGGTCGGGAGTTCAACTCTCCCTCTCGCTACATAAAAAAACCAACTGAAATTCAGTTGGTTTTTTGTTTTTGAATCCTAATCTAGCACAAAAAAAGGCACCCCAAGGACGCCTTACAACTAACTAAATCATCAATCAATATAAGTTTGAAGCTGCGAAAATACTATGCATGCATAATTTATATTAAGAAAATATTATCTCGTTCAATTATTTACTCAATATGTAGAACAATATTTAGTTAAATTGCCATTATGCACCACAAAATTATAGCCTTTCTATTAACTGTCAGTCTCTCTTCTAGTTTAATTGGACAAAACCTTATACCCTACTCCATTTTTAACTCAAACGGAAAAAAAGTCAAGGCAAAAAAATTGCTAAAATCCTTATTGAAATCTGATGTGGTGTTTTTTGGAGAGCTTCATAATAATAGCATCGCACATTTTTTACAACTCAAATTACTTCAAGAAATAGACGAGCAAACCGATGTCATTATAGGTGCAGAAATGTTTGAGTCAGACAATCAAAAAGCCTTAAATGCATATCTGTCCAATAAAATTAACCAGACCCAGCTCGACTCTATCGCAAGACTGTGGCCAAATTACAGCACTGATTACAAACCTTTAGTAGATTATGCCAAATTGAATAATTTGCCTTTTATAGCCACGAATATTCCCCGGAAATACGCCTCTAAGGTGTATAGAGAAGGTGGTTTTGAAGCCCTAAATGGTTTAGATACTCTTGAAAAAAATTGGATTGCTCCTTCACCCATTGCATTTGATATAGAACTCTCTCAATATAAAAATATGTTGACCATGATGGGAGATCACGGCTCGGTAGATATGGTTAAAGCTCAAGCTATTAAAGATGCTACTATGGCACACTTTATAAATTTGAACCTAAAAGAAAATCAAATATTCTATCACATTAACGGAAGCTATCACAGTGATTTTCATCAAGGTATACTTTGGTATTTAAAGCGTCTAAATCCTAACTTAACCATAAAAACCATTACCACTGTCGAACAAGATCAGCTCAAATCAATGCATAAGGATCATTTAAANAAGGCAGATTTTATAATTGTTGTAGACAGTGATATGACCAAAACATATTAATTAAATTCGTCATTAATCCTCATTTCAGCCAAACTCATTGTATTTCAACTCTCTAGCCTAATTATACTAAATCCTTGGACGTATTCTTAACTCTCACGTTTAATATATTCGTAAATAACCTCTCTTATTAACTGAGCCTCCTCAGTTTTTTTCCTCAACTTTCTACCTAAGAGATTTATTTGATTATAAATATATCACAATACAATAAAAAAGCCCCAGAATTAACTGAGGCTAATTTATTGGGCTAAATATTTCTTAAAGCTTTATTTGTAATTGAATTGATAAGGCATTACCTCTTATCTCTAAACCTTCAATATTTGAAGAATCAGTAAGTTGAGTACCATAAGAACCTATCATAGAAAATTTATCACTAATGTCATATCCTAAACCTAAAACAGCACTAGTAGCTGATTTTTTTGCTAGGTCTGTATCCACATCAGCAAGGCTAACACCCACTCCTAATCCGCCTCTTAGAAAAAAAGAATTTTCACGACCACCTAAGTAGTAATCTAAATTTGCTCCTAATCCCAAAGCATTATTTGGTTCTCCTTCAACTTGGTCTCCTAGACTAAAAGAAATACTTGGTTGAAAATCTAATTTTTCACTGAGTTCTACATCAACGAATAATCCAATTCCATACGCATTTGTCCCCTCATTAGAAGTTATACTTATACCTTCCGCTTCAACAACTGGTTTCAAAGAACCATATGAAACGGCAACACCAAATTGTGCATTGCTTAAACCAATAAAAGAAAAGAGTGCAAAGGCTAAAAAATAATTTTTCATAATAAACTGTTGTTATAAAGTTAGCACAAGAAGTTAATGATATTTTTTATATTTCACAGCTAAAAATTGTCTTGTAGTCGGACTCAAACCAAAGTCTTATGAAAAGAATAATTCTAATTCTACCTATACTTTTTACTCTACTGTTGCTTTTTTGCAATAAAGAGACAAAGGGCTTGGAAACTGAAGAAACAATAATAGCTTTAACAAATAATGCTTCTGAGAGTCTTACAATAAAAACAGTGTCTCTTGCTGGTAATGAATTTTCTGACCTAAATATTACTAGAGGTAAAACACAACTACTATATATAAGAGAAGAATTGCCAGTGCCTTATGATGATGTTAATATTAATATTGACTATTCTTATGGCACAAATTTTAGGGCTTCATTTACAGTAGACCTAAATAAGGGTTGGAGGACAGACTTTATATTTGAGCATTGTGCGAATAGCTTACCCAACAATAGAGGCGTTTGTCTTAATTAAATTATTATGAAGTATTCAAGACACTTCAAGGGACGTTCATAATATCGTAAGAATTAATCAAATTAAATATTTTGTTTTTGTGCCATTTTGATAGAATTATATGATGTACTAATACAATTAAAAAAGCCCTCAGTGTTAAGCAAGGGCCTTATTTAATGACTAGATTGATTTACATTACAAATGTTATTTTTCCAGTCTTTCTAAATATAATAAACGCTTTCAAAGAGATAAATCAAGTGGTTTGTC
>NZIP01000052.1 GCA_002691645.1 Flavobacteriaceae bacterium
AAAACTCAACACAGGAAAAGGCGTATTTTTAGAATCTGATATAGAAAACTGGAATAGCACAGAAGAACTTCAAAAGAAAGAATGATCAACTATTTATAAGAACTATCAATTAAGTTTAGTGGGGGTTATTAAAATCTTAAATTCTAAAGATGATGCTTTTTTAAAGCAGGTCTATTACGACCAGGATTTTAAACAACATTTCACATACGAATTTGCGCTCAACGGAGCCTTACACCATCATTTATATCATTTAGGACAACTTGGGATAGTAATAAAGTTGATCCAACTAAAACAGTATTAATTTAGTAATATCCATGAAAAAATTACTCTTAATTGGTCTTGTCTTATTATTCCCTATTTCGTGCGGGTCTTTTAAATCAGGACTAACAATACCCGCAAATCAAACTTTTGTGCTCGGAGAATTGAATGCCAAAAACTATTCGGCCGAATTGAGCAATGTTTCAGAGCTTAAGATTTTAGTAAGTATTCAAAGTAAGACTTCAGGTCAAATTTTAAATGAATTAGAACTAGAACCAAATCAAAAAATCAAGGTTTTCATCGGTAAAGATGAAGTCGCATACTTCAAAAATGACAACGAGCAAGCTGTGAAGGTAAATGTTGTTTTAAACAAAGGTGTCGAGGGAATGCGCTACATAAAAGAGAATTAGCACTAAAACAAGAGTTATTTCGTTATATTGTGAATAACAATAAACAAACACTCATGAAAAACGTAACCCTTGTTATAGCTCTTTTTTCGCTATTTGCATGTAATCAACAAAGCACTACTTTAGCTCAAATGGAAACACCTAAAAAACTGAATCAAAATAATGAACAGGTAACTGTAATGGTCGATGTATCGTATTCTTTAAGTGCCGAAGAAATTAAAACTTTTATCACCGATGAACATGCTCCTTTCTTTTTTGAGCTAGAAGATTCAGGAATCGTTCGATTCGAATGGTTTATGAATGAAGAACAAAGTACGGCCACATTAATTGAAGTATTTGAAAACGCACAAGCTTTTCAAGAATTAGGAGGTAAAGTTTTGGGTTCTCCAATAAACTTAAGATTCAACGAATTATTCAAAAGAGAAGGTGTTACTGTTCTAGGAGAAGTAAGCGATGAATTCAAAGCAAAATTACAGCCAATGAATCCAGCTTTCAAAACATATACAGGCGGAATTAATTAAAAATCGCAGGTCATTATCAATCACATATTTTAAAAGTTAGTTCTTACCTTTATTAAAATTGTGATGGAATGGATGTTATAAAAGCGCAAAGCAATTTATCGAAATTAGGGTACCTCAATTTACCTATCCCAAAAGGAATTGACCTTAAGAAAGCCATAAAAGATCTCAAAACAGAAAAAAATGCTGTTTTATTAGCTCATTATTATCAAAATAAAGAGATTCAAGAGCTTGCAGATTATTTAGGAGATAGCCTGTATTTAGCGAAAGCGGCACAAAATATCGATGCAGATATCATCGTTTTTGCTGGAGTACATTTTATGGCTGAAACAGCCAAAATTATAAATCCTTCAAAAAAAGTACTCTTGCCAGATTTAAATGCAGGTTGTTCATTGGCGGATTCCTGCCCACCCCAAGAATTTGCCGAATTTAAAGCGAACTATCCCGAGGCAGTAGTAGTTACATACATCAATTGTTCAGCAGAGATCAAAGCGCTGTCAGATATTGTATGCACTTCTTCAAACGCTGTTCAGGTCATAGAATCTATAGATAGAGATACCCCCATTATTTTTGCACCAGATAAAAATCTTGGACGTTTTTTAATAAAAGAAACAGGTCGCGATTTAATTCTNTGGGATGGNTCNTGNATAGTACANGAGGCNTTTAGNTTNGAAAAGATTGTNAATCTNGCCAAGGCTCATCCAAAGGCTAAATTTATTGCACATCCTGAAAGTGAATCNCAAGTATTAGACATTGCTCATTACATCGGTAGTACTTCGGGCTTNTTAAATTTTGTTCAAAACGATGATGCNGATTCNTACATNGTGGGTACNGANGCTGGAATCATTCATGANATGAAAAAAGTNGCNCCNCANAAAANCTTTATTCCAGCNCCAGTNGAAGANGANACTTGTGCNTGCAGTGANTGNGCNTTTATGAAATTGAACACCTTGGAAAAGCTATACTTGTGTATNGAGCACGAAAAGCCTGAAATTTTAATGGATNTCAAATTAATGCAAAAGGCCTTGAAGCCAATTGAAAAAATGTTGAGGCTTTAATGTATTCTGACGTACTCATTATNGGTTCAGGAATTGCAGGTCTTTCTTATGCGATTGAGTTAGCGGAACAGAGGCCAGATTTGAATATTGTCATTATTTCAAAAAGAGAAGTTTTTGAGTCTAACACGAAATATGCTCAAGGTGGAATTGCAGTTGTTCAAAATTTTGTTTCCGATTCATTTGACAAGCACGTAAACGATACCCTTTTAGCTGGAGATTTTACAGGTGACCAGCGGGTTGTTCGAAAGGTTGTCAAAGAAGGTCCAAGTCGTTTAAAGCGATTGATGAATTGGGGAGCACAATTTGATCAGGTGTCAGATCAGAATTCACGTCTTGATTTAGGAAAAGAAGGAGGGCACACTGCAAATAGAATAGTTCACCATAAGGATAAATCTGGGTTTGAAATACAACGAGCGCTAGTTCAACGCCTTAAGCAAATCAAAAACATCAGTCTTTTAGAAAATCACACATTAGTCGATTTAATAACAGATCATCATCACAATATGACCGCCAGAAATCGATGTTATGGCGCATATGTAATTTCTTTACAAACACTGAGTATTGTAAAAATAAGTGCTCAAATCACCGTACTTTCAACCGGAGGTGCAGGACAGGTATACAAGTACACAACAAACCCTGAATCTGCAACTGGAGATGGTATTGCAGCAGCATACAGAGCCAAGGTGAGAGTTAAAAACTTGCATTATGTTCAATTTCATCCGACAGCATTAGCCCTTGAAAATCAGAAATCACCTTTTTTAATTTCTGAGGCCGTTCGTGGTTTTGGAGCACATTTGCTCAATGAAAAAAAAGAGCGTTTTATGTTGAATTACGATTCAAGAGGAGAGTTGTCTTCTCGCGATATCGTATCAAGAGCCATTGAAAAAGAAATTAAAAAACAAGAATTACCACATGTTTTTTTAAGCCTCAAACATTTAGACAAATTAGAAGTAGAGAATGCATTTCCAACCATTTCTAAGGAATGTAAAAATCATGGACTTTTCTTTCATAAAGATTTGATACCAGTTCGTCCCGCTGCACACTATTTTTGTGGAGGTATTGCAGTAGATATTGATGCTAAAACCTCTTTAGATGGACTTTTAGCCATAGGAGAATGCAGCCACACAGGACTTCACGGAGCAAATCGCCTTGCATCAAACTCTTTATTAGAAGCGCTAGTTTATGCCCACACAGCAGTCAAGACTACCCAAGCAACTTTGGAACATAAGTGGCTTGAAAAAGATTTTTTAAATCAAATTCCTCAATGGAGTCACCCACAGGAAATCTTAGATCGCTATTCAGAAAAAATCTCAAACTTGAAGTTAGGAGTACAGCAGATTATGTCATCAAAAGTTGGCGTATTTAAAAGCAATAAGAGTTTAATTGAGGCTGAACAAGAACTTGATTACTACTATCAATCCACAAAAAAATATTACCAACAAAATAAAATAACACCTCAACTGCTTGAACTTCGAAACTTGGTGAATGTCAGTTATCTAATAATAAAACAAGCTCAACAAACTAAAGAAAACAAAGGGGTGTATTACAACGAAGACTATGCTTGATCTCAATTCAAATTTAATTCAATCACAATTGAAGCGCTTTATTCACAGCGCACTAGAAGAAGATATCGGTGGGGGTGATATTAGCGCTAAAGCTTGCTTAGATGCTCAAAAAGACTCCCAAGCACAACTGCTTTTAAAAGAAGATGGGGTCATTGCAGGAATAGAATTGGCGAAATTAATTTTTCAAATGCACGACTCATGGATTCATTTCAATTCTTTTGTAGAGGATGGTCAATATCTATCTGCAGGAACGGTTCTTTTTAAAATTAACGGTCCTGAATCTTCCATCTTGTCAGCGGAAAGAGTCGTTTTAAATTGTCTACAGCGAATGAGCGGTATTGCGACCCTAACGGCAGAAGTTCAAAATAAAATAAGCCATACCGGTTGTAAAGTGTTAGATACCAGAAAGACAACGCCCAATTTTAGAATTGCAGAAAAATGGGCAGTACAAATTGGAGGCGGAACAAATCACAGAATGGGATTATATGATATGGTTATGCTCAAAGACAATCATATCGATTATTGTGGATCGATAGATGTAGCCATTCAAAAAACCTTAGCCTATTTGAAAAACAATACTATAAAAGTTCCGATAGTTGTTGAGACTAGAAATATGGATGAAGTAGAGGCTTGCTTGAAATACTGTGACGCCATTGAGCGTATTCTGTTGGATAATATGTCGGTTGACGATCTAAAAACTGCAGTTGATTTAATAGCAAATCAAGTTCAAACAGAGGCATCAGGCGGAATAAATACAAACAATGTTTTAGAAATAGCGCAAACCGGTGTTAACTTTATCTCAATGGGAAGCATAATTTACGATGCTAGAGTTTTGGATATGAGTTTAAAAGCGATTTCTTGAAATTAAAGTGGTATTGAGATGAGAAAAAAAGTTTTACGATATGGACTTGAGTTTTTGGTTGTGTTTTCAGGGATTTTACTATCATTTGTAATCGACAATAGAATTAAGGTTAATGAGCGCATAGCCAATAAAGACTTACTCTTAAATCAATTGAGTATTGCTTTAAATGAAGATCGTATTCAGCTAGAGGTTGTAAAATCTGCATTAGACAATTGTTTAGTATCAATTGACAGTCTTCTAAAGAATCACAGCAGCAGAAATATGACTTCTAAAAGGGTGGCTTTGAATTTTTCAAATGTATCAGCCCGTATGTCCATCTCTTTTTTTCCTCAAAAAAGTATTTATAATCAATTAATCAATTCAAGTGCGTTTGAACTTATCGAAAACGAGGAACTAAAAAAAGGCTTAACAGACTATTACGAACATTTGAGTGAGAGAAACAACTCTATCAATATAAAACTAGACGAGTTCAATCAAGAGTTTGATTATTACTTTATTCCTCACATCAATTACGTCACAAGCGTAAATCAACTCGACAATTCTGTTGATTTAAGCTCGAGTATTTCTAATTACACAATATACGATAGCTTTTATCAAAACGCCACATTAGGTTATCTCACAAATGCACAGAAACGAATTGTTTTTTACCAAGAATTATTAAAAAAATACGAAGAAACTTTAGACCAAGTTTTTGACGAATTGAGAGATAATACTTGATTTAGTACTGAAGTTTTAATCTAAAAACCTTTGGGTTATTCACAAATCCGGTTGCATAAAGGTACTCTTCATCTTCATCGAATGCACAATTCGTGATATGACCAAAATCAATACTAGCCTTTAGTTCACCCTCAGGTGAGATTACTAATAAACCTCCAGGGCCTGATGTAAAAATATTTCCTGATGAGTGTACTTTCATGCCGTCGAAATTCCCTTGAAATTGAGCAGCTAATTCTTTACCCGAAAAAAGCGTTTCAACTTTTAGGGTTTCTAAATCGATTTTTTTAACCTCTGGATTTCCGTCTAACATACCCATTTTATTGACATATAAGGTTTTTTCATCAGGCGAAAGTGCAATGCCATTTGGCACGTCAATTTCATCAGTAATGAGTTCAAGTTTTTGAGCATTGGGCGAAAGTTTAAACACCCCATTAAAATCAAGTTCTCTCATTTCAGTTTCAACAAAACTGAAGGCTTGCAAATCGAAGAATGCAAAAGGAGGGTCTGTAAAATAAATAGAACCGTCTTGAGCAATGCTCATATCATTTGGACTATTCAATCTCTTGCCATTGTAATTATCTACTAGGGTTAAAAATTCTGGTTTTGTAGTTGGGGTGTTTTCAATTAAAGCTAATCTACGATCTCCATGTTGGCACAGTATTAAACTGCCTGAAGATGTCAATTTAAGACCATTTGCTCCTAGAATTCCTTCGCCTAGATTATCGGCATAACCCGTATTGCCACTTGGAGATATGTGTGTTTTGACACCTTCGTTTTCATTCCAACTGTGTACACTATTATTGATAACATCTGTAAAGAATAATGTATTGGTATTGGCATCCCAAACAGGACCCTCAGGTAAAGCTATAGAATCGGCTAGTATTTCAATCTCTGCAAATGGATCGATTATAGAGGTGATTTCATCGTCTACAATTTTAATTTTGGCATTCTGTTCTTTTACTTTTTGTTGACAAGCACAGAGCAACACTACGGTAATTAATGTGATATATTTTTTCATTGTTAGAATTGTGTTTGTACTAATTTACACTCCATATGTTAATTAACAATTGAAATAAACAAGAATTTTAAATTTGAGCTAGTATTCTTCATGTCAATAGGGCCTATCTCCTCATCGAAAAAGAATTTTAGGGTAAAGCAATAGCGAACTTTTTGTGTTAACAATAGGCAAGAGCGCAATTAAACTTTTCAGGATGTATAAAACGGAAACAAATTTTATAGTGAAGATTTGTTTACTTTGATTGAAATTGAATCAACAATGAGCAAACCATGAATATTCTTAAAATCGCAGCAAAAAATCATTTCCGCGAAGGCCTTTTTATTTTCATCAGTATTTTAGGGGCTTTTGCATTGGAATCTTATCGCGAAAGCCTTCTTAAGGTCAAACTGAAAGACAAACTCTTGAATCAATTATTAATCACCTTAAATGAAGATATTAAGCATATGTCTGAGGTAAATGCTAAACTTGATATCACAATTGAATCGGCGGCAATTTTAATGAAAGATCATCTCTCTGATAATGAAAAGCTAAATCAGGAGGTTTTGGCCAAAAAATTCTCGGATATGCGCTTTATGAATTTATCTTTTTTTCCTCAACAAGGAGTTTACAATCAGCTGCTAGCATCTAACAGTTTAGAAAATATTGAAAACCCAGAATTGAAAAAAGAGATTGTTTACGTCTATGAGAATTTATTAAAGAGAATACAAGCAGGTGATCCTATTTTAGATGAGATGAGGTGGAAATCATTCGCAAATCTTTCTACTCAAATAATAGTGATTGCTACCAATGACACTAATAAAACACAACAATCTAATTTGCCTTTTGCAGAACTAAAAGTGGATTATTTCGATATCAGCGACTCTTATTATGAATCGAAAGAAGTTCTAAATTTTTACAATCAGGTGATTCTTCTTATCAGTGAGTATCAAAAGGGATTACGAAATGTTGAAAGTGAATTTCAAAAAATAATTGCGTTACTAGAGCATGAATTAAATATTTATTAAATTGTAAAAAACAACAAAACAAAATCAATGAATACAAGAAACCTAATTACAATAGCAATGGCATTCCTGTTTTTTTGGGGAAATGCTCAAAATCTTTCCGATAAAAAGAAAGAATACGACCGAATATTCGAACAGATTTCGAATAAAGGAAAATGGGGTGCGACCGACAAAAAAGGAACAGTTAATTATATCGATAGCGATAAAATATTATCAGCCTTGAAATTGCCAAAAAAAGGAGTTTCAGTTTCACTTTCTTTTGACATTACGGTTGAAACTTCTCAGATTAACCATTCTGAGTTTGATGGGCTCACGCAGTATAATCACCAAACAAATGCGGTAGAATTTAGAGGCTATGATTGGGCCACAGATAGCTATAATATTTCCTATCATGGATTTACGGTTTCTCATATGGATGGATTAGCTCATTTGGGACAGGGCGGCAAACTCTACAACGGGTACGATGCTTCAAAAATGACTCCTCAAGGTTTTGATGAACTCGGAATAGAGGCTTTCAATGAAGGAATAATTTCCAAAGCAGTTCTGATTGATATTCCATTGCTGCGCGGTAAAGATTATCTTGAAGCTGGTACGAGTATTACAACAGATGACATACTCGAGTTTGAAAAAAAATTCAATATTAAAATCGAACAAGGAGACATCGTTCTTGTTAGAACAGGTAGGTGGTCTGAAAAAAGTGAGAACGGTGACTGGGATTCGTCAAAATTGAGCGCGGGATTACACTATAAAGTTCCATTATTGTTATCAGAGCGCAAGGTTTCAGTTTTAGGCTCTGACGGCACCAATGATGTTCAACCCTCTGGAATAGACGAGGAGTCAAGCCCAATACACAAGTTAACCCTTGTAGCTATGGGTATGCCTTTGTTGGATAATTTAAGCTTAGAAGCGGTTGCCAAAGAAGCACAAAAACAACAAAATTGGGAGTTTTTTATATCCATACAACCTTTGAGATTTAAAGGAGGAACTGGATCTCCAGTGAATGCTGTAGCTATATTTTAAAGACAAAATTTCATAAAAAAACAGCCTTACACCCAAGGCTGTTTTTTATCTTGTCAAAGGGAATTAAAATCATAAATTTTTACAATTAATTAAGCAAAATATACAAGCGATGAAAAGAAGAGTTCACGTAATTTGGAAAGGTGATGGTGCAGATGGCACGGGTCATATGAGTACTCAAAGTAAAGCCATAAATCAAATGCCTTATTCATTTAAGTCAAGATTTGAAAATGAAGATGGAGCATTGGGTACTAATCCTGAAGAATTAATAGTTTCTGCTTTGGCAGGATGCTTCAACATGAAATTAGCATTTGTTTTAAATGAAAATAATTATCATCCCAAAGAACTTGACACCAAGGCAGTTCTTACTTTCGAAGAGGGTGTAATCACAAAAATTGAAATGGAACTAAAGGCTTCTTTACCCGATATAAATCAGGATGAGTTTAATGCTTTAGCTGAAGAGGCAAAGCAAAATTGTCCAATTTCTGGAGTGCTAAAATGCGATATTCTGCTAGAAGCTAGTTTGGTATAAGCTTTAATTTTCCGGTATTAGAACTAACCGATTTTTTTTAAGAGGTCTTTAATGTTATCATCGATGAAATTAACCTCTTTTTCTGAGGATAGTACCGGTGACATACTACCCGCAAAGTGACCGTATTTAGAATCAATGACTTTAAGGTCTGCGTCGGGCATCATTTCAACTTCGGGTATATTATCTTCAGCAACAAATGAAATATCTGACGAAGATGGCATAACTAGGGCTGGACAAGTAATATTCGAAAGAGCTTTGGCAGTGCTATCTTCAAACCTTTCGTGCTTTCCAATATCCCCATGTTGCCATGTATTAGCCATTCCTATGAGATTATTTGCATCTATACCACTAAATAAATCATTTAGCGTTTGAAAATAAGCGTGGTCATCAGCAAGACCTCCAAACAAACCCAAATGCAGTTTCTCTTCATATCCTTTTTGATCAAATAAACGAGAAGTATAGTTCATTGAAAAGGCCTTCAATCCAATAGATGGAGGTGAGCTGTAATTTCCATTATCGAAAGCAGCATCTGCAGTTAGAGCCAACTTACAACCCTCTAATGCTATCCAATTTTGAAATGTTGTTTTAGCAGTGCCGCAGATAGGTGCAATGCCGCCGGTTCTACTTCCATGCAATGCGCCCCAATGAAAAGCTTGCTGGGCACCCATAGAAAACCCGATGTACAACAGTGGATTTATTATTCCAAAGTATTCTTGTAATAATTTATCATGGGCATTTATATTATCGTAATAGGTAATTAAAGGAAACTTTGATGCCTTTTGAGAAGGACTTGCATTACTTGGAGAAGAAGACTGTCCACTGCAAAAAAGGTTGGGTGAAATGATACAATATTTTGAAGGATCTAATGCTCTTCCTTCTCCAATACCCATTTGATTAAAATTGTGATCTCCACCAAAACAAGTAGCAAACACAATGGCATTACTTTTGGCAGAATTTAGCTCTCCCTGAACATCGACGATTAAAAAAGCATCTTTTAAGATTTCACCACTTTGTAGTTTAAAATCTCCTAGATTAAAAGTGAAAGTTTCTTGTTTATTTTCCATTACAAAAAGTTGATTAGATTATTACTTGTAATATATAATATAATTATTTTTTTAATCGATTATCTTCACAATATTAGAAGTACCAATTCAACATTATGAGCAAGCATATTAAGGTGTACAGAGAAAGCGCGATTTTTATTCACGGACTGGCGCTTTATTTAGAGGAAAACGGAATTTCGTCCATCATAAAAGATTCCAATGAATCTGCCCGATTGGCAGGATTTGCTGTTCCTCAAAACAGTGTTGAATTGCAGGTTTTAGAACGTGATGTAGAACGAGCTAAAGAGCTTATAGAGTCATTTAACGAAATTTCTGGTGATTAAGAAAAGGGTATAAAAAATCAGGGGCACAAATCGTGTACCCCTGAATCATCATAGTTAAAGTAAGCCTTTGATCAAAATACTATTTACTCTTCAGCATTAGCCGCCGCATAAGCTGCTGCTTCTGTCATTTCAGCAGTTTCGCTGTAATAGGCTAAGAGTTCAACGATTTTTCCATCCTCCCATCTATAATCGAAATGACCTCGATTTGAATAATCGTCGCCAGTAGTTTGACCCTTTCCTTTCCAAGTAAACCATGCATTCGACCAAACTTCTCCGTCTGCAAAGTAGTTGGTATGCACGTATAAATCTTCAATAGATATATCGGTGTATAAAATTTCGTGGTGTGCTTGAAATCCAGGCATTAGATTGTCATACCCACTAAATTCAATGTTATTGATTTTACAAACAACATCATCTGCATAATATTCAGAGGCATCAAAATCATTATTGACATACTTGTCAAGTAATAATTCAATGTTTGCAGTTAGTTCATCATCTGTTTTGATCACGGATTGATCTGTTGGCATCTCACAACTCATAAAAGCTGCAATCAACATTAGCGTAAATAAATTTTTCATGTTTTTAATGGTTAATTGTGAAAGTTTAAAATAACAAATAGTATATCAATAAGCAATTAAATAAAAATAAATTAAAATCTAATAATTCACTTTTACGGGTTGAACTCGAAACAATAACACTATCTTCGATGAATGCTATTTAAAGACTTGGGGATTTGTGCTCCAATACTAAAAGCCTTACACGAACAAGGCTTTTCTACACCGACACCGATACAACAACAATCCATCCCCTTATTATTAGAGAATAAAGATTTATTGGGCTGTGCTCAAACAGGAACGGGTAAAACAGCTGCTTTTACGATTCCCATACTTCAACATCTTTATAATGCGAATAAGAACGGAAGAGGTAAGAGTTCACCAAGAGCGCTGATTATTACTCCAACAAGAGAATTAGCGATTCAAATCAATGATAATATTAAAGCTTACTCAAAGTATACAGGTGCAAAGCGTGTAGTCATCTTTGGAGGGGTGAAGCAACACGCTCAAACAAAAAGTCTACGGCATGGCACAGATATACTAGTTGCTACTCCTGGGCGATTGCTCGATCTTATGGGTCAGGGATTTATTTCTCTTAGATTCATCAAATATTTTGTTTTGGATGAGGCAGATCAGATGCTCGATATGGGCTTTATCAATGACATCAAAAAAGTACTGGCAAAATTACCTTCAAAACGACAGTCATTGTTTTTTTCTGCGACACTTTCACCCTCAATCGTTAAGTTATCTGAACAAATTTTAGGTCGGCCTGAAAAAGTAACCATTGAACCTAACAAGACAACAGCCGAAAGAGTAGCACAATATTTATATCTCGTTAGTAAATCAAATAAGTCTAAGCTTTTGATTGATCTTCTAAAAACGAATAGGTCTGACTCTGTTCTAGTTTTTTCAAGAACCAAACACGGTGCTGACAAAATAGTTAAGGTCTTAAGTAAAGTACAGATTAAAGCTGAAGCCATCCATGGTAATAAGAGTCAAAACAGACGTCAAAAGACTTTAAATGATTTTAAAAATGGCGCTCTAAGTATACTTATTGCCACTGACATTGCTGCGCGTGGAATCGATGTTGATGATTTGTCTTTAGTTGTAAATTATGATTTACCAAATGTGCCGGAAACCTATGTTCACAGAATCGGCCGAACGGGTCGTGCTCAAGCTAGTGGAAAGGCAATATCTTTTTGTAGCCAAGAAGAGCATTCGTATTTAAAGGATATTCAACAATTGATAAATAAAAAGATTGAAATAGTTTCAGATCACCCATTCGCTGAAGAATCTCCGAGTTTAAAAGGAGTACAAGTGCCACCTAATAATACTCAAAAGACTAATAAAAATAAGTTTGTTCGAAGAAATTCCAACAAGAACAAATCAAGCTTTAAAGGAAAACACAAGAATAAACAATCAAAAACCAAAAGGTACTGAGACCCTCAAGGCTAGAAATTCGCTAGTTAGTTTTTGAACTGAGCGAACAGCGTTTTATGAGTTCAGTGAGCTCGTCTTTAGTCAGGTCACGCCAGTGACCAACCTCGAGATTCAATTGAATATTCATAATTCGTATGCGTTTGAGTTTTGTAACTCTATAGTCTAAATATTCACACATACGTCTAATTTGTCTATTGAGCCCTTGGGTCAAAATAATTCTGAAAGCTTGAGGGCCAATTTGTTCGACAAAGCATTTTTTGGTTTTTGTGCCCAAAATGGGTAAACCATTTCGCATTCGAGATATGAATTCATGATTTACAGGCTTGTTTACATTAACTATATATTCTTTTTCATGGTTGTTTCGCGCTCTTAAGATTTTGTTCACTATATCACCATCACTAGTCAATAAAATTAAGCCTTCTGAAAGCTTGTCAAGTCTACCTATTGGAAAAATGCGCTCTTTGTGTCCAATGAAATCAACGATATTGTCCTTCTCAACACGGCGATCTGTTGTACAAACAATGCCCTTTGGTTTATTTAAGGCGATATAGGTATGTTTTTTTTTACGAACACCTACTTGTTCACCATCAACAGCAACTGTATCTCCCGTTTTGACTTTAGTACCCAGTTCTGGAATTTTACCATTTATCGTAATTCTTCCTTTTTCTAGAAGTTTATCCGCTTCTCTACGCGAACAAAAGCCAATTTCACTGAGGTATTTATTGATTCTTGTTTCCATTATTTTGAAACGCTAAAGCTGACCTTATTCGAGTTAAAATCGATCGCATCCACATGACCTAAAATATCTCTATCATCTGAGATAAAATGGCCATGAAAAAAGCTGTCGTGGTGTGTAAAAACAGCCTTGTGTTTTCTTGAAAAAAAGCCAATCAAAGACCCACTAACATTCTCATAGTCATACTTAGTAAGACCCTGATGAGCTTGATCTGGTGAAGACACTTTGCTGCCTTCAGCCAGGCTTACACTGTGAACCGTGATAGCATCAATCATACCATCGATGCGAATGAGTAAGGGATGTTCGTAGTCTTTATACAGCGAATCAATCAAGTTCTCAGTTGATTTTAGGGTAAAAACTTCTTTAGGGATGTTTATTTCTCTCAAATCACTCGCTGTGGAATACACAAAAAATGGAGCTCGTGAAGATGCAGTTTGTTCAACCTTGTGCTGTAATGAGTCAATTACCTTGGATTCAAATGTTTGACCTTCAAAAAGCAGTATTTCACCTTTTAAATATTCAATAGGGCCAAGGCCGTATGCAGTATTACTACTCAGCGAATCTGTAGCAATTTTACCTTCTAAGTCGCCAAACCACATCACATTTCTCATTTGACCGGTAACTTTAACAGATGTTGATGATTGATCTTGACATGAAATCAAGAAAAGTACAAATAGAAGTAAGAGGTGGTTTTTCACCCTGCAAATTTAAGGTCAATACGTTAGTAATTCAAAGTTTATTTAATACTCCTCATTCTATTTTTTGATAGGCTACACTTGCCCTAGTCTTTTTTCTTGGTTCGGGGTCTAAATAAAGTTCTTGACCCATCAAGAGTTTAATTTTTTTGGTTTGTGAGGGATTGACATAGGTTATATTGACAACTTCGCCTTTATATTGAATACGCACTGAGAACAATTCTGCACCTAAGTTTTGAATAAGCGCATAACAATCTTCTCCTTCAAAGGGATTAATTGTGGCATCTTGACCGGGTCCTTTACCTGTCATCAACATTCTTTGTTGGCCATCAAGTTCAAAAATAGTCTGGGCAAATGAATTGAAGTACAGACTAAACAATACAAGGATTTGAAAAAAGATTTTCTTCATGATTTTAGGTTTAAGGAGCGAGTAATCCCAAAGCTTTGAACTGCGCGATTAAAAAGTCTGCATACCGCTGAAATCCAAGATCTGTAAAATGAATGGCGTCTACAGTGCCTTCATGATCAGATTCAGTGAGTTTTGGTGTTTCTATGAAGTATATATTTTCGTAACCACCCTCAATCATTTTGTCAAATTCTGCTTTTAAGGCATCGTCCATGGCGGTATTTTCACTTTTCATTTTAGTGTTCAAAAAGGTCAAAGGAGATTTGAATAAATCGATAAAAACAATGGGGGTATTAGGATTTTTTGATCGTATGGTGTTGACCAGTGGAATTGTTCGTTCTGTAATCAATTCGGGCTTTATCATATTCGGCATGCATTCGATGATATAGAGTGAGGGTTCTACAGTCGAAATCAGTTCAGCGATGGGTTGTTCCATTCGACCATTTCCACTAAAACCAAAGTTGGCAACATCGACATCTAGCGCTCTCGAAATTATACTGGTGTGAACCATTCCCGTTCGTGATGCACATCCCCCTTGGGTAATACTTGTGCCATAAAAGATGATAGGTTTCTTTGGGTTTTTTAGTGCTTTAGTAATGGTGCTTGTAGAATCAATGCCAATCTCGATATTTTTTATCCCATCATAAAGCGGAAGAAATAGTTTAAACTCTCGCATCTCTTCGGTCATGTTTTCGATAAGGGTATATTCACTTATTTTCCCCTGAGGTCGACCGGTATTGATGTACTGCCATCGTTCACCGTTTTTGTAATACAAATCGACGCCCTTGATTCCGGTATCTGGCATATGATTCATAGAGAAGTCGTTTAACACTTCCCATCTGACTTTGAGTTTGGTGGTGTTTGTCAAAAATCGAATAGAGAGACCCGCTGAAGATTTTGAAATATCCCAAACAGGGGTTCTAACACGATTTTTATAAGAGGATGGAAGTCTGTCATAAGGACTTTCTTTAAGCGAATCGGCAACGATTGTTCCTTCGATTAAAAAGAAATTTTTATCGTAGTAAATCGAATTGTTTTCGGATTGCGCATAACTGCTTAACGGAAAGAAAAGAAAAAGAAATAAAAAGGTACGCATATTGAAATGAATTTAAATCTCAATTTAGGCCATTAAATAGTATTAATAGAATATCTAGGTTTGGCATTGTACATGAAGTAAACCACCAAAGGTTTCTCCTCATAAAAACGCTCGAGTATTTCACTGTAGTGTTAATTTAAAATTGTCTTTCAATTAAGACTTTGCTTAATGTTTTACATGAGTAAGCATTTGATACAAAGAGGTTTATTTTTATAGGTAAATATATCGACTTGTAAGATATTGTCCTCAACTAATTCAAAAACAACACTCATTTTATGAAAGCTAAAAATGTGAATTTCACACAACTCCAAACGACTAGGTTTACATTTTTCTTTAGCCTAATGTTTTTTTTTAATTTCAGTCTACTTGCGCAGCAAAGGACCTACAAAATTCCGGAGTTTTACAAAAACTGGAGTAAGCCAGATATTCATCCAGACCATATAACGATTAATTATGGCGAAAACCCAGCGAAGACTGCCAGTGTGACTTGGCGAACATCTGATGAAGTCAAAGAGGCTTATGCTGAGATTGCTGTGGCTACAGCCGCACCAAAGTTTTGGAGAAATGCGAAAACGATAGCTGCAAAAACCGAAACCTTGGACTTCAATGAAAATGATAGGCATGTCTTATCAAATTATCATTCTGTTACTTTTGACAATCTTGAATCCGATGTTTTATATGCCTATAGAGTTGGAGATGGTCGAATTTGGAGTGAATGGATTCAGTTTAAAACGGCTTCAGAAAAAGAAGCTCCTTTCTCATTTTTATATGTGGGTGACGCACAAAATTATATCTTGGAGTTATGGTCGAGACTCATTCGAGAAGGCTACCGAAAAGGTCCCGATGCTAGCTTTATTATTCACGCAGGTGATTTAATTAACGATGCCCATGACGAAGATCAATGGCACGAATGGTATACAGCAGGTGGTTGGATTCATAGCATGTTACCTTCAATCGCTACTCCTGGAAATCATGAATATGACTATCTACCTGGCAAAAAAGGCAAAAAAGAGTTATCACTTCAATGGAGGCCTCAATTTACTTTGCCTACAAATGGTGTCAAAGGCTTAGAAGAAACAAATTATTTTATCGACCATCAGGGAGCTCGCATTGTCGTTTTGAATAGCTCAAGAAAATTGAAAGAACAAGCTGATTGGCTTGAAGAAATACTTTCAAATAACCCAAATAAATGGACCATAGTTACTTATCATCATCCTTTATTTTCTGCCTCTTCAGGCAGGAATAATGTAAAGTTGAGAAAGCTTTGGAAACCACTTTTCGACAAGTATAAGGTAGATCTTGCCTTACAAGGTCATGACCATGCCTATGCTCGGGGTAGAGTAGAACCTTATTTGGCAGCAGATGAAAAAAATATTTTGGATGGACTAAACAAGCGTGATTATACAGGTACAGTTTATGTAGTTTCTGTTAGTGGCGGTAAAATGTACAATTTGAGACCTAATGCCTGGGACGGATGGGATGCAGAAAGAGAACGGGCGGCTGAAAACACACAATTGGTTCAGCTCATTGATATTGATAACGATAAGCTCACATATAAGTCTTACACAGCAACTGGAGACCTATACGACCAATTTCAATTAATTAAACAATCAAATGGGAAACCAAATAGATTCATAGAACAAAAAGCTTATGCCGTTGAGGCAAGAAGGCATATGAACACTGTGTCTTATGAAGATAGAATGCCAGAGGATATTGAGAGGGCTGTTGTTAAGCAGTATAAAGATTATGAAATAACCCGAGTTGTTACCGTGAATAATGAAGAACTTCAAGGGTATAAAGTATCACTTAAGAAGAATTCCTCTTCAAAACTCTATTTAGAAGTTTCGTTCGAAGGAGAGGTGCTAAAAGAAAAACGTAACTAAGTAAATAATGAACTCAGATATTGCTAAGCCTATAAAAATTGGCGTCATTACCGTTTCAGATCGGGCGAGCAAAGGCGAGTATGATGATCTCTCTGGACCATCGATTATTGAGACCTTGAAAGATTATCTTATATCAAATTGGGAACCTGTTTATCAAGTCATCCCTGATGAGCAAAAGACAATTGAAAATACCATAAAACAAATGGCTGATGAGTTCAGCTGTGCATTAATTATCACAACAGGAGGAACAGGCCCTGCGCTGCGAGATGTAACACCTGAAGCTACAGAGAGTGTTTGTGAAAAAATGCTTCCTGGCTTTGGAGAATTAATGAGACAAGTGAGTTTGCAGTATGTTCCTACTGCAATTTTATCCAGGCAAACGGCGGGCATTCGCGGTAAAAGTCTAGTGATTAATCTGCCTAGAAAGCCAAAATCTATTCGAGAATGTCTCGATGCTGTTTTTCCTGCAGTACCTTATTGTATTGATCTTATCAAAGGCCCTTACTTAGAAACTAATGAACAGGTCATCGAGGCCTTTAGGCCTAAAGAGAATAAATAGTTGAATAAATTATTGCCCTAAGGCACTAAAAAACTCCCCTTCCAATCGTTGTCTGATGTTTTTTCAAAATTTGCGCGAATATGACCTTCGCGGCTGAGTTGTACAACTTCGAATGCGTACGGGTTCAATTCGAGTACAGTAAAGTATTCATCAGTGAGCTCTTCAAAAAACTCTTGACCATCCTCTATTGATTCAATCGGCGTTCCAGGGGCTAAAGATGTAGTGTAATTCTCAGCGCTATGTCCCTTTACTCCGGGCCAATACTTCTGGGTGAGCTCATTTTGTCGATGTATTTTCCCCTTGCAATTGAAACGAATTTGAAGACCTTGTCGGTCGTGATAAAACAGCAAATTGCAATTTGGATTTTGATTTAATTCAAAGATTTTTTGGCTCCGACTGTCGGTGTAAATATAGAAGCTTTGTTCAGCAGTGACATGTCTGCAAACTACCCATCTAGACATTGGTATTTCTTGAGCCGATGTAGAGAAGACCACATTTCTGAATGGATGTTTTTTTTGGACCATACCCTTTTTTAATTCTGAATATAAGAGCTGAGGTATTTCTTCAAGGGTGTGATGTGGAAGTACAAGAGGCATACAAATCTATTCTTTATATTCTTCATCTATATTTTTGGTCAAATGATTCAGAAGATTGTTCTGATATCTTCGATTTCTACGCGTAGCTTTTTTCTTCGTAGCTCTTTTTCTTTTTCGCTTATCGTTTACTACACTGTCGAGGTCTTTCGCCTCTTCAATTTTTGTATAATCTTGAATTCGAGTGCGTCTCATAGCTGATCACAAGCAGATGCAAGTTGTTGCAGCGCAAGTTTTTTTTAACAAGTTAGGCATTTCAACAGCCATATAAAATGAAACTAAAAAAATAAAGAGCCGAAATCATTAGATTTGAATAAGAACATAAGGGTCTATAGTAAAACAAGGCTTTTGATGGGTTCTCAAAATAATTCACAAAAAAGTCAACAGATTAACTCCAAATACGATAAAAATGAACGGTCAAAATTTTTCAAACCACAAGAAATACGTCAAAGGTTTTCACGGCCTATTATTTGTATTACTCCTTCTACTGTTAGGGGGTTCAGTAAGTTATTTATTCCACGCTCCTGAAGAACAGCTATACCCAGCAACACTGATGGTATTAGTGGTCATCACCTTGCATGTAATGGCCTGGTATATTAGAATATTTCCACTTAGAGCTCAAGATAGAGCCATTCGTGCCGAGGAACGTTTACGCTATTATATGCTCACCAAAAAGGAGTATCCNCAGACCTTNCGCATGTCACAGATTATNGCNCTNAGATTTGCAAGTNATNAGGAGTTTNCNGCNTTGTTAGANAGAGCGGTTNAGGANNAACTTTCAGCNNANGNTNTTAAAANGGCCATNACNAATTGGAAAGGNGATTATTATCGAGTTTAATAGCGGTTTATATCTAAACAATGAAAAAGAAGCTCGGGCTTATTATCACTCTGGTCCTATTCACAATAGGTTGTTCTAATCAAAAGCAATCCAAAAAGCTCCCCCTAATTATAGATGCAGATACGGCCAACGAGGTAGATGATCTTTTTGCTTTAGTTAGAGCAGTAGGCGCCCCAGAATTTGACTTATTAGGTATTTCTTCAGCACAGTTTCATATTTCTCCACTTGCTACCGATAGCACGGTAAAGGAAAGTCAAAAAATCAATGAGGATATCATGCGTTTGTTGAAACGAAAAGACATTCCACTGCCTTTAGGAAGTAATGATCCATTAATATCGGATAAAACTCCACAGGCCTCTGAAGCTGCTTATTTCATTATTGAAAAAGCACATGAAATGGGTAAAGATGAAAAGTTAAATTTGGTTATACTTGGTTCTTGTACTAATGTGGCTTCGGCCATTTTATTAGATTCCACCATAGTTCCCAAAATCAGAGTACATTACCTTGGTTTTTGGCACAATCCCAAATCAAATACCTACGATAAGAAAGAGTTCAACTCGGGTAATGACACTCTTGCAGTGAATTATTTACTCGATTACCCAAAGTTAGATTTGAGTGTGATGACTGCAACTACAAGTCAACACCTGGTATTCGAAAAGAAAAAGGTCGACAAAGAACTCAAAACAAAGGGAGCTCTCGCAGAATACCTCATAAACCGATGGGAAACGTACAACCGTTGGTGGACTACCGAAGACCCACTTAAGGAAAAGTGGATCATGTGGGACGTTGCTATAATCGAGGCTTTAGCGCATCCTGAATGGGCTACAAAAGAAGAGTTTCTCACCCCGAAAGAGAACAGGCAACGCAACATCAAAATTTACACAGATATCGATACCGAAAAAATGCAAGCTGATTATTGGGCACATATAGAAGCTCAACTTAAATAGGTAAGCAATTGCTATTTTTCAGGAGATGATTTACCCCTTATAAGTCATTGCTTTAGCTATTCATTCTATTGTACACATTTAACAGTGTAGCCAGAATGATNGTGATCAAANTAAAAATCCAGGCTTTTCGATTTTCTTTCTTTTTATTGACCTCGTCTTCTTGCATTTGTATATGGTTTATTGTTAATAATGAGATTCCAAATAAGAGATAATTACCTCTGCNCAATACCTAGTGAAACGACTTCGGTTACTAGCATTATTTCTAACATCTGTCCAGTTTAATTCTACTTGTATCGCATCAACATCTCCTGAATATCTCGACCCGTACTCTTGTGTGTTGTAGCCTCCTGACCAATAAGCTTCACCTTCCTTTGGCGCCCTATCCGATAAAGAAGGTACAGAAGGATATCCTCTTTCCTCAAAAAGCTGTCCGAAAGATTGCGCTCCATTGAGATAATCACTCAATTGAAGATCACCAGAGCTTTCGGTTAAACGACGAATAGAAGATTTGTTTTTGTAGGCCACCTCATTTAAGGTTTCATTTTCTTGCCTAAGGTCTGTTGCACTTAGTAAATAGCCCAATTCTATTCGCTGAATTTCATGTCCATGCCCATGAACATCAAGAACTAAACCNNTTGAAAATTTGGTTTCAATCTCACTTCTATAGGCCTTAATTTGATCGTGAAATAATTGCCAATATTCAGAGGTTATTGGATTACCGCAGGTAGCATTTGATGCGCTTCTGTTCAAATCTATTTTTTTTCTGTGAAGCTTGTTAATAACCACGTAGGGTTGATATCCTAATTTCAACAATTCAGATTCAATGCCTTGAGTGATTTCAAGTGTGTGTGAATCTTTTACAGTAACTGCCTGTGAACATGTGCGGTCTTCGATAAAATCAGGTTCTAGGTCACCGCCGTGAACTGAAATAAGCAGTAGGGGGATATTACCCTGTTTAAAAATGGTGTATTGCTCCCAATTTCTATCGAGTTCTTCATTTGATACCTCAGACGAGTCATTAGATTTTGAACAGCTCACACTCAACAACCCAATTAATATCAAATGNAATCTGCGCCTTATGTATCCTTTTCTTGGCATCTTACTTTAAAATTTTAATTATTGAGCACTTCTTAAAATAATTACAAACAATCAATAGCGGTNGCATTGGTTCTNCGTATATTACGAAAAAAGATTGNCGTTTCTTTTTTTGCCTAAGATGAAAAANAATTTTTTTGAAAATTAGTTAAACGTTATTTTAATTATTTACAGATAATGAAAGTATTACCCAGTTAAAGGTAAATTTTTATTTATTTTTATTATTCTTGAAAATTGACATTCATACATGTTCTATCATTAGAATGAATGAGTAATTCGAAGGTCTTGTTGGTTGAATGGAACGTAAAATAAAGTCAAAACAAAAGGGTGATATAGAACAGTTTGATGAACGATCATCTTTAACACAATCAGCACCTAAAACAATTCAAAGGAGGCTTCAAGAAGCTGCTAACAATTTCACTGAGGTTAAGCAATTGCAATTCTTGCAAAAAAAAGTGATAAAAATGAAGGCTTATACCAGTTAGTCAAAACTAAAAAAATAGATACCGAAAAAACTCCTCTATTAAAGGACACCGATGATAATCTTAGCGGTCCAGATATACAAGTAAACAAGGTCGAAATAGAAAAACGAATCAAAATACTAACTGGAGTGACAGATGGTAAACCTTTTGGAAACAGTAAGACTGTAGCAAAATATTGGAAAGATAGAGAAGAAGCCAATAAAGGCTTTGATTCGTCAGAGATAAATGCATTAGATTTTTTAGACAAGAGTGATTCAAACGGTTGGTTGCAAAAAACAGGCTTTTTTAATGAGCAACAATCAAGAATCTATTTGGAAAAAGGCAATTTTAAAGACTGGCAGTCATTAACACCTCAAAAAAGAATGCTAATTGCATACTACTCCTCTGATTTTAAGGCTGTCACAGAGATGGGAAATCCTGCTACATGGCTTCGTGATTCGATAAATGGTGGTTTTAAAAGAGGGGATGCTTTCGAACAAACTCAAAAAATTTGGGAAGAAACTATTAAAGCACCAACCGATGAAAGACTTGCAGCAGCAAGTGCACATAAGGATAAAGATACTCCATTTGCAACAATGAAAGTTTTTAAAGGAGCAGATGATTCAAGGTTGTCAGAATTAGCCCAGGCAAATGCCAAATTTGTTGAGAGAGTATTTATTATTCTTCAAAATTCTAAGATTAATGTATTAAAAGAAAATGGTGATACGGACGAAGGATTTAAATCTTTTGAAACACCAATATCTGAACTTCTCAGTCACGGTGGCAGAACAAATATTATTTTACCTAAATTAAAATCAGATAAAGACGACCCACATGAAATAGCTGATTGGTTAGGTATAACAAAAAGAGGAAAACAAAACGATGAGATTGGAGCTTACAGAAGACAATTTGCCACACATGATCTTAGGAGAACTGATGATGGCGAGCATGTAAAAGAAGGTAAAGGAATTACTTCAAATTTTCGAAATTTTACTGATAGAGAATTATCAAGGACTGGTCAAATTAATATAGGTCTTGATATATCAATGGGGGGTATAGGAAACCTTGATTTTAATGGTGAAGTAATAATGCCAGATGGCGGACACGGCCATTTCTTTGTTCAGTACAAACTACCAACTCAGGCAAAAGTGGGAGCAATAATGATAGGGTTAGAAACTACAGCTCCTTCGCAAAATAGGTTTGGAACTGAACATGATGCAAAATATAGTCCAATAGGCCAAAAACACGGCCTCTTTTCAAGTGAAAAAACAGCTGCAACTACATCACTAGCAGGCGGAACAAAAGGTAATGTTTTAGGTGCTAAAGTAAATGGTCGTATTGCTGATTTAAGAAAAGGTTCAGATAAAAATATATCACAAGCAAATGTGTTAAGTTCATTAAAAGCTTTTGAAGCAAAATTAAATGAACATTATACAGAGGAACAAAAAATTAAAAAGTTGATTGGCCCTCAAATGCATTAAGTTTAAATTTTGAGACATGCTTGGCTTTTGAATACGACGATTAAAGCTTAAGGTGCAACAGAATATTTAGTATTTTAACAAAATATTTAATTATATAACAAATGAGCCCCGAGTTCTATTCTAGAAAAAAGAATAATTCAAGTCCGATATTTGATAAAAGTGAAGGACTAAAAAGCCAAGAATCATCTTTTGCAGATCAAACAAAAAAATCCAGAGAACAGTCTGAACTCATTGATTCTTCATCTTCTAATCAAAAAGTAAATCAACTTATAACTTTGCAAAGAAAGGCTGATGAAAAGAGTAAGGATAATAAGGTGCTTCAATTGGTTAAGAATAGTCCGTTAGAGACTTTAGGTATTAATATCCAACCTGACCAAAAAGTTGATGAAAACCCAAACGCTCAAACTGACGAACAAGTATCAGAAGAACAGCGCCAGAAAAAACCAATGGAAAAATTGGGTTTTGGACGATTTGAACCAAATGTAGGAACTCTCGAGAAAGGGGCAGCGGCAACTGCTAGAATACGCGAAAATGAAGAGAAAACGGCCAAAGAGCAGAGAGCTAAGTCCAAGAAAGAACATGACGAAGAATTAAGCCAAGACTTAAAACAATTATTTAAATATTTAGATTGTTTAGATGAAATTTTTATACAGGGTCAATCTATAAAACAATTATATGAGAGGTTGACAATGTTAAATAGAATGTCGACGGGGTTGACAAGTGCCAGTATGATAGTATCTGTTCCTATGACCTTTGCCGCACCACCTTTGGCAATAGCAAGTTCCCTAGTTACTGCAATTCCAAGTTTGATAGTTGCCGCAACAAAATTAAAATATAAGGGAGATTTAAAAAGTGCTGAAAAAACATTGAAAAAAAGTGCTTTAGGAATGGATGATGGACAGGAATTGACAAGAAGAAAAAGAAAAGAAGAATTAGCTAAAACAACAGCTGATTCTGCATTACAAGTAGGTTCTGCGGCTGAAGCAACTAAAGGGTTTATTGGATGGAATCCAGAGTTAAAAGCACCTATGGCGGCTGCTAATATTGACTTAGCAGGTACTGCATTTACATTTGCTGGTTTGGGTTTGGGAGCATATGCTTTAAAACAAGGAATAGATGAATTTAATGAAATTCAAAACATGAGTGTGGGCGCAATTCTTGGACCTCTTTATTGTAACGAACTGATGAAAAATTATTCAGAATTATTTTCTAGACTAGATCAAAAAGCTCGTTACGCCAGTGCTGAACTGATAGTTAAAGGAAAAGAAAGATTGGTAAAGTCTCGAGCTAAGGCGAGTAAAGTTATGATAAGCGCGAATGATACTAAGCTTTATGAAGTACTTAAGAATTTAGATTCTTAACTTTTAGTTTAAATGGATTTACAACATCAAGAAAAACCAAAACAAAACCAATCACAACAGACGTATAAAAGTCAAAAGAACTTGACTTCAGATTCTGAACAGAATAGTACAATACCGAATACACATTTTCGTGTAAATTCTATTACCCAATTACAAGATAAAGCCAATCAAAGTGCCAAAGTAAAATCTTTCGAGAAGCTACAGTCTAATGCAAATTATAGTGATGCATTATCTCAATTACAAGCATTCGACAAAGGTTTAAATAAAACCACTAATTCTCGTACAGAACCTATACAGCGCAATAATACTGGAATTCCAGATCATTTAAAATCTGGTATGGAAAATGTAAGTGGCATGTCTTTAGATCAAGTGAAGGTTCATTATAATTCGTCTAAACCAGCAAGTGTTCAGGCACATGCATATGCTCAAGGTAATCAAGTCCATTTGGCATCCGGTCAAGAAAAACATCTACCTCACGAATTAGGTCATGTAGTCCAACAGGCTCAGGGAAGGGTGAAACCAACAACCCAAATAAATGGAGCTAACATAAATGACGATAAAAAATTAGAAAAAGAAGCCGATATGCTGGGTAATAAAGCTTTACAGCAAAAAGCCTTAGAAAATACACCCAAAAAATCCAATTTCAACTTTTCTTCTTCTAAACAGTTGATAACAGACCCCGAAAAGGCACGTAGGCCCCCTTCTAAACCTGAATAGCCAACAATAAAAATTCTTAAGAATTAGGTCTTCGTTTTTTAACTTTATGTTCCGACCTTAATTTTGACAAGTATTCCGAACCTTTTAGTTGCAGGAGTTGTTTGTTTTTCTCAATTGGGATTCCATTTCCAAATTCGGTCAAAGTGCCAAAAAACGTGTTGAGATCTTTAGAAAAACTCTTAAATCCACTCTGTTTAAAAGTAAGAATTTCAGTCAGAGATCTTGATTTCTTTATGTTTTTTTCTTGCTTCGATTGATCACCCCAAAACGCACTGTGTAAATGGTTTTTTTTGAACTCTTCAGCATTTTCATACACTATTTTCTTTTCTTCTAAAATTTGAAAAAGGCCATTATCATTTGACTTGAATCCTTTTGTCGCATTCTTTAGGTCTTTGACTTTTGAATTGTAGTGATTAATAAATGAAGAAGCAATATTATTTTTTTGCCCCATTTCTTCAATAATCTGTTTTAACTCTTCTTTTCCATGCTCTGTCTTTATAAGACTTTCACATTTTTCTGCAGTAAGAATATTTTTTAATTCAAGAAAGTAATTCCAATCAACTCTATTATCAATAAACTCAGTGAAAAAATACAGATTTGTAAAACTGGAGTCATCGAAAGATTCGCCATTTTCTTTTGTATCTTTTAGCAGACCGCGATCGGTTTCAGCTTGGCCAAATATGGCTAGGACTTCTTTTTTTTCTCTTTTTTCAAATCTTTTATTGGTTTCTAAATCAAGTAAGTCTTTAGCAGTCATTGTAGACACTGCACTTTTTGCTTCATCACTTATGTCCTCGCTTACCTGGTCTTTTAAATCTTGGTTGCTAAAGAATATTTTTTCTTTTGGATTAGGAATCTTAGTTTTCTCATTTGAGAATTCAAATTCTCCAATAGATGCCTGTGCTAAGTTTAATTCAAATCTTTTTTGAAAAAAGTAAAGTGCTTTAGCTACTGCGGTGAGGTTGAGTTTACCTTTAGTTTCACCACTCAATTTATAGAGAAAATTTCTTTTATTCTTTTTAGGGTCTATTTGAGATTGATCAAATGTATCTTCTTGAAAATCTAAATGTTTTTGGTAGCCTAAATCTAATGTAGTTTGAGAACTAGCAACCATTTCCAATAATAGAGCAATAGAAGCTAGAATTGGACTCCCNGCTTGAACACCTCCAAAAATGCCACCATCAATTTTNGCTGATATTCCACTATTAAGATTTATCAAAATATTGTTGCTNTCGTCCACNTGTATTTTTCCTTTNAAATCTTCGAATGAGGCATTGAATGCCAGAAATATNCCAAATACCCCAAATACTCCTGGAAATACAGGAATATCAGCNCCAATTTCGAACCTAGANCCCATCCAATTTTCCCCTAACAATTCTGAAATTTGATTGAGNGGATTTCTNATACTCATTTCAGCTTCACCATTGGAGATATAGTAATCCATATTTTTCGAAACTGTTGAAAAAATAACTCCACCTTCTAGAGCTCCTAATACTGATCCAAATTGATTNGGAAAATTTCCNTCNAGTCTTCCATCGATGGTAAGAGAATANNCTTCTGTTTTTTCTGANATAAGAATGGTTTTTGGTTGAACACTGAAAGGCCCTAATNTTGGAGGTGTNATGTTAGGTTCAGTCTTTAATTCATCGAAATGAATACCCANAGAATCTATAATTACATTTTTTCCTGAAAANGAGGGATTATAACCATTTATATTCGTTTTTAAATTGAATTGGCCAACGTTAATTAACAATGGACTGTCTGATTTGTAAATTATTTCTGAAGCATTTATCTCTTGCCCAAAGGCNTCAAATGATATAGCTCCTTCTTCAATCATAAAGCAGGGTCCTACATTTGGTATGTACTCAATTANNANTACACCTTTAGTCTTAAAATTTTTAAAATCCTCAGAAATTTGATCATTTCTAAAAGNATATGAAGTCTNGGCTAAAAATTTTCCTTCACTCTTGTCGTATTCTAAAAAGGTCTCATTAGTTGAGAAAAACCCAACATCTATACCAGGTAAATTTCCCGATATTGATTCAAAGTTTAAATTATTGTTTTGATCGATTTCTAGATCAGTGGCNTCTATATCAAAAGTTGCACCCCAAATATCTAATGTACCCATTGCTGATCCAATAGAAAGCACANTATNATGATAATCTATTTCTTGAAAATTAAAACTCACACCATAAATATTTGCNGCNACAGAGGCATTCAAAAAAGATATGTCAGATAGNATTCCGTTGTTAAAAGAACATGTTATTTTTCCACTGCTTGTTTCAACNCCGGGTAATTTTAATGAGAACTCNCCGGANAAAGTTAATTCTCCATTACTGTTATATTGACCAAAAGGATTTGAGACGACAATNCCATTTGAAATACAAAGATCACCTTCAAATTTTGCAATTAAATNGTCGTACGAAATCATACCATTATCAATCATTACGTTCACACCACTGATAACGANATTTTGGTCAAATAATGAAACCGCCCCTTCTAATTTATTTACTGTGAACAAACCTGAATCATAGGATAAACCTTCAATNAAANAGCTGATACCATGAATTTCGGTATGTGCTGATGCATCATTAATTTTTACTGAGTCGAATTTAAAACCAGAAGAGTCAAAGACCGCGCTTACAGAACCATTTATGNCATAAATATTTTCAANGGACCATGAAACTCCACCATATATTTGAGCGCTTCCTTCTAGGTTTAAACTCAAAGACGGTGTGGTTATTTCAAGTCCAGTATCTGTTTTAAATGAATTTTTAGAGCTTATCTGATATGCTNTNGAGTCTAGATTATTCTGAAAGTCATTTATTTCAGCACTTTCGTTTAAAAATAATAAGTTAATTTCTGGNGGATATTCTTTAAAATAAATTNCACACTCTTTTTTGAAATTCTTATAATCATTAAAAACCGNTAAAATNTTNTCAGAATTTAGGTTTGAATTTAAGTTTAATAGTTCTTGTAGTACCTTNTCGTANAATAGATGTATTTTTTCAAAGTTTGATTTTGTTTGATTTAAAAATTGGTAAATNGTTTTTTGTTTTAAAATATCGTTNTCATCTACNTGGGAAATATCCTTTCCCGAAACGTCGTGTCTTTTTATCCATTCCCGAGCAAGTGGTTTTAATTCTGATAGAATTTCTTGCTTTCTACTTACATTTTCAGTNTNGTTAAATTGCGNTACNCCTTTTGAAAATTTATCCCAAGTAGAATTTAAGCCAAANAAGCCCTTTATTTTAGCCGAAGTTGTTAATTCACCATGCAGTTCTATTTTTTTGTCAGANATTTTCCCNAGGTCATTTACCGGTAAGGCTTTTTTCTCNCTTTCGCTTAATTGTTTTTCTTGAATATTTAGTAAATGACTATCAAGATTAATCTGATTAAGATCATCAAGTGNAGATTCGTTTTGAGCTATTGGNAAATCATTTTCTTTCTTNTGTTGATAATCATCAACACGNAGTTGCAAAGAGTCTGTATTTTTNACAATGAAACTATTATCAGCTTTTTGTTGTATTTNTTGNTNGTCTTTTAAAATGTGGTTGTCAAAATCGGTGACNCCANNNTCNTTTTGAAGNNTATTTTTTTTTGATGGANCAATATNGCGACCATCATTTTTTTTAANCTCTTTGNGCTTAAAAANCAATTTGAATTTATCTGNTNNTAAAATTAAGAATNAATAACCGCTNNANAGATTTTNAGTTATTTTAAAATTAAAAATTACATTAATTATACTCTAACTAGATTAAAGATAGCGCGCTGATTAATCTTATTATGAAAAATACGATTCTAGGAACATAATGATATTATGTTTTAAGATGTATCTGTTTTATAAAATAAACTGTTTTTTGGTTAGTGAATAATTTTTACTTTGTACTCTATAGTAAAATCAAAACAATAGTTTAAAATTTAATTTCATGTTTCATTACTATACAGCTTCTGATTTTTTGCATGAGATTAGAGTAAAACTAACAAAATGTAAATCCTCTGTTGAATTACTTATTGATGAATTAGACTTTGTAATTCTAGCTGACGATTTAATTGAATTATCAAGAAATGATCTTATTATCGAATTGGTTATTCAAGGTATTTCAAACGAAAAATCACTGCGACTTATTCATTTAATGAATAGGATTTCAAGACAAGGAACGAGCATATATTGGATATATGATCCAATTATTGACAGAGAGTCAATTTCCTATGGAATTTTTGACAAGACCTCCGTAGTTAGTAAAAGTAATTTATTGTTTGATGAGAGTTCAGAAGAGAAGATTTATAATATTAATGATCTTCATTCACATTACAGAACCCTTTCAAAGCAGTACATTAATCAAGAAGGTCAAATTGAAATATTGTTCAGTGCCGATAAAAGCATAGTTTCAAAAAATGAAGTCGTTAAACTGAGTTGGAATGTTAAAAATGCAAGTTATGTTTCTTTTGAAAATTCAAAAGAATTTTTGGATTTCTCAGGTGAAAAAGAGTTCAAAATAGAAAAAGACACCGAGTTTAAGCTGATTGCAGAAAACTCTACCAATAAGCAACTTAAAAGGCTGTACGTAAAAATGATTAATCAAATTCATTTAAATATCTATGTTACAGCATACGATCCCATTTTAGATGAATATATTGAACTTCAAACTGATGAGTCTTCAACAAGTAATTATTATGCTTTTCTTGATCAAAAAATATTAATCTATTGGTCTACTCAACATATGGGCGTATTACATGAAGAATCGCTAGGTATTTTAAATTTAAATGGTCATCATGAGTTTACCCTAAGTGGTTCAAAATTATTCAGTTTTAAACTCGACACTATATTCGGCAATTTTAGACAAAAAATTAAAATTCATCCAGTTATTCCTAAAAGAAAAAAACCTTGGCTTGTCGGTTTTATTCAGTCATTATTTGGATACAATAAAAGTCATAAAAGCCTTAAGATATTTTAGAAATAAATGAGTAAATTGATCAACTGAACTGATAGGGTGCTGGTTATTTAACAATTATGAATTGGATACAACAATTTTTTGTTTTCTGTTCAGGAGCAAGTTTACAACTCCTTAGACAGTGCCCAGAATTCGAAAGACTTAGATATGTCAGCATTGGTATCACAATAGTCTTTACGGCTATTCTGGCATTTATATCATCTTATTACGCCATTTCACTAATTTTTGATGATAAAACTTTGACCATAGGCCTAGCATTATTTTGGGCTCTCATTATTTTTAATTTGGACAGATACATCGTTCAAAGCATGCGAAATGATGGTGATTTTAAAAGAAAGTTTATTCTTTCTGTTCCTAGAATTATTATAGCAGTGTTTATTGCCATAGTCATTTCAAAACCACTAGAGATCAAACTTTTCGAAAATGAAATAAATTTTTTTCTTGAAGAGAAAAAAAGATCTGTGCTTTTAGCACTGGAAAACGAATTTATAACTCCCAAAAATCAACTTAAAGAGGAGATTACAGTACTTCAGAAGAGTCTTGAAAAAAAACTAAACCTGCGTAATAAATATTTTGATGACTACATGTGCGAATGCAATGGCACATGTGGAACAGGAATAATTGGTTGGGGACCAAATTGTGAAGCGAGAAAAGAGCGTTTTGAAAATTATTCAATTGAATACGAAAAAGATCTAATTAAAGGAGAGCAAAAAATATTGGTTTTAGAAAATCAAATAAATGAATTGGAGTTAGCTTTTGAAAATGACAAAAGACAATTAGCAGGCCAAATGAAGTTTGGTTTTTTTGATAGAGTTAAAGCCCTTAGTGAATTGGATAATTGGGGGGCCTATTTCATAATGTTAATTTTTATTTTGATAGAAACCGCTCCTATTTTGACAAAATTGATTTCTAGTAAGGGGCCATACGATCATTTGTTATTAGAAAGAGAGTTTGAATTTGAAACTCATTTTTTAAGACGAAAAGACATTAATTTATATCAACGTCAAAAAAGTCAGCAATTAAACGATATTTCCATGCGTTTCGGTCCAAATACCAATGAGTATAAACTGAAAGACAAATTAAGAGCAAAGACGTTAGAACGATATGAACAAATAAGATTACAGCAAACGGAAAAAAACGATAAATGAACAAGACGTTTAGAATTGTAATTATAGTTTTTCTTACTGTTAGTTGTAACGCAAGTATATCAAGTCTTCAAGAAGTATTGACAAAAGAACTTAATAGTCTTTCTGAGCAATCAGACAAAAATTCAATTACAAACACAAATAATTTTGCGAATTCAGATGTTCAGAGTCAAAAACGTATTTTGGACAGCACCATTAATCTTCTCTTAGAAGGATCCAACGAAATTATATTGCCAATTGATCTAATTGAAAATATAAACCATCAAGATTATTTTAAACATTACAAAGACACATTTTTTTTGGCAAATTTATTTGTAGAATCTCCTTCAAAAGGATTACCACTCCAATATACTTATCACCTTAAAAAAGGGGAGATATTTTCTTATTCAATAGAGAATTTGGGGAAGTACAAAGTGGATGAGATTAGTATAGTTGAAGGGGAGGCTGTAAGAATTCAAAAAAATAATTTTAAAAAAAAAGATATCTTAAAAGGGGTTATCTCACTTGAAGAAGAAAATGATGTTACATTGAATATATCAAATGATAATTTTTTTTCGAATAAAGGTTTTTTTAAAACAAGCTTAGATATTAAGATTAAAAAGATCTCTCCAATAAATTTTAAAACGGATTTAGTGAGTGATACCTTATTCAAAGCAAGAAACATAGTTGAAGTAAATATTGATACGCTTTACAATGTTTTGCCAATAAATGAAATTTCAATTTCTCCTCTACTTAATATTTCAGAAAAAAGTAATATTAGCATCCCGATACAAGTCCCAATAAATCAAGGAAATTTTTTAGGTTGGGGTTATTGGATTGATAAAAGTTCAGAAAGTACTCCAGAAGGATTAGACCAAAATGAAGTCATGCTTAAATTATATGGAAAACAAGAATTGACAAGTATAGACGAAGGAGTAAATTTACCATTGTTAAATAATGAACAAGTCTCTATCACTGTAGACAATTTTAATTTCGATCAAAAAACTCGTAACTACCATAAAAATTTCGCTTTTTATAAGATAAATCCGAGTATCGTACAAAAAGAGACTAGAGCTTATATAGAATTGTCGAATCAATCCAAAATTAATCCAGTAAATGTTGATTTATACGTAGTTTTAGTATTTTCCAGGGAAAAGTTTTTTGACAAAACCATAAATTTTTATGAAACAATTAATAGTTTGAAAATATCATTGGATAATGAGTAATTCGTTTAAAAAAGTACAAAAGATTGTATTGACATTCTTGATTTTTTTTGTCACTTCTTGTTCCTATGTAAAAAAAATAGACCAAGGAATTAGAAGAACCTTTGGTCAGATAAGTCGATTCGAAAGGCAGCAAAAGCTATATACCAAAAGATTAGGATTAGATGAACTTAATAAAAAAAAACAGACAGACAGTTTAAATAATATTCAGAAGAACCCACTTGAGCAGAAAAACATGATTAATACCTATGGGTATTTATTTGAAGGCATTAATGATGTGAACCTTGATAAAATCCTTGATAAGCCTACCAAACAAGACTCGATGGCTTTTCAATACAAATCTTTAAGATTAAACAGCGAAGTTTTCGGCTGGCATCCTTATTGGTTGGGTAATACTTGGGAAAACTATCCATTTGAATTATTATCAACATTATCTTTTTTTTCCTATTCAGTTAATCCTACGTCGGGGGCTAATGATAATACAGAGGCTATTGAGGAATGGAAAAAAACCTCATTAATTGACGTTGCTCATAATAAAAATACAAGGGTTCTTCTTGGAATCTCGCTTTATGGTCAGGAAAATCAAAATGCCTTTTTAAAAGAAAATAATCTCTGGAATAATCTATATACTGAGATTGGCGATTTATTGATATTAAAAAATGCAGATGGAATCGATCTCAACTTTAAAGATTTACCATATGGCAGATCTAACGAGTTTGTTCAGTTTGTCAAGGAATTCAATCAGTACTTAAAAAATTTATATTTAAGTGTTAATAAACCTCCTCCTTTTATAGCCCTTACGCTTCCTAGTTTTTACGATCGAGAAAATTACCAAATTAAAAATTTAACCGAAATAGTTGATCTTTTCGTTATAAATGGTTATGAATATGACAGCACCTCCTCTCCTAAGGCGGTTGCTCCTCTTCAGTCAGAAGACACTCAAAATATAGATTATACTGTTCAATATTATTTAAATCAAGGTTTACCTGCTGATAGAGCTATATTGGCCTTACCGAATTATGGAATTTTATGGAACATTTTGCCACCATCAGAGAAAAGCAAACAATTTGAAGCTTCAATTGAACGCAAACTGACTTTGAACGAAATACAAAACTTGTATTTAAACTCAGATATTATGGCCGAGTTAGAATTGGATCCATTGGCTATGAATCAAATATATCGAGTTGGTTTTGAAGACAACACAATGAAAGAGATTTATTTTGACGATCAATTCACACTCTCAAAGAAATATGACTATGCTATAAACAACAATTTAAAGGGTGTAGGTATATGGGCCTTGGGATATGCAGGGAATGAAACTGGATTATGGAAACTTATAGAAACGTATTTTTCAGAGAATAAATTAACGGTAACAAACCCAATATCAGAAATCAATGGATTTCCAATCAATGTTACGCGAAGAATCTTACAGAACAAAGAGGTATTCATTGCCATAATTATCTATTTAACCATGGCAGTTGTATTAGGATTTATATTGGCTCTAACAGATTGGAGAATTCGAAAATCTATTTATAGAGATAAAACATTTCGATTAATTGCAATTTTAATTGTTTTTGTATTGTTAACACCTCTGGTAGTTTTTATTCAAGAATTATTGACCAAATCAGGTTGGTATATAAAATCTAGTTTTCAAGTTTACATTTCCTTCTTTTTGGGTATGTTTGTTTTCTTTGCCTTCTCACGCTTAAAATTTGATTTTTTGAAAGAGAAACCATAATTTGATTATAAGGTCTGATGAAAAAAATTATAGTTCGGGAAACTTTCTGGTTCTTACTAAGTGTCGTCTTGTCTCTTCTTCTGTCATTCGTATTCTTGGAGATATTACAATTAACTTCAACAAACCGAAATATGAATAAATTAGAACAGGTTTTCTCAGTTCAATTATACATAATAGGTTGTTTTATGTCCATAATTTTTATTTATGTCGTAAGGGTAATTGCTTACGCTCTTAAATTTTTAATTCTTAAAAAAGAATGATTGATAAGGTAATACATGGCATAGCAAAAAGGGCTAATGAGTTTATACAAAACAAATTAAATCTCGAAGAAGAAATTCTGGTTGTTCGTGCTTTGACAGATATAAATGGCAAAGTAAGCCCTGGAGTTGAAAATAAAATTTGTATGTTTCTGATAGGTATAGAGGAAGAGAAGATTGTTAAGAACAATAAATTAAGTAATAATCCAGCTATTTATATTAACATTAATGTCATGTTTGCTGCGTATTTCCCTGAATCAAATTACTTGAATTCACTGCGATTTATTTCTCTTGTAATTGACTTTTTTCAAAATAATCCAATTTTTGATTTTCAAAATACGGAAGGGTTACCTGTAAATATACCTAAACTTCACGCTGAAATTTTAAATATGCAGATAGAAGAGTCCATGAGAATTTGGGGTTCTGTAGGGCCTAAGTATATTCCATCCTGTGCGTATAAAATAAGACAATTAGTTTTTGACAGTGGTGACTTTATAGAAGACATCGGATTTATATCATAAATTAAAGTTAAGAGTAACGAACTTGTATGTCTCAATTGATTTCTTATAAATCTAATCATGTAAAACTTTTAGAAATAAAAGTGTCACATGAGTTTTTTGAAAACAGAAAATGTTTTGCGTTTGAGTTTTTACCGGCGAAAGAAACATTATTCAAACTTAAAAATTTAGACATTTTAGTAAGAATAGAAAAAGACGGTTTAAATCTTATAGGAACAAAAAATGACAGATTTACAGAAAAACACTTTAAAGGAAATATTGATTTAAGATTTAAAATGATTTTAAAAGACAAGCTTTTTTTTAATTATACAAACATTGATTTTAGGGGGGGATTTAAATACGAGTTTAGAAATAATTTTGAAAGTTTCAACCTTCATCAAGACCAATTTGTTAACGGTGAATCAATAGTTGAAAGGTCATATGAAATGTGGTCTGCAGATGTAATTTTAAATTTAAGTTTAGAGAAGGATATCTTTGCTTACATCAACAAAACATCAACATTTAAATTTAAAACTTATAACATTAAATTTGATGCCAGAGAGGTCATACCTCGATATAACATTATGACATCAATAGATGAAAAAGATTTCAACTATTACATCGAGGCTGAAAATGACATATTATANTAATTTTTNTACAAGAGAANTNTCAAATGGAAAAAAGGTGATTTCNTTTGATNTGGATTATNCTTTAAAATTGAAACAATTTTTAAATCAAAGGCTATATCTAAAAAANAGANCAANTTATTTCAANAGTTTTTCNANNGTTNTGCCNCAACCNNNTANNAANAANNTNAGTTATGATGAAAAAANATCTANTTTTTACNCNGATTTATTTTTATCATTNNNNTAAATTTTTATCTTCACACAAACTTACTTTTTATGGCAACNAATCTCGCGACCCCAGGAGTTTANATCGAAGAAAAAAGTTCATTCGGAACTTCAGTTGTACCAGTANNATCAGCTGTTCCAGCATTTGTTGGGTATACAGAAAAAGCAAAAAGAGGAAATAACTCGTTGNTNAATGTNCCAACNAANATTTCTAATTTNGCTGAATATATTTCNTTATTTGGANGNGCNNCNAAAACGTTATTNGATTTAGTNACNGNTTCNTCTAATNCCGATGATGAATCTGNAGAGGNNANNCAAGAANNTTCTGNTGATTTCTCTGTTGANTTAGANGTNTCTACNCGNTTCTTAATGTATNATGCNCTTAAATTTTATTTNNTGAATGGTGGTTCAGATTGTTANATTGTTTCTGTGGGCAACTATTCTGCAAGTATAGAGGCGAGTGATTTAAATGATTTAACAACTGGAGGAGGGATAGCTGCNCTNGAAAAATTTACAGANCCNACGATNTTNGTTGTTCCNGAAGCNATTCANTTATCTGAATCTGATTGTTATTCTATTCAATCGGCCATGTTACAACATTGNGGATTTAAAATGCANAANAGNTTNGCTATTCTCGATGTNTACAANGGTTCAACNGAAAGNTCNTTTGACGATGANGATGTNATNAATAANTTNAGAGAGGGNGTAGGNGCNAANTTTTTACAATGGGGNGCTGCCTACTATCCTTNTGTAAANACNACCTTAGTTGGNGCNTCNGATGTTGATTTTACTAGAATTAAAAATCAAGANAATTTANTNGATTATCTAAAANTAGAGGTNGATNANNATTTNAANANTGAGATNATNACTNCNGCAAGAGCTGNNGCAATTAAAGATGAAATCGATAAAATTACAGCTNCTGATTCAAGTGAAGCAATCAAGTCACTNCATGCCACTTTAACTGTGCTTTGCCCATCTTATAATCTAATTTTGGCAGAAATGACAGATGCATTAAATGTATTCCCTCCAAGCTCGGCAATGGCAGGAATCTATTGTATGGTTGATAACAATATTAATATCGCTAAGGCGCCTGCTAACTTAACNNTGGGATCAGTTGTATCGCCAACCATTGATATAACCAACGAAAATCAGGAAGAGCTTAATTTGCCAATTAATGGAAAAGCTGTAAATGCAATTAGAAGTTTTCCGGGTAAAGGATCACTGGTTTGGGGAGCGAGAACATTAGACGGAAATTCTAAGGATTACAGATATATTAGTGTAAGAAGAACAATGATTTTCTTAGAGCAAAGCATTAAAGCAGCAGCAGAGGCTTATGTGTTTTCTCCGAATGACGGAACGACATGGTCTAGTCTTAGAGCTACGGTTTATAATTTTCTAAACAATCAATGGTCTGCAGGANTACTTGCAGGTTCAACACCTCAAGATGCTTTTACTATCGATATCGGCTTGGGTACAACAATGACCTCNAACGACATCCTAGATGGGATACTTAAAATGAGTATTAAGGTCGCTATTGTACGACCAGCAGAATTCATCGTAATTACCTTCGAACAACAGCAACAAAAATCATAATAATTAAAATTTTTTAAATTATGGCAACACCTACGGCAGGAACAGGAGCAGAACAGGATCAGTATTGGCCTTTACCCAAGTTTTATTTTTCAGTTGATATAGGAGATTTTACAGATTTACCTTTTCAAGCAGTTTCTGGTTTAGACGTAGAAACTGANGCCATTGAATATAGACATGGTAACAGCCCAGTAATGAGTTCTATAAAAATGCCTGGAATGTTTAAATACAGTGATGTTGAACTCAAAAAAGGAGTTTTTGTTACGGATAATGACTTTTTTGATTGGATTTCTTCTATTTCTCTAAACACATNTGAACGTGTTACAGTAGTTATTAAGTTACTGGATGAAACAGGTACACCTGCTATTACTTGGACTTTATTAAATGCATTTCCTTTAAAGGTTACTCCAACAGATATGGATTCACAATCCTCAGAAGCNGCAATCGAATCCATTACATTTGCTCATGAAGGAATGACCGCCACANCCGGCTAATTTAGAGTGATTTGTTGAGTTGAAAATAAGAGATTTCAAAACAAAAAACTAAAATGGCCTTTCCTAGTGCAGGTACNGGAGGAGAACAAGNCGAGTATTGGCCTTTACCTCAGTTTTATTTTTCAGTCGATATAGGTGAATTCTCTGACTTAGCTTTCAAAGAAGNTTCCGGATTATCTGTTGAAACTCAGGCAATAGAATATAGGCACGGGAATAGCTCAAGTATGAGTACCATTAATATGCCTGGTATNATGAAGTCTCAGGAAGTGGTTCTTAAAAAAGGAGTTTTTGTAACAGACAACAATTTTATGGACTGGATCTCTGAGATTGAGTTAAACACATACGAGAGAGTTACTGTTGTAATAAAATTACTTAATGAAGACGGTATTCCTGTTTTTACTTGGACTCTAAGAGATGCTTTTCCTTTGAAGGTTGAACCTACAGAATTGGATTCAATGTCATCTGAGGTTGCACTAGAATCAATTACATTTATTCATCAGGGAGTGGTTGCAAAAGCNGTATAAACAATAATTCGTTTTTTAATTTAATTTACGTTTTGAATAAACTATTTTGATTTGGCTAAAGGTGTGGTCAATATCAAAGTTCTTGACAATTATATTGCCATTCTTTTTTACAAGTAAAAGGTCATTATCGCTTGCTGTTGAGAAAAATTTTATCGAAACATAACTTTTACNATTATCTACTGTCATAGGNGGTGTCAAAAAGACTTTTTGATTTTTCATTGATTTATTCATATAAGTAAGATGTAAACTACCGTTATCGTCCAAAATATATATTTTGTTGTTATTAATGATGAAATCTTTGATTTTGAATTTGTCAATTTTTAGTTCTCCTTCAAATTGAGCATATGAATTTTTTGACAAACTATAAAGGGAAATATTATTTACAGTATTGACCAATAGAATCTTTTTTTCTCGAAAATCTGTGAGCGATATCAGTCTTAATTCAGCTAGACTTGGTAATAGCTCCTTTAATGCTTTAAGTGGTTGTAACTTCAAAGGTTCTNTAACAAAAATTTTATTTGTATTAGTGGTTAGTATTAAAGCATTTTGTTTTTTAGAGTAAGTAACTTTTTTAAAGCGTTCAGAAGTTGACAAATCACTTGGGAANATAATGTCGTAATAATTCGAGTCTAAATCCCTGACTTTTTTCAACTTTATATCGACGAAAAAATTGTCGTAAATCAACAATAATGATTTCTTTTCTTCGATATAAATCATTTTTAATAACTCTTTTGACTTCAATCTAGTTCTGTCACCACTAAAAACTTTCGAGCCACCTAATCTTTTCTGTAATTCATTAGATGACAAAATTTTAATTTTTTTGTTAGACACTAAATTGATAATCCATATATCTTGTTTTACGGTTCCTACGGCTAATAAGTCTGAACNTATAAATTCTATGAATTCAACCTGAGTCTTTAAGGCTATTTCATGCTTTAATTTTTGGCTTTCAGCATTACCTTCGTACAAGAAAAGCTTTTTATTAATTGACCAAGCTAAATTATTATTTTGAGATGAAGTGACNATGTTTTGTGATTTACTCTGATAAGAGTTAGGAATAAAATTTAAACTTGNTTGAAATGAATTTGGATACAAATTTTGAAGTGCAGAAGTAAGTTGAGTTCCCAAATCTCTTGCTTCTTCAGTGTCGAATGATAANTTCAGGGCTAATGATTCCTTTTTAAATTGATCATATAATTCTATGCCAGTTTTTGTAAGCTCTAAAATCTTTTTTTCATTACCATAATTATTTTCAGNATTTAATTTTGTTATTAAGACTTTAATATTGTTTTTAATCTTACTAATAAGNGGCACTTGGTTTTGATTAAGAGGTCGATTTAGATTGTTTAAAGATTTTGAAATTATTGGGTTAATTTCATTNCCANTATTTTTTGAGATTTTTTTTTTCAAAGAGGATGCTGTCGAAGAATTAGCTTCATCCTTTAATATTTTTGTTGAATCTTTTTTTCTNATTGCTTTCAGATTATTTTTTTCTAATTCGTACTTCAACTTTAGAATTGAATCACTTTTTATTAGTTTTTGCAGATTGTTTTTTTCTAATTCGTAATTCAACTTTANAATTGAATCGCTTTTTATTAATTTTTGCAGATTGTTTTTTTCTAATTCGTACTTCAACTTTAGAATTGAGTCTTGTTTCCGCAGAGCCTCCAGCTTAATGTTGTCTAGTTTCAGTTTTTGAGCCTCACTGTGTTTTAACCAGTAAAAAAATATTGATATTAGTATACCAAAAGCAAACATGAATCGTTTAATATTTCTTTCTTTCTCAGCGATTAGCTCTTTTGATTTTTTTTCTTGGTTGAGCTTATATAAATGAGCGTTATTACTTGCATCTATATACTTTATAGTTTGAAAAAAATCAAAATTGTATTTGAGCGACCAATTAAAATTTATTAATCGATTGTTTTTCCATTCAACCGCTCTTTGAAGAGATATAAACTCTAGAAATTCATCTTGTTTTTTTGATTTTAGTTGTAATTCATTATAATGTTTGTAGTACTCTAACTCAGAATCGAACCATTCTTTTGACTTATCCCATGAAGCAAAAAGATCATATTTCAAGGAAATTACATCGGAGTCATTTAAAATTAAGTCAGATGAACTGATTTTTTTAAACGGCTCTATTATTTCAAGTATAGAACCAAATTTATTTTGAAATTCGTTTATAATTGCGGTCGCTCTATCTGGAAGACCAGTATATTCTCTTATATATTTAAATCTCTGATAGTATTGTTCTGAAATTTCTGAGTTTAGAACAAATAGACTTCGTATGATTAATTCAAATGTATATTGGTCATTTTTATTAAGATTGTCAAAAAAGGCACCTAATTCTGAATGAATGTATTTGAAGATATTGTGAAATTCAAAATCTGGATCTTCAATGTCAACAAATAAAACTTCGCTTACAGGATTCAGTGAATATTTGTGGTGTATTCTATTTAAAATGTATTGGATAAGAGGAAGGGTATTTGGTCTTTCCTTTAAAAAAGTTTCAAAATATATTATTGTGTTTTTGGTTAATTGAATATTTTGATCAGCAAATATTTCGGTAGTTAAGGTTTCAAACTGCTTCGCCTTTAAGCTTGGCAAATTATATAACGATTTACTTAAAAGAGTAACAAAATTTTTATAATTATTTAAATGGTTTAGGAATATATTTTGGATTGAAATTATAAAGTAAATCGGAATATTTTTTTGTCGATTCGTTCTGTATATAATGTCAAAAAACTCCTCGTCAGATTCCGTTTGCGAGTTAACATTGAGGAGATTAAATCTGTATAAATCTTCAACTTGTTCAATTATAAAAATTAAATTTTCTTCAACTTGAGAAATCTCTGAATTAATATATAAATCAATTAAGCTTAATTCCTTTTTTTGATTTAAAACAGAAACATAACGACTATAATCTTCAGGTCTTCCTCTGTGGTCTTTATATAATAATCCCTGCTCAGCCATCGCAAAAGCCATTTGTTCGATTGGATTACCAAAAGTTCTGAATTCACATATCCTCCAATTTTTACCAGATTTTCCTTGAAATCCATTTCTTAACTTAGGAATAATACCAGCTCTTAAAAGAGAGGTTTTTCCTGACCCATTAGATCCAGATAATATTGCTATTCCATATTCTCTTAATTTTTGTAAAAGATCTTCTATTTCATGCGCTCTGTTGTTAAAATTTGATGAATGTTTCTCATCATAATTTTTTAAGCCAGGAAAGGGATTAGAAGAAGGATGCATAAGATTTTATTATACCGTGTAATTTAATTAAAATATGAAAAGTTGAATTTTATTTTTACCAGATAAACAATAAAAATTGCGAAACAACAAGTAAAACATTTTGCAATGTCAGGTATATTTATTTAATTTAAAAATATGGCGTTAGAAGGATCATTTGTTTCTGATCAAAATTCATCTTATCCGGCATTAGGGTTTCGATTTAATGTTACATTTAATTGGGTTGGAGTAGCTCAGAGTTATCCATTTCAATCTGTGGCAAATATTAAGAAAGGAAATAATGTTGAAAAAATCAACAACGGAGGAGATAATACTAGACAATACAGTCTGCCCAGTTATAATACTTATGAAGAATTAAAATTGGTACGGGGCTTAATGAAAAGAGACTGGATATTAAGAACTTGGTTAGAAAATTTTGGATTATCATTGGGAAAAGTTAGAACCGCTCAAGTTGTTGTGGAGTTAAGAGACATTGATAAAAACAATAACATTATAAAAGTAGAAGATTGGACCTTTTATAATTGCTATCCGACTTCATTTGAAATTGGTGAATTGAATGCTCAAAACTATCCTGGTGAAGTATTATTAGAAACAGTAACTTTAGCTTACAGTAGATTTGAAAGAGGGTCAGTTATTGGTCCAAATAATTATTATCCAACTATTTTATGATCGAAATCCAACAACTTATTGTCAGAGGACGTGTCAATGGTAATCCACTTGATGAGCATGACATTAAGCAAATTATTGACACCACAATAGATGAATATATTAAAAATTCAAATTTACTGCCAGATTCTGAAAAAAGGCTAATAGTTGAAGAATGCACATTTGCAGTGTTAGAAAAAATTGAACAAAGAAATAAACCGTGAGTGTTTCTCAATTAACAATTGTTTCTTACAAGAAGAAATCAGCAACACAACTAACTGTTTCTTTCGGGGGTTTGAGTTTATCACTAACACTAAGACCAACATTTAAGCTTCAGCTTAATCCGACTGAAATTAAAGTAAATCGATCAGTTGGAAATGTCAAGGATACCCCAAATGCGGATGGCAGTCCCGCGAGCTCAAAAGCAATACCTTACAGGCCTGCTACTTATACTTTTTCATTTACTTTGGATAATACAGGAGTGGTTAAAAAAAGTTTACCTAAATCTTCGGGTATAGCAGATTCTATCAAAAAACTTGAAGATATGACCATTATCCCAGATGATGACGAACATCAAACTCCTTTTGTTCGATTGTTTTGGGGTAATTCTTTTAAGAATTCGGATTATTGTCAGGTTGAAAGTTTAAGTTATGACTATACATTTTTTGACACAAAGGGCAATCCATTAAGGGCTAAAGTAAACTTAACACTCAAAGAAGTTTCATCTCAATCTGATAGAGGGTTTAGAAGTCCTGACATAACAAAAATGGAAGTTGTTAATGAAAAAGATAACCTAGTAAGACTTAGTTTAAAAGGTTATGATGATAAAAAATATTATATTCGATTGGCTGAGGTCAATAATTTGTGTTCAATTAGATCACTAAGTCAAGGTCAAACCATCATTTTACCTCCCATTAAGAAATAATCACAAGTCTATGTTTTCAAATAAAACTCCTTTAGATACGCTCTATAAACCGGTTTCATTTGATGTAAAAATAAATGGTCTCCTGCTTTCTTCTGATTATGAAATTCATAGCATTAAAACTTATAAGGAAGTCAACAAATTAAGTAGAGCTGTAATTACAATTTATGGAGGAAATTCCTCAAAAAACACATTCGATGAAAGTGAAAATACCATTTTCGATTTGGGCAAAGAGGTTGAAATTAAAATGGGCTATGAGCAGAACAATGATCTAGTATTTCAAGGAATTATTGAAAATCACCGAATTTCCTTGAAAGAGGGATTTAAAAATGTTAAAGAAAGAAGTCTATTAATAATCACATGTGTAGACAAGGCCATTGGCTTGGTTAATAATTATACAACAGAGGTGTTTAAAGAGTCATCCGACAGTGAAATTATAGCTTCGCTCACAAATAAAATTAGTGGGCTATCAACTAATATTGAATCAACTTCCTATGAACACCCCTTTTTTCCCAAGTATAATAATTGTGATTGGAATTTTATAAAAGATAGGGCGAATTATAATGGACAATTTCTTATTAATAGTAATAATCAATTAGCTATTAAAACTCCTGTATTGTCAACTTATTTATCCAATTTAACTATAATAAATGGACAAGGAACAATAAGTTTTGAGGCTTCGATTAATGGGACGAATCAGATTGATTCCTTAGGTATTAATCAATCAAACTCGTATACTGGAGAAGAAACATCAAAAACAGGAAACGTACCCGATTCACTAGTGGAGAGTTCTTCATCTTCAAAAAGTTTGAATTTGAATAGTGATAGATCCATACAATTGAATATTTCTCAGGATATGGACCCAAATGAAATTTCAATTCTTGCTGATTCTATGTTGAGACAGAATAACTTAGAAAGAATACAGGGTAAAGCAAAATTTAGAGGTGTTTTAGATGTGGACTTGGATCAGGTGGTAACCCTAGAAGGTTTTGGAGCAAGATTTGATGGAGACGTTTATATTACAGCTGTAAATCATCAAATAGAAGATGGTCAGATTTTTACTGCTATTGAGTTTGGAATTAAAAACAATTTGATTAAACCTAACATTGAATTAGATCTCATTCCTAAAAGTAGTTTTATTTCAGGACTTCATATTGGAGAGATTACCCAAATCGATGAAGATCCTGACAATCAATTTAGAGTAAAAGTTTTGGTTCCTGCATTAAATGAATTTTCTGACGGAATTTGGGCTCGGCTGTCACACTTTTACACTGTTTCTGAAGGAGGATTATTTTTCTTTCCTGAAATCGGAACTAAAGTAATTTTATCATTCATCTCGAATGACTCTAAGTTTCCTATTGTCTTGGGGTCTTTGTATTCCTCAGAACAGCAACCCGATACGACCCCTACCTCTGACAATAATCTGAAAAGTTTAATAACAAAAAGTAAATTGAAAATTGAATTTAATGAAGAAGATAAATCTATAGAGCTATCCACCCCTAACCAAAATATGGTTAAGCTAAATGAAACAGAAAAAGAAATATTAATTCAAGATGAAAACAATAATTCAATCAAACTCTCTGAGAACGGTATTGAACTTAATTCAGAGGGAGATATAAAAATTAGTTGCTCCGGTACGTTAGAACTTTCTGCTGATGGCCAAATTCAGATAAATTCAACTACGAGTGATGTTAATATTGAAGCTCTTAATATTTCTCAAAATGCTAATGCGGAGTATAAGGTAGAAGCAACGGCCAGCTTAGAATTAAATACTTCAGGAGTTAGTAAAATTCAAGGATCAATAGTTCAAATAAATTAAAACATAGTAATTATGCCTGCAGCTGCTAGAATTTCTGATATGCACACATGTCCAATGCAAACACCGGGAACGCCTCCAATACCTCACGTTGGAGGACCAATTTCAAATGGAGTTGTTACTGTATTAATCGGTGGATTACCAGCAGCTACAGTTGGATCAACATGTGTTTGTGTTGGCCCACCTGATTCAATTGTAAATGGCTCATCCACGGTTTTTATAGGGGGAATGCCAGCAGCAAGAATGGGAGATAGTACGGCTCATGGAGGGTCAATATCTTTGGGCTTACCAACAGTTCAAATTGGAGGATAATTATGGAAGATAATTCATTTTTAGGAAGAGGATGGTCTTTTCCACCAACGTTCAATAAAAGCAGGGCTGAGATTGAGATGGTAAGTAAAGAAGAAGATATTAAACAAAGTCTTGAAATATATTTTTACACTAAACTCGGAGAAAGAATAATGAGACAAGACTATGGTTGTGTCATTCATGAACATCTTTTTGACAGAATTGANGGAAGCATTTTAGAAATATTAGAAATTGAATTACAAGAAAATATAGGATTTATTGAGCCTCGAATAAAGGTTGAAAATATTTCTATCAGTAATTTATCTGAGAATGAGGGTACCCTTGAGGTAAAAATAGACTACACTATTATTACGACCAATATTCGAGATAATATTGTTTTCCCGTTCTATTTAAATGAAGGGACTAACATCAAAATTTAAGTTTTATTCATGAAAAATAGAGATGTTTTAAATCCAGAATCAGTCTTGATAGATGATAGGAATATCTCTGATTTTTTATTACTTATTCAAAAGATTTCACAAAGATTAAATTTTTATAATCATAAAAATAAAATTGATGGAAATTTCTCTGAATTGATAGATTCTGATGAAACCTTTTTACTCTCTGAAATATCACAGTATCCTATTCAGTCGTTCACGAATATAAGATTAAATCTAATTTCTCAATTTGACAATTCCAGAACAATAAAAGAAAAAATAGCGGTGCTGAATGGTTATATAGAAATTACAGATTCACTTTTTATTCAAATCAATAGATGGTACAATACCGCGAAAAGAAATAATTTATCCTACACAAGTAGCCCAATTGAAAAAGAATTAGAATTTTCAATTGTAAATAAAGGGTCCTTCTTACTATCTGATTACTTTAAAATTTTAAATATTCTGTTAAAACGAAATTTCATTAAAACTGTTTCGATAGAATCAATTGAAAACGACTNGGCTTTTATTTGGAATGTTGATATTTCACTCTTGAGGATTTCATTATCTGAAAACGATGATAATTCTGATACAACTTCACTGAGTCTTTTAAATTTATGTATAAAAAAAATTATCCTGATTTCTTCGGAATTATATGAATTAAATTATAATCTAATAAATAAGGCTTCAGAATTATTTCCCAGAAGTTTAGAAAACAACAATCACAAAGCACATATAGGATTATTATTGTCTTTTTTAAAATTATTTGAACATGTTCAATTCGATTTAAACAAGTTTTCAAAAAAACATATCGATTACTATTACAATCAAGTATTAAGACAAGAAAAGAAAAAAATAGATTCACTTGAGACGTTTGTGTATGCAGAAACAGACCCCAATAGAGATGAGATATTTATACCAAAAGGTACCGTTGTATTAGCTGGGCAGTACGAAGAGGGACTTCCTTTTAAATTCCAGCTTAAAAATGACTTGAGAGCTAATTCTTTAAAAATTTCTTTTTTGTCAACAATCTATGCCAGTCGAAACAAACTATTTGACTTTGATTCCAAATTTAGCTTGGTAACTTCTATTTACCATAAAATAATCGCTGATAACATTGATGAGGTGCAACAATTCAATACAAATACCGCTTCTTTTTCAGTCTTAGGTTCAGAACAAGATTTTTTGACAAAGTTCGAGTCAAATATGGATAAGGCGAATATTGGATTTATGATAAGTTCACATGTATTCAAATTATCTTCTAGTGAGAGAAAAATCAAATTAATTCTTGAGTTTTTACCATCATCTATTTTTCTTTTTTCAGATTTGATTGTTGACATCGTTGAAAACACAAAACTGAGCGAACTAGACATTTTCAATAAAATTTTTTCAAAAGCATTTGATATTTCCTATACAACTAGTGAGGGATGGCATCCTATCAAAGATTATGTAATAATACCACCTATTGACTGGAGTTCTGGAAGAATAGAGATTAATATGAATCTATCAAGTTTAGATCCAGGATTTATTGGATTTAATAAAAAGAATCACCAATTTAACATCAACTCAGATTACCCAGTAATACGATTTAACTTAAATCAAGATAACTTTTACAATGCGTTTTCATTTCTAAGTGTTTTAGAGCTTTCTAAAATCGAGATTAAAGTTCAGGTCAGCAAGCTGAAGAATTTTAAAATCTTTGCGGGAGGACAAACGGTTGATAGCAATTCCGAATTTAATTTTTTCGGACCTACACCAAGATTAGGGAACAAATTATACTTGTGTTGTGAGGAGCTTTTCAATAAAAAAATTGAGGTTTTAAAAATCAAATGGGAGTACTCTAACTTACCATCAGGCTTTAAAAATCTTCAAGAATATTACGAAAATTATGGTAATGATATTTCCGATACAAGTTTTAAATATGAATTAACAGCTTTATCTGATTTCAGGTATTCTGGTAACGAGAATTCTCAATCAGTTTTTCCATTATTCGAAATTGATGAACAAAACAAAACTTCGAAATTTTCAACTCTAGAATTAAGTAATTTGAACTTTTTAACAATAAAACCCAACTACAAACTTAGAAATGGAGAAATACAACGTTTTTCTAATAAGTTAGAAACAGGGATTTTAAGGTTTGAGCTAAAATCTCCTAGTAGTGGTTTTGGAGTTGATCTTTATCCAATTGTATCAACCAAATTATTGACCGAGAAGGTATTAAATCCTAAAAANAACGATGAAGATAAGATAGTTCAACCACCGTATGTTCCAAAAGTTGACCATTTAGAATTAAATTATAGTACGTCAACTACAATTTATTTCACTNATAAGGATAGACGTCAAAATAATAATAAAGTGGAGGATAAAGTTNTTTCTTATTCTCCTTACGGGNTTGAAGAAATATTTTCAAAACAGCTANTTACCAAGAATAATTTATTTTACAAGTTTCCTAATGAAGGTGAATTTGTTATTGGATTTAATAGTGAAAAGTCATTTTCAGAATTCAGTATATTATTCGAGATCATTAAAAGTAATAACGCGAGTTATGATTTTAGTAATGATATATCCTGGTATTACACCTCGCACCAAGGTTGGAAATCACTAGAGAAAGAAAATATTCTTTTTGATGAGACCCATAATCTCTTAACCACTGGTATTATTTCATTTAAAGCCCCTTCAGATTTTAGTTCAAATTCTGGTATTTTAAAAAAGGGAGATTATTATTTAAAAGCATGTTCAAAAGATAGGGCAGATCAATTTGGTCTTATAAAATCTGTTAGGACGAACGCAGTTAAAATAATTGAGATAATCCCTCCGGAGGACGTCACAAGAAAAAATACGATTAAAGCAAATAGTGTAGATGGGTTTGAAAATAGAATAAACGGAATAACATTATTAAAACAACCTTTTAGTTCACGAATACCAGGAATTATTGAGTCTGACAATGACTATTATCTTCGTATAAGTCATCTCTTACGCCACAAAAATCGACCAGTAACCTTTTGGGATTATGAAAATTTCATAATCCATAATTTTAATTGGATTTCTCATGTTCGATGCCTTCAAATAAANAGTCAGGCCAAAAAAACTAATGTTCAAATCATGTGTTTTAAAAAAATAGAAGAACACCAAAATNTTGAAGAAGTAATGTTGAGCATTGATGAGATGAATCAAATTAAAAATTACTTGAATNAGTATATATCTCCATTTGTTAAAATTGAATTTGTAAATGCAATTTTTGAAGAATTATGGGTAAAATGTAAGTTAAAGTTTAAAAATGTTTCCGTGGGTAATGGAATACAGAAGTTTAATCAAGATTTTTTTGAGTTTATATGTTCTTGGAGCTTTAGCTACAATCAAAACACTCAAAGTATTCCTAAGAGAATTAAAAAAATAGACATAATAAAATTTGTAAAAGAACGAGAGTATATTGAATTTGTAACTGGTATTTCCTTTATTCATTTATCAAGAAATGCAGAAAATAAGATTAGTGTTTATGATTCTGCTGTTATGGAAAACGATCATGAGGAATATATATATATTGGTACAAATAGATCTGTATTTGTGCCTAGAAATGCGCATAATTTAGAGATTATTCAAAGAAATGATTATCATGCCCCAGAACCAACTGATTTTAACGAACTCCTTATAGGCGGTTCTTTCGCCTTAGTATCGGAAGAGACAAAAAAGGTAACAAAGAATAGAACTAAAAAATCTACTAACTCGGATTCAAATATGAACAGTATATTCACTTTAGACATATAAATATGGCACTTAAGAATAGAGAAACTTTAAAAAATTATTTTAAAAAAGGAGGATTTGTAACTGAAAAGCAGTTCATAGATTTAATTGATTCGTCAATGAATCGTATTGATGACGGTATTTCAATTGAGCCAGAAACAGGGCTTAATTTAAATCCCTTAGGTGATTCAACTAAGTTGATATCATTTTATAAAAATAGTGCGCAAAAAACACCTGAATATTCTATCAATCTCAATGACGAAACTGATGAGTTAGTTCTTCAGGACAGAAAAAACTCTAGTCTATTACAAATTAACAATAAAGGAAATATTGGGATTAATAATTCCTCACCAGAATATTCTTTGGATATTAAAGGAACCCTTGGTATAAAAAATAGAGTTGGAACTTATGCTAAAGGTTCTGTTCCCGCTGATGGTCAATGGCATTCAATTATAGATAATTTAGACGGTATTCAGGCTTTTGAAGTTGTAGCTTCTGTTGGCGGTAAAATTAATACAGGACATTATTGTTTGTCTCATGCTATAGCCCTCTCTACATTTGGCGGAAGAGGCTCTAAGTCAAAAATAAAAAAGACAACAGCTTATTACGGTAGTTTCAGAGATAAAATAACCTACAAGTGGGGAGGAGAACTTCATAATTATTCCCTTCTCATTAAAACATATAGAGATTATGGAGAGGAGAATGGAACCCCATTTAAAATAAAATTTAGTTTATCTAGTCTTTTAGATAAAGAATAAATGGATGATAATCTCTTCATAGACCCAGATAACTATTCAACAGTTAGTCAAGATTACGAAAAACTACTTCTTGAGGGTATTGAACACATTCAAAAGTTATCTGGAAAACAATGGACAGATTATAATTTTCATGATCCTGGTATTACAATATTGGAACAACTTTGTTATGCGTTAACTGATTTGGGTTACAAAAGTAATTTCAAATTAGAAGACATTCTTTTTTTTGATCAGTCAAAATTCAATTTTAAAGAAAGTGGATTACTTTATGAATTACATGAGATTTTACCGTCTTCCCCTTTAACCTTAGATGATTACCGAAAACTAATTCTTGATAGGGTTGAGAATATTGAAAATGCTTGGGTTTTTAGGGACGACACAAATAGAATGAATTTTTCAGGGCTATTATCAGTAAGACTGCAACTTTCGGATAACTTGGAAGACACAAAACAAAATTCAGTAGTTTCAAAAGTCACCCAACTTTTAATGAATTACAGGTCATTATCTACAGATTTTGTTGACATTAAGCCTCTTGTTAAAGATGAAATTAAAATAGGTTGTAAAATATCCTTGGATACTTTTACAATGGGTGAACAGGTATTAGCTGAATTATTAGTCGGTATAGAAGAAATGCTTAGTCATAGGATAATTTATCACGATTATGAAAAGCTATTGGAAGTTAAAGATCATCCGGTTAGTGATTTTTTTACTGGAACATTCACTAATAAAGGATTTGTTAGGAGTTCAGAGTTAAAAGAAAAAATTAATGACGTTCACATTTCTGAAATAAGGGAATTAATATCAAATAATAAGGGGATTATACGCCTTGAAAATCTAATTGTTTATAAAAACGATATTCGAATTTATGATGATTTACTCACCTTTNGGATTGACAATTATCCTGTATTAATCGACCCCAATAAATATTTTTTAAATGGTGAAAATCCTTTTAAATTTTACAGAAATGACTCTCCATATGAATTGGATTCAGTTATATTTTTTCAAATCTATGACGCTCTNAAAATGAGAACAAAAGATTCTTACACAAAACGTTTTGATATAAATTTTCAATTTTCTAAGGGTCGGTTCAAGNCTAATGATTTTCAAAAATATTATTCAATTGTCAATGAATTACCATCTGTTTATGGATTAAAGAAAGACGAATTGTCTTCTAATTCAAGTGAGTTGAGGAGGGCGCAAGTTATGCAGTTAAGAGCATATTTGTTTCTTTTTGATCAGTTTATGGCAAATTATGTGAGTCAGTTGACAAATATGAATAAAATATTATCAATTGATATTAGTGAAAACAAAACATATTTTTATCAAGTTCCAAAGGATTTTCCTGATTTAGAATTATTACTACCGAACGAATCCAAAGGGTCTTATCAAGAATATATAGAAGAGATTTTAGAAACCAGAGATACATTTTATAAACGTAAAAATTTAATTTTAGATCATTTTATGTCAAGGTTCGGTGAGGATTTTGACACTTCAATTCTAGAAAAAGCAAAAAAAATTAATCATATTGAAAGTGAAGATGAAAGCGTTTGGGATTATTCACTAAGATTAAAACATGAGTATGTAAAGCGTATAAAGAATCTTGGTTTTACTCGTAATCTTGCATTTAATTATTCTGTACCAAAAGACTTAGAAAATAACATCTCGGGTATAGAAAGTCGAATTAGATTAAAACTAGGAATACCTGAGAATCTATCGCTTTCCTCATTAAATGCATTGTCCCAGTCAAGCACTATCTCTAATATTAAAGAAAAATGGAGTCAAAAGAAATTCGAATTTAATAAACGAGATAAGCCACAAATACTTGTGCTACCTGATTATTTTTATGAAAATGATCAGGTTCATTTTTATTTTGATGAGAATAAGGGGATAAAGCAACTTTTTTTCAATGGAGTCATATCTAGGAATTTTAAAATAAAGCAGTTTAAGAATAGGTCAATGTTATTGTTCAATGCTGGTTTACCAGGACTTCCTTGGGTAAACATATATAGATCTGATTCTATTACTTCATGTGAAAGAAAAATTAAAGAAATAATCAACAAGTTTGATTATTTGAATAAATCTTCAGAAAATATGTTTGAGATTGAAAGTATACTTCTACGGCCAATCCAAAATAGGAAATATGAAATGTTGATTTATGATGTAAACAGGGAGATTCTGCTCAGGAGTTATTCGAATAGCTCAATTGAAGAACTAGAAGATATGAGAATAGACGTTGCAATTATGGCCCTTGAGTCTAAAAATTACAACGTAATAAAAAGAAATAATAGTGAGTTATATGATGTCGTAATTTATGATCTATCGAATAGACCAATTTTTAAAAGTGAAAAATCGTTTTCTAGTGAAATTACAGCCAACGAGTTTATAGAAAAAGTTATGAATTATTTCAAAGGAATTATTGATAAGAATAAAATATCAAATACATCAGAAATAGTTTCTAAAGATGATATTTTTAATCAATTTCCTGAAGAATTTGAATACTCAAATTACATGTATTTTGTATTTCCAGATTGGCCTATTCGGTTTCAAGATGAGGAGATAAAAAATACTATTAGAGAAGTTATTGAGGAATTTATTCCTGTTCATATCGGATATACATTACTTTTTTTAGACTTACACGATATGGTTAATTTCGAGAAATTATATTTTAATTGGAGAAACGCAAAAGCGAATAATTTGATCGATTTTATAGACGAACATTCCTTAAAACTGATACAAATTTTGTTGAAGTTTAAATCAAAGTATGAAAAATGAAATTTGCATACGTGAGTTCATTTTTGAATTGGAATTAGATAATACAGACAACTTTGTCAATTACTACACGAATATTTCTAGTATAGTTAAAGAAGTTAATTTAAANTCTACTAAACTCGGGTTAAAAAGCTATAGATCACAAAAAATAACCAAATTAGAAATTGATATTGATATAGTTAACCTCAATGATGTTAGCGGACTATCTGACATTATACTCAAAAAAATTATTGATAAGATCTCGGGTTATGAGCTCATTTCTTCTCCTAATCAGATTAAGAATATAGAATTATCCATTTTGGAATATGTACTTTTTGTCATTGACAATGGGTTCTATCCTTGGCCTTATGATTCCAAGAGTAAATTTAACTCTCATTTAAAAAAGAATTTTCAATTTATTGAAGACTTTGAACTTCTTAGGAATAAGATAGTCTATGATCACAATAAATTCATAAGGTTATATAATCTTTTGAGTAAAGAGATGTATATGAAACTATTAGAAGTTCTTTTAGGGGACCAATTTAAATATTATAGTTCGCAAGATTTAATTTTTCAAAATTTCAATTCAAACAATACCATTGATTCTTTCTCGAGAAAGTTTGTACTATTCTCAGCTCTAATAAAAAATGGCGCAAATATTGAAGCCACAATAGAAGAGGTATTTTCCTTTATTTCGAAAGATTCTTCAACTGAAAATACTTTGTTAAAAATCAAACAGAACCAATCCACGATAGGTGCTGAAAATTCTTTGTGGTATAGTCATGTTCAAAATTTTCTTAGTGGACCAACATTTAAATCGATTAACACAGATACTGTTTATGATTTAGAGTTATCAGAAAAAAAAGGCATTGGTTCTAGGGGAGGACACTTACGAGGTTTAATACATTTAATAGAGGGCTTAAAAGATTCTTCGTATTTCGATAGTAAATCAGTAGGTTCATTTATAGATCAGTTAAAAGGGATTCAATCGTTAAGTGCACCACTTTTTATAGAGAGGTTTGTTGAGCACATGTTATCAGAAGGTTCAATAAGAGATGGATTTGAAGTAGTGGAAAAGCTTATGACACATACGATACAACAGTCGAGTTTGACTGTATATGAGCGCAATGGGTTAGAGAATATTGTCGATTATTATTTAAAGCAGAGTACTACAAGAAGTCGTATTAATGATGTGCTAGTTTACATAAGGGAATCGGTACTAAGCAAGGGTGTTGGATTAGATATTTTTGTTAGAGGTTTTTTAAAGCATCCATCATATTTGAATGCGTTGAATGATGACGACTACATACTATTGATTCAAAGTTATACAAGAGGGAAGTTAAGTTATAAGGAAGTATCAAGACCATTATTATTGCTGATATCAGAGGATAAGCGAGAGAAAGTAAGTCAAGTTCTAAGGCGCGAGACACTCAGGCACATCGATCAGAGGGGTATAGGACTAGACAAAGAAAATCTTGAGAAATATTTATTAGATGTAATACGTAAGACAGATAAAAGTCTATTACCGGAAGAGATTAGAGAAGAAAATGAAATTAATTTGCTTCGCGTTGAAATAGAAAAGGACAGCAGACTGAAATCAATAGAAAAGTTAGATGTTCAATACGCTGAAGAAGATTATTTTGATTATATGCTCAATCTTATTAACGACCTGCGTTTGAATAATAAGGAGGGTTCAACGTCTAAAAATTTTAAAGGTTTAGAAGAGCTTTTTATAAATAAACAGTCATTTATTTCTTTTTTATGGGAATATCGAAACGAGAATTCGTTACTTTTTTCTCTTGCAAAGCTTAGTTTAAAATCACAAAACACTCAAAAATTTAAGATTTTAATCGATTCTGGTAATTTTAAATTATTGAATGTTGAATTGAAATGGTTAGATATTTTTCTTAAATATCGATATGTTAATTTGACTTTGAGTGACCTTACTCTATTTGCAAGATTTCAATTGTTAAAAACCTTAGGATTCACTGAATTCCAAAAGAAACGATATAATCCAGGTGATTATTCTCTTAACTTACTGAATTATCTTGAATACGAAAAAGGGTTATATTATGATCAATTAAGGACAATTCTTAAGGATCAATATTTACTCTTAGAAAAAGATATGATCATTGCTTTAAGCACCTTCTTAGAGCAAGATAGATTTGAAAAAATGAGTCCAAATGAATCATCTAATTTATTTTTTCAGGACTTAAATTATTATTACTTAAAGTTTGCTAGGGCACCTTTTTGGAAAGAAAAAGCTCGATTGACTTCGGCAGAAATAGACCTGTACTTAAAACTTGCCTTCAATTCAAAAAACAAACAGAATTTAAAGAGACTATTTTCTGACAGTGAAGTTTTAAAAAACTTAATCCCAATTTTAACCAAAAAAAATAACAATGAACTTTTAGATATAATTCTAAAATTGGAATCATATTTAAATGTTAATGATTTAAGTTCTTTTCTAAAATTTGTGCTTGAAAGAAATGAATCTTCTGAAAGACAGTTTAAAAAGTTATTCGAGACGATACTCAGTTTGAAGTTGTGGAAAATATTGCATTGGGATTTGGTATCAACCCAACTTCGTCAAGAATTTAAAAGGGAACAAGAAATTTTAGAATTATTAACTGAATTTGAATCAGAAAATTATCCAGAGAAGAAGTCATTAGATATTGAAAAACAAATTCAAAATTGGTCAAATCAAAAACTTATTGCTGTTATTCAATATTATATAGACTATTCTGTTTTACCTAGCGAATTCAATGAATTTCAAAATCAAATCATTGATAGAATAAATTCGATTTCTTTCAAGAATATTAAAGAAAACATTACTCTGTTTAAAGGTTATTTTAAAAAATTAATCGATGGATCATTTTCTTATCAATTAATAAGTAATGAGCTGTTACTTCGATTATTTTTTGAAGCAATAGAAATTAATTCAGTAGATAAAAATGAACTCATACAATTAATAAATAGAATCTATAAGTCTAAACAAAAAAATAAAGATTATCTAATTAGCCTTCAGTTCATGTACGATATTTTCATTTTTAAAAATGAAAATATCAATTTGCTCAAAACTTATTTCTTATTAAGCGTTGGAAACAATAATCAAAGTCAATTTCTAGAAAAAGAAGAATTAGATAAATTAAATCAAAATACCATTCAATTAAACAATAAGCTTCTTTTGGATGAGATACAGATAGAATTTAATTATCTGAAATATTTTTTAGAAGTAGGATCTTCACATCAAGATAAAATTCACTATAGTCTAACAGATTATTTAGACATCATTGACAAGTTAAAGAGATCGGGTAGTCTAATCTTAAAGAATAATTTATACAAATGGTCGATAAGAAATAAATCGTACATCACAAATCTATTACGGCTTTATAAATCGCAGACTAAAAAGAATGATTTGTTGGACGTTATTTTACCAGGTCTAAGTACCTATTTCAATGAAAAGAAAGATTTTATTAAGTCAATATTACCACAACATATTCAACGTAAGAATGATGAAGATTTTATAGACACGATTGTTCTGGAATATTTCGTGTCATGGTCAACAGTGGGTTTAAATGTGAGTTCAGCAAAAAAAATAACTATCACTTTGATTTTAAATCTTTGGAGACCTTTATCAAAAAATAAACGTCAGTTTTCGAAAATAATAGAGAATTTAGATAATAAAGATTTGCTCCAACATCAAGAAATAATTAACGATATTAAATCTTATATTCATAATTTGAAGCCACAAATTGGAAATCCTACTTCTTTTAAAAGTGATGTTTCATTAGTAAAAGAAATAGAAAAGGGAGTATTAATTCAAAATTCAGGGTTGATAATTACTTGGCCTTTTCTCAGTACACTATTCTCAAAATTGAATTTGACTGAAGATTCTGTATTTAAAAATGATTTTTCGACTCAAAAA
>NZIP01000053.1 GCA_002691645.1 Flavobacteriaceae bacterium
TTTCGATTGAGTAGCGAACACCAGCCTGTGCAGCCAAATTACATACCACATCGAAAGACTCGCGCTCAAAAAGCTGCTCTAAAGCATCTGCATCTGCAATATCAATTTTATAAAAATTAAATTGAGGGTAGATTTCACTATGACATCTTATATTGTCTTGTTCTGCATCTACCTTAGAAATCCCCAATTGTCCAAGTCTGTCAAATTTTAGAGTTGTGCTATAATAGGAATTGATATTGTCGATTCCAATGACGCGATGCCCTTCTTTTAATAATCTTAAACTGGTGAAATACCCAATAAAACCGGCAGCTCCAGTAACTAGGATATTCATGACTGTCCGATTTTATAAATTTTAAACCCAATATTACTCAGCATCTCGTTATCTAGAATTCTTCTACCGTCAAATACAAAAGCAGGTTTCATCATTGCCTGATAAATGTCAGACCAATTCAAATCAATAAATTCATCCCATTCGGTTAATACGGCTATGGCATGTGCATCTTGTGAAGCCTCATAAGCTGAATTAACTACGGTCAAATACTTTTCATTTTCTTCTGCTGAACGCGTTCCTAAGTAATTGAGATCTGCCAGCATTTGTTCTTTTTTTACTTTAGGGTCGTATACAGTGATATGCGCATGCTCTTCAATCAGTGCATCTGCAACATAAATTGCTGCAGCCTCTCGTGTATCATTAGTATCTTTTTTAAATGCCCAACCGTAGAAGGCTATTTTTTTACCAGATACTGTGTTGTATAGCGTAGAAATAATGTGTTCTGCAAAGCGCTTTTTTTGATAATCATTTAAAAGAATGACCTGCTCCCAATAATCAGCCACTTCTTGAAGTCCGTATGATTTGGCGATATAGACTAAATTGAGAATGTCCTTTTGAAAACAAGATCCTCCAAAGCCTACGGAAGCCTTTAAAAATTTAGGCCCTATTCTCGAATCTAGCCCAATAGCTTTAGCTACTTCATCGACATCAGCATCTGTTTTTTCGCACAGTGATGAAATGGCATTAATAGAAGATACGCGTTGGGCCAAAAAGGCATTGGCGACAAGCTTAGACAATTCTGATGACCACACATTGGTCTGTAATATTTTTTCTTTGGGAAGCCAGTGTTCATAGATTGCACTAAGTGCGTTTCGAGCGGCTATTCCTGAAGGGGTTTCATCTCCTCCTATGAGTATGCGGTCTGCTTCTACAAGGTCAGTAATTGCCGTTCCCTCAGCTAAAAATTCTGGATTAGATAAGATTTCAAAGTGCACCCCTGAACTCGTATTATCCAATATATTTTTGATGGCCGCGGCAGTACGAACAGGTAAGGTTGATTTTTCAACCACAATTTTGTCTGATGTGGCTGCCTTAGCTATAGATCGCGCACAGAGTTCAATATATTTGAGATCAGCCGCCTGTCCTTTACCTTTACCATAGGTTTTAGTCGGTGTGTTCACAGAAATAAATATCATGTCTGCTTCTTGAATAGCTCGGTCGACTTCTGTGCTAAAGAACAAGTTACGACCTCTGGTTTCTGCGATTAATTCAGCTAAACCAGGTTCATATACAGGTAGGTTGTCGAGGTCTTCATCATTCCATTGAGCGATGCGCGTTGGATTGATATCTACTACTTCAACTTTGATTTCTGGGCATTTGTTTGCGATTACGGTCATCGTTGGACCTCCAACATAACCAGCACCAATACAACAAATAGATTTTACATTCATTTTTAGAACATTTATCTGCGCAAATTTAATTAGAATGCGCGGTTATAAAAACTACCAATAGTCGTTTCTATGATATGTTCAATTTTAGGCAGGTCTTTTTTCTTTAATTGTATTTTCTTAAGGGCATTGATGTGACGCATGTGGTGCGCATCAGTAGCTGCGAAATCATAAATATTCATATCGAGTAGGGTATAGGCCATTTTTTGAACCTGAGAGCCGTAATACCCACCGAGTGCCAACAAATTAAGTTGCATAAAAACACTTTCAGTTTTCTTTAAATGTCGATAGTAATTTGGCTTCTTGTGATAATACAAGTAGCGCTCAGGGTGCGCAAGTATGGGATACAAATCCTTTTTAACTGAATGCTGAAGTGCGTCTTCTAGGTTCGCTGAGGCCTGTAAATATGACATTTCAACTAAGAGATAGTTCTGAGCTAATGGCATAGCTCCCCCTTTTTCTAAAACTCGATCGAAATTTTCGTCAATCATGTGTTCTGCAGCTATATTTCTTTTGATAAAAAAATCATATGCATCTAGATGTGCGCTCAAGTTTTTTTCAGCACTCTTGATAGTCTCAGGTGTATTAGGATGAACACCTGACATGATATGAGGGGTATGAATNAAACCATCAAATCCAAGGTTGTGCAANGCTTTTATCATTTCAAANGAGTCNTNTGATGTTTTNGCNCCATCNTCTATACCTGGNAGTATATGNTTNTGGATNTCNATAAACCCTTCGAGNAAATCAACTAAAAATATTTTTTTACTNAATGANAACACTAGTACAAAAATAGTTNTTANCCTTGATNTTTTATCCATTTTANCAGNNTAATAATGTGGTACATCTAAAAAAATGTTCGAAGCACGANATTTCNAGAAAATTTACANTAAAAAGCGTACTATNCCNTTAAATACTCTTCATTATGTGGCAAAATATTCGTCCGATATTACTTGCAGTCCTATTGCTCAATTGTACCTCGATTTTTGGTCAGGGTAAGAATTCAGAACTTTTTCGGGGACTAGTAATAGGAATGCAGAAAAATAATGCAGAGCTTCATTTTCAAAAAAATCTAAATTATTTTGAATCAATTCAATTTGGAGATGGGGTTGTGTTTACAGCCCACCCTAGAAATTTTATTTATACTTCAATGGTAAAGCTAGAAGGTCTTAGATTGTACCCCCGATTTTCAGAACTTAGCGGATTGCGTTACGATGTAATTTTAAAATATTTAAACCAAATTAAATCTTATTACGTTGAGGGTTTAGATTATAAAATTGCCTATCAAAGTTTTTACTGGAATGCACCATATAAGTGGTTGTCAAAAGATTACGTATTGGGCCTTGTGCTTGAAAGCCCAAATCGAAAAACTATAATTCACGTGCACCCTATAGAATATAANGTGTATGATGCCGAAGTACTAAATATTCAAATCGATATTCTCTCAAAAGATCTGTGGGTTGGATTACAACGAAGTGGTCGAATAGNTGAAGCTAGTCAACTTGTCAAACTAAATTTATAATCCAAATCGGTAGGTGACCTTGAGATTGATTGAACGGTATTTTGGTGAAAATACATTCACAAAATAGTTGTCGTTATACACCAGATACAAGTCAGACAGTGGAGCAAATCGCCATTGAAGCCTTGAATTAATTCCAAGATTATCTCGCTGATTACTGTACTGGAAAATCGTTGTCCAGAATAAGGACTTACTAAATGTCACATCAGTTCTTGGGCTGAGTAACCAAATATCGGCAGATTCATAGGGGTCAGGAAGGCGAATCGCATCGTAATTCAGTCCTAGATTGAATTCAACATAGGGCTGAAAACGATAACCTATACTTCCTTGAACACTGTGAGAATTACCTGTGTAAAAGGTTCCAGTTTCAAATTCAAATTGCCCAAAAAAGGTTTTTCCTTGATTGGATTCATATTGAATTCTAGCTTTATTGTAATGATAACCTACATCAGCAGGTAATGGTGTTCCTCCACTTGTACGGGTAGGATCAAAAGGAGAGGTTAAAAAGGTATATTCGTATTGATGACCAATTTCAATCTTTGCGTTTGATTTAAATGTAGTCTCAAACGAACTTCTTAAAAATCGGTCAGAAAAGAGATTATCTGATTCAGTCAACCAGTACATAGAATGATATGTCTGNAACTGATAACGTTGAACCTTACCTGATTTAGGGTAGAAGCTTCTTGTAATGTAATTCCCAGCTTTTTTAATTCCGGTTCTAGGNACAAAACCTAAATCAGAACGATATTCTTCGTCTATATAAGAAAATGTATTTGAAATTCTCCACTCCCGCGTATTGTAGGAGAGAGAGGCTCTAGTAGAAAAATTACCTTTTGCGTCATCGGGTTGGATAGACTTATGCACATAAAAGGAACCTTCCCATTTAGTATCTGCAGAAGCCAATTGATAATCCATTCCAAAAACTCGGTTAAACTCTCTACTCCGCTTTAAAAAATCATAATCCTTGAGTGTTTGCCTATTGATAGCAAAGACATTGATATTAGACCTGGCAAAGACCTTCTTTTGCAAAACTAACATGGTGTTATTGAATGATGCAATCTCATTTTCAGGATCTTCTGCAGTTTGAATACTCAGAAATCCTAAACGCCAATCTTCGTTTATTTTACCACTCAAACGTGCCCCAGCAAGAATTCTATTTTCAATAAGATTATTGTCTTTGTCGTAGGCAAGTCCAATTCTTCTTGAAAAAAACGGAGTTTCATCTCTACTGCTCCCTAAATTGCTAAATAAGTCACCATTATCAATGAAAAATTGTCTTCGCTCAGGAAGTCTAAACTCAAATCGTGATAGGTTGGTGAAGACTCTATCAACCTCCACATTCGAAAAATCAGGATTAAGTGTTAAATCTAAATTAAGCCCTGTTCCAATTGCTATTTTAGCATCACCACCAAATTTGAACGATTCGTTTGTTTNTTTAGCGACGAAGTCGTTTTCAGTAANGGTATTTATATAGGGAATCAGATTAATTGGAGTTTTAGACTTACCCAAAGGTTCTTCAAAATTGAGTTTACCCATAAATCCTAAATCAGCCTGAATAAGATTTTGAGGAATGCGGTTAGACACGCTCTGTTCGTTTGTTGCGATATTGAATCGATAAGCTCTGAAACGCCAAGATGTGCTGTTTTCTTTGAATTTGATTGAATTAAAAGGAATTTCCATTTCAGCAGTGAAATAAGTATCGTAGATTTTACTTTCGCCTTTCCATTTAGTATCCCANGTNCGGTTGAAACTATCCCTGCGGTTTCCACCATTAAAAATTAGAGCTTCTCTGCGAACTCCNAAAGGAGAAATACTGAATTGAAAAGCATTTGTTCCNTCATTAAAGGTGTCAATCAAAAAACTTACGTTATCGTTCTGTGTTCCAAAAAAATCTCTTTTCAGCGTAGAGGCAANAAAATTATTNTCTGGATTATCTGCCTTTATAGATATGTAAAGATGCGTATCTGTATAGGCTGCTTGAATATAGGTTTGNTGTTCTGCAATTTCTGAATCACTTGGAAAATATTGGGCAAAGTCAGTAAGCACTTGAGCNTNTTNCCAAATNGCTTCATCTAATACCCCATCAATNNTAGGTGGAGTATNAATTTTTNGGGCTGTGAATTCTTTATCTACGGTCTGTTGAGCATGAACTACAGCAGAGNACANCGCAAAAAAAGCAAAGGGCAAATAAAATTTTTTCAGTTTCATGTTAGCAATTAGTCTTTGAAAAAGACTATAAAATTACGCAAAGGTTTAAAAGTNATTTCTAAAAAACGTTCGAAAATACTAATTCAATCGATTATTTTCTCAATTTGTTACAATAGAAGAAATCCTCTTGNATAAAAAATCCTTTTTGATGGAGTATTCAATGCATTAATCGAGCCGCATCGAGGGTATAATTTTTAATAAGTTAGCTGCNATTACGGTTAAAAGAATTAAGAACATTAATAACTTTGAGTTTAAAATTACAATGGNATGCAATCATACATCATTCTCTCTTTACTCATCATAAATTCTATTCTTTTACTAGTGATTTTAATGCGATCGAAAAGTTCAAATTCAAATCAGTTCAAAGGAATTATTGCTGATGCGCTTCTATCGCAGTTCACTGAAAATAGAATTGAACTCCAAAATGCTTTAAAAGACAATCGCAAAGAATTTACTGAGGCTTTGGACAAACTCTCTAAAAATATGGAAGAGAAGATGTTTCAAAATGCCCAGACACAAGAAAAAAGCGCACATAATCTCCGTATCGAAACCAAAACCTCGCTGCACAACTTCTCTGAAGTACTAAATAAAAGCATCAAAGATTTTAATCAAGTTCAAAAAGAAAAATTTGACCAAATGAATGTCAAGCAACAAGAATTGGTTAAAACAACTGAGGTGAGGCTTGAAAAAATGAGAGAAACGGTCGATGAAAAACTTCAAACTACCCTTGAGAAAAGACTTGGTGAGTCTTTTAAATTAGTGAGTGAACGCCTTGAGGCCGTTCAGAAAGGATTAGGTGAAATGCAGAATTTAGCGCACGGTGTGGGAGATTTGAAGAAGGTCTTAAGCAATGTAAAGACCAGAGGGGTCTTGGGTGAAATTCAATTGGGTAATATTCTCGAACAAATAATGAGTCCTGAACAATACGACAGCGATGTTCGCACTAAAAGAGGTTCAAATGACCATGTAGAATTTGCGATTAAATTACCAGGTAAAGACCATCAAGGTAAAGAGGTGTATCTTCCAATTGATGCAAAGTTTCCACAAGAAGACTATGTTAGATTGCAAGAGGCCTATGATTCAGCTGATTTAGCAGCTATTGAGCAAGCAAAAAAATCTCTAGTCCGAAGTATTAAAAATTTCGCCAAAAGTATACGCGATAAATATATCGACCCTCCTTACACTACAGATTTTGGAATCTTATTTTTACCCATTGAGGGACTTTTTGCTGAGCTTGTTCGACAACCTGAATTGGTAACCGTCCTCCAAAGAGACTATAAAATTATTATTACTGGCCCTACAACTCTTGCTGCGATGCTTAATAGTCTTCAAATGGGATTCAAGACCTTGGCCATACAAAAGAGAAGTAGTGAAGTTTGGGATATTTTAGGAGCTGTAAAAACCGAATTCAGTAAATTTGGTGGAGTACTTGAGAAAGCTCAAAAGAAGATCACAGAAGCCAACAAAGAATTAGATACTTTGGTTGGGACAAGAACGCGAATGATGATGTCTAAATTGAGAAAAGTTGAAGAATTACCGTCTGCAAACATTCAAGACGAAGTAGACTTATTAGAAGATTTAAATGAAAAAGAATAGGCTTAAACTTATTATAACTGTTTTGTTTTTCGCAGGATTCCTACTCCATTCATGTGAGAAGGAAAGAACTAGTTCTTGTAGTTGCTATAGTGATACTGAAGGATGCTTTCCCTGTGATGAATAAAACAAGCCCTCATAGTAGAGGGCTTGTTGTTTGGTTTAGTTGAATTAATTAGTTTCTTCAACCATAAAATTTAGAGTATAACTCGCTTGATTGGCTCCCTCTTTCCACCAGAATGTGTAAGTTCCATCAGTTACATCTAAACTCGGTGTATTGATACCTTCATAACCAGGAAGAGGAAAGTCCTGACGATATTTCGCCAATAAGTCGTCTCCAACGGCTTTAGCAAAGCCCATACCTACTAAAGGATGTTGATTTGGTAATGAAATGAAATTAATCACATTCTCAGAGTTCCAATCGATTTGATTAGAATTATTAATTGCAGTGAATGCCCCCATTTGTAGATCTAATTGACCCACACAAGGAAAGTCATCTACAGAATGAACTGGAGTAACCTCTAAAGCTTCAACCTTGATACCTATAAGTCTTTGATTAGCACTTAAGGTAAATGAAATTAAATCTGTGTATGATTCGTGATTCGGAAAAAATGGGATGACGGGAGCTGGTGTGCCTCCTTCGAAAGTGGTACACTGTGCACCACTAGCAGGAGTTGAGGTTGCAATAATTCTATTGTCACCATTTCTTAATGTAATGGGTGTGGGGGATGACATAGTCCCAGACAATTCTCCGTCTGTGGCTTCATTCCATGCAATTCCATTATACTCATCTTCTTTGTCACAAGCGATGAATACCAATCCTAATGCTAATGCGAAAATACTTTTTTTCATTGATGTGTTTTGTTGTAGTTAAAAAGTAAATTGAAAAATTTTTAGGAACTTTAAAATTATTGTTTAACTTTAAATATGAAAAGTTCAACAATAATATATATTTTCGGAACTATGGTTTTAAGCATCGCCTTTGTATGTGGTGTGCTATTCTTCTCTATTGCAATGTTATTGGGCTATTTAAAAAAGCATATAGCTTGATCTAAAGTCACTTGGATTTCTTCTTTAGATTAACTAATAGAATGATGCTGGTAAATAAAAAGAAGATCCCTATGATAAGATAAGGGGTGTCAATGAAGCTTTGAAGGCCATACATTATGTTAACCACAACAAAACAGGCAATACCTAAGAGGATAAAACTAACAGCCAATATCCATTTAAAAACCTTCATAATTATATTTTAGAATCTAAGTGGAGCAAGCCACTTGAACAATTTCTTCACAGTGTAAATGTAATGAATCGTAAAAGGATAGCTTTTTAAAATCTTCTTGTTGTATTATTAATTTAAGTTCAGTACACCCTAATATGACACCTTCAGCACCTCTATCAAGAGAATCTTCTAATACTTGTAGAAAAAATTTCTTTGAAGATTCTTTGATTATATTAAAAGTTAGTTCTTCGAAAATAATTCGGTTAATTTCTATCTTATCAGACTCCTTAGGAGCTAAGAGTTCAATGCTGTTTTCACGATAAGCCTCAATATAAAAAGGGTCTGTCATTGTCGGATAAGTCCCTAAAATTGCAATTTTATTTTTTTTATCACTTATAATTTTTGTTGAAATGCTATCGATAATATCAATAAATGGTACATCTATTTCTTTTAAAATATGATTGCGAACCTTGTGTAAGGTGTTTGTAGCAAGGGCAATGGCATCTGCTCCCGCATATTGCAAGGCCTTTGCAATCTCAGCTAAATATTGACCTGCATATTCCCATTTGTTATTTTTAACACAGTCAGTAATCACTTCAAAATTCACACTGTAAATTATCAGTTCAGGCGTATGATGTCCGCCGAGCTTTTCTTGAACCCGTTTATTAATAATCTTATAGTACTCTGTGGTCGAGGCTGAGCTCATCCCTCCTAATATGCCTATTTTCTTCATATATGTAGTCTTATATTTAACTTACATTACAAGCTCTTGCTTAGCTAGAGATATAGCCATTTTATAGGATTCTTGAATATCTCGAAGCAACCTTTTGTACATGTTTGAATACAATTTAGCTTGAGATAAAAGACCGTAGAACTTATTAGAGATGTAAAAGTTACGGTCAAATTTGAAATTGGTTAACCTTCTCGAACCATAGAACTCACCATTGAGCATATCATAGTCAAATCGAATACGAAACATTTCATACGGTATCTTTCGAAAATCTAAATTGAAAAGGTCAATTTCATTTGAAGTAGCGAAGTTTCTTGCATTTTGATGACCGTACATTTCTAAAAGTATATTTTTGAGTTCAATGCTGTTAATCAGTTCAAAAGCTCCAGTTGAAATCAATTGATTATACACACCATCTTTAGGAAAAAATGAAAAGCCAACTTCAACTTTAATCAAATTATCAATTACTGTTTGGTCAGACATCAGTTGGTGTCCACTCTCGATATCATTTTGAAGTAAATTGATGAGTTGTTCAGATTCATTTAAGACATCTAGTAAGTTGTCAATTTGCTCTACATCGTCATTTAAGGATTCAATTAAATCAGACACAAACATGTTTTTTGTTTTAATGTTAGATTGCTTATCATTTAAGTTTCCGATATAAAAAGAGAACAGCACACTCGCAAAAATGACAATTCCCTCAATGAAGTATTTGAGATTTTCTTTCAAAAAG
>NZIP01000054.1 GCA_002691645.1 Flavobacteriaceae bacterium
TAAGGTCTCTTCTTCTCTGACTGCTAGAAAGTCTGCACCTTGCCAGTCATTAGAGAGCCATACGATATCATAGCCGTGCTCAATAAGTTTTAATGCACTATTTCATTGCATTGAACATACTTAAGGTATCGTCAAAAGTCATAAAATGAATTAATTTTCCTTCTTCGCTATATTCAGCGTAATGTCCAAAAATAGTATCCATACCATCTGCTTTTGCATTTACTTTTGTAAATACTTTATTCCCTTCGGCTATCATAAATTCTGGTTCTACTTTAAAGTTATCCCATAATCCTGGAATTTTAGACATTTGTTCCATCATAGCTTGTTTTCCTTGGTGAGTCCCAGATAAAGGGTGCTTATCACCTGGAAATGTCCAAGTAATGTTATCATCAACTATATCATTAAAGAAAGATTCCATATCCCCGGCGTTAAATAAGTCATAACCCTTTTGAGAAAGTTCTTTTGCATTCATATTATTTTGATTTAAGATTAACAACTGAAAGTTAAAAATTTGTGCCAATTCTCTTCATTAACTAATATTATTTAAAAGTTAAGGTTGCGACTGGAATTGTGGGCATTAAAAATATATTTATTACCCCGGAATGAAAAGATATCAAGCAGCTTTTAGATAAAGGACAAACACTTTACTCTTTCAGACATACTGGAGCCATTGATGTATATAAGCGTACAGGCTCTATTGAGAAGCTTAAAGCAGCTATGGGTCATTCTAATGTAATCATATCTCTAACGTATTTAAGAGGACTTGATATGGCTGAATTAAAGGAACATGATATGCCTATGATTTAGACGGTTATTTATCCTTTTTCCTTCCCCATTTTTGTCTTAAAACAATTTTAAAATAGAAGAAATTATAAATAACAAAGATTACAATTCCTATAATAAACATTGACTTATTATTCATAAAATCTAATTTGAATCTTTTCGTCTTTGTCTAATTGCAATTGCAAAGCCCAAGATTGTTATTGGCCAAAGCCCAACGTATATTCCTTCAAGTTCATTTCCAGTAAACCAGAGGTATACCGAGTATAAAAAACTAAAAAAAGCTAATATTAGAGGATAGTATTTTTCTAAAAATTTCATATAATTCTACAAGTAATTATCACTCGCTCTTGGTAATTTACAACAATATTTATATTTAAAACCTATTCCATAAAAGTAGATGCCTTTTGCGGAGTACTTTTTCTTCTCTTTGGTGCAACTGTTGGCACTATTTTCTTTGCTTTTGTTATTATCCTTTTTCTCATTTCTCTATGTATTACTTGAATCCTTAACATTGTAATTCTTAAGCCTATCATTACTCTTTCTGATGTCATCGATGAGGATAGAATTGTAATAGAATTCCGTTGGCCTTAATTTGAATCAATACAGATATTTATCTTCTTGTAGATTAATGTCGTTCTTCAAAATCATTAAAATCTTAAATACCGAGTGTAAAGTCTTTTAATAAAGTATTAAGTTGTGGTAAAAATCGGCTACCCCCCCTCTATATATATAGTAACTAGGATGACCTTTTTTTAACCTACCCATAAATAATGAAGCTGAGGTTTAATTCTGTTTTAAGTCAAGTATAATATAAGCGGTATAGCACTCTTCTATCTTTCGGGTTTAAATCAACCTTCTTAAATAATTATTTGTCTTCAAAATGTAAGCAATTTAAAAGCTAAATACTCAAGTATTTAAGGCTGAATATTATAAGTATAACTATCTGTAAGAATTAGGTTGTTTTAGAGTTTGCTCCCTTTGACACTGAAGTCTTTAAATACAATGTTTTGTTCACTTTGAATGAATTTAAAAAGTAACAACACAAATTAGAGCCTACACATAATCAAGATTTTTAAAGATTGAAGAAATAAGGGTTAAGATGTACTTAGACCCCGAAAATTACCTCTATATATGCACAAGTGAAAAAAGGGTATAAATCAGTAAAATAGAAGGATAAGCTAATACCGTAATTGGTTCAACTGCTTACCGCTAACATTACATATTCTTTCTCCTGAGCTTGTGCCATATTCGTCATAAACACTTTTTGTTACTTCTATATCCGTAAGAATACTACCCGTACACTCGTTTTCTATGTCAAGATAATACACTTTACTTTCAGTTGTACCGTCAGTTGTACCGTCGTCTATAGAATCTACTCTTGACCCCTCTACAATACCTCAGTTGCAGTCTGAACCTTTAGAACAAGAAGCAAGAAAAACAAAAATTAAAATTGGGAATACTTTTTTCATACCTCTAAGATAAAAATTATAGTGATTTATAAATCCACGACAAGCAGTTTATAGAAAAAAAAAGGGAGTCCGAAGACCCCCAAATAACTAACCTAATACTAATTTGAGAAGACATTAAAAACTCATTTAAATATCAAAAGAAAGACACTAAAAAGGGTTAGGGATTTGTTACTATAATCTTATCAAAATATGTGGAAAAAAAGACGGTTTTAAAATGCAAAATTACTCCCTTGTATTTCGTTATATATGCAGCACCGCGAAAGTGAAACAAAAAAAACTTGATTTAATACCTTATGAAATAGACAACCTTGTAAAATAAAGCCTCTCGGCTTATCGTTGGGCATAAAGCTTACCCAGACACTCTAATAAATAGTTAGCTCTTAGGTGCCTTAACACCTTTCTCTGTGCTTCCCTAAGCTTCTTCTCAGACTCCTTAGCTTGTGTATCATAGTAATGCTTACTAACATCTCCTATAGCGTGCCCTAATAGCCTCCTCCTTATAGTAAAGTCTACATCCATATTAGTAGCTACTGTCTCGTATAGTCTCCTAAGTCTCTTAAACCCCACAGTCTTCTTAGCAAAGTACTTGAGATATATCTTACTTAAATCTATTGTACTATATAACTCTAGCGTCTCCTTAGCTACTGGCATTAATACACCCGTCTTACTCCTCTCGTGATAATCCTCTCATTTAAACGTCTCTACATCCGTTAAGTAATATCCTCCATTCAGAAGGCTAAATATCGCTACAGCGTGGTAATGATAGTCCTTAGGGTTAGCGTCCTCTGCATACCTTACTACTTCGCTTATAGTCGTTGCCCTATTCCTTACTGATTTCTGTACTACCTTTACTAAGTCGTACTCTATCTTCTCAGCGTGTCCTAATATTACTAAGTCTGAATGGACTGCTTTAATTGCATTGATATAGCTTTTAACAGTTGCTGGGGATTGCTGACAACCCTTAATGAATGTGTTTAGTCCCTCGTTGGTTATATCAGTAGCTCCTACTATCACTTTGTACTTATTAAAGGCACTAGTATAAGCCTTAGTTTTCTCTTCTAGGTAAGCTTCTAAAATATCAGCATAGCTCTTCTGTTGGCCTCTGGCTTGGTCTCTAAGTTGGGCATAAGTAAGCTTCTTAATCTCATTCTTAATCTCATATAAGGATACCAGCTCCCATAGACTAGCTTTCTCTTCATTAATCCACCTATTCAAATCTGAGGCGTAAGAATGGTTTACTACTCTTCCATTCCATTGGGTTGCTTTTAGCTTAATATTGAGAGGCACTGAAATGCTACTTCTGTCTCCTCTGATGCGTAGATACAGTGTTATAAATCCTCCTCTAGTTACTCTGCTTTTGTTAAGTGTGATGTTACTCATAACTACTTATTTTAAGTGTTAGTGAGTAGTGCTATCTATTCATCTGTCATAAAATTATACCCCGCCAATAAAATTTTGGCATTTTCTTTATTCTTGAAAATAAACCCTACAAATTTACTCTAATAGGAAGTGTTAGGTCAATTTCAAAAAATTCGATTGGATTTTATGGCGCTGTCTATATTGACGATCATGCATTATCCATAAGCTATACCGATGGGCAAATAAGAGAATTTGACTCCATAACATTCGTTTGTTATAATGGCCTTATTAGCTATCAAAACGGAGTTGAGAAAATTCTATACAACAATAATAATTCGAAGATTTCTGACGCTCCCTATGGCAGAATTTCAAATATTTTTAATCTCGGCAACTCAAATTTTCTATTAATTTCTGGGAAAAAAACCAGCTCGTTAGCTGGAGATAAAGGCATATATCTATTTGATTTAAAATCAAATAATTTCAGACTAATTTATTCTTCTAAAAAAAATGTTATTCCTATACGAAATAAGATTTATGCAAGAATGAATAGCTCTAATCAGTTTCACTTCATTGACGATGATAACTATTTTTCTCTTGATTTAGAGGAATATTCCACTGAAATATTGGATGAAGACATTGCAGAAAATATTACCGATATTTTAGAGTGTTCATTAGACGGATCTTTTTTCTACGCCATTACCAAGGATAATACATTAATAAAACTTGAAAGAAATTACGAAGGACTTGAAGTTGTTAATTCTCATCCACTTGACAATTCAACTCATACTATAGCTGACATAGGAGAAACCTTATTTATCTCTGGAAATAATGGCTTAAGTTTATTTGATAAGTCTTCAATGAAAGTTTATAACAACATCATTGTCGACGAGTTTAACAGAGGGGCCTTCTATAAATCTAATGACAACATATCATTTGGAAGTATTCACGGAGTTTATGAAATCGAGAATGTGAGTAAATTTCAGACCACAGGATTTATAAATAACCTGTCAAGTTTTAATCAAAAAAAGAACAGCTCAGTTGAGTATGTTTTAATTCTTATTTTGATTGCCATTGTCTTATTCTTTATATACAATAACAGAGCGAGAACTCCCTCAAATCAGGAAGTCATTTTAAGTATTAAAAAATACATCAATAAAAATTTAAGGGTGGTTACCTTAGAAATTCTTCAAGACAAATTTAAGTTAGATTATCATGAGATAAACAGCTTGAGCAAAGAGTTTAAACCTGCCAAATACATCAAACAACAGCGAGAGCAAAGAGTTTATGAAATGCTCATAAAAAATGAAACCTATGACAACATATCTTTACAAACGGGTTACTCCATTACCTATCTAGTCAAACACAAAAGTAGATTCTTAAACCCTAAAACATAGGCTACTGAGTGGCTTTAAATAGTATTCCTAGTGTTTTCTATAACATTGCCTTTGATACTTAAGACTGAGTTATTCTTTCGATTTGAATTCAACACATTTATCAAAATAATTGCGAATAAAAAAACTTCGAATTGGGTCAGATTTTGAATTGCATCTGGTTTTTTATCTTTAGAAAATGAACAGGTATTTATCTTTGTTTTTATTCATTTTGGCGATTGCTTCACTATGGACAGCTCTTGTCATCATTACCTCAGGAAGATTCAGTAGTGCAGATGTAAGCCTTGCACTTTTCAATTTTATGGGGTTTTGGTTTTTTTTGTTTCTATTCGTCTTTTTATTGAGATTACTATGGAAGAAAAACTTCTTTAAACGAAAGAGCTAAAAAAAGAGGCTATTATTTGCTCAAAACAATAGCCTCTAGTCTAAACTGAAAAGATGAGGGAATAATTATGAATCTATCCAAAGATTTAAAACGTATAACTCCTAGTATATAGTGAGCTTCCCTCTCTTAGGTCCTTTCAATATACAAAATATAATTTAAGTCGTTAAAAAACAACGCTTTATTAGATTTGAGACACAACTTTACTCAACACTAAACCAAAGCTCTAAGGCTCATAATTTGGATTATAGAATCGACACAGGCTGGTCAACGGGTTCGCCCAAATCACAAGGCACTTCTTGAAAATTATCGACAAAGGTCATTTCAATGGGGTCCCAAACCGGGAGATTCACCGTTTTAGTGCAATCCTCCTTTGAGCAACTTGTAAAAACAATTGCAATTAGAATTAAAGTCTTTTTCATCGGATGGATTTTAATTCTTTATCAACCATTTCGTCTAAAGTATTTAGACTGCGCTCAAAATTATTGTAAAACAACATCACCCAAAATCGCTGTCTAATTTTGAGATTAAGGTAGTTTTTTGCCGCTCTTAATTTTGTGATTGCCTTGAGCTCAGCAAGGATTTTTTCTCTATTGTCAACTTCTCCCGAAACTCTTTGCGCCATTTCATTTTGAGTGGTTTCTAATATTCTTGAAATGTCGTAACTGTCTTCTTGCACCAATTGATTTCTGAATGATTGTTGCAATTCAATTTCACTATTGACGTTTTGATTTACAAAATCATAACTGTTGTCGATCAAAGAAATCAATTGAATTTTAATATCCCGATTAGAAATGAGTGATATGGAACCGTCGCCAATGATAGAGGTGATTTCTGAAACTGGTGGATGAAACTCCCTATAATCTAAAAAAACGTTGTGAAAAGCTTTCATGTGTGTGCCGTATTGTAAAACCTCAACAATTGAATCAAGATTTAAATCATCCCAATGGATAGAGAGGTAATCCATAAGGTGATTGTCAGCATCTAAGGTCTCACGTCTATTGTCTAAATACTTTTGAATCTCATCGATATTGACTTCTATGGCTTCGAGTATCTCAACTTCCATGTTGTAATCGTCCGATTTTGCTTGCAGATTGCTCAGCCAAAATGAAATAGAAATACCGATAATAATTACAGAAGTTTCAAAAACAAACTTCTTTATGCCCTTGAATTTATTATTCATTTTCTTTGTTAGATACTAGCGGAATCATAGAGAGAAATAAGAATAAAGCAGTTTGAATAGCGGCTTCAGTGTATTCTTTTTCTATAAAAAAATAGACAGCAGCGCTAGCGAATACCACACCTCCAACAATCCGTATGATTTTTAATGTATTCATCTCCTCTAATCTAATGATTTTTCCCTTTTTAAATTAGACTAGGTTTTACAATCAGATAAGAAACCTCTTGCATACCTCTAACTACACCACACACAATAAATCGTCAACAATTTTATGTGGTATTTTATCAAAAATACAGTCCAAAGAAAGAAAACTTAAAAAAAGCTGACATGTAAATTCTTTGAAGTAGTTCAGAGTTGAAATATACACCCCTTGGGTTGTCGTTCTAAGTGAAAAAACAAAAAAATCCCCTTATTTTATGTATCTTAAGAGTTGTAAAAATTAACCGAATGAAGTTTTTAAAACCTCTATTATCAGCCACAGTTTCTCTAATTGTTCTCAACGTATGGTTTTTTCGTTTTAACAAACCCACCATGTATAGAGGGGGTGATGCTTCAAATATGATTGATGAATTCGCCGTCTATGGGTTGGATGAAAATTATGTCTACATAATTGGCGCATTAAAAGTTTTAGCGGCTATCGGCCTTTTGGTCGGTCTAATTAAACACAAATTAATCATTCCTGCAGCTCTCTTAATGGCTGTTCTGATGTTAGGTGCCATCAGTATGCACTTTAAGGTCAACGATGAAGCGATTAAATTTTTACCCGCTAGTCTTATGCTCCTTTTCAGTTTAGGAATTTTCTTTTTGCAAAAAACTGAACTAAAAAACTAGTTTTCACTTTATTTATTAGACTTATTTTTTATAGCATCAATAAAAGAACTAGCAATTAATCCAGCTGGAACAGCCACAATTCCAAGACTTATAAAAATAATCATACTTGAAAAAAACTTTCCTCCATCAGTTATAGGATACATATCGCCATAACCAACTGTTGTTAAGGTTGCAACCGACCACCACATTGAATGAAAAATATCTTTAAACACCTCTGGTTGTGCAGGATTTTCAAAGTGATAAATACCAACAGCTGCAACATAAAGCAGGAAAATAGTGAGCAAAGAAAAAATTAATAACTCTCTTTGAATTTTCTTAAATGCTATAATAATATTTTTATATGCAGAGTCATACTTCATTAATTGAATTAATCTAAGAATCCTTACTTCCCTTAGATCAACAGGAAATCCTAGGTAAAAAGGTGCTAATGCAACTAAATCAATTATTGACCAGAAAGAAAACAAATACTTCACCTTATTGGGATTAGCTATGAACCTAATGAGATATTCAATAGAAAAAATTACTATCGAAATTATTTCTAACCTTTCAAGTAAATCGTGATATTCTTTCATGCTATCCAATGTTTGTAACGCATGATCAATCACAGTAAGAATTATTATGAAGTAAATGAAAAAGTCAAGATAATTAGTATACTGAACTTTTTTATTTGAAATTAATTGTCGAGTTACTATAATAATTTTGGAAAACATTTTTTGCTTTTTTCTAAAGTTATATCAACTTGCCTTCTTTCATTAATTCTTTTTTAATACCCATTACGAACTCTTGCTCTGAAGGTATTTGGTCCATTCTCTTTGATAAAAGCCAAGAATAGTTAACAACATTTTTTATACTTCCTCCTCCTATTTTGTAATTTTTAGCTAATCGGTTTATTACTTCATCTTCGATTTCAAAAATTCCTAAAAGACTATTTTTCCATATTAACTTTCTTTCATTAAAATCGGGTAAATCAAAGTGTAAAATTGATTGAATTCTTCTAGAAAATGCGTTATCAATATTGGGTTTCAAATTCGTTGCTAAAACAACTAAGCCATTAAAATCTTCAATTCTTTGTAGCAGATAAGAGGTTAATTGGTTGGAAAACTTATCCTTGGAGTCAGAAACATCTGTTCGTTTAGAAAAAAGAGATTCAGCCTCATCAAAGAATAAAATCCAATCTTTATTTTCTGCTAGGTCAAATATTTGAGCTAAATTCTTTTCGGTTTCACCTACATATTTAGAGATGATTTGAGACAAATCAATTCTGTAAACCTCTAAACCATTTCGCTTCCCTAAAAGGGATGCTGTGAGGGTTTTTCCTGTTCCAGGGGGTCCATAAAACAGGCACTTATAGCCTTTGTTAAATTTTTTTCTCAAATTAGGATCATTGTCAATTTGATTACTATGTTTCAGCCAGATACAAATATTTTCAATTTCATTCAACAAAGATTCATTTAATACCAAATCATCCCAATTCATTTCTGTCTCAATAAGTTTTGCTGGAAAATTGATGCTGTATTGAGGCTTAAATTTTGTGCCTACTGTCAATAATTGAATTGTTTCATCTGTTAAAGACGGTGATGAAGACAAAAATGATTTGGTGCTTTCAAAATTCTGTATTGTGAGAATGTTTTTAGCAATCAAAATATTGTTTTTATCCAAAATATTTCTAATGAGAAATTTAGATGAATGCTTTACTCCGTTGAATAAAAATAATAATGTTTCGAACGTCGGAACAAACTTGGATAATTTTGAGTCAAAATATCCTCCAAATTCAGTAAAGCGTTTATCTAAACCTTTATTTTTAATCAAAAATCTATCAAATGTGCTAGAAGAGTAGGTCACTGTTAATGCAGAAACTATGACCAATCTATGAAAAGGATCAAAGTCATTTTTGTATAACCAAGCCGAATAAACACTTTCATTTGGATTAATTTTTGGTGGTTCTAAAAATGTTTCTTTCAATTTCTCGCCCGAAAAATAACATTCCAGTCTTTCAGAAATAAGATTATCCAACCATGTTAATTCCCTTTCATAGGTAGTGGCATTATTTAGAGTAGTTAAATTTCTTTCCATTAATATTTCCAATGTATTGTAAGGGGCTTATCCATGTGACTAGTTTTTATAAGTGACAAGTTCCATATTATAAATTTCAATAAAATGTCTCTAGTTTCTTCATTAACTCTCAAAATATACTCCGAATCTGTACTCTGAAGTAGTCCCTGTCTTTGAAGAAAATACTCTCTTAAGGTTTGAATAGACTTTACATTCTTCCATTGAGCTAGAACTGCCTCTAGTGCCATATCACAAATTCCTTTTTCTGTTTCTGTCAATGTAATGTTCATATCAACAAAGTATTCATAGCATGTGACGTAGCAAAGTTTACCTTCTTGATTCGTCAAAACAATTTCTCTTTGGAGCTCATTATCTTCAGAAGTCA